>DANO01000009.1 GCA_002497295.1 Euryarchaeota archaeon UBA171 | reverse complement strand
CAAGAGCTCCAGTTATCCCCACCGATGGTGATGGTCCAAAAACTGGGGTCGTCGAAATCATATTGGAAATCGGGCGATACGCTGAATCCATAAGTTTCGAATGTGCGATCATCGATGGTGACGCTGCCGATTACAACGGGATTCTGGGAATACTCCTCGTCATATCCTTCAGTCTCTGTCATACTGCCGAGAAATGTGGATATTCCCCCCAGCAGAACAGGAACTACGATCAGCCCGGTAAGGAACCAGATCACGGATCTGCTGCGCGTGGAGTCCTTTTGGTCGACTTGGCCCCAAACGCCGTTTTGGTCGTCCTCCGATAAGTGATTGACGCCTCCTGAGAGTATGGTCCCGGAACCTCCAGGGCCGCTGATTACAATCTCCTTGGGGGCATCGGAAGCAGAGTCATGAGGTGCGTCTCCCCCCCACCAATCCTCCTCCATGTTGGGGGGAACCCATTCCTTTGAATGAGGTTTGGCCCTACCCGTACATCAGGAAGGCGACGGCTAGAACGGCGTATGTTGCGAGCAGCATGGCCCCCTCCAGCCAGTTCGACTTGCCATCTACAGCAACCGTATTCGCAATGAGTACAGCAAGGAAAGCGGATGTTGTCTCCAACAGACCGAATTCGAAAGTTAGGGGGACGCCGATGGCCCAGGATACTAAGACGATTAATGGAGCAATGAAAACTGCGATCTGCGTGCTCGAGCCAACCGAGATTGCGAAGGATAAGTCCATCTTGTTCTTTCCGGCTACTGTAACTGCGGTGAAGTGCTCTGCAGCGTTGCCAAACAGCGGAAGGAGGATGATGCCGATGAAGAGATGTGGTATTTGCAGCTCTTCAGCTGCATCCTCAAGAGAGTGGACCAAGATCTCTGCCATGAAGGAAACTAGAATGGTTGCGACGACCAACAGTATGGCTGCATCTCGTTTTGCCATGGAGGGGCTTTCATGGTGTGCGCCATCGGTCGCGAATAATGAAGCGTGGGTTTTGAGTTGGAACAATAGGAATAGTCCGTATATCAAAAGAAGTATCAACGACACGATTCTAGATAATTGAAGAACGCTATCGTCAGAGGAATTAGTAGCAGCTGCATGAAATACGGTCGGAATGATGAGCGCGATTACTGCAAGTAACAAAAGAGATGAGTTCGATCCAACCTGCACCCTGTTGAACTCTTGCTCTTGGAATCTGAGACCCCCCCAGAGGAAGGATAGGCCCATTACTAGTAGCAAATTGCCGAGAATGCTGCCTATCAGGCTTGCCTGCACGACCTTGATCATCGTCGCTTCGGTCTCTGTTCCCGAACCGGCTTGCATCGCAGCGATTATCGCGAGTAGTGCGATTATCATTTCAGCAGCGTTGCCGAATGTAGCGTTCAGAAGGCCTCCTATTGATTCGGATGTCCTCAAGGCTATCTCTTCGGTTGCTTTGCCCATCAAGAATGCGAGCGGCATTATTGCGATCATCGAAGCGATGAAGGAGAGAGTTGCATCGTGCGCAATAAATGCGGCGTATATGGCGACCGGTGCTGCGAATAGAAGAATATTGAGTCGGCTTGACGATATGGTGAAAGAATGGTACCATGGAACTAGTTCTGAATTACCGGTGTCATGCTCCATGTATCTGGGAAGGCCTTTCGCGGCATAATCGTGTGCATCACGATAGCGTTGATGGGGGGGTATCCGCAGGATAGACTGTGACTAGGGCGCTTAGGGTGGGCCTGACTGGGACGCCCGGAACCGGGAAGACGAGCATAACGAGGGTCCTATCTGAGCTTGCATTGACTCGAAGTGTATCTGATTTAGCAGATGAAAGAGGATTTCTTGGATTGTCTGAGCACGAAGAGGGAATCAGGGAGATAGACATCGACAATCTCGTATCTTCATTGGAGGAGGAATGGGTTACAGAACCGGATGGGCTTACCATAGTCGAGGGGCATCTTGCTCACCACCTTCCCTGCGATGCCATGGTGGTTCTCAGATGTGATCCCGATATCCTCAGAAGTCGTCTGGAGAAGCGCGGTTACGCTGAAAAGAAAATCAACGATAATGTCGAATGGGAGCTAATGGGAAGTATGTGGAATGAGCGCGAAGAGAATGATGTCCCCTGGACCGAGTTTGACTGTTCAGACTCAGAGGCTTCGGATATTGCAAAATCGATTGTCGAATGGCTGGGGTCGGAGATGCCGACGACCCAATCTTCAATGGTGGTGGACTGGGTCAGCGGTAAGGAGGGGTTCTGATGTTCGAGCAATTTCGAGAAAAATGGTCCAAAGCAATGCATCCATTGATTGTAAGGCTGGGAGATACTAATCCCAATACGCTGACTTGGACGAGTCTCATCGTATCGCTTGGAGCGTTCTGGCTGGTTGCCAATGCCGGAATCGACAATGAAGGCGCGGTGATGATTGTGGGTGCGGTCATTCTAATCGGTATTGCAGGGGTGCTAGATGCTCTGGATGGTGACCTGGCACGCCATCAGGGCACTTCGGGGCCGTATGGGGATTTTTTGGACCACACGATTGACAGGGTCGTGGATATCGGCCTGATTGTAGCTATTGGGATCAATTCCGAGTTCGGTGTCGATCTTTCACTTGCTCTCGGGGCTGCTCTCCTGACTCTCATGGGGTCTTACATGGGCACTCAGGCGCAGTCAGTTGGCTTGGGGAGAATCTATGGGGGGTTCTCGAGGGCTGACAGGATGGTGATTACAGTTGTCGGCATGCTATTAGCTAGCCTTCAAGCTGCAGACATTTTTTCTCTCACTGTGACAATTTCAGATGCGCCCGTTGCTTTCGTAATGCTGGGTCTTGACGAGATGAATGGGCTTGGTCTGGCGGTTTGGTTCTCCGCATGGGGGGGCCTGTACACATTCGTTACTCGGTTCATTTCAGCCCGGAGAATGCTGTTGGATTCAGTTCCAGAAAGCTGAGTCTTCCCATGGAAGGCCCACGGCTATTCCAAGAATCTCGAGGACAATAAAGTTCCAAATAAGATATGTTATGATAGCTATCGTGAATGTCAACAGAGTCGTATTGATGACTTTCCGTCGGTTCCTAATCGCATCGTCAAGCGTGCATATGCCCTTTGAGCGATGATATATTACCATGCCAATGGTTAGCATCATTGCCGACGCAGCGTAAAGCAACCACCTGACCCACGAATAATAGAGGTCGTTCGAGAGTTGGTCTGCAGCTACGATTGCAGAGCTTCCTGCGAATAGAACCCAAATAACGGAAGGCAAGCAACACATAGATGCGAGGATCGCCGATCCTCCAATCCATGCTCCGAGACCTTTCTCCATGTGTGTTTAAGAAACGGAATTCGTATATGAACGGCTGTTGTACAATCAGGGTTCTCGGTAAGAGATCAAGTATGGAGAAACCCGTTTCTTCCTGGGAGGGTGAAGGGGAACGGTTATGATTCTCGAAAATCGCAATGGGGTTCGTGAAACACCTCATAGACAGGATAACCGAGCAGGAGCCAAGTGTTCCAATTGAGTTTAATGGGAATTCTACCAATGACGAGGCACTTGAAAGACTGCTAGAAACTCTTCAACCGAATATTCGAGTATTCGGCTGTGGTGGATGTGGATCCAATACAATCGAGAGGTTGACTTCCGAGGGGTTATTTGATCGTGATAGAGTCGGAGGCCTTGCTGTCAATACGGATGCTCAACATCTTCTCAGAGTGAATGTAGAAGAAAAAATGCTGATCGGTAGGACGGCCAGGGGAAGAGGTGCTGGAGGTAACCCAGAGAAAGGCGAACAGGCAGCGTTTGAGTCTGAATCTATGCTAACAAAGGAGGTTGCGGATTGCGATCTTGCTTTCATAACGGCTGGCCTGGGTGGAGGGACCGGAACTGGATCCGCACATGTTCTCGCACGGCTGTGCAAAGACGCCGGTGCTTTGACAATTGCAATTGTTACCTACCCATTCTCGTCGGAGGGTTCGCTGAGAAAGCAAAATGCGGATTGGGGACTTGAGCGTCTGACCGAAGTCTGCGACACCGTCATAGTTCTACCAAACGAGCGTCTTCTTTCTGTTGAAGGTGTTCGAGACCTTCCTCTCGATGCAGCATTCAGGGTGGCCGATGAATTGCTCTTGCAGAGCATTAGAGGGGTTTCGGACATGATCGCAAAAGAAGGGATCGTGAATCTGGACTTCGAAGATCTACGCTCTGTCATGGAAAATGGCGGGGGAGTTGCAATGATAGGTCATGGAGAAGGGACTGGGGACGGAAGGATACTCAGAGCGACCGAGGAAGCGCTCTCGTCGCCTCTGCTTGAAATCGATGTCTCAGATGCACGTGGGGCACTGATCAACGTAGTCGGCGGAAGTGATTTGACACTTGGCGAGGCCGAACAATGTGCTAAGATCATCAGAGAAAGAATCGACCCTCATGCGAGGATCATATGGGGGGCTACGAGTGAAGTGGATGGGCATGATGGGTATGTGCGCGTCCTTGTTGTTCTAACAGGCGTCCAAAGTGAGCAAATTCACGGAGCCAGGATGAGGTCGAGCATGGCAGATGCTAAAGCCCGTGCCATACAGTTCATCGGATAGTCGATTTGTATATCCAAAGTCGGCGTGCTTAAATGGGCTCCATCGGTGGCCCGGGCACCAAAGGTGTTAGTTATGGCCGTCGAAACCAGCCAAAAGGGACCGGTAGAAGCTCGGGTTCAGTCATGGCAAGATGAGATCGAAGGGCGTGTACGTAGACTGCAAACAGGGTCCACGGCTAGAATTTTGAAGATGGCTAAGAAGCCATCTAAGATGGAATTCCGTCAAACGGTGATTGTTTGCGGCATAGGGATGTTTGTACTCGGGATGATTGGTTTCGTGGTTCTCGCACTAATGGATAACGCGCTGCCCGTCTTTTTCAATTGGCTCACTGGTTCTTAGTTAAATGGAGATAATAGTATGTCAGAAGCTTTCATTGCCTTCGTAAGATCAGAAGATCAAGTGCTCCTGATGCAGCGCTCAGATGAGATAGGAGATTTACCAGGTGCTTGGGATGGGATATACGGTGCTGGTGATCCATCGGATCTTGACTCGATCGCCGGTCGTATCGAGGAATGCACGGGTCTCGAGTCAGGTTCACTCACATATGTGAGATCTGGTGCCGCACGAGGTCTTGCATTTGGAAAGACAAGTGATACTGCAGCTCGCTTTGTTGAAGTTACTCCTATTCTCTTTCTTTGTGAGAAGGGCGACGTTTCACCTAAGACAATTTACAAAAATAGTGAGTGGGTTGATCCAGGTAGAATAGGGGAGAAGGAATACTCAGTCCCTCAACTCGGAGAGTTGTATGGAGATGTTGCTTCGTACCTCTACATTCTGAAGACGTCGATAGGGCAGGAGCAGAATGTTGCAAAGGAAATTCGCGCTAGATTATCCGGAACTGGATCGCTGGAAGATGTGCAGAACGAGATTTTCAGTGTTTTACAGCCGCATCACATGAAAGGCTACGTATTTGTGGAAGCATCGGCTAAGCACCATGTTGAGAAGCTGATTGGTAGAACTGGTATGAGTACGACTCCCATGAAGAACTGCAGAAAGGTTCTGGATGGGGAGTCTCCCCTTGAAACCGTCTTGCCCTATTTGGAGCCCAAGGCAGCTACTGCTGGTATCGAAGAAGGTTGCATCGTGGAAATTACTGGAGGGGCATTCAGAGGTCAATCAGCTCGAGTTGCCAGAGTCACGGAATCGAAAGAAGAGGTCACTGTTGAATTGTATGATGCATTGGTCCCAGTGGCACTTACAGTACGCGCCGATCAGGTACGTGTCACCCAGAGGGTAGAATGAGGTCTACGATACGCTTTACATCACGCTCATAAAGGGAAAGCAAGTCGGGCGGAACCGCGAAAGGGGGATACATGTATGTCAGACCGTAATGAGACTCCTCATTTGATCCTCCAGCAACTTGGTCAGAAGAAGTGTAATGGAAGTGTTGAATCCGCTACTGAGAACATTACGATCGATCAGATCAAGGCAGTTGTATCCAAGCAAGAATCAAAATTAACTGGAGCGGACTTATCAGCCATGTGTAGAGAAATCATGGGAACTTGTGTGGCCATGAGGATCAAGGTTGAGGGCATGGACGCCAGAGAAGCTATTCAAGCAACGAAAGAAGGGAGATTTAACGAACATTTTGCATGAGAGACACGAGTTGCGGAAGAGGTTTATCCTCGTAGACCGCAGGGGTGTGATTAGATATGGAGAACGAACTTAGAAACGCAATAGAAGCTGCAATAGCTGCAGCGCCAGAACGAAAGTTCACAGAAAGTCTAGAGATTGCCTTCACCATCAGGGATGTCGATCTCAAGAATCCATCCAATCGAATACAAGAGGAGATTCGCCTCCCTTCTGGAAGAGGGCGTGGCGTACGCATAGCAATGTTCGCAGGTGGAGAAATGGCCACTAAAGCAAAAGCGGCCGGTTTGGAAATAATTGATCCTACAACTATCGAAGATCTCGGTGGTAACAGACAAAAAGCGAGGAAATTAGCCAACAGTGTGGATTTCTTTCTTTCTGAAATACCTCACATGGGGACAGTTGGTCGTTTCCTCGGTATCGTTCTTGGCCCTCGTGGGAAAATGCCTCGGCCAGTACCTCCCAATCTTGATCCTGGCATGATGGCCGCTGGACTGAAGGATACGGCAATTGTTCGATCCAGGGATAGAATGACCTTTCACGCAGCATTCGGTACCAGAGAGCAGAGCCTGGATGAACTCACTGGAAATGTAATAGCTATTTGGAATCGTGTTATTGGCAGACTAGAGCGCGGTTCCATGAATATCCGATCTTGCTACATCAAGACCTCGATGGGGCCTTCTGTAAAGGTGGAGGTTACTACGTCATGATACCTAAGATTGCACCTTGGAAGAAAACCAGGGTAGACGAGCTAGAAGAGTTGCTGAACTCCGATGGCGTCATCGGTATTGTGGATGTTTCTGGCGTACCAGCAAAAAATATGCTTGATATGAGGGCATCTCTCAGAGCCAAGTTATCGATAACCATGGCCAAGAAATCTCTAATCAGGAGGGCATGGAAGGCTTCAGGTAAAGATCTAGAAGTTCTGGAGTCGCTCTTTGAATCTTCAACTCAACCAGCTATAGTCCACACCGACTCGATGAATGCATTCCAACTGTCTGACGAACTCTCCAAGACCAGGCAGGGGAGGGCTGCTAAAGATGGTGAATTAGCACCAATGGATATCGTAGTGGAGAAGGGGCCTACCCAATTTGGCCCGGGACCCATTGTTGGTGAATTCAATGCCGTTGGGATACCTGCTAAAATCGATAAGGGCAAGGTGGCGATTCAGAAAACCGTTACTGCTGTTGAAAAAGGCAATCCGATATCAGCTGATCTAGGGATCATGCTTGCAAAGTTGGATATCAATCCTATAGAAATAGGCATAATACTAGCAGGAGCGCTGGAAGATGGATACATCCTCATGGCAGATGAGCTGGAAATAGATGCAGACGCTTTCAGAGATGACATCATCAGAGCTGTTTCAGGCAGTTTCAATCTTGCTTGCAACATCACATATCTCACAACGCAAACATTGCCGGCGCTTATTGCGAAGGGCAAGGGCGATGCACTTGCAGTGGCAGTCGGTGCCGGAGTGATCAATGATGATACAGCCGGCATGATTCTGTCAAAGGTTCGGTCCCAGGCATTAGGCCTGGCCGGAAAACTCGATTCCGATGCACTCGACGAGGGGGTCATTGCTGCGCTTAATGCGTATGCAAGCGCTCCTGCAGAGAGCGTTATCTCGGCTGATGCCTCATCAGCTGGTGAAGAAACTGGAGGCGAAGCCCCGGATGAGGAAGAAGAGGAAGAGGAGGAAGCAGGGTTCGGAGGACTCGGCGATCTCTTCGGTTAATGGAAAAAGGTGAATGAAATGGAGTATGTATACGCTGCAATGTTACTGCACTCAGCAGGAAAGACGATCGACGATAAGAGCATCACTGGGGTTCTCGAAGCCGCAGGAGTAGATGTAGACGCGGCACGCGTGAAGGGGCTTGTTGCCTCACTTGCGTCCGTTGACATCGAAGAAGCGATGTCTACCGCGATCGCGGCTCCGGTCGCTGCGGCTCCTGCCGCAGGCGGCTCTGGAGGCGGCTCTGAAGCCGCTGCCCCCGTAGAGGAGGCAGCTGCTGAAGAGGAAGAGGAGGATGACTCGGGCTTCGAAGGCCTGGGCTCGCTCTTCGGCTGAAGCATAAGCAGACCAGATAGATGGATTCGAACAGTTATCCAGCGAAAGCAAGGGCTGATGAGATCGGTCAGGTTCTAGAGTGAATCCTAATCACATCCGACATCAGAAGTTCGGTGTCTCCGCCCACGGTTCGGCCCGTCACACAGTTCGTTGCTCGGATGAATCCATCTCCCAGATCGGTATGCACGGCATATGCGAGATCTCGTGCAGTGGAGCCTGATTGAAGTATAATCGAATCTGGCAGCTTACGATCCTCCGCATCCGTCCACTTGCCTTCATCTGCAACGGGGTATGCAACGATCATAGAAAGATCTTCGAATACGACCTTTGAAAGAAGATCGATTAAACCGTTGCCTTCGAGCTTACTTGTCTTCTCTCTTATTCTCTCCAGCGCCTCTTCTTGTGGTTTCGATAATATTGATTCTGAATTCACTGAAAATCCAGAAGGGCCATCGCCCGGCTGATACGTGATTAAGCCTGCATTACTTGCTCGACTCAGAGTTAGTTCGGCTTCAGCGGATGTTGGGATGCATCTTAGGTTCAATTTCTCCAGATCATCGAGTGCCGTCTTGAGACGATCGGGCTCGACGCGATCTGCCTTATTAGCAGCTATAGCGATTGGAAACATGGATTTTCGAATTTCTGATGCGATGATTCGTAATGTGTTTCCATCCCAATTCCATGGTTGGTTATCTGCTCCATTGGATCTGGCAGCCTGTATTCCAAAGATAGCATCCCTTTCTCCCCCGCCAAGGCCGCTGATCATTTGGACGACGAAATCAATGAGAGCTCGATCGCCTCCTGATTGGACTCTTCTAGCACCTCTAGACCAGCCTTCTTTTAGAATTCCAGACAACCAGAGATCTATCTCATCGATTAGAAAATTATGCTCAGATATGGGAGATGCGGGGAATTCATCCGTATGATTCCCTTCCAAATCAGTAGTACCAGAGACATCTACGACTTGAATTAATGCATCACACCTAGAAAGATCTGAGAGGAACTGATTTCCCCTCCCTCTTCCCTCATGGGCACCGGGCACAAGCCCAGCGACATCGACGAGGGTGACTGGAACCAATCTACGATGATTGTAGCATGACCCTGTTCTAGGTTGGCAGATGCTCCCCGATCTGGATTCTTCCTTTTCTTCGATCCTTTCACCAAGACGGTGTGCTAGTTCTTTGCATCTGCATGATTCTGGAGTCGGTATCCAGGCTATCCCTACATTCGGATCGATCGTCGTAAATGGATAGTCGGCTATATCAACAGGCGTGGCGGTCAATGCAGAGAATGCAGTCGATTTACCGACATTGGGTTTGCCCACCAATCCAATCCTCATGATCGATGGTAGAGTGGGAGCGACAACAATGTGCCGATGCTCAGAGCTCAGTTGGAGCCCCTGGGACATCAGTGTCAGAAGCTGGGACCAGGACTGTTTCAACATCTGCTCCTGCAGCTAAGACAGAGCGAATTGAGGTTGAAGAGGTGATCGTGTAGGACTCTATACGTCGAGCGGATTGGGACGCATTTTGCAGCATCTTTCCATGGAATAGGCCTCTGACGATATTCAACGTGTGGAGTGTGACTGCAACCACTGCTCCATAGAAAAGAACCGAACCAATGACTGCGAATCGCTCGGCAAGGGAAGAGGTTGCTTCGATGTCGATTTCTGTGACTGATAGCGATATGGATTCAGATATCAATGTACAGAGAAGACCGGCTGAGACTGCGGTTACGAACATCCAGTATCCCTGTCTCGTCCTCTCAGGTGCAGGTAAAGTTCGGTTGGTTATTGTGGGATATAGATGGAGCACTATTCCCATGCTCATTGGTATCATGAACAGCCACATGGTCATGAGTTCTACAGTCTCCAATAGAGGCTCATATGTTTGGAAGCCTACGAATGATGGGCTTCTGAATGAGTAGTTTAGGAACCAAAGTATGACCAGCGAGAAAGAGGATGCTACAAGTATCGCCATTCCGTTCGTGATTTCTGGAGATTTGCCGCTCGTCCTTATTGTGGCTATGATATTGGCAGATAATGCTAGCATCGGTGCGAGTGATAGTGCTACAAGGAATGTACCAAACATCCTAGATGTGTCAGAAACACTCGGCATACTTGCGTTTTGGGTGATGAGGCTAGAAAATAAGCCTCCATCTAGGCTTTGATATGCTGAGGTGGTAATCACCAATCCTACGAGAACTGTTCCGCTTAGGGTACGTGACCAAAGAGGTGATCTGGAGCCCAATGCAGCGGAGTACATGGCTAATGCTGATACAGACCAGAGAAAGAATGGGGCTCCATACAGCTTCAGAACTAGCCAAGGTTCTGCTATTGGGTTTGTATCGCCCATTAAGACCTCGACTAGTACGCTGACTGGGCCGGCTACGATTGCTAAAATCAGAAGCCAGCCGGGCTCTCTCGGGCTCTGGGTTCTATTTGCAAAGGCAATTAGTAAATTGACAGCTATGGCTGAATAGGCAAGCCCCATTGCCGCGACCGCTGCGAATGTGATATCAATACCAAACGGATCTGGATTGTGGGCCGCGATGAAGAGGATGATGACTCCGAGTGTCCATGGAGCGGCTACGAGAGTTCCATTTCTTTCGCTGGGAAGGCCTCCAGGGGTGCCGCAAAGAGATGGTAAAACATGGAACGATGCTCCGATCACGGCCATTGCAACCGAGCCGTACAAACCAACAGCAGTTCCAGCTGCGATGAGCGTAGATGACGATGGAGTATAGCCCCAACCGGACAGGGATATGAGTGCATATTGGTCATGGCCAACCCAAATTCCAAGGAATGTGAAGCAGACAGCAACGAAGAGCCATAACGCGCTAAGAACTATCCAAGTCCTAGCTGCTGACCCTGGTTTTCCTTCTGCAAAATCTATCGCCGGGCCGAGTGCCTTCTCTAGAAGAAACATTCCAGTTGACCTGAGGACTTCCCCGAGTGTACCCAAACCTCTGCTCGAAAGTGCGAAGAAGATGAACAGGATGAGCCATGTGGTCAAATGATTAGGTATATCGACAAACATTTACTCACTCCCTGGTGACTTCCGTAAGAAGTGTGGATAGAATCATCAACGCACCCACGAGCATACCGAGTACGAATATCCAAACTTGTCCTTTTAGGGAAGCGAATGTCTCTAAATCGGATATTACTGGCAGGTTCTGGCCGGGGAATATGATTGAATAAATTGTAAGAGAGAGCAGTGCCACGATTATTCCAAGAGCCAGGAATACCCATGAAGACTTGGGTTCAGCATTTGCCTGAAGAAAAACATCGATGTCAGTGACCGAATCTGCCAAGAAGACCACACCTTTGCCCAGACGGGCGTTCTGACCACCTTCATCGCATCCTTAAGCATTAGGCGAAAGAAAGCCCATTTCATGGAGCGCGTAGTAGTCTCTGGAGGTTTCCACGCCTTGAGAGGCCCGTTCCAAATTGAACAGGCAAGACACGATCACTTTGTACTTCATCATGCCATATGGATTTGCAAGAGCATTCGATATCGGAAAATTCGTCCAAATCTGAAGATACAGAATATCGTTCGATGGCTGCGACTATGTCTTTATCACAGGACCCGCAATTATGTGCGCCCCGGATCTTGCCCCCTGCAGTTGGATGAACTATTACTCTCGAGTGCCCTGAGGAAATGGTCTCATGTGATTCTCGTATCATTTCAACCAAGGACCAAAGCCACGGCGGTCTGTACTCTCTACTTCGATGTAATCGGTCTACAATCGTTCTTTTTTGTATGTTCATTGGATTTATCGAGACTTCATCACTTAAGGGTGAAACTTCCTTTATCCAGCGTATTGAATGATCTAATGCATCGCCCTCTGACATAAATGGTGGTTTGAAAAGAAGATATGTCTTGATTCTGAATCCATGGAATCTTAGTCTTTCAACTGCTGAATTCCAAGTCTTCAGATTGAATCCCTTGTTGACATGAAACCTAAGTACAGCGTCATCATATGCTTCGAGACCAATAGCCACAGTGAGCCCTGGATGGATCGATGCCATCCATGCTAATTTCTCATCTTTACACAAATGGGCTTGTGCTTCAACAACGAGATGCAATCCTCTCTCATGAGTCTCACGTAGAATGGCTTCCTGCCACTCCACAGGATTTTCTTTATCCTCAAAAAATGTACCTGAGGTATACACCTTCACCATATCGCAGCCTTCGAAGTTTTTTGTACGACGTTTCGATTCTTCCCACTGTGCAAATAAATCGTCTGACGTTACATCGTCCCTTACATCGTTGAAATAGCCGCAGAAAGTACACCCAGATTTCCACCACCAAGTGCATCCTCGTGTCCTCAATATTACAGTGGCTGCAGTACAGGGTGTGCCATCTGGGAGTACTTCAGGAGTGGTATAAACAGTGGCAGGCCTTGAGGCGTCCCAAGATTCCCGTCGTTCTATAGAGGCAGGATGGTTCTCGGGCGCCTTTACCAATTCATGTAGCCTGGACGGGGGCTTATGGCGCCTTAGAAGAGGTGATGCCATGGGTGTCGGTTCAGCCTTTACGTATTGAACATGAGCAAGAAATGGCTAGTCTGAATTAGGTTGGGGTCAATCACATCTTTCAAACGCTGTCATTCTTATCAAACGCTATGGGCGTCCTATCTGCCTCTGTTGGCATAGCCAAAAATGAACAAGAAAGAGATGCTCTGCAAGGATGGTATTGGTATGATTGGGCGAATCAGGCCTTTGCTCTGACTGTCCTGACTGTCGTCGTCCCTGCATTGACTGCCAGCATGTATAACACGGCCACTGGGACTCAGAGTGGGGATTCTTTCTATGCCATGGTGTTGGGGCTTTCAAGCCTATTTGTGGCTCTAGTGAGCCCGGTATTGGGAGCAATTGCAGATCGTATCGAAATAAAACGGAAGATTCTCTGGGCATATACAATTGTTGGAGTTATCTTCACTGCCATGATGGGTCTTGCTCCGTTTCTGGGAGAAGGTACGAACTACATGTTTCTCGCAGTCTGTCTTGTGATTGGAAATATCGGATTTGCCGGTGGGAATGTGATCTATTATGCATTCATGCCTTATCTTGTAGAGAAAGAAGATGTTGACCACGTCTCGAGTTGGGGCTATGCGTACGGTTTCATGGGCGGTTCGTTGATTCTGATAGTTCACCTCGGCCTTGGACTGACTCTTGGATTCACGCCAACCATACTAGCATTCATCTTCGTGACGAGTGCGCTTTGGTGGTTAGGTTGGGGTTACCAATTGTTTCTCAAAACTCCTGAGCCAAAACTTCCATCGCCCAAAGAATATGAGAGTTCAATGGAAGCGGTGAAAGATGGTTTTCGTGAAGTTGCTAAGACATTTCGTGAAATTAAAAAATACAAGTCTCTATCCATTTTCTTGGTCTCGTATCTTCTATTCTTCGACGGAGTGAACACGATCGGGGGTATGGCAGCTGCATACGGAGAATCTGTACTAAGACTCTCGACGACGATGAATTTTGTATTGCTTCTCATGGTCAATATAGTTGCTATACCCATGACTATTATCGGAGGGAAAGCAGCTAGAAGATTTGGTACCAAGGAAGTTCTCACTGGGGCGCTGGTTGTGTACTGTGTCGTAGCGATATTGGCAGTTGGTTTCGCGCCGCTCGATCTAGACGACGATCATGAGCGCTATGATTTCCAATATGACTGGGATGAGGCGGATGATGCCTATGAATTGACCACATTATACGACAGGGGAGTGGATGCTTGGGTCAGCGACAGCGGGGAAGGGGACGCTAAATTCAGAGACGCTTTCATGGAATTCCTTCAAGATGATTCAGGCGATGAGCGGTCATCACTACCCATTGACGAGGCAACGGTTCTTGCAAGCAGGATGATGGGGGAGCTGGACCATAGATTCAGCTTTTCATTCAATGGGGGCGATCTGGATGGTGAGCGATCAGTGGGCACAATTCATCCGACGATGATAGGTGATGGTGAGTTGAGTTGGTGGCCTGAGACGCTTCGAGACAATCTTTGGGAGCCGCTTGGCTTCGGAGTTAATCTTCAGTGGATAATGCTTGGAACGATGGTTGGCATTGTGATGGGGACTGTCGGGGCACAGGCCAGGAGTATGATGGTCATGCTAACACCACGGACGAAAGCCGCTGAATTCTTCGGTTTCTTCGGATTTATTGGTAAGGCTGCTGCATTTATCGGGCCAATAATCTACAGCATAAGTGCCAACCTCTACAACTCAAGAGTGGCAGTTTTCACAATAATGATCGTTATTCTTGCAGGCACCGCCTTGCTGACTCGGGTTGATCTTGAAGAAGGCGCTGCTACTGCAGCGGCCATAGATAGAGAGGCTTGGGAGTCTTCGGAATAGGATGGTGTCATTTTGAATTTCTCCGCTGTTCAGCATTTTCTTACCCTGCTCATACTGCCTTTCTTCGGAGTGCTAATTGGGATTGGTATACTACCAGGTTATCTGGTTTTCTTGGAGATTCAAGAGTGGGGTGCGATGACTGGGGGCAGTTATGTTGTCACATCTCTCATTACTTGCATAGGATTTGGTATTGCTTACATTGTAGGCGGCTTGGGTATCGTGATTGTGACTGGTGCTTCCGGTTCTATTTTTGCTCTCAGAGGCAAGGAAGGTAGATTTCCTCTTAGATCTATGATTACAATAAGATGGGCTTTTGCCCTTGTTTTTCACAGAGTGGCGCTAATATTTCTTTCAATAATAGTCCCCTCCATGTTCTCAACGCTATACTACAAAATGATGGGGCTCAAGATGGGTTCAGGCGTCATAATCAACACGCCGAGAATAAATGACGCCCCGATGATTACTTTGGGTGACGGAGTGGTGGTGGGGGGTGATGCCACGATAAATGGGCATCTGGTCGAGCAAGGTGAGCTCGTACTGGCGCCAGTTACTGTTGGAAGTGGCTCACTTATCGGAGGCGGTTCAGTGATACAGCCAGGATCCAAGATTGGGAAAGATGCCATTGTGGCATCGAGGGCGGTTGTCCCAAAATGGACCATCATACCTGATGGTGAGACTTGGGGCGGCATCCCTGCGAAGTGTATCCGTAAAGCGGATGGTACAAAACCGGTTTAAGCAGATCTGATCCTCTCAATCAACTCTGATTTCTTTCCTTTAGCATCCATTCCTTGCTCAGAAAGAATAGCTCGAAGTTCTGCAACCTTGAGTTTGTCTAGGCTATCGGGGGGATCGTTATTCTTTTCTTCAGAGGCGTCCTCATGGACCGCTTCCATCTGAGATTTGAATGCCGCTTGCTTGTCTTGCTGGTCCTTGACCGCCTCAACAGCACGCTCAATCATGTCGAATCTGTCTTTGATGGCCTCATTCAACTGTTCAAAGAGACTCATATGAGACTGATACCATTCATCCCTGGCTCCAAGTTCAGCCTGAGAGACCCGTAGTGACTCGTCTAATTCCTCTGCAACTTCGAAAACACGCCCGAGTCGGGCTGATTCGCGGGAGTACATTTCCTCCATCTTCTCGAGATCAGGTTCTAGGTGCTGGATACGTTTCCTGGCTTTGGCATGATCCATCTCAAGGTCTCTAATGCGTGAGTCTTTCTCACCGAGTAGAGACTCAAGCCCCTCACCCTCGATTTCCTTGTCTATGGCCTCTTTCTCAAGTACGTCGATAACAGCGTTCTTCTCTTGGAGTTCTTCCTCGAGTCTTCTGTAAGCCACATAGAGTTTCTCAAGGCGCTGCGTTTCTTCGGTCAAGCGCTCCTCAAGTTGCTGCATGCGTTCATCCGACATTGGGTGCCCCTCTCTTGTGGACGATATGAACCTAGATGGTCCCCTGTTAACGTCAAATGGCTCTTTTACTCAAATTCCGACAGCTCGCGTGACTGCTGCGATAACTGCAGTTAGTCGTTTAGCAGAGGGGATGTGTAGCTTTTCATCTGGGCCATGTGCATTATTTCCTGGTCCTGAGGCTCCTGTGCAGAGGAATGCTGCACTTGGGTACTTTGCCTGCATCATGGCCATGAAGGGTATTGTTCCCCCTACCCATGTGGGGTAGGGTGGGCTGTCGGTAAGTGCAATTGCAGCCTCCTTAAGCGCATTTGAAACATTATTCGGAAGGGAGGGTGCCTTGAAACCGTCGGCAGGAGGGTGCGCGATGAATTTGACTTCAGCACCGTATGGCGGATCGCTTTCTAGAATCTCAGTCAACTCAATGAGAGCCTGCTCGGAGTCTACTCCAGGTGGAAGTCGGACACTCAGTGCCAAATCGGTGTTAGTCCTCAGCACATTTCCAGCGGTCTGTACTGGGGGGAGACCGTCGGCACCTATTACTGAAAGTGCTGGACGCCAATTCACATCTAGTAGCATCTGTGCTACGTCTCTTGATTGGGGTTCCAGTGTATCGACTACAGGAAGATCTGCCCATATTCGGTCCCCCACTACCCCTGCTATGTCTCTAGCAGAAGATTCCAGCGATTGGTCAATATCAGTATGAAAAGAAGGTATCAGAATCTTGCCTGTCTTTGAGTCTTCGATTCTATCCAAGAGGATCCTTGCAATTCTGAATGATGAGGGTATTGCTCCTCCCGCCATGCCCGAATGGACTCCCTCGTGGGATACTCTAACGGAAAGTGTTCCATGGATGAGTCCTCTGAGGGCATCGGTAGTCCAAATCCTATCATAATCGGGGCCACCGCTGTCCATGACCACGACCAGGTCTGGATTACCGAGATATTCTGCATACGCATCAAGATACGCAGGTAGATCATACGAACCTGATTCTTCGCAGGTTTCAATCAAGAATGTGGCTGATGGATGCTTCAAATCATGATCTTGCAGCGCCTTTATCGCACTGATACAGAGATATCCCCCATATCCGTCATCAACGGAGCCACGGCCAAAAAGCCAGGGATCTCTTCGGACTGCTTTGAGGGGTGAGAGTCCCTCCGACCATAGCCATGGTTTCGATGGTTGCTTGTCGAGATGTGAATAAAACAAAACCTCACCTGAGGTCGTTCCCTGGATATTTATGATCAGTATCGGAGTTCTTCCTTCCAGGGACAGCGTGGTCATGCTACATCCGTCTAAATTCTGCTCTTCGACCCACTTGCAAAACAAGTCTATTGCCCCTTTCAATTCTCCTTTACGCTCCCATTCAGGTTCGAAACCTGGTGAGAGTGCTGCTATCGATATGAATTCAGAAAGACTCGGTATTATGGAAGATTCCCAGTGTCTATCGGCCCATGAATGGAGTGAATCATAGTCAAGCATGATTATTCGATGAATACCCGGTTCATTGAGGATTCCCAAGATTGTGAGGTTTTTCTTCCACGGGGTTGAGGTGTGTTCTTGCTGTGAGTGAAAGTAATTCTCCTAGTTCGCTCCGTAAATATCTGAGCATATTATCAGGATATGCTATCATTCTACCGTTTCTAGCCCATACAATAGCTGGTGGCAGCAACAGCCTACGACTCTCTTCAGGAGTTTGAAGGTTCATCGCCTCTAGTGCCTCGTGATATATTGCGAGTTGTATGCCGTGTCTTCTAAGCAGGTTGAGTTCGTCCTGTGATTGTGGCTCATAACCCTCGAGAGGAGTTTCGAAAGAATGCTCCACCCCCATGGAACCATCTGTTTTGATGTCCACGGCTCTTATCGTGGGTCTGCCACGTTCATCTTGGGTACATATCACAAGATCGATCAGTCCCTCAATCTGTATTATTGCTTGACTTTCGATACTTGTTTGGAGGTATCCTTCTGGAGACCATGGTCCGTGTATGATTGGGTTGAAATCTACTTTTCTTGAGTGTGTAAAAGGGAGTTCTGTGCGATGGCCGTGTATTCTATGCCCGGATACGGGTTCCCCGGAGACGAGTTTTCCTAGATGGCCATTTTCAATCCGGCTTGTCAGCATGGAAACTAAATTCAACAATGATGAAGATTCTGGATCTAGACCTATCCCAGATATGGCTGACTTAATTACAGAAATTTCACTGAGACGATTTGGTCTAAAAGTGGTCCAAGATGATGGAAGTGGAGGTTTTGAATCCCCTCCCGGGTGTCCTATTCCTACTTCGATTACACGGTGAACAATTGTACCTAATTGGGCTGCTGTGAAATTGTTTTTTTGATTTTTAGAGTGATTTTGGATCACTGGTCCAGCAATCTCGGGATCATCAACATGGAGTGTCGAGGGTGCGATTTTCAGTTTACGTAACGGTGATTTGACCGACAAGTTAGCAGGGAGCTTTCTGATTGGGGTGCGAGAGAGAGCCTCGACAGCAGTTTTGAAACGTGTATATGGGGTATTTGGGGCAATTTCTGATTCGAAGCATTCTGAACTGTGCATGAGTAAAAACTGGGGGGAGTTGGCAGGGTTGGATATTGATGAGTCGTTCAGAAGTTCGACGGGATCCAACGAAATAGTTCCTCTTTCAGTGGGAATCGCGTTCTGTTCTCTATCTTCGAGTGTCAGCCATTTTGATTTTGGCCTGTCTTCAAGCCAACCTTTGGCTCTCAATGCGTTTGTGATCATGTGACCAAGAGGAGGGGATTTCCTATCATCATGTATGAAACTCAGACCTTCCCCCTCAATCCATTTAGATGAATTTCTACCGTCTCTACCTTCAGGGGAGCCTACAACGATCAGTCTATCCTGAACCCTGGTGGCTGCTACATACAGCAATCTTCTGTTCTCTGCATCTTTTCTGGACTTGTTTATCCATCTGGCATGTTCCCAAACAGCTGATTTCAGATTCTTTTTACCACCCCATGGTCGGGGGTTTCCAGAGAATAGGTCTGCAGAGACGGTGAATGGTGAGTTACTAATCTTCACCATACGATCACTGAATAAATCAGCGAGTATGACTACCTTGCTCTGAAGACCTTTCGATCCGTGGATAGACATCATTCGAATAGCATCAGAAGAGGGTTTTGTCTTGCTCTTTATGCCGCCTGATAAGTCTTCACGAAGAGCGCGAAGAACATCTCCCGCCATGATGATTGATCCGCCTTCTCTATCGAGTATCTCGGCGATTACATCGATTGCCTGCTCAGCGTCTTGTTTTGATATCTCATCAGGGTATGCGATGAGTAGGTCGGAAGAGTCTAAAGTCTCGTTTAGCACATCCAATACTCTTCCTGAATTTAGCAGATGTATCCATCTTTCTACCATTCTCCCTGCAGGGGTCTGTTTCAAGAAAAGTGCTAATTTTTGCATTAGATTCTCTCCTTCTTCGACAGCAAGGATGAATTTGTCTAGATCGTTGTCTGACAATCCGATAAGGGGGGATCTCAAGACCCAAGCTGCATGGTGCTTGGAATGCGGTCGCGCACAGAACTGGAATAATGCTTCGATGACACTTGCAGCGGGTCGTTCGAATAAGTCTCCTTCTTGATCGGCATGCGCGTTTATCCCGTGTTCAGAAAGTTCTCTGAGTAAGGCGTCCCTTATACCGCTTCTAGTCGCCATCAGAATCATTATTTCGTCAGATTTGACCGGTGCACACTCTTGACTTATCCATACTCCTTCGGCACTCTTTATTCTAACCGCTTTTCCTTCAATCAGAGATTTGACCCTCATTGCGATGAGTCGTGCTATGCGATCTACATTGCCAGACTGTTCGTTGAACAGAGGGTTAACGGGTACTTCAAGATCTTCTGGCGGATCACCTGGAATTTCCTCAGTAGACGGGCATATCCATTCTATGTAACCGCTGCCTTGTAATCTCTGGACTACTCCCAGAGAAGGGTCGCCTTCGTCGAGATCTCCATAGCACATATCGAACTGACTTGGAGACCTGAGATCTTGTGCATCGGCATACCACGATCCCGTTCTCACGGTTCTGTGGCGTTCTGAAAACACGTCTCTCCACCATTCATTCATGGCATTAAGCAAGCCACTCTTTGTCCTGAAATTCACATCAAGACGTATCAGTCCCTCAGACCTTGCTTCGATATCTTGAGGGGATATGGTTTCCCCTGGGCCATCGACCTGATCGAATCTTACCCATGGTTCAAGATCTCTTCCTGAGGCGATTCGTCGTGCTCCTGCAGTGGCGAATGCGGCTTCGTGTTCATGTCTCGGATCACGACTCCTGTCCTTCGAACGAAGAGGGGGGTCGTTGGAAAGAATTGGTATGTTATCCAATTCCCATGAGTTAATCGATCTCAAATGGTCGCTATATTCCCTAAATCTAGATGGTTCGGCTTGTCTGAAAGCATAGATTGACTGCTTGATATCACCTACATAGCAAATGGTGGGTTGCCATGGCGTTTCTGGGATCTCGTTCTCACCGGGTTTGATTTCTCTCGGCCCCCATAATCTCGCTAGTAGTCTCCATTGCAAGGGGGAGTTGTCCTGCGCTTCATCGATGATGAATGCTCGAAATCTTCTCCTGATCGACTTTAGAACACAGAACCGTTGCTCCAAGTCAACAGCTGCTTGTTTGAGTGCGGCTTCGGAAAGGGTGCGGTCATCTTCTCCGATCATGGAATGTAGTTGATGGAGAGCCTTCTCGATATGGTCGTCTTGCCAAGGTTCCTTGGGGCCCCGATCCAAGATTCTTATTACTTCACTAGGATACAGCCCCTCAATTTTGCATATACGTGGGCAATTGAGCAGGAGGAGATCGCCTGCAAGTCTAAGGCTATCATCATGATCCCTCATTCTGTCCCTCAATTTTAAGCCCCTCAGAATCTCCATCAGGCCAAACATTGCGAGACGTAAATCTTCGAGATGATCGGCCTCAGACTCGATTGTCATTGTGTAGGAATCTATATCTGGATCATCTTGGATTCTTTCAGGCGGAGGATATGGTACAGATTGTACCCCTTCGACAGGTTCCAAGTGGCTCATTGTCGTGGCGTATCTGAGGATCTCAGAAGCATCATTGCTTTCCAATAATTCTCGAATATTCTGAACTGATTCTTTCAACTGCTCCTTTGCTTCTTTCGATTCTTTTTTCTGCCCCATTTTACCCAATGGAAGGATTCCAGAAGGCCAATTTTCAGTTGAAGGGATGGTGTCTCTCGGGAAGATTTTCGAGGTTGTGCTAAGAGATTTTGATTTCGAAACGTACATGAGTTTTGATATCCATGAAATTTTCTCTATGAATGTATCCGGGTGAGTCTCAGCAAGATGGTTAAGGAGTTCAACTCGATCATTTTTATTCCACCCATCTGGGGAAAATATGTGTCTTTTATTCTTGACTAAATCGATAAAAAGGCTTACTGACTGGTGTATTTCGTTAAAGATCGCTGAATTGAAAATATGAGATTCTTCTGGAAACAATATCTCCATTAGCAGCGTGTGTTCAATCTTCATCTCTCCCGAGAGCTCCCTAGAGGCCTCTTCCACTAAAATGGAGTTTCTAAGGAGTCCTTGCAACAACCCATTCAGTCTTCTTCGTCCGGAATACATTTTGGTAAGCCTGTCTCTAGCTCTGAGGATGCTCGAGGCATGTTCACTCTGAAGCAATTCGGAGTCCGACGCTGTGAATCGGAAAGGGTCGGAGGGTAATCTCCAGAAAGCATCAATTGCGTCGATGCGCAAGGTCTCTCTTTGCGCGTCGGTCACTATATCGTCATTGATGGGCTCACCCAATGTTGTCAAATGAGGAGATATCAATCTAGAGAAAAAAGAATGGATGGTACCGATTGGGGCATCTTCGAGAAGCATTGTCAGTTGCTCTTTATCTGCTTCAGAGCGAAGTCGGGGGTCGGAATTCTGCTCTCTATCTCTTGTACCGACTTTGAGATTGGATATTTTCTCCCTCAGACGGGTTCTCATTTCATTTGCAGCTGCCTTTGTGAATGTGAGGAGGACGACTTCTCCTGGCAATAGACCCTTCCAGCGGATTGGTTCTGTCATTTCCGACTTTGATGAACGAATCTTCCCGGGAGGAGTTGATTTGAGGCGTTCCGGTTGGGGGAGTATCTCTGTTGCTCGTTGTCTATTTGCCAAATAATGCTGTACTGCACGGTCTACTATCGTCCTTGTTTTTCCTGTTCCTGCGCCTGCGTCTATCGCTATATGCGCATCTAAATTCAATGCGAGTCTTTGTCCGGTGTTGGGCCGAGTCATTGTATGAAACCCCCTCTCGCTCTTCGATCGCAAATGTGTCTGGCCTCGCAGAATGAACAAACATGAACATCCGGGGTCGGATTTATCATTCCAGAACTTGCATGGGTTACGACTCCGCTGGCAACGATTAGCCTCTGAGTTAACCATGCACGGAATGGATCGGACTCGGCTTGTGGGCCTTCATCATGAAATCTGTAAAGATCGCTCGTCAGACTGGTAATCGTTCCTGCATCTCCATCGTGCATCCATGAGGGTGCCCATTTCGAAATCTCGACGAAGTGCTCAGATTCGTACCCTAAGACGCTGATTCCTGTGCCTACAACAAGATCGCCCGGGTGAGTCAGCTCCCATGCTCTTGAATAAACGGCCAATTGTAATTCTTCGAAGAGACCCTTCTTGTGGCGATGTTGGGGTGGAGTGGATGCTTCTGTAGATTTCAAATCTCTTATCACAACCATTCGACGTGGTCGCCAGCCTGATTCTTGGACTCTCAATGGGGCTACTTCCTTACATCCTGCTTCATCGACCCATTGAGTAGATTCTGGATCGAATGGGACCAGATCCACGCGATCGATGAATCCGCTTGGGGAGAATGGCTTCAGACGGCCTCTGTTCTTTTCAACGAACTCAGGAGGGATGATTATTTTCAGATCTTTAGAGGATCGAGTGAGCTTCCACTCTGTGGCTATGGGCGAAGTGCCCGGTGTCCTGATGTCTGCCATTATCATGGCACCTATTCTCCCTGCGGGGGCTACTGGTCGAGGATCTGAAAGCCACAGACCCCACTCCTTTGAACGCATTCCAGTAAGCATCCAAAGACGTTGGACAGCGACTGCGTCTGTCCTAGTTAGCCATGGAGCCCTGCCGGCTAACGAGTTCAAACCTATCAACATCAGATCATCGATTTTTATGCCGCTAGTTGCGAGAGAAATTGGGCGGTTTTCGAGATTGGCTTCTAATTCTTCAGATCCCTCTTCGACGCCTAGTACGGTGCTCAATATGTCGTGATGGATGGCGTGGAGTATGTTTCCATATACTCTCGGGTCTAAGTCTTGACTCGTCCTCTCATCTTCAGAAATCGAGAGCCTTTGTGTGAGCCAGCCACGACGAGGGCAGTCGAGCCATGCTTTCAATCGACTGGGAGACCATGTTTTACGCTGTATGGTAATGTCGCTGTGACCTTGTCTTTGATCATGCTCATGTATGTTTGAACGCCAAGGGATTATCGGTCTTGGATCGATGGTAGCGGTCTTCGAGGATGATTTTCCGGCTTCCACCACTGGCCAGCGTTGATTGGATCTTGGAGAATTTTTTACCGCTCTTGAAGGTGCTGATATTAGATTCTCCGAAGGTGGCATGAGAAGTCTGGAAAGAGATCTCTCAGGGAGATAGCCATCATCATCTGGTGATGTTGGTCTTCTGGACAGCATATCAGTAATCAAATCACTACTGAGTTGTAAAAGTGGGGATGAAGTCCCTAGTGGCTTCATCGAAGCTGGTTTCCCAGACCTTAGATTATTGCCGTCGTTCATCAAACGATATCTTGGTCCTTCCGAAAGTTGCTCTCTCGACATCTCTTCCTTAGCGGGTTTATGTTGATGATTGAGCCATTCATCGAGAATGAATGATGGAGGGTGGTCTTGGTTGTCTTGTCCTACATGTATTACTGCCACCACAGGGGCAGCATGGAGAAGATGTCGCATAGAGTGTCTTGCAGATTTTATCTTGGAGTCTGGTCTCAGTATGTTTAGTGCGTGTCTGTCTTCTTCTCCAAGAAGTGGAACTCTTGGTGTATGCATCGGCCATGAAGTGGATGAAAGATGGGTCATCAGCACTATATCCGCCGTACATCCCAATGCGTCCTTTGGAGCGAGTATCCTCAGATTGGGGTCATTGATTATCTGTGATTTAATTTCAGGGTCTGCTATAACCCGGAGTATTCTTTCCGTCCATGATGGACCTGATTTCTCTAAATTTATGCCAAGAGATTTCATTGATTTGGCTAGATATGACGTTTGTTTTCGGATAAATTCTACAGTCTGCTGGGCCAAACTGTTGTTCGCTAGTTGATGTGATTCTATCTCAGTCATCGAGATGCTGGACAAGAGTGCTTCTAACCACTCATTCGAATCTTGATATGGCTTAGGAAGATGGAGGGTTTTGCCAGTAGAACAACCAACATAGAGAGATCTTTCACTGATTGATTCGATTTCCCAATCTGATAGTAAATGTCGTATCGAGTTGACAAGACTTAGCATCCACCATTGGAGTTCCTCCCATCTTTGGAGTTCCTCCCATCTTTCAACATCTTCCGGCTCCCTTGGCTTAGATAGGGATCCTAACCATTCTTGAATCGCACCTGGGCCGCCAGTTATGTGGCTGTCACGGGCGTGTTTCTCGAGAAGATCCAGATGACACCGGGGGATGATGTTGGAGTTAGAAGAATGGGGGATGGGATCTAGGAGGATTGTTAAATGATCATTTATTCCAATTTCACGAATTTTTTCAAGTGAAAATGCACGGTTCCCTTGTGCTAGGGACAAAGAGGCTACAATCAACCTCATCAACGGGTTTGTGAGTCGCGGCTGAAGTTCATAGGGCGGTATAATGGAGGGTATCGATTCGATTGATCGACGCCATTCTGATGCTCTTTTCTGCCAGTCTGGATCGATTATCAGTATCGAGGCGTTTGGATTGGATGATCTTGTCTCGGATATGAGCATTGCAGCGGCCCTGGCGGAATCCTTCTCGATTTCTATTTCGATGTCACGTACCTCATTCTCTGTTTGATTGATATTCAATGAGTGTCTTGGAATCCATGATGGAAGTTCTTTCATTTCACTGATTGGATAGATATCTCGGACCTGTATTCCGTGTTCTCCCAAGCGGTAACTTCCGGAATGTGTGAGCTGATGTACTGGAACGAATCTGGTAATCGCCGTCATCAATCTAAGATTTAGGCTAGGGAGTGATGGATCGTGATCTAGCATCAAGATGCCATCAATTTCTTCGAGGGTAAATGGAGTGAAGCTTTCGATTGTTTCCAACATGTTGACTATTTTAGAAGTGAATAAATCTGGATGTGTGCCACCTAAATTTTCTGAAATATGATCGAGTATCTTCCTAAATTCTAGTGCTTCTGTCGCTCCGACCCACCCTTCAATCGAATCCTCCGTCGAGAGCGTGCTATGGAGTTCGATTAGTGCTTCTGTCTTGCTGCGGTGCCATACTCTATTCTCAAGAGGATGGAGATATGGAAATCTGAGCTTTTCAGCGGCGCGGGCAGTTAGAATATGAGTGCATTCATCCAGGACAGGATCTCTTTTGATAGGATTTTGAAGTTGCAGGTCAGCTCCAAGAGCAAAAGTCAGAGAGCCTAGAGTGTGGTGAGGTGAGCGATCGAATGCTGGTACCTCATTTTCTATTAGATCGAGCATCTCCCTTCTTGAAGCCTGATTGGGATGAATGAAGATCATTTTACTACAATTGGGCATCGATATGCTGTTTCTAGCCTGCCTCACTGCTTGTTCATTCACCCATTGGGGCAAAGGCCCGGGTGGGACCTCCTCAACAGTGAGTCTCGATAGGATAGTCATGTCGGATACAGAGAGCATCATCGAGGGTTATTGAACCCGGCGTCGAATTTTCGTGTTAAAGGGGCAATTATCGCGCCCAGAAATATGATTGCGATTACAGAAAGGGGACTCTCGAAAGGTAGTTCCTGAAATAGAGAGGTTTTCGGTGGGTGCTCTACCCAGTCGACGATGAAGACTAGTTCGAGGTCGTCTCCGTCCCATGCAGAAGGAAGTTCAAGGTTCATCGAGCCTGTTGAATCTAAGGGCATCGCATCGCGAAGGATGTTGTGGTACACGCCTTGTCCGTTCGCTCCCTCCGGGAAATCGCCTGATGTCTCCTTGATTAACAAGGTGAGGTCGGTGGTAACTGAATCGCACGTGGTCCTACATCTCGATTTCTCTTCTTCCCACTCCCACGACCAATCGAGGATTTGGCCATCCCATGTGATTTCTAAACTCGAATTTTCACTGATTGGGGGGGAGGTGACAAGATTGAGGCTTTCTCGGTATTCTTCGTCCAGAGTCATGCCTACCGAAGGGGTTGATCCAATGTGCATACGCTCTCCGGATACGATAACCGTTGGAGGTGTTCGAGCATTCTCACCAGCAGCAACTGAAGCAGGCCCGTATCTGCTTAGCCACCGCCCCTCAGTGTTGTTGTTACCAAACGGATCTTCAATCTCGAAAAGATGACGATGGAACTTGATTATCTCTACATCCAATTCAGATGTCTCTGATTCAAGGGCGTCCTCAGCAGGTATGCAGGTTTCACACCATGTGGCTGTATAGACTTCAATCAGTATCGGAGCCTCTGAGACTGATGATGAGGAGGAAGAATGGTTGTTGGCTGAAGTTGATAATATTGCAACGGATCCTCCATCGGAGTCTTCGGTGGCGTCGATCCATGGCATTTCTCCTGAGTTTGACTGACCTGATGAGATTGCAGTCATCGACATGACCGCGAAGAGGATTAGGATGGAGTACGCTCTCACCCTCATCAGAACTAGGTCGCTGACTGCGGATAAGAAGCGTTCGGACCTACGTCAGCTTTGAGAATGCAGAGATGGTCCTTTCAATATCTTCAGGGGTGATGTGAAGATGTGTCACTACCCGGATATTAGATTCGTCTATCGAAAGCACGTCAATGCCATCTTCCGATAATTTCTCAACGATATTTTCTGCATTCTCGCCAGCAGTTTTAATGTAAACCATATTTGTCTCAACCGATTCCATATCTATGGTAAAGCCGTCCATGTCATTGATGGCTTCAGCCAATGTATGGGCGTTGATATGGTCCTCAATGAGGCGTTCAACGTGATTTTCTAGGGCGTATATTCCTGCGGCTGCGATGATTCCTGCTTGGCGCATGCCGCCTCCGAACATCTTCCTCCACCTATGCGCAAGGCTGATGGTTTCATTCGAGCCAACTAAAACAGACCCCACCGGGGACCCAAGGCCTTTCGAGAGGCATATCGAAACCGTATCGAAATCACGGACCATTCTATCTGGAGGGGTTCCTGTGGCGACGACTGCATTGAACATCCTAGCGCCATCCAAGTGAGAGTTACAGTTGTTATCTTTGGCGATCTTGCATATCGAATCCATTGTTTCCTGTGGGTAAATTGCGCCACCTCCGCGGTTAGTGGTGTTCTCAACGCATACTAATGACCCATTTGGGTAGTGGCCAAGGCTTCCATCTCCTTTTCGGATCGAGTTTTTGATATCCTCTGGACGCATTATACCTCGGGCACCCGAGACGAGTGCTATCGAACATCCAGATAATGCTGCATATCCTCCACCTTCGTAGATGTAGATATGGCTGTATCTTTCTGCTACTATCTCATCCCCTGGGCTTGTTTGTGCTCTGATTGATATTGCATTGGACATCGTTCCAGACGGAACGAAAAGAGCGGCATCTTTACCGGTAAGTCTCGCTAATCTATTCTGGAGTTCGATTACAGTAGGGTCGTCTCCCAATACATCATCGCCAACGTCGGCTTCAGCCATTGCTCTCCTCATGCCTGGAGTTGGTTGTGTGACTGTGTCGCTTCTGAGGTCAACTCGGTCACTGGCAGCGTATCTCACGTCACACCGGATTGGCTCGACCAAATAGGATGTTCGTGTGAAAATTATATGGTTTTGAGCTTCCTACAAGGGGGACATGATGATTTATCTCGGTCTTCTCGCGAGGACATGGTGGATAGTGGAAAATCTGTAGCGAAAACTCATTTCTTCCTCTCAGATAACTGCCCTCCCATGGGCATATATGAGACGCTCTACGCTTTCAAAGACAGCTTTGGAGAGTTCATGGGTGCTGAAGGAACGCATCCTTGGTCGCAAGGTTTTCCGCTGACTAGGGCACTTGACAAATTTGGCGGTCCGTCTCTTCCCGATAGCGTCGAAGTAACATGGGAAGATCGATTCTACCCTAAAGCCTGGGGGCACCCCCTGTTGCGAGAATCGATTGTGGAGTACTATAATTCACAATACGGCTCATCAATCACCCCAGATAACGTGATGGTCTTTGCAGGGGGAAGGCCGGGTATTTACACGGTTATGGCATTCCTCAAAGAACATGTAAAAGTAAGGATTGGAAGCATAGAATGGCCAGCTTATCTGGACATACTAACTCAGACGAATACCGCTTACGAAACCGTTGCATATACTAAAGAGAATAATTTCCATCCCAAAAATTCAGATTATTTCGATCGTTCGGGAATTCCTGATGGAGTAGGTTTGATGCCGGTCATCTCAAACCCACAGAATCCATCCGGTCAAACTCGATGGGGTGATGAGTTGAAGGATCTGATAGAGAGGTCTGAAGAGCCCGGAAACGGACTTTTACTTGATGAAGCGTATGAAATGTTTCACTCCCCGTCGGTAAGCGGGATTGAGTTTGTTAGAGACCTTGACTCGAGCAATATATTCCTCGCGGGGGCCTGTACGAAGGGGCTTCAGTCACCGGGTATTCGCGTGGGTTGGATCATTGCAAGCAAGACGAATATCGAGACCATGGCAAACTATTCGAGTTTCGGGATGGGAGGGGTTAGTCATCCTTCACAGCACTATGCCGTCAAGCTCCTTGAGCCGAAGAGAGTTCAGAAGGCGCGCAAGGCGGTAGAGCAGCACTACAATTGGCAACGCGAACGTTATGGAAAGGCATTCGAAGACATGGGTTTGAGCGTTTACACGGGAGATGGGGGTTTCTACCATTGGCTCGAATTGCCTGAAGGTATGACCAGTAGTGAGTTGAATAAACGGCTTTTCAAACACGGAGCGGCCATTCTTTGCGCCAGTGACTGCGATATGGACAGGCCCCACTCAAAAGATCCTGGCTATCAGAGCCCGTATTCTCGGTTCTTCAGATTCTCCTTCGGGCCATTACTGCCGGATTCATATGAGTCAGACGTTGCACTCTTCAGAGAGGTGTATGAGAGGTACAAAGAGGAGTCTGATCACTCTGCGGGCGCGTAAATCATGAATTCGCTCAACGGGGGCGTGTATATGTGGAGGTTTACTAGCTCGGACTCCTGCTCATTAACGACTTGATGGATATCAGGCTCCTCTGCAGCGCATATTTCCCCTGGCGAGTAATGTCTTGTGGAGGTATGTACGGCCTTTCCGAGTTGATCGATCTCGAATATGCGCTCTGTCGATACGCCCTCGAGTATCAAGAATGCGCAATCGCTGCCCTTGTGGTCATGGATCGGGGTTAACTGGCCGGGCCTCCAGCAAATTGCGACAATTTCGTAGTGCTGTGTTCGCTTTATCACATTTCTCTGATATCCATCATGGGTTGATCCTATGCAATCTCTCAAGGCGCTGATTTCGAATTCTTGAGAGGATAATTTCGATTCGAGCTCGCTTAAACCTGGTCTTCTATCGATTGAATCGAGCCATTGAATGATATTTCTGAGGCCTGGGCATCTACTGAGTAGTGTTGTCTGCTGATCCGCATCGATCTGAATCTGCTGAACCACGCCACTCACCAAATGCAACCATATGTTACCGTTCCTATGCTTCAAACCAGCTGCAAATCTGCCGTGAAAGCGTCTATGCTGTCCCTTGGAGCAGGTCCGATACCCATGACCGTCATCGTTCCAGGGGGTATCTCTGTGTGTCCTGCATCCTTGACCAGATGACATACGATACCGACTGATGAAATCGCTCCGTAGAGCCGCTTCATCTCATCGGCGTCCTTGACAGCGACAACGATCTTTCTAGCGCCTTCCTTACGGTATCGTTCAAGAGTCTTTGGAATGACCCGGTCTGCTTTTAGTGCGCATTCCATAACAGCGTGGCCAACCTGTGCTGCGAGTTTTCCCTTGGAAAGATGTAGGTCTTTACGGGTCACTATGACCATTGTGATTTCATCAGTTCGTGACAACTTCGCTCACCGCTCGACCGCTGGACGCTATCTTATGGCGTAACATGAGATGGGAAAAGGGGTTTGCAAGCCAAGCGACGAATGCTACGTTGCCAGCGGCATGATACATGTCGAATACGATGCCATTGGCCAAATATGTCAGTAAGGTCGAGAAGTCGTGATTCAGAAGTATACTTGTGGAAACTATCCAATCGAATGCGAATGCGGAGACTGCTGCTAAGACCATCAGTCTCCCCACGGCTATCCGGCCATCTACGATTAATTTCTCAGCGAAGATCGAGCCGGCCACTCCAACGGTTGCCCATCCAATGACTTGGAATAAAGTCCATGGTCCATGGCCCAAGAAGATCATATTGGTGCTGAGTGCGACAATGCCTGAGACGGCAATCGCCCATGGTGCTCCATAGAATATGCCAACTAGAATTATAGTAACCGTCACTGGTTGGACATTGGGAATTGGGTCCAATAGGATTCTCCCTGCGACGCAGAATAGTGTTATTATTGCTAGAATTGCAAATGGACTAGAGGTCTCCATCCGCCTCTCTGCTCTCAGGATTGCAAGCACCAGTAAAGACAGAATTGTGATGTTGACGATCAAATCTTGCATGGGTGTCAATGCAAAGTTGTGAAAGTCGTACATATCTTCGCCTCTGGTAGATGCTTCATAGTCATTCTTGGAGAAAAGGCAGAAAGGACTTCGAGAATCAAGCGGGAGTGATGATCCAACTTAGATTGGTATCCGAGGTTATCTCAAAGCTTGATGCTCCAACATCAGCCATCTCCCCCTCGTGATAGAAGCCCCAGTAAGTGGACCAGTCTTCAGCTCCAGAAACACCATCGATGGTGTGAACAAATGCACCCATTCCAACGTAATATGTTACATCGATGGTGAAGTTCTCCCTGAGTTGTAGTGCTTCCATGACTCTGTATGCCGTGACATTGGGTGCCACATGAATCGGATCGAATGTGATGCTTCCTTCATCAAGTCTGTCTGCTAAATTCGCTGTCTGATCGCCCTGGCCTACAAAATCCAAAGTTACAACTACTCTCAAATCGCCTATTTCATCCTCAGTAAGCGGATCTGTTTCAGAGGTACATCCAGAAAGAGCGGATGCGGTTACAATCAGGAGTGTGATGGTCAGAGTTAATCTAGAATTGGCAAGCATGGAAACTAAAGACACCAGATCGGGTCTAAGAAGTTAGTTGATAATCCGGTATTCGGAAAATATTATTTCCAAGATTAACCGATTTTCTGTCTCAGAATCTGGCTCACGGCCTTGCCGTCGGCTGCCCCGCCTAGCCTAGCCATTACCACACCCATAAGTGGTCCGATAGATGCTTGGCCTCTGGCTTCGATTAATTCTGCATGTTCTGAAATTACTTCATCCACTACAGATTCAATTGCCATGTTATCGGCTGGTATGAATCCAAGAGCTTCGGCTTGTAGTTCAATCCAGGACATTCGCTCATCGTATGGCGCGTCAAGCAGATTCTTATCAGACGCCATGAGGGCGGAAATAGGGATTACTCCATCTCTTGTTA
>DANO01000030.1 GCA_002497295.1 Euryarchaeota archaeon UBA171 | reverse complement strand
ACTTGGCTTCCAGATGCTCACGTACAGGCCCCAACTGCAGGTTCGATGCTCTTGGCCGGAGTCATGCTCAAGATGGGTGCTTACGGATTCCTAAGAGTTGCAGTCGCGATATTCCCTGAGTCCACGTTGACGTTCGTCCCACTCCTTGTCTTCCTTGGAATGGCCAGCCTTGTGTATGGGTCTGTTGTCTGTCTTGGCCAGACAAATCTCAAGAGAATGGTCGCCTACTCATCCGTTTCGCACATGGGGCTCATCTTCCTGGGAATAGCTACGATGCAACCCATAGGCTTCGCAGGAGCCCTATTCATGATGTTCGCCCATGGGATAATCAGCCCACTTTTGTTCGCTGTTGCAGGTTCTTTCAAACACCACTACCACACTCTAGAAATCGGCTCAATGAGGGGTATCGCACACCACTCGCCTTTCCTTGCAGGCCACATGATGCTTGGCTGGATGGGAAGCCTCGGTCTCCCCCTTCTCGCTGGCTTTGTCGCAGAGGTGGCCATCATGATAGCATTCTGGATGACATTCGGATGGTGGGTTCTGCTTCCTGCTATCACTCTGATATTCACTGCCCTGTATTACCTGACATCCATGCAAAAGTTAATTTTCGAATCCAATGATCCTCATCAGGGTATCCTTCCTGACACTCTGCATGGTGAAGAACCAAGAGATGTAACGTGGCACGAGAACATTGGGATGTTCGTCCTCGGCGCACTGACAATCCTGTTCGGAATCATGCCGTTTATCTTCTGGGACATGATGTCAGCTTGGAGCACGGAATTCATCGAGACATATCTCATACATGCGATGAATGCTTTGGAGGCAATGCCATGATTCTCTCTCTGGACGAATCCCAAGCTCTTGCCCCTGAGCTGGTCATAGTCGCTGGAATTATCTTAGCGATAATAGTCCCAAATCTCGGAGATGCCAGAGTCAGACTCCCCCTAACATCCCTACGAATCCCTATCCTGTGGGGGGGTAGAAGATTCGAATTGACCTCCGACCCACGAGCACCCGGTGTATTGTCAGCGATCGCTCTAGTAATTGCATGCCTGCTCTCAGGCTCAGCAATCGAGTCCGCTGACGGCATGAGTATCTCCGGAGTAATCCAAGTCACTGGATTCAGCCGATTCATGTCGATGATATTCACGGCTGCATTGGCCATGACTGCAATAGCATCGATTTACAGGATACCCTCTACACGACTGTCTCCCGAAGATCTCATCGATCCTGATGACTCTATCGAAAGTAGACTGATAGACAACAGGAGGCAGGTCGATCTCCACATACTCCTCCTCATGGTCGCTCTCGGGATGAGCCTCATGGCCCTTTCCAGCGATCTCTTCTTCCTCATCGTATGTTTGGAATTAGCATCTATGGCTTCGTATGTATTGGTTGGATTCCACAAGGAGACAAAAGTCGGAGGAGAAGCCGGTGCCAAGTATTTCATCGTGGGATCTATTGCTTCTGCCACTGGAATATACGGCATGTCGCTGCTTTACATCTGGTCCGGCAGCCTAGACTTCGATAGCCTAGCAGAAAGCTGGTCTGCAATGGGGGAACTTGACCCCTTGGCCGGAATCGGTGTCGGACTCATGCTCGTTGCATTCGGGTTCAAGGTCAGCGCAGCCCCATTCCACTTGGCCGCCCCAGATGCATACTCAGGCACAAATGCCCCTATTGCGGGAATGCTCGCAACTGCATCAAAGGCAATGGGATTCGTGGCAATGATGCGAGTTCTTGTTGGTTTCGCAGGGCCGAATGACGGCGTCATCGCATGGGGTCTCGCACTTGCCATACTTGCTGTGATTACGATGACATGGGGCAACTTGGCAGCACTCTCCTCCGAGAACCCAAAGAGGATGCTCGCATACTCCAGCGTCGCTCATGCCGGATATATGCTAGCAGCGCTTGCAGCCCTGGGATCTGGATTAGCCGATTCGGATACTCAGGAGATGCTTCAGATGGCAATTGTGTTTCACCTTGCTGTCTTGGTTCTATTCAAACTCGGAGCCTTCCTCGTTCTTACCCTGATAGAGATAGACGGCGGCGGGAACAAGATATCCGATTTGCATGGCCTCGCTCGAAGAGACCCCATCATTGCGACTGCTATGTTCGTATTCATGCTGTCTTTGGCGGGAATACCCCCTCTCTCCGGCTTCCTCTCGAAGTTCCTCATGATTAACGGCCTCATTACTACAACCAGCGGAACAGGGGCCCTAGATGCAGATGGAGTCATCCCTTGGTTGCAGTCAGTAGATCCATTCTTCCTACTGGCTATCGCAATTGTACTGAATAGCGCACTCTCGCTATTCTACTATCTGAGAATCGGTTTAGTCATGTTCTTCGAGAAACCAGAGCATGACTCGCCCCTTCCGCCTGCGCTTGGTCTGAGGGTCCTCGTGATCGCATCTATGGTCCTCACAGTCCTCTTTGGAATGGGGCCAGCCAGCCAGTGGCTTCTTGCCTTGCTTGAAACAGCAATAGCATCATTCTAGGTAAGACGGGAAATTGTGCGTCAAAACAAGACTATCTCATGAGTGGGAGGAATCTAGGACAGTGAATGGAATCCTTTTGATGAACATCGGAACTCCCGACGAGCCTTCAGTTAGATCTGTGAGGAAGTATCTCCGACAGTTCCTCCTAGATCCAGATGTAATCGATATCCCGGCTCCTCTGAGACATCTTCTAGTTCGAGGAATAATTCTTCGAGTAAGACCAAGAAAAATCGCACCCAGTTATTCTAGCATATGGATGGAAGAAGGATCCCCTCTGAGGGTGTACAGTGAGCGAATGGCTGACGGACTGAGAATGCGAATGGCCGATGCAGAGTGCGAAGTAGGAATGAGGTATGGAAATCCAAGTATCAGACATGCCCTTGAGAAATTGAGACATAAAGGAGTACAAAAACTGCTTCTAGCCCCTCTTTTTCCGCATCATGCACAGGCAACTACAGAATCATCGCTCAAGGAGGCCTTCAGGCAACTCAACAAAATGGAGTGGGAGCCCGAGATATTCCAACTCACTCATTTTGAGGATGATCCATCGTTCATCGATCCGCTGAGTGAATCGATCCAGCCACATATGAGAGAAGGCGCACACCTGCTATTCTCATACCATGGACTACCGGTCTCCCACGTCAAAAGAACAGATAAAACCAGATTACATTGCCAGGTCAAGGACTCTTGCTGTTCAATCAAATGTAGTGCCAATTCAATGTGTTATGCTCACCATTGTAATATGACTACTATGGCAGTGGTCAAGAAACTTGGTTTATCGGACTCGGATTGGTCAATCAGTTATCAGAGTAAATTGGGGCCGACCAAATGGCTCACACCCTCCACTCTTTCAATGGTTGAGAAATTAGCCAAGAAAGTGGACAACCTCGTAATCGTATCGCCTGCATTCGTCGCGGACGGACTTGAGACTCTCGAAGAGTTGGATATCGAGGTACGCAATCATTTCATCGTGAACGGCGGTAAAGAAATGACCGTGGTGAGTTGTCTGAATGATAATCCAAGCTGGCTCAACGGCCTCGAGAATTTGGTTAGAGACGCGTTTCTGAATCCGATGATTCCAGACTAGGTATTCTGAGGATGAATATGGTGCCTATTCCCGCTAAAGAAAGAGTTGCATACCTCGATATATCAGGCGCACTATCTGGTATTCCGACAAGAACAGCGAATAACACAAAACCCCACATTGTCCCCAAGATAATCGGCTTACTCTTCTTGGGGATACCACTACCTTCTCTGTAATTCTTAACATGTTCCCCAAACATTCTGTTGTTAATGATCCAGTCATAGAATCTTTGACTGGACTTCGCGAAACACGCAGCAGCCAGAATCATCAGGGGCGTAGTGGGAAGTCCGGGCACTGGTATTCCGATGAGCCCTATAGTCATCGAAAGCAAACCAAGGACGAACCACACAGTCCTGTTCAGCCCGGATCTATCAAGATCAACTACGTGTATATCCGCATTGGGACCATCAGATGAGCCCGTCAATCAGAAGCCCCGTTTAATTCAGCCTATGGTGTCTTTTCAATAGTCCTGTCAACCCACCTCTCTTGAGTAAATGAAATATCAAGGATATTCATAAGCCATCTATTTTGACACTGATGGCTACTGGTAGGTTCACATAGGCAACCCTCGACGTTGAAGTATGGCACGTCGCGCAGAACGAGTCGATTCCGAGCTCCTAGCTCGTCTCGAATCAGGTGGAAGCGACAAAATTAGAGTTCCTTTACCGAAAAGGAAAATCAACGAGATGTTTGCAATAGCCGATCAGATACTAGGGGGAAGAAGAGTCACAGCAGTCTGCGAAGATGGGGAGTCAAGATTGGCAAGAATACCTGGAAAGATGCGTAGACGTCAATGGGTACGTGAAGGAGATTTAATCGTCGTTCAACCTTGGGATTTCCAGGATTCCAAGGCAGATGTTAGAAGCAGATACACCAAGACCCAGTCAATTTACCTATCCAGGAAAGGAGTCCTTCCAGAGATTGTTGATCTATTCGGATACTCGGATGATGACATAACTGCGATGGATGAGGGCGATATGCAGTATGACGACCAACCAACAGAAGATCGGTCGAAGACCGATGAGAAGGCTCCTCCTGAAGTGATTAAAATTGAAGAGGAAGTAATAGTTGAGCGAACTCCTGAGTCTCCTGCTACTCGTGATGAAGACGACATCGACTCTTTCTTCGGATGAGGCCGTATGTCTTCTCTTGAGTTGTCTGCCATCCTCTTTCCGGCATTATTCGCCGGACTGGTCGCTATTCTCGTAACTGTAGTAATCGAGAGGGGCGGTGGCGCTCTTGGCGGAATAATCACACTACCCACCACCATTGTACCGGCCAGCATTGGAATATGGGGGGGTGTTAGTGGGATTGAACCCTTCACCAATGCAATGTCGATGGTCCCTATTGGCATGCTTCTCAATGTTGTATTCTTGGGTTCGTGGAGAATACTGCCCAAGATTATGGGAACGAAGATGAACGGTACAAATCTTGTATTCTCAGTTTCGATAATCTCAACCTTCATATGGGCTATTTTTGCAGGGATATCGACATTTTCGGTTGAAATGATATCTGACGACATAGGTCCTAGCACGGTCGGTCTATTTGCCACATCCCTCGCTGTAATAATCGGCGTCTACGCAGTAAAGACGAATCCGCCTGCACCACCAGGAATCAACAAAGTTGGCCCTACCACTCTTTTTCTAAGGGGTCTTGCCGCTGGCTCTGCCATAGCTGCTTCAGTATGGATCGCCGGTCTAGGCCTTTCTTTCATATCTGGGATGGTGTCGGTCTTCCCTGCTATCTTCCTTACCACAATGGTATCGCTATGGATATCTCAAGGAGCCGATGTCCCTGTCGGGGCAACGGGCCCAATGATGCTTGGTTCTGCTTCAGTCTCCATCTATGCCCTCCTCTGCATACCATTCTTCGCAACTCTTGGCCCATGGTGGGGATCATTCGTATCATGGGTACTTGCAGTAGGGCTGTACAGCTTACCAGCGGGATTCTGGATATGGCGAACCCTTGATGATGGCCTCAATGGAGCGTTGGACTAATGGCAAGAGAACCTGACGAGGAGTGGGACAACCATCTCGACGCGCTTCAAAGATCAGCAACCCAGCACCAATGGATGGACGAACCTCGATACAAACGACTCTTTCGAGATATAGAAGATCGAATATCAGGGGTACTTGGCGGAGGCGAATATGAATGGGCAGATCGACGAGTTTTCGACAGTGTTTTCGATCAAAGCACACTTCTTGCTCTGCATAAATTGATGCAGGGCGGAGAGATAGAAACGTTGGATTTTCCCATAGCTAGGGGTAAGGAAGCACACGTCTTTCATGCAACCACGACAAATGGCCCGGCAGCAGTAAAAATATTTCACACCACCAATGCCGTTTTCAAATCCTTATCCAAGTATATCGATGGCGATCCGCGTTTCAGCGGCCTCAAAAGACGACATAGAGAACTGGTCAATATCTGGGTCAGGAAAGAACTGAGAAATCTTCGTCGTTGCAGAAAATACGGTATTCCTGTGCCGATGCCCCGTGCAAATCTCAGAAATGTACTGGTCATGGATCTGGTTGGGAATGAGAACGCCCCTGCTCCTCGTTTGAAGGATGTGAGTATAGACAACGTAGAGGATGTTTTTGATAAGTTGCTCACATATATTGCAGTGTTATGGCAGAATGCTACCCTGGTACATTCCGATTTCAGTGAATTCAATGTTCTTTGGTACGAAGGTACTCCTTGGATAATTGATGTCGGCCAAGCAGTGGTCGAACAGCACCCGTCTTCCAAGGAGTTCCTTGTCAGGGATGTAACGAGAACAGTTGAGTGGGCGAATCGAAATGGAATGGCTGTCGATACTGCGGAATCTCTGTTGAGAGTGATTGAGGATCCAGCGCCAAATCTGGAACCACTTCCTGGATTGGATTGAAGAAGGACCTATCGGTTGAGTTGTCATGGAGCCGCTGACGAGGATCCCCAAAGAACGAATTGCAGTTCTCATCGGCAAGGGCGGAGCAACTCGTAAAATGATCGAAGATGCTGCTGGGGTGAAGATACACATCGATTCTGAAACAGGAGAGGTTTCTGCATTATGGCCCGAAGACGCCGATCCTGTTCACAGAATCAAACTACCAGATATAATCAGGGCAATAGGGAGGGGATTGGCTCCTAATAGGGCAGTTCGATTAATTTCCGACGATACCTTTCTGCGTATGTATGACATTAGGGAATGGGTCGGCCGACGAGGCAACCATACTCGAAGAATGAGGAGCAGATTGATCGGAAGAGACGGTAAAATCAGGACTCTGATAGAGGGATTCACCGGCACGGAGATTGCAATTCATGGCTCAACCGTTGTGGTGATTGGAGATGAGGCGGGACTCATGATGGCCTGCACGGCGATAGAGGGGCTATTGGATGGCGCCGAACACAGCACGGTCATCCGAGGCATGGAGAAAGATGGTAGGAGGCGACGCATAGAAGACAGGAGCCTAGAAAGCTATCAGGTGAGAGATTCAGAAATCGAAGAACAGTCTGGCTTTGAAGATCTGGTGCCCGGCCTCTCAGATGCTCGAAATCGACGAAATCGCCGTTTCAAAAACTCCCAAGTGGATATGGAAGACCAATCACAGATTGACGATATGGTAGATTTAGAAGACGATGAGAGCGTCACATACTCGGAAGAGTGACTTGGAAAAAATACTCCATGCGCCGATGCCCTCAAGGAGATGGGTCGATTCGCAATCCTCGTGAACCCCCTCGAGACCCTCTATGATTACGAGCGATGGGCGATACGTATCCTACTGGTCGTAATGATACTATTCGGTATCGGCATGGCGGGACATGCTCTCGATATAGAGAATCCACTATCCGAGGCAGTTTACACGTATTTCCTCGACTCGATTCTAAATGAGTCAGGTGGGGATAGCGGTTACAATTATGTCAACACTGCCTCATATGGAATTGGTCTGGCGTTATTCGTAGTATCATTATCAGGACTACTGAGGATCGCTGGTATCGATGGCTCCGATGCAATGCTCATCGCACTCCTCCCCTGGGTTTTGTGGGCCCCTCTTGGAGAGGTCATAGAGGACGCAGGTCTCTTCAGCAGCTCCTTTGCTCCATGGTTCGTAAGTCCAGGAGTCCATTTTCAGACAGCGGCATGGGTTGTCCTCGCTGGACTTATCGGCCACAAGGTATCAAACGGCACAATTGAAACAGAAGCTGAGAAGAATGCAGCTACAAGGCATTTCTCTGCATTTCTCATAGCCGCGCAGGCCTCCATATATGGAATGAGCGTTCTAAGCAGCGACAATGTCGAGATACTCTCGGAGGCATACGATCGGGAAGTAATGCTCATCATCGCGATGTTTGGAGTCACCGCCCCATATTGGCTTGCAGGCTCATATGTGGAGCGCTTCGACCACATCCATCGAATCGTGTATTCCACTGGGGTAGGAGGGTCAATCGTACTCTTCGGGATGCTTGCCGGGTTTGCCATAGGTAGAGAAACATCTGAGATGACTGCATGGCCGATAGTAATCGTATTCGCTGTCCCAATCCTTGTTTGCTATGCTCTGCATTCATTCGGCAAGGATGCTGCTGAGGAATCACTCAAACTGGGATACACCCCAGGAGTACTACCTCCGGGAGTCACTGAGGGCGATTATCTCGAGTCTAAAACCGCCTTGGGCGAAGAAATCGACGAACTCAGGAAGAAAGCGGTTCTTGCAAGCCCTGCTGTACTTCTTCCAGTTGGTGGCCAGATAGGAGATGGCATCGCTACGTGGATAGGAATAGATTATTTCGGATATACCGAGAAGCATGTAATTAGCTCAATGGTTACCGACGTCCTGGATACCTCTCTGACGTTTACAATATTAAAAGTCGGCATTGCAGGCGTCATCTGCTGGTTTTACTCGCAAGCCATATTCGAATATAGGCAGCAGCATCTCCGAGTTCTTATCGCATTGTGCCTGATGGTCGTTGGCATGGCACCCGCCCTCAGAAATGTGTTCAGGCTCACTCTGGGTGTTTAGGTCCAATTCAAACATTCAAACGCAACGCCGTATCAACTAGAGGTATGAACGCGCTCGCAGATGACGAATTGCCCTTTGAACCAGAGATGTTAGACCGTCTCGCTGAAGTTTCGATAAGAGTCGGTCTGAATCTACAACCTGGACAAGACCTGATCATCACAGCACCAGTGGAAGCACTTCCGCTGGTCAGAAGACTGGCAGCCGAGGCATACAGAAATGGAGCAGGCATTGTAACAACCATGCTTTCCGATGATGATCTGACCCTAGCTCGATATGAACACGCATCCGACGAGAGCTTGGATAGAGCGCCAGATTGGATGTACAGGGCTATGGCCGAGGCATTTGACAATAACACTGCAAGACTTGCGATTTCGGCAGCAAACCCACTTCTCCTTGCTGGACAAGACCCCTCCAGAGTTGCGAGAGCCGGAAAGTCGATGTCTCTAGCTGCAAAACCAGCCATGGAGAGGATCACAAATTTCTCCACCAATTGGAATATAGTGTCCTACCCCGGCCTTGCATGGGCCAAGCAAGTCTTCCCGGATAAGGAAGACGATGAGGCCGTCGCCGCTCTAGCAGAGGCCATATTCTCAATATCAAGGATTGATAATGAGGATCCGATAGCAGCTTGGAAGTCGCATCAGGAGACTCTAACAAACAGACAAGAATGGTTGAATAAACAAGATTTCCACTCCCTTCACTACAAAGCCCCCGGGACTGATCTCACAATAGGCCTAGCAGAAGGGCATGCATGGAAGGGTGGGGCGAGTACCGCCAAAAACGGGATCGAGTGCACGCCGAACATCCCCACTGAGGAAGTTTTCACAACACCCCATGCAGATAGGGTTGATGGCACTGCAAGGGCTTCGAAACCACTGGTATACAGGGGGACGCTCATCGATGGGATAGAGGTGAGGTTCGAGGCTGGAAAGATCGTCGATGCGAGAGCAGAAAAGGGGGAAGAAGTATTCCTGAAGCTACTTGACACGGATGACGGTGCGAGAAGACTCGGCGAAGTCGCACTAGTCCCCCATTCTTCTCCAATAAGCGCCTCAGGACTCCTTTTCTTCAATACGCTGTACGATGAGAATGCATCATGCCACATCGCACTTGGCCAGTGTTATTCCAAGTGCTTCAGAGGGAGTATAGGGGATGATCCAGAATCAGTCACCAAGGCAGGTGGAAATGCGTCTAACATACATGTCGATTGGATGATTGGATCGGACGAACTCGACATAGATGGAATCTCAAAGGATGGCAGCAGAACTCCGGTCATACGGAAGGGAGAATGGGCATACGAATAGTCGGATTGTCAGACCCCGCCCATCGACTCAGCAATCAAGTCGCTCATATTTTCATGCTCATGATAGGCCCTGTGGCCGGCTATGAAGCCACCTGCATCACGCTTAGTGCCGATGAACTCCTCGCCACACACCGGACAGAAAACACGCACGATCTCAGCCTCCACATAGGTACCATCATCGCGAACCAGCGTCACGAATATCCCTATGTCGTCTTCAGTATACCTCCGCCTACCGTCTGAATCGTCGACCATGTCTTTCGAGATGAGGTCTAATGTGTGAATCCTTCGGGGCATTCAAGTCCACAAGCCCTCCCACAAGGTCATATGACCAAGCTGCGGACGCGCGTGAATCACGGCGATGAGGCGTGGATATCACGCTCTGAGCGTAACTCTGCCCTCATTCAGGAGCTTCGTGAGAGAATCGATGCAGCTATGCAGGGCGGCAGTGAACGCGCCGTGTCACTCCACAGAGATAGGGGTAAGCGCCTACCAAGGGAACGAATAGCAGAGATATGTGACCCAGGCACCCCGTTCCTAGAACTCTCTTCCCTTGCTGCAGATGGCCTCTACGATGGCCGAGCATATTCAGCGGGTATCATCACTGGGATAGGCGTAGTCAACGGGCGAGAATGCCTTTTTGTGGCCAATGATGCCACTGTGAAGGGCGGATCGTATTATCCGATGACT
>DANO01000008.1 GCA_002497295.1 Euryarchaeota archaeon UBA171 | reverse complement strand
TCCCCCAGTCGGGTTGTAGCATCAGGATCAATTGTTGTACATTCGATTCCTCACCTTTGGTGAGTCCTCTGGTGTCCAGGCTTCTCGATTCGTCGTTGGATTCCTAGGCCACGTTGTCTCCCCGCAGGGCAACGCGGCCTCATCCACTTCCCCCCTCAGCATCGCTGAAGGGGTGCACTAAAAGCAGCCCTGCGACTTGCCTTCGGTATATCAAGTAGACGGGTGATGAGACCGTAATAAGTTGTTAGAGAACGATGTACGTAGGCGCTATCACTCGACTTCCGAATCGTCAACGGAATCTGCGAACTTTCCGTAGATGATTGGAGTGCATAACAGCGATGCTGCCATCATGCCTCCTATGAGTATGAATGGTATGATGTTGCTCTCCCATACGATGGCGTACCTGACGATCACATAGACCGTTGAGGTCATTATGGTCAGGATCATTATTGGGAATCCGGTCTTGAAGAATCGATTGAAGGATATGTCGTTGCCCGACCCTTCAGCAAGACCAGCGGCCACTACGTTGGCGGATGCCCCTATGATTGTACCATTTCCTCCGAGACAGGCTCCCAGGGCTAGAGCCCATGCAAGGGGGCCGAGCTCGAGCCCTAGATTGGGATCATTAGCTAGCTCGATTACAACTGGCACCATTGTCGCCGTGTATGGTATGTTATCGATGAATGCGGATGCTATCGCAGAGACCCATAGGAGCAACACCACGGATACCATGAGCCTATTGTCCTCAGAGGCTCTGGAAATGATGCCAGAAATACCATCAGCAATACTATCAATCAGACCCATGTACTGGAGTCCTCCGATCATAATGAATAGCCCTGCGAAGAATATGATGGTGGTCCATTCCACTGCATCGAGCTGCTCCTCTACGTGATGTGGTGATGTGAAGAGTAGCATCAGAACCGCGCCCCCAAGGGCTATTGTGGCCACCGTTAGTAGCGGGTGGGGAAATGCTGAATGAGCGAAGAATCCGATAATGACCAACATTAATATCGCGCCTGATTTTTTTAACAGCTTCATGTCCTTGATTCCATATCTAAGCCGCAACAAGTCCACATTGCGATGCCTGGCGCCGGAGAGTCCCTTTGATTCAAGGCGCGATAGTAGCCAGAATGAAGGGGCTATTGCGATCACTACGGCGGGCCCAACGTGGACTATGAAATCAATGAATGTGACTCCCTGTCCAGCTAGCATGTCATAATCTGAAAGAGCCTGGGGTGAGAGTTGTGCGCCGATTATTATGTTCGGTGGGTCTCCGATCTGTGTTGCTGCGCCTCCAATGTTGGAGAACATCACCTCTGCGATAATCAGAGGTACGGGCTCTAAATCGAGGACTTTGGAAATCTGGATAGTGACTGGTACAATCAGCAGGATCGTTGTCACGTTGTCGAGGAATGCCGAAAATACTGCCGTAATTGTGCACAGGATTATGGAAAGTCTCCAAATTGAGCCTCCGCTGTAGGCATATGCCTGTACTGCGGCCCATTCAAAGAGACCGGTTTTCGCTAGTACATCCACTATGATCATCATTCCGATTAGCAGTCCCAGAGTCTCTTCGTCGATCCAAGTGACAACAGTTCCCAGATCTGGCCCGTCGCCCACTACATGGAGTGCGACTACGACAGCGATTCCCCCGATAGCGGCTGCCAGCGCCCTGTGTACGACCTCAAAGACAATCAAAGCGTATACTGCGATGAGGATCACAAAGGCCAGTGGCGTGATCCATCCAGGCATACTCTCTGGCGGGGTCCACCCTCCAGCAGTGGTGGAAATAGCGCCAGCCGTGACCACGGGAATCAATGCCAAACAAGTTACGAGGAAAATCGAGAGATTCATTGGACTTCGATGCCATTTTGCGCGAGGCATGCTTTCGCCTTCCAAGTGAACCATATGAAGGCTACCTGTCGGATTCCTCAGCGTCGCCACAAAACAGCCACGTTGCCTCTGATGAAGATCGCATGTGAATTCGTTTTTCCTTCGATTTCTGAAATTATGCTAAGTCTCGTATTTTTCTCCCCTGCTACGCCCCGGTTCAGCTTAATCTTGACGAGGGGCCTGGACCCGAGTTGGTCGTTCACCTCATTCACCACAGATTCTGAGAGGCCCCCTTTTCCAACCCTTATTGTGGTCTGAAGGTCTCTTGATTTTGCCGCTTCCATAATGGATCTGGGAACTTTGACTTCAGACATTTTAATCACTTCCAAGATATTTGTGGGTCCTTCCGCACTTCACGCATGTTACGATAACCTGGCCGGCCCTTATCCGTGTTCTTGAGTTTGAAGAGTCGAGCATTTTCCTGCAGCTCCTGCAGGACCTCATCCTGAGTTCGCCTGGAATTCTGACTCGATTTCTTCGAGCGGTTCGTAGCATTGCGGATCCGGCAGCCTGTGCGACTTCTGAAGAAGGGTCGATGAGCCATATTCTTGCAAGGCTGCCTACAGCGTCGGAGGCGATCTTGGCCCTTCTTGGCCTAGTCCTGCCTCTGGCTCCCATCGATTATCCCTCCGTACGCCTATTGACCGCATCGCGGACTAATGTGGACACTTCGCCCATCGGGCCCGCACCGTCGATCTCTACCAGAATCCCTTTTTCTCTGTAGTAGGATTCCAGTGGTGCTGTCTGCGAATGGAATGTCGAGAGCCTTTGACGGACGGTTTCCTCAGTATCGTCAGTCCTTTGGATGACCCGATCGACTACGTCATCCGGAGGAGGGCGATGCGCTATGTGGTATATCTCGCCGGTATCTGGGTCGGTTCTCCTTCCAGTAATCCTGCCGATTATTATGTCGTCGGGCACGTTCAGAGAAAGAACCATGGATACGGGAGTCAGGCCCTCCAAGGCCTGGGCCTGAGGAATCGTACGCGGGAATCCATCGAATAGAAGTCCGTCTGACGCGTCCTCCCGCTGAAGCCTTCTTCTAATCAGTTCGATGATGATCGAATCGGGAACTAGTAGGCCCTTCTCCATGTACGCCTTGGCTTCATTGCCAACATCACTTTGCTCGCCTACTGCTTCACGCAGCATATCTCCCGTGGAAACCTGCGGTTTCCCAGTTATTTCAGATATGAGACCGGACTGTGTGCCCTTTCCAGCGCCAGGGGGGCCGAACAATATTATCGATTCACTGCGTTCCCAGGACACCATTAGTTTACCTCCTGTGTCGATTGTTCTTAAACTGCTGCGGATTTAACCTTGGTTCTCCTTGAGCCATTCGGAACCATACTCTCTCCATTGGTCCATTGACCAGCCATCCGGTAGTCCGCTTGGAGGTAGCGGGGGGGTTTTTTTGCCTGGGAGGGGGGGCAGATCCAATTTGGGCATCGAGTCCCTAATGACGGCTTCCATATCGCCTCTTTTCACGATGGTGCTAAGGGTTTCATCGGCGGCTTCCGTGGACAGTGCGTTCATCCTGCGCGTAGATGCCTCGCCCTGCATAAGGGCGGAGCCCTTGGGAATCAAGTCCTCCCCCGAGTTCTCTGATTCAGGCGATGAGCGTCTCAGTGAAATTATTCCGACTGTTGCGGCGAAGACGAGTAGTATGAAAACAAGCGGCATTACGAATGGAGGCAGGGAGTTGCCGATCCCGCTTCCGGTGGCCGGTAAGACGTAGACCGTTACCGATTGAGGCTCGTCTAAAGCCAAATTAGTCTCATCGCAGAACTGGCCTACCGGATAGAATGTTATGAGGAAGTTTTCAATCCCTGGGGTCGCTTCCTTGTCTACGCCCAAAGTGAAGTCGAGAGTCCTCGATTCCCCTGGTGCCATCTCCGTTAGATCCCCTGTGGCACTCAATTCCGAGAATACGTCTGATTCCTGCGTCACATCCATGCTGAGGGCGGATGGGATATTGCCTACATTGTGCACAGTTGCGGAGAATATGGCGTAGTCCCCCGCCTCTACCGAAGGATATTCGGAGGCCTCGAGTGAAAATCCACACGTCTCCCTGACCGATACCTGGATGTCGGCCGACTGTAGTTCAACCTGGTCTTCAAGCAGCTCATTCGAGCCTTCAACGATGATTGAAACTACTTCTCCTGTTTGATCTACCGGCCAACCAGCAGGAACACCGACGCCCATGACCAGTGTGAGGTCTTGATTCGGTTCGATGAAAGAGGGGGAAATCGATTGGAGACCGATTGACCACCCATCGGCACTTCCCGTGAAGGCCCACGACAGATCAAGCCGCACATTCCCTGGATTTGATATGCCAAGAGGGAATTCTGCGAATTCGCCTGCTAACAGTTCAAGGGTTTCCGGGGCCTCCATGGATATCTCCAGACGTGGTTGGAGAATGAATCTTGAAGAATCGATCACTGTGACTTGCTGGCCTTCCGTGGTTCGGAACGTGAGTAATGCGCGATCCCCCATGGATGCTGTTGGTGGCGCTATCGAAGTTGCCAGGATGCTGGCCATCGAGCCGGCCTCAATAGAGACTTCAATGGAGGCCCCACCATCAAATACAGATATCATCACAGGATTGGGGGATTCAGGATTTAGAGTTGCTTCCAGCCCCCACGTTGAGTCCGAGAGTCTGATGGTCACGGACATTTGCATGTCGATATTGCCTCTGTTGTAAATTTCTAACGTTGAGTTCTCCCTGATCATATTCAGCACTGGCCTGTCATCCGAAGCCGCGATTGGGGCTAATTCATTCCCGTCGCCGTCTGAAAGCTTCGTTGTGAAGTCCCTGCTCTCTTCAACCACCAGAGATGCTTGTATGGTTTCGCTGGGACCGTCCCCGTCAGGGGAGGATATCGTGCATGTAACGATCTCTACATGTCCAGACGAAGGCAACCCCATGATCGCAGGAGGGACCAAGACGGATACTGGTATTGTGATATATTCCAATCTTGCCAGTTCGGGCAGTAGAACTGTATCTGACAAGATTGAGTCTATACGCGTCGACCAGCCGCTGACAGAGGAGCATTGCGCCTCATACACCGTGTCCCCATTGCCCGTATTCAGGACCGCCATATCGAAAGAGGCGAAGTTTCCTGGCCGGGAAGAGAAGTCATCCAATCCACTAGCGAGTATCTGGAGTCCCTCGACGCGAGGGACCTCGACCTCGAATGACCTGCTATTGACGACGGTGGGATTCTGGATATCCCTCACAATGACTCGTGACATGAAATCCCCTGGCACTGCAAAAATGGGCGTACCCTGTGCGTCGGGATCGGCACTTTCGTCAGTCATGGTCAAAGTTACTGTGATGTTGTCATTGGGTTGGCCTGAGGCGGCTAATTCAATGGGGCCTGATTCCGAAATTACCCTAGCCCACTCGTCATCGGGATTTACCAGCGCGCCTCCGTCGACCACCTGTTTGACAGGAGTGGCGATGAGAGATATCGTAACATCCGAAGTACCAACGTTTGTCACTATGAAATCAAATGCTGAGGTGACTTCTGAGGTCGGATCGAGAACTCTGGATGATGCTGAGTCAATCTCGTCAGAATCAGGCAAAGAGCCATCCTGCATTAACGGGGTGATCTCGAGACCTTGCTTGGACACCTGTATCTCCAATTGAGCGATATTGTTGTTCGACCCTGCAACCTCGTCATTCGACTCTACCACGTCGGAACCGACGTCGATCCTCAATTCAAGCAGATGCGCCCCAACGGATTGGAATGCATGCTGTACCGCCCAGGTCTCAGTCCCTCCCGGCGAGAGGCGCGGTCTTGCATTAGTGGCTATGCTCTCCTGTTCCGTTACATCGAATATCTCGACACTATAGGATCCGCTCAAAATATTCCCCTGATTACGCCATTTCATCTGTATCAGGAGTTGTTCCCCCTCGAATATCACATCATCATTAATTCTCAGTGAGTCATCCAGTACTGTGAAATCTGCGTGATCTACCCATTGTGCATCGGCAGTAATTACCAGAGAGTAACCGTTCTGAGTGACTCCTGCGACGTCTCTGACCTCGACCACCCATGTGCCACTCTCAGCATCTTGCAGACGCAGTCTCTCGACGTTATTCAGGTGGTCAGCAGTCGTGGAGGGGGTACTGAATCCTTGAGAGAAGGCGTTTCCAGCATACTGGACGCCGCTCGGGCTTGTCACGAGCAGATTCAGATCGTTGATCAACCTCGAAGCGCTATCCAGTGCGTTTACCGAACCTTCTGGATCCGTCCATGACAAGGTGATGTCTAGAGGGCCTTGTTGGACATCGATGAGTTGTACTAGTGCTTCCCCCGGTCTAAGCTCGTGACCGTAATCCATGAGTGTATTGAGGGCGGTCCCATCAGCCGAGACTGGGCTCAAAGTTCTCATGAGATCGATTTGGCCCCAGCCCTCGTTAGAGTTAGGTATGTCTGGTTGACCTAGATCAGATGCTCCATTGATTAGAATTGCCTTGACAAGAGATGCATCTGGTTCGGATATTCCAAGGTCCTCTCTGAGATGCTGCCTCACGAGCAAGGCTGCACCTGTGGCAGTCCCGGTGGCCATGGATGATCCGCTGTCCGAGAAATAGAGGGGAGTAATGGAATCGCCATGTAACGCATCAGAACAGGATTGGCCGGGGACTGCTGTGGCTTCCTGTGCACGTGCAGAGCATATCTCGCCGCCGGGAGCCACTAGATCAGGTTTTATTCGCCCGTCGAGAGTCCCCCCCGAATTGTTTGATGATGGTGAGCTTTGAGACGGTTCCCCTCCCGAGGCTTGGGTCGATGCTCCTACCGTAAGTACATTCTTTGCAGTGCCAGGCGGCGTAGTGGTTGCTCCTTGTGTGGATCCCAGATCCCCAGATGCGAAGACTGCAAGATACGATGGCTGGTCTACAACGAATGAGTCCGCTGAATTCGAATCCGTGGTGTATTCGCCAGGTTGATTCACGCTCCCCCATGCATTGGAATGAGTCCGAGCCTGATTATTCAGCGAGTGCGAGAACATACTGTATATTGTCCCCCAGCGAGCTAGAAGACCGGAAGTGTCGTACTCAATTTGATAGAAGTTGACCTCTGCAGCAGGTGCTATACCCAGAGTCTGATCATCACCGGAGGCATTTCCCACGATGATTCCCGTGACGTGAGTGCCGTGGCCAGAATTTGTGTCTGATGCTGAATTATCGGGGCCGAACTGATTGTAGACAGCTCTGATGTTATCATCTATTGATGGGTGATTTTCATCGATGCCGGTATCTGTTATCGATACTATCTCGCCCGAGCCGTCATAATCCAAGGGAGGGGCGTGAGAAATCGGAGATAGGCCCATTGCCGACCTCGAGTCTGCATCATGGGCCACTATGCTAGCGCCCTCAGAAATGTGCATTACACGGCCATCGATGAGCAGTCTTGCTATCACAAGAGAATCGATTGACCTGGCTTGACACAATCTATCCTCACACCTCACATCGGATCCAGGCGAGTATGCGAACTGGAGTAGTGACTCCTCCAGGGATTTAAGTTCGGCTGGCTCTATATTCCTGGTTAGATGAACATCGATATCCAAAAGTGCCCTATGGCCATCTACAATGGAGGGGTCTATCCTCCAAGAAGTCGGAAGTGGTTCCGCCCATCGTACTGATTGCTCCATGGACAGCGATTCAATCGTGCTGATTCCCTCCGGCCCCTGCGTGACACTGAATATAGCAGCATGATCTGGATAGAAATCCTGGAATATCCCCCCTGACGCAACTACGACCTCCATCATATTTGTTAAATCGGTAGAGGTCGATTGGATAATCACTAGTCCGTTGAATTCCATCCTTTCGATCAACGAATATGTATTTTGAAGATTCTGAAGTGGGTCGTATGCGCCGTAGGGGCCATGAATCAAATTCGAGGGAGGGAGCAAATCCACGAAGGCCATTGATGGCGAGGGAGTGACGACGTGATTGCTATTCGAGCTTTCATCTTCGTACACTTGAGCATATGAATTTGCAGTTGCAGAGGCCGTTGCATGGGATGCGACAATGATGACGAGGATCATCGCTCGTGCTCGTGAACGGCCCATCATACTCTAGCGGGGGCCGCGGCCAGACTTTTCACCCTTCAGGGGGAATGGGCATTATTGGCATCAAACCAGAGAAGCCGCAATCGAAGTGTCCGTGATCTCAACCGAAGCTCTCCAATCGTGCTCAATGCCCATGAGGGCACGGACAGCATCGACATTCTCTGGGATCACGTCACTCTCCTGATGTATGGCCTGAAAATATCTCAATGTATTGCCATCCAGACTTACACCATCGGTCCATACGAATATCTCATGTAAATCGCCCCATGGGCGGCCGATATCTCGTGCCATCTCCATAACTTCTGCAGTGGATGGGATCTTATCTCTAGAACCAGACATGGAAATCACGCGAGGGGTTTTGGCCCATAGGTCGAGAACGCTATCGGTGGTCATCCCATGGCCGTCCGGAAGTTCGACGACAATCGAATGGACATGCATTATCGTAGTGGGTACGGCTACTGCAAGGCTTGTAATTCCGATTCCCCCTGCCACAGTCATCAAATCGGGACCATGATGACTCGGAACTTTCAGGACCGGGGCTATCGCGTTAATTGGTCCCTTCTTGGAGTCGCCCGGGTCTGCTGCGCGACGTATCATCGTACATTCCACCGATAGCTCTCCCGCGGCGTCCCTCAGCGGAACTAGGGTTCTCGCAAGGCCTGTTGTATTGCAAGAAACGACCCTGGTGCCATCGACATCGATGTTCTCTTTGTGGTTGGCAGAAGATGTATAACTCAGCCCGGTGAGGCTGTGCTTCTCTCCTCCCTGGAAGATGTGCTTTATTCCAGCATCAACGTACTTCTGATGATTAGCATGCCCCATTTTCCCTGGAGCGCAATCTATCACGATGTCAGAATCAGCCAGCAAATCGCTCAGACCGCCCTCAGCGCGGTAACCTCCTTTCTCGAAGGCTGCAATATCCTCTCGGTCGTCGCTTGTACAATACAATGGGAGGTTTAGCCTCTGTGCGAGACCGCATCCGTGACTTGGACCTGTTTTGGTGACTCCAGAGACCCTCATATCAGGCTGGGCCTGTACTGCTCTAGCGACGCGCTTTCCTATCGTTCCGAAGCCATTGATGGCCACTCTCACCGAGGACATGACACCCACTACCTTCGGAGGGATATCAAGATTGGGCGATTAGCGGCATTATATCGCCTACATCCCGTCATGCTCAAGACATGCCACGCAGGGGACGGGCCGAGGGAGTCGATGGCGTCCGATAGAAGTGAGAAGCTTAATCGCGATCTGGACAGGATGCTTGTTCAGGCCATTGAGCGTGATTTACTCGTACGCATAGGATGGGGCAGAGAAGGTGACGAGAAGCCGAAAAACGGCGAGATTGGTGCGCTCAGCCTACTGCCAGATGAGTCGCGGTCACTGCTCCTTGGAAATCTCGGAGAAGGCGCCGGGCTGATGAATCGAGGAGGGACTGCGACCGTGCAAGGATCTGTTGCGTCGATGGCAGGCGGATGGATGTCCTCTGGTAGATTGGTGGTGGAGAAGGATGCTGGCTCGCGTGTGGGTTTCAAAATGACCGGTGGCTCGATAGTGATTCACGGATCTAGCGATGATAACGCCGGAGCCAGGATGTCTGGTGGCACACTTCTCATTCGAGGCGATTCGGGTTCAAATGCCGGTTCTGGGATGTCTGGGGGTACGGTGATAATAATCGGATCATCCGGAGACAACCCGGGTATTGGGATGACTGGCGGACAGATAATTATCTGCGGAGGCTGCGGCAATGTTCCTCAGGGGGTTGTGTCTGGAAGAGGTTCCGAAAATATGGCCAAGGATGCCCTGGATTTGATGTCGTCATTGGGGATTGATATCCCGGATGGCTCTCTTGTCCTAAACGCAGGCGATGCCCCACTCATAGATGAGCAACCTTCTGTCGACAGAGGAGGGAGTTTCTCAGGCATCGGAGTCGTTGGTTCTGGATCTGGCCGTATCGATTCGTGTGTCGATGTTCAAACTGGGATCCATGTAAGGGGGCCGAAGGAAGACAGCCACGAACTGGTTCTGGAAAGACCTTGGATTCCGATTCTTGATGATGCCAACGGAATTGGTCCCTGCATTGTCAGGGGCACTCCCGAACATGGGGACCTACTCGTGGTTGGAGATGCGACCCTTGCTAAACTCGAGAAGGAGTCTTTGAAGTGTCTGGGAGTGATTGTTGATCTCGACGATCTCCCTCGACTCAATGATGCTGAGTTGGATTCCATAATAGTCTCAATCAGAAGTAGGATGGATCCAGGATCCCTTGTTTTACTCGCCGATCGTGTCGACAGGGTCGAAGAGCTATCTCGCAGATGTGTTGATCTTAATCTTGACGGGATCTTAGTGGATGCCGCGAGTTTGGATGGGGCAGGGGCTACGATTGCGCTCCCTAGGATAGGTATGGCTAGCAAGAAGTCTGGGCTGGCGGCAGGCGGGCGTTCGATCATGATTCGGCTAGAAGGGGCAGTCTCAGCAAATACTATTGTGATTTCGAAATGTGCAGGCATTGATGTCGTGGTATCTCCTGATCTGGAAGGAGGGCATGAAGTGGTTGATGGGGCAATCAGGGGCATCCTGAGAGAAATGGGTGTGACGTCTTTTTCTGAGGTGAATAGATCCAATCTTAGGGCGATTGATCATGGGACTGCCATGCAAACAGGGCTCAGGCTGGCGGGTTTGGAACGTCCGTTGCCGACATGGACGAGGAGGGATTGAAATTCCTACAGTCACCTTCCAACATTCTCTTCTTGAAGAAGTTCAGAAATCTAATGGCTACACTCATGATGCTGCTTCATGGGGGGAGAGGCTTTCCCAAATCGGCGTTGTTGTAGAAAGGTGTGACTCCGAGGAGGTAGAAATCGAAATATTCCCAGATAGACCTGATTTACTATCTCATGAAACGATGGCACGCGCCGCTAGGTCATTCCTCGGGGGCATTACTTCACCTAGTTCACTACAAGTGAAGAAAGGAATGGAAAGTATGGTTGTCGATCCAACCATGGAAGGTGTTAGGCCGCAAGTTTTTGCAGCGATAGTACGAGGCGTCGATCAGGGTTCATCCGAGGCCCAGCGTGATCAATTTGTCCAATCCCTGATGGATCATCAGGAGAAACTGCATACTACACTTGGGAGGCGCAGGCGTGCAGTGTCAATAGGCGTTCATGATTTAAACAACATAAAGGGTCCTTTCAGAGTAACTTCAGATGATGGGTCTTCAGCATTCACACCACTTGGTGCAGAGGAAAAAATGACTCTTGTGGGAATTCTTGAATCGCACCCCAAGGGAAGAGAATACTCGCATCTGGTCGAGCCTTCTGAAGGATTTCCGCTGATTACGGATTCCGAAGGTAGAGTGATATCCTTCCCGCCGGTGATAAACGGGGTTGCAACTACTGTGACTACCGGGACAACGGACTTCCTAATCGATGTCACGGGATGGGACAGGCGTGCGTGTATCGCAGCGATACGACTCATTGCGCTGTCGCTCTCGGAGAGAGGTGGGGTCATTGAATCAGTTGAGGTCACCCAATTTGATGGTTCGACATGGAGCATCGACATGGAACCAGTAAAGCATCTTGTGCCAACTACACTGGTATCGATGATACTTGGAGAGGACCCAGGTCACGAAGCAGTTGGCTCATCGATATCCAGAATGGGGGGCAATCTGGTTGGTAGAGAAAATATGGGTTCGGCATCGGGGGGCTCGAGATGGGACGGCGAACACGAGGACGTGCCGGGCTATGTCATTGAAATGCCGTCATGGAGGTTCGATATACTTCACCCCGTAGATATCGTCGAGGATATCGCAATAGGAATAGGTCTCGATCAGCTCCCTGCACAAAACTCGGAGATGAATCTCCCCGGCTCTCCCCTTGAGGGGGCATCCATGGAAAGAAGGATTCGACAATCAATCCGCGCGCTGGGGGTCCACGAGGTGCAAACACTCACCCTGACAAGCGAGGCGCGGGACTTCGAGGCAGTTCGTTTGAATTCTGGAGGTGCTGTGACTCGGATCAGGAACCCCATCACGCGAGAGCACGGGATATTGAGACAGAGCGTTCTTCCTTCACTGCTGTCAGTTCTTGCAGCGAATAGACATCACGAGTTGCCGCATCGAATCTTCGAACTCGGCGCTATAGTCGTAGACCACAACAACTCGACCTCCGTAGCATGGGCATGCGCTGAAAGGAATGCCGGGTTCACATCAGCAAAGGGGTATGCTCTCTCCCTCCTCCGTGATTTAGGGTCGAATGAAAGCGAAATTGTGCTTTCTGAGGGTGCTCCAGGATATGGCCCATGGCTTGCGGGGAGGGTTGCAGTCGTGAATATAGGGGGTCGGGAGATAGGCTCTTTTGGCGAGATTGACCCCTCCATATCATCAGTATTCGGACTGAGGGTACCCGTACACGCAGGAGAGTTCGACGTACATGCCCTCACAGAGTTACTTCCCGACCCTCTTGCATGATAGCCAAGATGCAGCATCTACGGGTGATACTCATATCACTTCGCTGTAAGCAAGTTGTGTGAGGAGTCTCCTAGCAGTACTGATGCTCGTCATCTCTAGCGCCCCCCTTGGAGAGGTGCAGGCTGAAACTTCGGAGGATGAACTGTCGGGTAGTTTCGATGTAGTCATGATAGGGGACAGGCAGACGGAGAGCATATCTGCAACTTTTCAAGGGATTATAGGGTCACGAACGACCGAAAGCAGCGTTGAGGCCGTAACGGGGGAAAGCCTGGGCATCGCTGGACATCTTGCATTCTACACGGAAGGGCTTAGTCCTTGGCAAGAGGTTCTTTCGACGCAATCCGACTACCTGCTACTTCAACCGGAAGCGACTGAAATCTCCAAGCATCCGACATCATCAGGATTTGGCTCACTTTCTAGTTCGATGGCAGATATATCTTCAATCGCAGAGGGAATGCCTAGCGACCCGGTATTGTTGATTCCGTGGGCGCATATGAGGGGGGACTCGACACGACCCATAACACATGGGAGCTTTCAGGCCATGAATCAAGCAATAGAGAACGGTTCAATGTCTTTGATGGAGGGTTCATCAGCAGGCATCCAGTTTGCGATTCCTACGGACGAGGCGTATGATACGGTTTATCGAGACGTATTGGAATCTGGCTCCGATCCATTGGATGCTAATTCTCAGTTTTCGAGGCTCTACGAGAACGATGGAGTTAATGCGTCAGAAGAGGGATCATACTTGGTATCATGTACGATATTATTGTCCCTGATGGATGAGGTCTGCGATAGTTCTGACAGACCCCCTAATATCGATCAGGATACAGCATCATATCTCGAGAATGTATCGCAGAGGGCAGTGGACAATATGGTTGATTTCAACCCCCCTCGCTCGGATTCAAGGCCCAAGATTCGTCTCGATAACATACCTGGAGGAACCTATGGAATTCAGCCTGGCTCATCAATAGGAATCACGATCTTCGTACGTAATTATGGCGAGGTGTCCCGTTCCGCTTTGTTGGATGTCGATCTGCCAGAGGGATGGGGCTGGGAATGGAGCGATCCAACTGTACAGCCTGGTGCAAGGGTGATCAATGTCGATAGCGATGTAGGGGTTTCAATTTCAGCGTTAATTCACGCACCCAATCCAGGGCCTCTCGCACCAGAATGGAAATCAGTACACTACGCGACTGTTACCGTGCTAGATGAAGTTGGAGGTAGCGATCAGTGGTCTTTTGGACTCGAAGTCGGCCGTACAAGAGACGCGGGTATAACCTCCGGCGGAGAATCGCTATCCATGCCCCCGGGGTCTATTGCGATACTAGAAGTTGGAATCTTGAACAAAGGAAATGGGGTTGACAACATCGATGTTGGAATCGTAGGTCAAGGAGATATCTCCGCTGATGTGGGTAGCGGCATCATCTCACAAGATGGATGGGGAGCGATATTGCTAGATTCGTCATTGACAACAGGCGTGGGGCCATGGAAGGATGTGACAGTGAGGATCCAACTTGCATCCTCAGACGATTCTTCTGGTTTTTTCGATTTTGAGATTAGAGTTGCTCCTTCTGGCGGGAGTTACACTGAGTCTGTTCAAGTGGGCGCGATGATTTCAACACGGATATCCGGATCCATGGAGATTGATTCAGATGATTGCTCTTACGTGGAACCCAGCGACGAATGCAGTCTAGATGTGACAATACGGAATGGGGGTGAGGGGCGAACGACATACTCGGTAGACGTGGAAGGGGCCCCGAGCTGGATGGGCATAAGCGGCATCCAAACACTAGAAATCGAAAGTGGAGAGGAAAGTAAGATTACTTTGGACATGGGCATTGGAAGTGGCTCTCCCGCCAATGATGACCTAGGTATTGAGATTAGGCTCATGACGCAAGGACTCATAATCGACTCCGAGAGTATTGTCATCGGAATTCGATCTGAGGCGGAAATCGTAATCACGGGCAGTACCTCGTGTACGACGAATGATGAAGGTGAATTGCTGCTAGAAGTCGTCATATCGAATATAGGCATGGAATCCGACTATGTCGACCTCTCAATTGATCTGGACAGAGATGGAGAACATGGTATCATCGTAGACTCGTCGAAGAATAATGAGCGCTCCATTCGAATCGGACCAATACTCCCTGGTGAGTCTACGAATATTGGCGGTTGGTCAGATTCGAGTGACGGATCGGTTCGTATGGAAGTTTCTGCGTCTCCAGCTGGCAATCCTTCAGAATTGATCAATGCGGCGTGTACGTTCTCTGGAGACTTCATTGCAGGTAGCGATGGAGCTTCTACTTCGATAGACATGGGTTTGCTGCAGTCAATATTCTTGGTCCTGATTTCTTTACTCAGTGTCGGAGGGCTATTTCAGTTTAGAAGGATATTGAAACGGAATAAAATCGAGAACCTCGCCTCCGAGGAATTTAGCTCAACAATAACAGCAGAAGAGTTTTCAAGTGGTTTTAGGCGAACTGAAGAAGAAAAGATTATTCAGAACAGAGAGGAGATTGCGCGTTCTAATCTAGCATTGGACAAGGGGATCATCGATGACGTGATTGGAGAAATCGAGGATTTGCCCTCGGAAAGTAGAGTCCCCATTCAACGCGATTCTCTACCTCCTGCCGATTCAGTTGAGGACCTTATCAAGGATCTGATAGAATGAGTTCGGTGATAATCGGTGTCGATGAGGCAGGGAGAGGCCCTGCGATCGGCCCATTGGTAGTATCGTCGATATGCATACCGTCCGAAGACTTACCATATCTGGAAAGTATAGGTGCAAAGGACTCCAAGGCAATGAATTCGAAGAAAAGAAGTGCGGTGGAATCTTCGATATTGAGAGAGTCCAAGAAACGCGATTGGCGTATCTGTAGAATTCCAATAAGTGCTAAGTCTATTGATGAAGAGCGGGCGATTAAGAGTCTAAACTTGATTGAAATCGAGAGGTTTGTTCAGGCGATCCTGGAAGTTTCAGAGTATGACTCCACGGGATGGGTGCATGTTGACCTTCTTGGCAGCAGTCCAAGCAACTTTTCGAAAATGATGCGTAAGAGAATATCCGGAATTCGACCCGGGCTTCAAGTGAAGAGTGAGATTGGGATGGATGCAATATGTGCATCCACAGGGGCTGCTTCGATTCTCGCCAAAGTAATGCGAGATTCCAGAATTTCGCAAATTAGTGAAGAGGTGGGGTTCAGTGTGGGCTCGGGGTACCCTTCCGATTCGAAAACGGTAGATGCAATAACAATCCTTACGTCCGGAAGTGAACCGAATACTAATCTTAGGTGGACTTGGTCGACCGTATCTCGAATCTGGTCTGAACGGCACAATGTCCCAGTTCCAATAAGGACCTCAAAAGGGGCCTTGGTTCAGCAACCATTGAATTCATCCTTGTCAGAGGAGGGGGCGGGGTAAGGCATGGGCGACGCTTGGGATGAAGAGACTGTCCTCACTGTGAGGAAATATGCGCTTCAGAATGCACTGGAGTATGATGGCGCTGGGCAGATAGGGTCTACCCTCGGGAGGCTGCTTGCAGAACGACAGGATCTCCGCTCAAGGGCAAAGGAGTTGTCATTCGTCGTAAAAGACGAGGTAGCTAAGGCCAACTCCATGATTCATTCAGAGGGTGCTGAATCGGTACGTAGCCTGATAGAAAATATAGACCCGGAAGCTGTTCAAAGGACCAAGCAGACGAAGAGGGAGGGCTTGAAGCCTCTCGATAACATCTCCACAGGTGTCGTTCTCCGTTTCGCTCCCAACCCGAATGGGCCCCTCTCCATTGGCCATGCGAGAGGCGTGGTGATCAATCACGAATACGCATCAATGCATGATGGAAAAATGGTTCTTCGTTTTGACGATACCGATACGATAGTAAAACCACCCATGAAGGATGCCTATGAGTGGATTATAGAAGATTATGAATGGCTAACAGGCAGTAAGCCGGACATAGTAGTTAGGGCAAGTGAAAGAATGCCCGTGTACATCAGATACGCAGAAGAGATGATACGAAAAAGTGCGGGATACGTATGTGAGTGTTCCGCGGAGGAATTCCGAGCCCTCAGAGTCTCGAAGAAAGCCTGCCCGCACAGAGGTAGAAGCGTGGAAGAGAATATCGAGGCATGGGGAAAAATGCTTGATGGGCGGTTCTCTCCAGGTGATGCTGTTGTCAGGGTTCTAACGGACATGAGTCTCCCCAATCCGGCCCTGAGAGACTGGCCGGCATGGAGGATTCAGCATGAAGCCCACCCCATGGTGGGGAATTCGTATCTTGCATGGCCCCTGCTTGATTTCCAAAGCGCAATAGAGGATCATGAACAGGGCGTGACACATATAATTCGCGGCAAGGACCTGATGGATTCGACGCGTAAGCAGAAACTTCTGTACGACCACCTGGGGTGGAAATATCCAGAAACCCTCTATTGGGGCAGAGTTAGCATCCATGGATCTGGATCTTTCTCAACCAGCGAGATTCGCCGTGGCATCGAAAGCAAAATGTACAGCGGGTGGGATGATCCGCGGGTCCCGACGCTTAGATCCATGAGGAGGAGGGGTTTCGATCCAGTGGCACTCAGATCTTTCTGGGTGGATATGGGCGTGACTCAGAAAGACGTGGCTGTTGCGATGGAGTCCATCGAGGCTTCAAATGCCGCATCAATCGATAGCACCTCCAGAAGAATATCATTGGTCTCCGATCCGATGAGTATTGCAATTCAGGGCGAATTGCCGCGCGAAATCGTATTACCCTTCCATCCAGATGATGAAAAGGCGGGTACGAGGGAGATTTCCCTGGCGTCCGGGACAGCAATAATCGAGAAAGAGGATTTGAAAAACTCATTCAGGCTTAAGGGGCTTGCAAATGTGGAATCAGTCGGAGGAATCTTCGAGATTGGTTCAGTGGAAAGGGATGATGACAGACCAATTATTCATTGGTTGAGTCCAGATTCATCGGTTACTTGCGAGCTTGTAATGGCAATTGGGGACGAACTGAACATCATGAGTTGCTTAGTTGAAGATGCAGATCTGGAAAGCGGGGAAGTTGTACAACTGGAGAGGAAGGGATTTGCTCGTGTTGAGAAGTGGTCTCCAAATTCTCGAAAATTGCTTTGGCTTCACAGATAGGTCCCAATCAGCAATATGCATCGGCGGATTCAAGCCGGGTTCAGGTAGGCGAGTTGTCATGGGGGGCGGATATGCGAGGTCAGTCTCTCTTGTTTTTCTTCTTCTTTTGGCCCCTGTAATGGTTACTTCGGCAGTTGAGGAAGACGGTTCATGTTGCGAACAAGACGGTTTCCGAATGTTTCTCATCGGAGAGGCCCAATCAGGAGGCATGACTGCATTCTCCTCCGATCTTGAAGATAGGCATTCAGCAGTGGTCACCCCCTCAGTACTGGGTGCCATAGAAATTGGTAAGTGGAGTACGACTTGGAGTGTAGAAGGGGACTATCCGAGCTCAGAGTGGACTTTTGATATCCCATATGAAATTCAAGGAGCGACCGGTCTCCAATTCAATGCGACTGTTGGAGTCAACATAGGAGGCACATACTACTCCGGGTCATCAGGCCCTGGTCTACTGGTCACCAATGGTATTCTTTCTGTCCCAATCCAGGTTTCTTCAGGTACAATCTCCGAGGGCGACCAAATTAGATTCACACTGGAAGTTCAATCGCTTTCTTTCTCGGCACCAGGGGAGGATGCAGGAATTCGATTCTTCTGGGGAGACACCACAGATGCAGGAATGCTGGCGAAGTTCCCACTTGGCACTGCAGAGATGGAAGACTCTTCTTCCAATGACGGAATCGCGTATTTTCCTGTCGAGATAGATACGCATTATGGGATAGATATCTGGAATAAGCGAAGCTCTGGATCAACTACAGTTGGTTCCCAACAACTCACAACCAGCCCAGTGGTGACTGAAACCGAAAATGGGGTTCGACTTGTATTCGTATGGCAATGGCCTGAATCGTACGATGGAGGTGGCATCCAGGTTACGTTCAGAGTTAGTCCGCATCCGGGGGCGACTCTAGAATCGGTACGGACCTACGAGGTCGATATCGACAGCGACGGAGGCACGGGAGACTGGTATCCGGAAGAGGAGCCGAAGCGTGACTCAGGCACCAAGTTGGATGTGAAGATAAGTGGACGTACTACAGCCTCAATCGTGGATCGCGATGTGGAAATAACCGTTGACGGTGCGATGTCCCAATGGATTCGATGGGGGCTTGACAACATAGGCAACAACACGCTAGAGGGATCGTCATGGTGGAAGAATCTAGACTCCTACGAGGACTCACTTTCCATGGGCGAGGAGCATAACGGTCGCGTTGATGATGCTGAAGTAGCAGCGCTTACTGGACATCTCCAGACATCATCCTCGAACATCAGGTCATTCATGTCAACAGGACTTGGCATAGATATCGAATCGATGGTGGGTTCAGATCTTGTTGATCTGTCGCAGAGAGACATAATGATCGACTTTGGAGCGACGCGTGCATTCTCATCTGAACCTGTGACGATTGTCTTGGAGGCTCGCTATACCCCGGGAGTGCAAGGGCAATCTGAATACCTTGTACGCACATTCATTCAACCGGGCAAGAGTGATTGGTTCACAAAGATTGATCTCGATGCAGGGCTCAGAACATCAGCCCTAGCAGGATTTGGAGCGGTTTCCGGAGGGGATTTGGAAGTTGAGCATCGTAGATGGGTTTTCCTAGAGACAATATCGTTCCAAGACTCCGATCTTGATCCAGACTTGATATTCTCGGTTTCCTATACTCCGCCTTCATCTCCGGCAGGGAGTCCGTTGGTCTCAGCGTTGATCCTCGTTCTTGTGATGTCGATCACAGCGGGGCTTTCACTTTATTTGACCCGTACCAGGATAAGGGCGCCCGCAGTTGCTACTGCATCTCTATTCGGCATTCTCTCTTTTATCGTGTATGTGGGCGGTTTTGATCTTCCCCTCGTACTGGGTGTTGGGGCAGCTGGCCTTATCGGGGTTTTTCCAGTGTCTCTCGTGTCGCCCAGAAGTAAAAACAGGGGAGTTGATGGGAGGTCATTGCCCACAATAACATGTCCAAGTTGTATGACGCCTAATGTGGTCCACAGCGAATTGCGTCCATTCCGAACTTCTTGCTCCGGGTGCTTCGCCACACTCCGGCTCGATTGAGATGGGCCTATCTACTGGACCATCAATCTGAGTTGGTCGCGCTTGTATGTCCAATCAGAAGAGATTCTTCCAGATTCCCTGTAGTACTTGGCAAGCCGACGTAGCCTTGACTCCGTGAGTTCTAATTGTCTTCGATTGTGGATATCCTTACGATTGCCGGCCTCTAGATGGTCTATGATTCTCTGAGCCTGCCTCATGAGGTTCATCATGTCCTCAGGGTATAGGGGCGTCATTTCATTGCGAGACAAAATCGCAGATATTCTCTCCCCCGTTGCTAGTTTGACGTCAGGAATCGCATGTTGGTCCCTCAGCACAATCCCTATCTCGGAAGTTGAGCGTCCCTCTCCGGCGTACCTGAGCACGAGTTCTTCGATAGTCTTCTTATCAGTCTCAGACCATTCAGGAGGGCTTTCTACAAATGGTCTTGAAGACCCACTCTGACCCTTGCCTCCGCTGTGCATCCTCGCCATACGCGCCAACCTCAGTTTGCAGGCGGCCTGCTGCCCCTCTTTAACCGCTGCGCAGCAGTCTAGAGTCTGTGTCTGGCACGAGCGAGTGCCCCCGGCGCCGCCGGCCACTCCCATGAAGGGGCCACTGCTCTAGCGGAGCCCCTTAGAGCGCCAGCCTGCAGAACCAGTATCTCATCGCCGATGCGAGGAGATCCCGTGAAGCCTGCAACATTCGATGTGAACAAGTCGCCGGTCCATGTATGGCCTTCAACAAGATTAACCAGGGGTAGCGTATTGTTTTCAAGAAGGATGGGGAGTACGGACTTTGAGAATGCGAACCTTCCCTTTGAGCTGTCCCACACCGCAATCTGATCTCCTTCTAGAGTGATTCTGTAATTTGGAGCTCTTCCGGACACCTTGGCGCCATCGAGCCACGCATCACCCTCGTAGAGATGCCTTGAGATGGATCGGAAGGACTCGAGCAAGGCGACACCTCTCTTAGGTTCGAGGGCATTCGCTCCTTTGGTAGCAGATTGGACCTCTTCTGAAAGTCGTTTTAGAGACTCCTGCGAACCAGCAGTATCGCCCATCCTAGTATCGATTACATCGCATCCGTCGATCATTAAATCGACTCCTGAATGGTTGATTACAGTATCAAAACCGGTACGAGAAATGACATCAGATGCCATCTTCCTGATGATTTGAAGCTCGTCCATATCCCACTCTCCAGTTACAGGTATATCATAAGAGGAAGCGGGCCATAGGACCTCCAATTCCCGTGGCACTAATCCAAGTGGAGCCGTGACCATGATCTCTGAAACTGCGCGGCTCGCTATGGCATCTCTGAATTTCCTGTGGCTGGGTGATCTCCTGTATGGCTTCGTTGCCGAGCATGGCAGCAGCACCGCTATTCCCGATTGATGTGGCATTGGCACCCATCTACTGCCGATTGAATGGTGCCAGTGTCTGATCATCGGATCGTCTCTCGATGTTCGCGAAGAGCAGTCCCACACCCTACCGGGTTCAGATGCAGACGCCAGTCCAGCCTGTCCAGGGTCGTTAATCGCCACCTCCGAAACATGTGCATCATGACGTCTCATCTTCTGGACTGATCGAGGACTTGAGAGGCTTACAGCCTCGGCGAGTTGTCTGATGCTGCCTTCTCGGATAGCCATTCTTGTCTCTGCCAGAGCATCCTTCCATATGGAAATCTGATGATCCCATGAGTCTCCATGATCTATGTCTGGGTCACGCATTCTGGGGCCAAAGGCAGAGAGCAATACTCCGCTCGAGTGCGCCCTTCTCGATCTTGAGAGGTCCATCAGATCGACCCCCATCCAAGCAAGAAGAGCGCAATTATCGGGTCCGGCAATACCAGGGGCCCAGATTAGAGAAGAAGGGAATCTCCTGCGTAGCGCATCTATAGCCCCGATCATACGAAGATCGTCATTGGCTAGCTGGGGGGCATCGATCAAGCAAATTACTGATGGTTCTACATCGAGATCGGCAAGACGAGGATCGTGAGAGATCGACTGGAGCGAGACGGGCAGAAAAGCTTCTCCGGATGGCAAGGTTCCTCCATCGGACTCGTCCAATGTCGGTGGCAAGGATAAGCCCTCAGAGGCCTCCCACACAGTCTCTCTCTCGAATGGGGGGCAGAGCTTGCCTCTAGTTCTGAATTTCAATGTGGCCGGT
>DANO01000011.1 GCA_002497295.1 Euryarchaeota archaeon UBA171 | reverse complement strand
TGCCGGTCCCTGTGCCCCTGTGGCCCCCTGAGGTCCCGTTAAATCGACGGTCGTCCAAGTGTAGTCTGAACATGTTTTGAAGGACGAGTCTCCTGCGATGTAGTACAGCCTTCCATCTTGGTCTGCTCCGCATGCCGGTAATTCAGATTCAGATTGGACGTAGAAAACGTTCCAGTCATCGAGCTCGGGATCGGAGTCAGGTTCTGTTCCATCTGAACTGAGGCACCCGGAAAAAACAATCGAAAGCATAGAAAGGCATAGGCAAAACGAGGTAATCTTAGTGGCATTCATGAGGCACGTTCGCATAGGGATACGGATAATGTTTCGTCAAACCCCACCTGCGTGTAGCACCAAAAGTGCTGCTACGAATATTGTAGGGAGCAGGGCCTCGAATAGAAGATTGACCCTCCTAATCGAGGATTTCTGACGAAAATCATCTAGCTGCTCCCCGACTATCTGATTCATTCTCATTCGGATTACACTCATCACAGTAGCATGTATCTGACTGGAGAAAGGCGCGAGGATGTTGGAGTCAAGTCCGCGCTTTATTTGCTTTACAATAGCAACTGCAATCGGATTTTTTGACAGCAGACCCGCGAAACCTGATATTAATCCGCTCTCTTCTTCAGATGTCTCACTTAGATCAGCCTGCTGCAACTCATTAAGGAACCATGATCTTCTGAAGTCTTGATTCAGATTCCACGATTTGAATTCCTCCTCGGCGAACACCCACATTCCCTCTAGTCGGATGTGTGTTACCTCCAGGAATGCTCTGAGTCTGGATGATCTGCGTATATCTCGAGCCAGCCACACGGCAAGAAATCCGGCGAAAAGAGGGTAGGATATCGGAGATAGTTCAGATGCGTGTATCTCTCTAGCTCCCACAAAGGTCATCACAGGGAGGGCAATTAACATAGGTGCGAAGAGGATGAATACTTCACCAATAATGAAAGATCTGCCAAGCTTCTGAATCGAAGGTTTCAGAAATATCTCACTCACGTTCATCAGATTTGAGACGGTGCTCCTTTGCTCCAAATCATCATCGATTGATGTCGCCAGTCGTCGAATTGGTCCAATTATCACGGAAATTCTGATGAGGAATGCAATGGCTAGAACTACTACCAGGTAATCTCTGACAGTTTCTGGCGGAAATAAGGGCAGTATTTGCATGCCATACACCCCTAACTAAACAGCCTTCAGGATTACACAAGAGTCTTTTCTTACCGATTGTGGGGATTGGCAATCTCATTTTATTGATGCCGACGGTAGTTATGATCCTGTATTTTCCTCCGAAATATTACGAATATGAGTATCACCGATGCGAACAAAGCCGCCAATGGTGCCAATAAGGCGATGAAAATTAGTAACACAGAGGCAATATCTTCAATGAGAGAGAAAAATGGATTCGCCAGACCCAGTGTGAACATCGAGGACAGGCCTCTTCCTGCTACGGTCGCAGACTGGATTGATAGAGATGCACCACCCCCTGCAATAATTGCTAGAGCCCATTGGACTGAAGGATCTGCCCCCTCCAAAGATACGGCAACCAGGTATATTCCAGCGAGACCTGCCCAAGGAGTCGCAAGTGAGTCGAGCATATTGTCCATCCAGGGAATCTTGTAAGCCATTATCTCAGATAAGGATGCCACGCCCAGAAGCAGGATTGACACATCTGAAGAGAAAGCCTCGAATTCGCTACCTTCTATGTTTACATCAAGAAAACCGAGCCTCAACCAAACGGCCATCAGGAACGGGGGAAGGAATACTCTGAACCCGGAGGCTGCAGCTAGACCCAAGCCAGTAGATGCAGCAATGAGGACTTGTAGGGCATCCATGACTAGGGGTATAGCAATTCAGCCATAGATACCTTGGCTTCTTGATCGTTAAAATGCATCTTTGTGCCTTTTCCTTGAATGGTCATTTGACCAATTATATGCAAGTTGTAGTATCTTGAGGAATTCTCCCTGTCCATCTTTTCGCATCCTGTCATGCAGGGCCTCGTTCTGGATGAAAACATCGCCCCAGATATTTGCCGCTGTTCCCTTGCCGCCCTTGGGCATATCAAATACTTCGTCCAATGTTGGCTCGAGCATTGATTTCCAAACTCTGGCAGGATCAACGGCCATGGTGACCTCCACAATAATCTCATCTGTGTTCAAACCGGTACCTGTCTGCCAAGTGCCTTCGCCCATGTCTGCTAAGAATGGAAGGCAAACGTCCGAGACCGATAATGCGGTGAGGGGGTCGGCTCCTGTCATCTCAGCGAAGGCATCACGCATCCTGCCTCTATCCGCGCCCTTGCTACCAACCAGAGTTCTCATCTGGTCTATTGAATTGGGTACAAGGAACCTAAGATCGGTGAAGTATACGAATGGCTTCCCATCCTCGGGGGCGAAGATATGCTTGAAAGGAGACTGTCCTGGTATCTCCCCTAAGTCATCTAGCCTGTAGAGCGTCTTTAGGGCATTTGTGCCTATGGACTGTATGCATCGTCGGATGATGCGCTCAGGGGCAGCTGATACATCGTTGAAGGTATCCATGTATTCGCTCATAGTCATGATGTCGTAACCGCGCACTGCAAGGATGGTATGTACGTTAGGACCCTGCACACTCTCGCCGTTGACCGATGCTGAGCTTATCCATTTCGCTCCTCTGCTGCTCTCACTTCGAGCCACTAGATCCGCATATGCTGTGAATCTTCTTGCGACTCTATTCATGAAGTCAGCTTGGTCGAGTTTGGTGAATAGAGACGCAGTGAAATTAGTCTTCAATGCATGATCAGCGACCTGACTTGCGTTGACACAGGTCAGGAGGTTCCCCTGATCATCGGGATAGACGACAAGGCGTCGGCGCTTGCCGCCCCCGCCAAGAGTTCCCGTCTCGTTGCTCGTTAGATAGTAGCCCAGGGCAGCCGTGACTTCGAACAGCCTGGCATACTTATCTTCATCACTAGCTCCACGTATCCATTCGTCAATCCCTGGTTCAACGAGATGGAACTCGAGAGGGACAAGTTCGGACCCCCCGCCGAACATCTGGCGTACGGTGGCGGAACGCATCATACCCATCATTGTGTAAAGTGAAGTTTTCCCGGTGGTGATGTAGACATCTGTGATGCCATCCTCTCCGAATGATGCTCTTCTGTCCGGCATGTTCACTAGCAGATTGAACGCAGTAGCGTTTTCTCTATTGCCATCTACAGCAGGCCATATCCAAGAGTACGGCCTAGTCATCATGTAGCCACTAGCGTCTTTTCCGAATCCTGCAGGGGAGTATCTTGTCCAACCAAGCCTGTTGTTGAATGTGACTCCACGGTGCATCAGAGAGGGGTAGTAAACCTTGTCTTGAGGGTCGGATCCGGGTACTACGCCCCTGTGCCCAAGCCCCCAAAGAATTGGTTCCCACTCGGCGTAAGCCGAGTCTCCTTTACCAAGGAAGGGGTGTTGATCTGAGATGTTATTCTTTGGTTTACCATTGCTGGACAAGATTGAGCCGCCTAGCCTATCTTCATCCCCTGTTGAACAGAAAAACAGGGTCTGAGTCGTAGAAACTTGTTTGGGTGTCCACATATTTGCATTTACGACGGTCTTCTGACGGATGAAATCCGCAGGAGTGTCAATTCGACGCTCGAATTTGAATCTCTGAGTGTCGATCCAGGATGAGCCCAAGAATAAATTCGTATTCATGAGTCGGGCTTTCCCGGGCCCCACGTATCTCTCGATCGGGTTGTCTTTAGCCTCGTCATTACCATCCAGACGAGCCCATGGACCCTCCATTGGTATGTGCTTCAAGAATCTCTCAAAGTCAAGTTCTTTACTCTCAGCTTCTTTTATGCTATCTTGAATTGCATCCATGAGACGTACATATGTCTCAGATGGAGCGATTGTCTTCGATTTTCGCATTTCTGTATTTGATATGCTTCTATGTTCCCACATCTTAATTCACCTCAGAACTTCGGTTCCGGCTCCTCTTCCGGCTCCTCTTCTTTGCCTACGAAAGGAAAGGACGGCATTGAGTTTCCGCCGGAGAACAAAAGCAATGCAGAGACTGCAATAGATCCTATTCCAAGTAATATCTTGAACATATCATCCGAGTCAGATGTGATCAAAAAAGCATCAGCGAGAGCCAAGACGCCTATTGCCCCGGAAAGTGCGATTGGCAGCATTTGTTTTTCATCGGCTCCGCTCATTATTATCCCTTCAGCCCTTCACTGTATATATTACCTGCCGCTGATGAACGGTTTACTCGGATATGTCGAGATAATAATTGGGGAAAATTCTGTGCTGTTTGGCCAGATATCGGTGCGAACATCAAGAACCAGTGTTTGTTGGGAAGAGTATGGCGGGGAGGTCCCAATCAATCAGAAAGATGGGATTCACACTTCGTTCGTCCCTTTCATGGATCCGTCCCATGGCTGCAGCCGTTATTGCATACGCAGTACTAGGATGGACCGAAGTATGGCAGTGGGGAGGGATATTTGTTGCGACATACCTGATGGAGTTGATCGTAGTGTACTTATCTCTGCCTACGAGTCCGATCAGCGACGAATATGAAGAGGGGTCTGATAATGAATCTGGCAGAAAAATGCCGAAAATGAAGAGGAAATTCTGATTCAACTGACGGCTAGCGAGATGAGTATTGTTTGCTTTCTTGTCCGCCTTACATTGAAGCCGCCATCAACCAACATCTGCTCGACCCTGTCGAGTACTCTTTGTGTCACATCGAGTTGAACACCCCAGTATGCGACTTCTCCCTCGGAGTTTCCTGAGAATAGATGCTCACCATCGTTGCTGAATCTGATGTCATTTATTCGTCCTCGACCGCCTCTCAAGGTCTTTCGCTCAGTACATGATTCCAGGTCCCAGATTCTGATGGTATTGTCCTTGGACCCGCTGGCAAGGAGTTTTCGATTGGGCGACATAGACAGCGAGTAGACTTCTCCCGAATGGCCTGAGTACGTTCCGGTAATCTCACGTTCATGGGTATTCCACCGGTGTATCTGCTTGTGATCAAAAGCGACGACAACAGATCGATCGTCTTCTAGCATTACCAGTGAGTTGATTGGTTTTCCGAAATCTGATGTGCCAGCAATGTGAGAGCCAGTGGGTAGTTTCCAGACATTGACTGACCCGTCTTCGCCCCCGCTGGCTAGCGTATTTCCTAACGGGGAGAATGACAATGCTGTTACGGCAGCTTCATGTGCTCTGAATTCCATAATCGTCTCCAGTGTTTCTATGTCTGTTAATCTGACATTTCCATTGTACAATCCTGATACTATCCTAGATCCGCTGGGGTCGATATCGACGCTTAGCACCCCGAAGCCGCCTAGATCCAATGTCCGGAGGTGTTGTCCGTCAGAAGTATCCCAGATTTGGACGGTTTTATCTAGAGATCCACATGCAAGCAGAGATCTGTCTGGAGGCACTGCCAGACGGCCCTGGTATGCGGTTTGATCGAGAGTTCTGACTACAGTATCAGTCGCGGAATTCCAGAAATGAATTCTCTGATCCATCCCGACTGAAGCGCAAACAGAGCTATCCACGAACGCCACTGATGTGATTGGATCTTTGTGCAGTGTCCTAGAAAGCAACGGTCCGCTAAGCATGACTTCGATCTGGTCGTTAGGTCCTTGCAAAACGGATAGTCGTTCCTTCAATCTGAATATCCTGATGAAATCCAGGGCAGCCTGCTGCTCGTCTTGGGCTGCAGATTTCTTTTCCTCCTCTATCCTCTCCTTTATGTTGCCACTCAATCCTGCGAATGGATTTGGAAGATTTTCTGAATCTTCATCTTGCGTAGGGTCCTCACTCATGCATATCAATCCGATTTTCAGAGTCACCCTTCATCCTCGGAGCGGGATGATTGGATTCGTTTCCGAATGTGGTCACGGATCAGAGGGGTGGCGAATAAACCGACTACGAGGAGGAGGGCGATGAAAGCGCCGAAGACCGCGAATGTCTCGCTAACTTGGGCCCCCACTGACTCGCATTCTTTGTTGTTATCGACATCACTTGGCACATCATTGAAATCAAGCGGATCCGATCTGCAACGTATCTCTTCCAGATC
>DANO01000001.1:48794-80145 GCA_002497295.1 Euryarchaeota archaeon UBA171 | reverse complement strand
GGGAGGTCCTCATCCGGGACGGCCGCTGCTAATGGGAAATCGTCTTCTGGGACGGCCTCTACCGCGGGCAACTCTTCATACTCATCGGGACTACCATGCATACCCTCCCCTTTCACATGTGATTCAACATTCGACGGCAGGACGGTCTTCGCCTCATCCGGCATATCCTCGAATTGCGTAGCGAAACTGGGCGCTGTGGACAACTCGACTTCATCATCATCATCATACTGTGAAACTTCAATGGTCACGTCATCCATTGTGAATGTGGATTGGCTCCAGTCAACAGTGGGCCCCTCGCCGACTTCTTCTTCAGCCTCATCCATTAGCGCTGTGAAAAGATCGCTTGCTTGTCCCTGTACATCCTGAACGATCTGTTGATTTCCAGAACGCCCCAATTGGTAACCACACCGTTTACACGTCATTTCTTCAGCATTGTTTGACTGTTGACAAAGTGGACACTCGACTAGGTCCTTCGAACGCTTACCCCACCCGAAAAACATGCTCAGCGGACAGAACCTGCATTGATATGGGTTTAATCTCTGTTCATCCTCGTTACGGTTTGCCAACGTCTGATACAAACCAAACCTTCAGACATCTGAACCATGTCACATGACCCGTGACACAAGACCACTCGAGTCCCATATCCATACACAGCGGGGGATTCAACCTCGCCCGAGAGGCCGTAGCCAAGCAAGAAAAATCAGCTTGGCCCATGCCTGAGGGAGTCATATTAGCAAGCGCATCGAGACGATCCGCTGCGCTAATCATCGACATGACTCTATTATCTGCGGTACTTATCGTAATCACAAGAGGAAGAATTGTGAACATTTGGAACCCTGATTTGCTGCTGAGTCTAAGTTTTCACTACTGGATTGCGATGGTGATAATCCTAACAGCCTCTACATGGCTATATTTTCGTTTGACCGGGGTGGTATTTTCAAGATCACTAGGCCAAAGGATGTTCTCACTGGCAATAGTGGCTGAAGATGGATCCGAAATGACGAGTTCCATGTGGGACGAAAGAAGTAGGGGCAAACTATTGTTCTTGATACCGTTGTTCAACATATACCACGCGGCCTATGAGATACAGAGAATCAGGCAAAGACACACCCACCAGTCAAATCTAGATCGAAACATCGGATCAATAGTCGTAATCTCGAACTCCCTTCCCCCGGCACTTAGACGTCATTTGAGGTGAATATGGTGCGAGACCAGGTTGACTGGATTCTCTCTGGAGGTTTGTGTGTTTACCCTACAACCACCCAACCCGCTCTGGGCTGTCTGCCTTCGACTAAAAATCTCAACTCACTATTCAGAACCAAAAAAAGAAGCCACAATAAACCGGTTTCAATCGGGGCCATTAGTTTAGAGCAGGCATCTGATTACGTTACTATCCCAACCAATCTTGGATCATTCCTATCATCTTTCGAAAGAGGCACTATCACCGTCCTTCTGCCTGCAAAAATAGAATTAGATCCGAGACTCGGCACTCAAGGGGTCGCAGTCAGGATACTTGACCACCCAATAGCCCGAGAATTGGTGAGACAGACAGGGCCATTATCAGCCACCAGTGCAAATATGTCTGGAACAGATCCGCTTACATCATGCTCTGGAGCTGCTCTAGAATTGGGCGGCCGCGATGCTGGAATCGATTGGATTGATGCCATCTGTCCGGGCGGTCTTCCCAGTACTTTGATATCATGGCCCCTACAGATTGGGCTGAATGCGTCTCGCGCGCCCAAGATTCTGAGAGAAGGAATAATCCCAATTAGAGAGGTAATGAGTGCATGGAAGAATCTAATTTGAAATTCTGGAAAGATGCTGGACACGTGGCACGAAGAACCGTAGAGGGGATCAAAGGAGAAATCGTAGCCGGCAAGTCATGGGACGATTTAATCGATTCAGCAGAGAGATTCATCCGACGCCACGGCGGTACACCAGCATTCCCCGTGACTATTTCGGTCAATGACATCGCAGCCCACTACACCACGAATTCCATGCTCTCGAAACCCGAAGGCTTCGAGGGTGAAATGATATTTGAGAAAGGTGATTTGGTAAAGCTGGACGTGGGAGTCCACATCAAAGGCGCACTCGCGGACAACGCACTAACCGTTGAAGTCGGAGGCGGTGGTAAGCACACAGACCAAATTCGCGCAGCGCGCGAAGCGAGAGATGCTTCCATCGAAGCGATGGTGCCCGGTGGCACATGGGCGCAGGTAGGCGCAGCAGCAGAACAGGTTCACACAGATGCGGGTTTCCAATCCATTACAAATCTCTGCGGTCACCAGCTAGAACGCTGGAATTTGCATGCGGGGGTCTCCGTCCCTTCCTTCGATTGTGGGGAATCAAACCAGTCGTTCAAAGGTGGCCCAGAGGTTGATGCGTTCTATGCCATCGAACCTTTCAACACCACTGGAAAAAGCGGTAAGATCGAAGATATACCTCCTGCTACGTCTTCCAACATCCATCGAGTCACGGGCAACATAACCGTCCGTCGGGCAGTAGCAAAGAAAAAACTCAAGCCGCTTGGTGCTACAATGGCGAGATACATCGAAGAGAGGTATTCTACCCTTCCCTTTGCAGAGAGATGGGCCTACTCCCTCCTCGAGAAGCCATTTCCAGGAGAAGAGCCAGAATCCATCAGAAGGAAGTGGAATTCGCTGATTAAGAAACTCACAAGCATCAGATTCTTGGAATCTTACTCAGCACTTAGATGTGTAGACAAGGGCCCAGTAGCACAGTTCGAGCATACTGTGTGGATGACTGAAGGCGGTCCAGAAGTACTCACAGTCGAATGAAAATGGGCTCAATCCACTGCTGTGGTCATTCACAAGAGTTATCAAGGCTTGAACTTCTTAGTCAAATCGTACAGGGAACTGAGGTTCTCGCTGAGTGCATCCCATCCCCTCGCTTGTGTCTCTGCCCTGTACACTTCAAAAATCGGTGGCGGTAGCCTCGACAGCACCCTTCAAAGTCACACCAATTACTGCCATCAGGATCAGAAACATCCCGATTGTTTGTTGTGACGAGGGGTCCTCCCCCAGCAGCACTATCCCCCAGACGATCGTCAAAACTGGCTGAAGCAGAATCGCGAACGAGGTATGTGCTGCTGGAAGACGAGGAAGTGCGTAGGTGATAGCAACCCAGCCAATACATTGGCACATGACCGCTAGAAGAAGTAGCCAAGCATGAGCTGGAAAGGTTGGTTGAAACGAAATCGGCTCTATATTTAACGAATTAAGAGGCAGTAAGCCCAAGACCAGAAGACCAAATGCGCCACCTGCAGTTGCTTCAAATTGAAGCTTTGTAGCAGGAGCTAGGGATTTGTTCGCATATCTGTAAATGATTAGAAAGGCCGAATAGAAAAACGCGGTGAAAACACCTGCTATAACTCCCATTTTCGGCTTTTCCCCATATGGGGAATCATCCCATATGCCTGAGATGAATAGAAGCCCTAGTACTACTATTGGAAGAGCGATCATAATCGCTTTATTGGGGCGCTCTCCTAACAACCACCAACTCAATAATGTGACGATTATCACCTGTGAATTGCCTATGAGGGTCGCAATTCCGGTACCAACCCAGTCAATTGCACTATGGTATGAAATGAAATCAAACGCCAATACGAGCCCTGCACCAAAAGCTATCAATTTCCCTTGTCCTTTTCTTTCATCGGCCCCGCCCCAAATAACCGACATTAACCAAAGTACAGGAATTGCATACAACATTCTGAAGAATGCACCAGTCAGTGGACCTTCCCCTGAGATGGCGTATAGCATCGGTGCAAACGAAATCGCAGTCGCACCGGCCAATGCAATCCCCATTAAACTCCTGACTGAATAACCCTCCGTCACCATTGGTTATTCCAGACCAGTGTTTGAAATCCTTCTCCCTATCATCTCGTTCGATAGCACAATTCAAACACGCTGGGCCTTGAATGCCAATGCTGCCAGACACCCTCCCACCAGTTGCGGGATGAAGTGTATCCACGAGTCCTCGACACTAAGAGCGTCTGAAGCAATCAGCGCCACCGTCACTGCTGGGTTAAACGAGGCTCCAGAGATAGATCCAACCGAAAGAGCTCCTGCGAGTACAACTAAAGCGATTGCAGCGCCATAGAACCCATTGCCCTCCGTCGTTTCGGATGTTGCAACGTTCAATATCACGTATGCAAGTGCGAATGTAAACAGCAATTCTGCTGTAAATGCGGGCCCTGTTTCGAGAACAAGCCGTTCGACGTCACTCTCAGGGACAAGCACGTTCACTGCAATAAGAGCGCCTATTGTGCTAGCAGCCAATTGAGTCGCTATATATGGTGCCAGATCAGATTTCTCGCACGCTCCTCTGAGGTATATTGAGACCGTCACAGCAGGATTGTAGTGCGCCCCTGAGATATGCCCCCCTGCATATATCATCACCATAAGAGTGGATGCTATTGCGAATGGAGCATGCGCCTCGGCAGTGCCTAGCACAGCTGCAGTACAGACAGCAAGGGACAGGAACAGTGTCCCAATGAACTCTGTTGTTAGTTTGGCACGTGTACTGAAATTACTCATCGGCCGTCGCATTGGAAGCCAGTGCTTGAAGTTCTCCACTTTCAAAGAGCTCGAAAGCTATGTCTGATCCCCCAATCAACTTACCGCCGATGAAAATCTGAGGCATCGTTGGGAAACCAGACCAGTCTCTGAGAGCATTTCTTGCTCGTGGATCTGAAAGTACATTCACAGTAGCAAAAGGCACACCGAGCTGGGATACGACTGAAGCGGCCCTGTTGCTAAAACCGCACTGAGGCGCTTCGGGCGTCCCTTTCATGAAGAGTACGATCTTGTTGCTATCCACTATTCCTTGCAATTCTTCTGATGTCCAATTAAAACCGGTCATAAACGACCCTCCTTCGGTCGGCGTATATGTACTCCTAGAAACTGCTTCTCTCCCTCGCCGTGAGGATCGAAAACTGTATTGCCCGAGGCCTCTGCTTGCTTCTTAGTCATGCACTTCAAGTCTAGCGCATGTACGCTTCCATTCTGGATGTAAGGCATGAAATGTGATAGGATCGGTTGTTGCCTCTCAAGAGGCAGCATGCCGTCGAAAGAGTCAGAGATAACTCTGACATGGAAATGATCCCCAGTGCCATGTAGGTCGCTCACTTGAATCTCGGAGCCAGGGACGATCTTCCGAATCTCCTCCTCCATCCATTCGTCACTGGGCATATGCGACTCCTGAGCCAGTCAGATTTGAACTATTGTGATGAAAATCGATTATTTTGAACGTATTTCAGAAATATTCTCTGAAATCGAGGCCTTGTTATTTATCAAACCGCTACCGACAACTGCAACATCCACTCCCCATGAGGCTACCATCGATGCGTTGTGTGCCTTGATGCCTCCGTCAATCATCAACTTCGTCTTTCTCCCTCCGGAGGAAATTTGTTCATCTATCGCCGCTCTAAAATAGCGTACTTTTCTTTCTACTTCCGGCATGAATGACTGGCCTCCTTTGCCTGGGACGACTGACATCACCAACACAAGATCCAACTCAGAAAGATAAGGCAATATCGAATCAGGTTCTGTATCCGGATTCAGAACAAGTCCAACCATTGTGCCAGATTCTCTTATTTCTGAAATGAGGCCTGCAGGATCATTGACCGCCTCTATGTGTGCAATAATCAGGTCTACCCCTGCATCGGCGTACTGCTTCCACGTTCTCTCAGCATTCGTGATCATGAGGTGGCAATCAACGAAGATGTCCGGCCCCACCCTTTCCCTTACAGACCGTACGACTGCAGGCCCGAATGTGATGGTCTCATTTATCACCCAATTTCCATCCATCACATCAAGATGAATCCAATCTATTCCCGCATCGATGGATTCTTCGAGGACCTCGCCCAGACGTGTGAAATCAGCAGTCAAGATACTCGGCGCGATCTGCATGTCCACATGCCCCTCTGAACAAAGAGGTTCTCAACACTTGGGGGGGTTCAGATTAGGAAATACCCATATGGGTCACAGCAAGGATTCATACATAAGACAGTCAACATCTCAGCCAATGGGCCAAGTCTTAGAAGCGTCGGACTCGAATTTTCAATCTGTGATTTCAGAATCAGAATGGGTATTAGTAGACTTCTGGGCGCCTTGGTGCGGACCATGTAAAATGATTTCACCCGTCCTGCATTCCATTGCCGAGGAGAGAGAAATCACTATTGCGAAGGTCAACACGGACACCAATCCACTGACTCCGGGTCAATATGGAGTTAGGGGAATCCCATTCCTCGTTCTTTTTCACAACGGGCAACCCGTTGATCAACACACAGGAGCTGCTCCGAAGCCTTACTTTGACAATTGGTTGAATCGACACATGGAGTAAACATCAAAAAAATCGACTCTACGTCAGTCTTGTTTCTCTGTATGCATCTGTAAGCGACTCCTCAATGCTTCATGGAGCCACATACCATCTTCAAGCTCAATCATCAGACCTCTAGAAATCAAAGATTTCGGAGGCCGACCCACATACCCCACTGATTCGGACAATTCTTTCCAAGGCACGGGCCTTTTCGATCTGGAAAGAGCCAGAAGAATAGACCGATCTTCATCCGGAAGCACATCCACTATTTCTGAATCTAGAAATCGAATCCAATCGCGATGATTCATCTCACCGTATATTTCCAAAAGCTCAATCGCCAAAGGATGACCTCCCGTGCGCTCATGCAGGTCCTCTGCCGATATCTTGTCCGAGAGACCTATGCTTTCCACCCACATTTCAAGCTCATTTCGACTCAGACCCCCTAGGGCGATTTCCGCGACCCTCCCCCTCGTCATGACATCCCGTCTGTCATAGAAATCCGGAGACGATCTAGATATGGCAATCATTCTCGAATGTGAGGCCTCTACAACCTGCATTAACACTCCCAGGAGACGAACCCCCTCCCTGTCGAGATTATGCACATCATCGAGGATCAGGAACAGCTTCGACTTACTCCCTATGACTCCGTCTTCATCAACCAGTGTAGCAGTCAACCTCCTCCTCAGAAGATCGTGATCAAGAGGATTCCCTGGCGGAGGCAGAACGGAAATCAAATCATATGGATCATCAATTTCATTTTTATGCCCCAATCCAAGTCTGTGAAATATGCTCGTTGTCAGACCTACTGCGGTATCCCATGGCTGACACGGATAGTACATGACGAGCATATCCACAATCCCAGAATCACGCGTCCTGAACCAGTCAGATACCAAAGTGGTCTTTCCACAGCCAGCGACTCCAGTTACCGTACAAATGCCTTCAGTACCTGAAAACCACACATCCAGAGATTTCCTTTCCTCATTCCTACCATGTATTTCCCTGGTCTTTGGAGGTTCAGTGTGATATGTGGAATGGGCACCAGCCATCATCCTAATCGAACCCGGCTCAGTCGTTTTGTTTCGTATGGGCCCGAAACGAATATCTCCGTAACTGAGTGCACCTTCATGTTGAGCATGCATCAAAACGGATAGCAGGTCAAGATCCGCCCTTAATCGATCAGACGCCTCTGATGCGGGTATCTCCAAAAGATCCCCAGTTCGACTTCGAACGAGAACGAGGGTCCCCGAAAGCTTCTCCTTCACCGCTGCGGCCATTTCCCTTCCTAATGATGTGAGGTACCATACTTTCTGACGTCGATTTTCACCCCTCACCAAGCGCATGCTCTGCGCGACAATGCCCGTTGCCACTAAATCTCGCATACTCCGAGAAACATTGGGTGGATGGACTGCACATGCTATCGATATCCCCCGTCTAGTAATTTCAGAAGTGACGGTATGTAGATCCACCTGAGATATATGATTCAATAGATGCAGGAGAATCCTATCTGCCACAGCCACGTTAACACGGGCACCTTCCCCCATGAATCTGCATGAATCAGACCTGCCATCAATGGTTCGCTCAACTTTGGCCTGAATCCAATTAGATTCAATGGATTCATGAACCCCTTCCGCGACTAGATTGATGAGGGATGGATGCTGACCCGGACTGAGATCGTCATTGTTCTGAATGAAGCTCTTGCTTGGGAACTCAGAGCCATAACCATGTATGCGCATTATTCGGCTTATGTTTCTGGAATACACAGGCCCCATTTAGCGACTTACTTCAACAATGAAGTCACGGAATCGATAACTCATGCAGCAACAGTCAGAGCCGCTATTGTAAAACTAGATGGGGAAGCCATTACTGAGAGAGATGCAACAGCAATCCCTCATACGTCTGACTATCTCGAAATGTTGAAAGAAGCCTACAAGACTGAAAAAATTGCAAGTGAAACGTATGGGAAAATACTGCCTATGATTCAAGAAATCGGAGATTCTGAACTGTACGATGCCCTTGAAGTGATTTATTTTGATGAGCTTCGATCTGTCGAAGAACTCCGTATGATGTTGAAATGACGCCTCATGCCACCCGATTATGTGCCGTGCCCCCCTCCACCCCCCATGGACTCGTATGAGGAACTACTCAATCGACTCAGAGACATCGATTTGGCATCTCAGATTGGGAGTATTTTAGGCTGGGATCAAGAGGTGATTATGCCCAAAGCTGCTGCGGAAAGCAGAGCAGAGCATCTGGCATGGATATCCAAAACAGTCCATGAGAAGATTACCGATCCTCGAGTTGGAGAGTTGATATCTGAATTAGATTCAACCTCTTTAGATCAGATCCAGGCTGCCAACCTCAGGCTCGCGACCGTTTCTTATGAGCGTGCCACGTGCCTTCCTGCAGATTTTGTCGAAGAATTCGCACGATTAAGATCCAATGCTCATCACACATGGGCCAGAGCAAGGGAACAAGATGATTATTCTATATTTAGAGACGATATGGAGAAGATCCTCGACATGACACGTAGAAAGGCGGAATACTTTGGTTACAGCGAGTCCCCATACAATGCTCTTCTAGATCAATACGAGACTGGACTTACTGTTAGCCGATTGGACCCACTTTTCAACGGCCTAAGAGACAGCGTCGCGCCACTCGTCAAGAAAGTCACAGAATCTGGAAAACAACCAGATATGACATGGGTCGAACGATCAAAATGGTCAGAATCGTCACAAACTCAACTCAGTCATAGGGTATCGGAAGCAATAGGCTTCGATTTCACAGCCGGAAGGAGGGATGCGTCAGTACATCCTTTCTGCGGAGGGCCTAATCCAAGCGACGTTCGATGGACAACCCGTTATGATGAATCAGAGCCGTTCGGATCTTTGTTCGGCTCGATGCATGAAACAGGCCATGGCACGTATGAGCAAGGTCGTCCAAGAAATCTTGACTTTCAACCCGCAGGGAAAGCATGTGGCCTCGGCGTCCATGAGAGTCAGTCTCGTTTATGGGAAAATCAAGTAGGTCGATCGATACAATTCTGTGAATGGGTGCTTCCGATGTGGAGGGAATACTTTCCTGGACAGATGGATGACGTTACGCCAGAGATTCTCTGGAGAAGCGTCAACACCATCCAACCAAGCTACATACGCACTGAATCAGATGAAGCAACATACAACCTTCATATTATGATCAGATATGAATTAGAGAAACTAATGGTCGAAGGCGACATAGAAGTTGATGAAATTCCAGATGCATGGGATGCAATGTATGAAGAATATCTGGGTATCAAACCAACAAATCGTACTATTGGGGTTTTACAAGACATACATTGGTGCATGGGTGCAATCGGTTACTTCCCGACATACACCCTCGGGAACCTCTATGCTGCCCAATTACTAGAAGCAGCTAGAGATGACATTCCCGACCACGATGAGAGAGTGGTAAATGGAGACTTCAAACCTCTTCTTAATTGGATGAGATCGAAAATTCACTGCAGGGGAAGCATCCTTGAGCCTGCTGAACTCATCAAAGAGGCAACAGGCACATACCCCTCTCCACAACCATTTGTTGAGTATCTATCAGACAAGGTGCGGCGTCTATATGATATCGAAATCTAAGAGTGAAGTGTAAAAATGAATAGTAACGCCCGCCTTTCAGATTTGTCTTCATTGGTCAGGTCTCTGAAATCCCCCGTTACAACCATCGCACAGAACGCTGAATCCTTCATCGCCGGAGACGCTGAAGGAACAGCATCCGCTTGGTCTGTTTCAGATGGAGCCCCTCTGTGGTCAATCAATCTCGAACCCTCTGTCTCATCCATCGTATTCGCCGATGAGATCGTAGCGATTGCGCATGGGGCATCCATAACAGCGGTTAACTCAAATGATGGCATGTTAATTTGGACAATCCCGGTAGAGGGTGCTTGTGATTTCGTTGTGTTTGATGGTCAATCGCTATGGGTTACTTCTTCTGTTTACGAGATTGAAATCGAAGACTACGTGGCATGTCGAATTATGCGAATAGAACCACGTTGTGGTGTAGTTGAACAATCGATTTCCTTGACATCGAAAGTATGGACATTAGATGCTTTTGGCCAAGGCTGTATCTTAGGGTTGGGCAGGCCCCAACCAGGCATATTTACCATACAAACCGGAAAAGACGACTTGCACCATCTCGAAGGCTCTCCTAGAGCTCCAATATCACGTTCGTCGAAATCCGGCGACAACCGCATATCATTCACAACTTCAGATTTCCATGCAATCCAGATAGATCAGACTGGTAAAATCATAGATACGGTGAAAGACGTTTTTTTGGCAGGATTCACGCACGATGGAAGATGGGTCACCTACAATCAAAATGGAGGAACTGGGAACACAGAACCACTGGCCAAGGATTTGAATGGCATTCCACAACATCTCACTAGCACTGATGAGATGACTTTGTTAGCCATGAAGAAACCAGGTTTTTTTGGTATGATCTCCATTGGAAAAATAAGAATGAACTGGACTCATACCAATGAGATAACGATAGTACACAGCCATTTGGATAGAACAGTTTTGGGCTGCTCAAACGGAGAGATTCTCCTGTTGGAAACCAATGTCCTGAAAAGGAGAATCACAAAACAAGAATTTTCAGACGATGACGACTCTTTGATTAGAGCACGCCTCAGAATGTTAAGATTTGGAGATAAGAGCAAAATCTTGGAAGAGAAATAAGGGGTTGTTAACCCTCATTTCCAGTGGACTGCTCTAATATCGAAGAAAGGTTTATGGACTACCCCCAACCCTGTTGACCTTGCCGCTCCGGGGGAGTGGTGTGGGAGGGCTTCGGCACCTCCCGCGGGCCACAAAAACCGATCCAAGAGATCGGAGCGGTGAAACCGGCTGTAAAAAGTCGGGGACACACCTTGTTGCTTGTGGGCGACAAGGATGCGGGAGAACCAAAAAAGAGCAATTCTGACGCAAGAAAGAAGAGCAAATTTGAGGAGGAAGCTGAGGAAAACGCAACCGAACCCTTCGGGGGGAAAACACAAACCGAATCAGAAAACTATCCCGAAGAGGTGCAACGCAAAAGGGGGAGGAGACAATCCTAGAAGCGTAGTGCGGGAAAGAACCGAAGTAAAACACGGGAAAGAAACGCACCAGGGACGAGAGCGGAGAGATCCGTGGAGGACTGGCATCGGACGCTGAGGAAATCAGGGATAATACCTGAAGACTAAATGCGGATACGGTGAAGACGAAGGGGACTTCGTCCTAATCGGCGAATGGTGAAGGCGGACAACGAGCGCCCAAGTCATCTACCCGGGAACACCCGGGCCTTAGGGCCCGGGTGAACCCCAACCGCGGAGTCAGCAGGGGGTTCGCTCCCCCATAGGCAAGCCCCCTGTTGCTCCCACCTTGTCCATTCGGACGCTTTGTGGTCCCTCAAACAGACTATCAATCATTTCGTATGATGGGGTGTCTTAGGACCGTCTTTCTGAGTAATACGACAAGTATCGTCAATTTGGTCCGATCATGTCTTCTGGTCTCACCCAATCATCGAATTCTTCTGCCGTGAGCATGTCCAACTCTATTGCAGATTCCTTCAGAGTAATCCCTTTTTCATGGGCATACTTTGCAATTTTAGCTGCATTATCGTATCCAATGTGTGGATTCAATGCTGTTACGAGCATTAGAGATCTTTCAACCAAATCACTGATCCTATCTTCATTTGCCTCTAGCCCAATTACGCATTTATCTGCAAAGGAAATGCAAGAGTCTGTCAGAAGCCTGCAGGAGTGCAACACATTGTGAATTATCATCGGCTTATACACGTTCAACTCAAAATTACCCTGGCTCGCACCCACAGTCACCGCGGTGTGGTTGCCAATAACTTGGCATGCAACCATCGTAATGGCTTCTGCTTGGGTGGGATTCACCTTTCCGGGCATTATGCTGGAGCCGGGCTCATTCTCTGGTAAAGACAATTCACCGAATCCGGATCTGGGTCCAGACCCCATCCATCGGATATCATTCGCGACCTTCATGACAGTGGAAGCAAGTCCGCTCATTGCGCCTGAAGCTTCTAGAAGGGCATCATGCCCTGCCAGCGCAGCAAATTTATTCTCAGCAGGGTAGAATGATAATCCCGTCTCTTCGGAAATTCGATCACATACCAAATCCGAGAAACTCATTCTTGTATTCAGCCCCGTCCCAACGGCAGTCCCTCCGATTGCTAAAGCGAGCAACGACTCCTTTGCCCTCATTATACGACTAAGATCTGCATTGAGCATTGAGACATATCCTGAGAACTCTTGACCGAGAGTAAGGGGGACAGCATCCATGAGATGTGTTCTGCCGATCTTAACAATGTGATCGAATGCTCTCCTCCGGTTGTCTAGTTGTTCCGATAGATGTTTGACAGCCGGTATCAATCGATGATGGATTTCTTCTGCCGCTGCTATGTGCATCGCAGTTGGAAACGTATCATTGCTCGATTGAGCGCGATTCACATGGTCATTGGGATGAACCGGGGCCTTCGAACCAATGACCCCTCCTGACAATTCAATTGACCGGTTAGAGATAACCTCGTTGGCATTCATATTCGTCTGAGTTCCCGAACCTGTTTGCCATATACGAAGTGGAAAATGTGCGTCTAGTGAGCCTGAAATGACCTCATCACAACTTCTAGAAATCAGACTTCCTATTTCTTCTTCGAGATCCCCCAATTCAACATTAGCCCCTGCAGCAGCCTGTTTTAGAAGACCAAAAGCCCGTATCATCGATCGTGGCATGATATCCGAACCAATATCGAAGTTGACAAGCGATCTAGCCGTCTGGGCCCCATAGTAAGCATTTTCAGGAACGTCGACTTCACCAAGAGAGTCAATTTCTTTTCGAGTTTTTCCAGTCATACTTCCATTCAGAGGAGTAGCTGGAACTGAGACGGGTGGCGAGACATGACTCTCCAAACTCTGTTCTATCAAACGAGATATGGTCGCAGATCGACCCTTTGAACGTCCCTTTCCAACTCTACGATCAAGTTTGATCGCTAGATCTTCTGGTATGCTAATGCTAACGATACGCCGGTTACCCGCCCTGTGTTTGGCCATGGTTTTTTTATTAATTAATTATTAATAAAACTAATCGTCGAACTACAATTCAGCGATTATTCCTCTAATCGATGAACAGAGATAATTTTCTGAGGATCAAGAGGCCTATCTCCGGGTTTCGTATCGCAGTTCTCGATGTTATACACATTCTCCATACCAGAAACAACCTCCCCAAAAATTGCATGATTGCCATCGAGCCAAGGTGTTGGAACAGTGGTTAGAAAGAATTGCGAGCCACCAGTATTGGGGCCTGCGTTTGCCATAGAAAATAACCCCGGCCTGTCGTGTTTCTTTGCCAGCGCGGATGTCTCGCAGGGTATTTTCCAGCCAGGGCCGCCCGTACCGGCTCTTCCATCAAACGGATCCTTTGATCTCGGGCAGCCGCCTTGAATCATGAAACTCTTGATCACACGATGAAAGTGTAGTCCGTTGTAGAACTCATCATCAACTAATCTGAGGAAGTTACCGGTTGTCTCCGGGCAGTCCTCAGTATACAATGCAATATCGATATCTCCAGCACTCGTTGTCATCCTAACCATGGTTGGCATGACCCTGCCAATAGCAAGCAGTCCAATAGTCTAACGATGCGATTTTATGCAACCATCGAGCCAATCATTGCCTCTTTTGGAAGTTCTAACAGCCTGACTGTGCCATCTGGATCTAATGCTCCCAGGACTAGGAATTGGCTTACAAATCCGGTTGGCAATGTCTTGTCTCCAAGATTCAATGCCCCTACTACGATCCGTCCAAGCAACTCTTCACGTGAATAATTTGTAATTTGGGCCGAACTCCAAAGTTTACCAATCACCGGTCCAAAGTCAACCTCAATTTTGTAGGAAGGCTTCCGCATCTCTGGAAACTCTTCGACCTTCAGAATAATTCCAGATCTCAAATCCAATTCAAAATATGCGGCAGCGCCTACATATTTCTTTTTCTCAAGTTTTTCAGGATGGTATGGATGGCTAGAGTCAATTACATGTTCTGACATTCACTCACCCGTAACATCGGAGCGTAGGATCAGTGGATGCAGGCTAATCCCTGCAGATCGAAAGGCGTCTAGACCCCCTTCTTCTCGATCCAGGATCGTAATACAAGCTGCCACATCGCAGCCAAGCTCGCGGAGCCTCTCTGCACATTTTATGGCCGAGCCGCCAGTAGTTGTCACATCTTCGAGAATGACCACCCGATCCCCTTCTCTTATTGTCGAACCTTCGATTCCTGCCGGATTACCAGTCTTCCTGCCTCCTCGCCCCTTCGCCTCCTTACGAACGATGAAACCTCTGAGTTTGCTCCCCTTCGATGATTTAGCGATGACGACTCCTGTCAGAGGAACCGCACCCAATTCAAGACCTCCAACTGCGTCCACATCGCCTATTTCATCTAATATCTCATGTATGAGAATTCCAATTAAATGAGCACACCCAGGATCCATCATAACAGGCTTCATATCAAAGAAGTGAGGGCTTATGCGGCCGCTTGCTAAAGTGAACGGCTCGTCCGGAGAGTAAAGGTAAGCAAGGTCCCGAACTCTCGATGCAAGTCGACTCCGAACTCCCTCTGCGCTATTCACCATCTTTTCGTAGCCGACGCTCTCGACCAATGAACCTTAGCCGTCCAGAACTCATATCCTCGCCAATGTTATTGTGGCGCCATCCCGGGGCTTGCTGTACTCGTCTGTTGGTTCTCATGGATAAGCTATCACACACAGCCTTTGATTCCGCCCATTTGGAGTCAGAGTATCAGGGATATCTGGATATGATGGAGGCACAGACCGACGCAATCTACGAACTTGCTTCACAAGCGAGGTTGAAAGGAATAGATTTCAAGACAGAGGTCGAGATACCTCGTGCTAAGGATCTTGCCAGTCGTACAGTTAGGCTACTGGATGCTTATCTAAGGCCAGAGCCGGACAAACCTCCTCTTGATATTGAAGAAAGGCTCAGAGACTTACTGGAATCTCTAGATCGAGAGTCTGCCTCCATCGCCATAGCCAGAGAGTCTGCTAAGATGATGCACGAGTTGACTGGAGATTTGCAGCAGTCAATCGATACGGGTCTCAGAGTCGGCCTAGCAGTCCTCACAGAAGCTGTATTGGTCGCTCCTTTGGAAGGGATAGGAGAAGTAAAGATCCTCAACAACCACGAAGATGGGACTTCCTTCTTGTCGATTGATTTCTGTGGCCCCATAAGAGCCGCGGGGGGAACGGCCCAAGCACTGGGCGTCCTCATCGGCGACGTGATAAGAAGAGAACTAGGCCTCGATAGATATCGCCCAAGTGAAGGAGAAGTAGAGCGAGTCAAGGAAGAGTTCGGCCTCTATCGGGGAGGACTTCAGTACAAACCTCCCCCAGAAGAAGTGGATATGATTGTCAGAGCATGCCCAGTCATGGTAAATGGAGAAGGCACTGAGAGGATTGAGGTAGCCGGTTATAGGGAGGTGCCGAATATACAGGGATCCAGAATTCGTCAAGGTGTACTTTTGGTTATTGCTGAAGGACTCTGTCTGAAGGCTCCTAAGATCAAGAAGCACACAGACAGATTGGGCGTGGAAGGATGGGATTTCATAGATACTCTGGCATCTAAGGGCAAGAAGGATACAGATGAAGAAGCCAATCTGAAACACAGGGCAATAAAACCCAATTCCACATACATGGATGACATAATCGCTGGCAGACCAGTGTTTGGTGAGCCTTGTGAGCCAGGAGGATTTCGTCTTAGGTACGGTAGAAGCCGTACAACAGGCCTCGCCGCCGCGGGTCTGAACCCAGTAAGTATGCATGCTCTTGGCGGCTTTCTCTCAGTCGGCACCCAGATGAAAATCGAAAGGCCCGGGAAGGCATGCGCAGTGACCCCTACACTGTCAGTGGAAGGCCCTATGGTCATCTTGAGCGACGGTAATTTCAAGAGAATTCAGAGTGAAGAGGAATGGTATCGAGTCAAGAACGAAGTAGAATTAATCTGGGACGCAGGAGAGATATTGATCGGGTTTGGAGAATTTCTGGAGAATAACAAGTCGTTGGTTCCTTCTGCTTACAACAGAGATTGGTGGGCGAGTGAACTTGCAGCGAAAATAGACATGCCAAACAAACTTGAGCGGCTAGTTGAGATTTTGAATATTGATGATACCGAGATGCCAGGCGGACTTCCGTTCAATGGGGCAATAAAAAGAGGGGGAGAAATGCCCCATGAGCGAGAACGACGGAGAAGGGATTGGGACAGGCTATTCAGATCTGTAGAGTTGAGTTGGAAGCAATCCACTATGATTTCTGAAGAATTTGGGACTGCCATACCTCCTCCTTGGAACCTCTGGTGGTCGGATCTCCCTCTAGCTTCGATTCCAACATTGCTCGCAGCCATATCCGCTTCCGAAATGGATTCTGAAAAACTCATAATCCCCTTCATGGACGACATTGAAACTCAGAACACTGATGAACGCATCACCTCCATAATCGATCGATACGGTCCAATCAGATTTGCTCTTATGAGCCTGGGAATAGAGCATAGAATTAGTGGAAAGAGAATTATCATAGAGACGGGTTGGCAACCATTATGCGACGTCCTTGCCGCTGAAAATCAGATAGATGGGCACGACACTGTGTTAGAGATTGCTAATCGAAGGCTTTCGGCAATTAGAGAGGCGAGAGACTTACTCGAAGCCGAAAGAAAACGAATTGAACAGATAGAGATAGTTAGGACAGAGCGTAGAATAAGCGCTGAGACAGAGGCCAGACAACAGAATCTCGGTGTGGAGGAGACAGAGAAGATAGGTGATGAAGCCGCTGCCGAGATCGAAGACCCCGGCCCCCAGAATCTAGATGAATTGTTGACTTCGAAAATTCTGATTGACGATGACGAAGTAGAACAGTCACTTTGGCTCATCAGAAAAATCTCCAAGCATCGTTGGGAAGATGCAGCCCCAACTCGAATAGGTGCTAGAATGGGCCGACCAGAAAAGGCCCAGAGAAGAGAGATGAAGCAGTATACTCATGCACTCTATCCCATTGGAAACAACGGAGGGCCCCAAAGATTGCTCGGCCAAATTGGAAAGGGTGCCTTGAGCGTTGATGTAAGCATAAGGCGTTGTATAGAATGCGGCAGGGACACCCATGAAATCACATGTCGTCATGACCACGGAGATGGCAGTGGCCCATGCAATGGAAGAACGGAGATAAGGAGGCGCAAAGAAAGTAATCGCAGGCTGGGAGAGAAGAGACACGTACAATTCACAACGATCCTAGAATCAGCAAGAAAGAACCTCGGCCTCAACTCTCTTCCAAGACCAATGAAGGCGACAAGAGAACTCGAATCCAGACTACAGACTCCAGAACCCCTCGAAAAGGGCATTTTGAGAGCATTGCATGATGTTTCAGTAAACAAAGACGGAACATCTAGATTCGATATGATTGATGTCCCGATTACTCATTTCCGGCCATCTGAGATAGGGACTCCGTGGAGAACTTTACTGAACCTCGGATATGGTAAAGATATGGATGGCGAACCCCTTTCTTCCGATGAACAGGTACTCGAAATATTCCCTCAGGACATCATACTCTCAACCAATGCAGAAGACCATCTCTCGAGAACCTGTAGATTTGTTGATGATGAACTCACAAAAATGTATGATATGCATCCTTTCTACAAATATGAAGGCAAGCAAGATCTCGTAGGGCATCTCGGAATAGGGTTAGCGCCTCACACATCCGGCGGTGTACTTTGTAGAATAATTGGGTGGACAGACGCATCGGCCGGCTACGCACACCCTCTATTTCACGCTGCGAAGAGGCGCAATTGCGATGGAGATGAGGATTGCGTCATGCTACTGCTGGAGGGACTACTCAATTTCTCGAGGGACATCCTCCCATCAAACCGCGGAGGACAAATGGACGCGCCACTTGTACTCACTACACAATTACTCCCCAGTCAGATAGACAAAGAAGCACTCAATGTTGACTGCTCGTGGATGTACCCCCCTGAATTTTATGAAGCGACAATGTCCCAGCCGCACCCATCCGAAGTGAGACATCTTGTCGATATCGTGGACAACAGGGTAGGAACAGTGGGGGATGTCCGTGGTTATGGCTGGACTCATGATTCAGCTGGCCTTTCTTCCGGTCCATCAAACTCCCAATACAAGATTCTTGATACAATGAGAGAGAAAATGGATGCACAACTCGCATTGGCTTCTCAACTTCGCGCAGTCTCCGTCGAGAGGGTGGCCAAGCAAGTCATTGAGTCGCATTTCCTGAGAGATATACGCGGAAATCTAGTCGCATTTTCAAGGCAGAAAATTCGCTGCGTCAAATGTAACACATCCTATCGAAGAATACCCCTTTCAGGATCATGCATTGCTAAGGTAGCGATAAACTCAGGAACAAGTCGTTTAGACAATTCAAGCGATGAGAACCATGCAAACGTTTGCGGAGGAAATCTGACTCTGACGGTTTTCCCCAAGTCAGTTCGAAAGTACATCCAAGTCACGAATGATGTCATGGATATGTATGGCATAGACCTCTACACCAGACAACGTGTAGAATGGATGCAGTCCAGCGTTGATTCGCTATTCGATAACGACAAGGTCACTGTGATGACACTGAGCGATTTTATCTGATCCCTGTGAATCCGAGCTCCTCTAGGATACTTTTCATCCAGACCAACTTCTTCATCTTCCTTTCTGGATTGGTAACCCCAGAATACTTCCCTACCATATCCGACCTGGTCCCCAAAAGGTCGATACGACTCAACCCTACACCCATCGAAATTGCAATACAAGCCGCTCTATCACCGTCGGTGAAACCTCCGGGATTACGCATGCCTAGTATCTCATTAGGTGTCTGATGCGTCAGAGAAATGGGGTAATCTCTCAGTTTTGAGATAAGCGACTCCAAAGCCATTCGATTGTCCCCGTGCGCGTGTATTATGAGCGGAACATCACGCTCAATCGCTTCATCCAAGCCCCTGCCTCCATCACCGTCGGTGACAATCGCTATTGTCCGATTCCATCCCTCGGCCGGATCGTCTAATTCTGAAAAAACACCTGCTGAGCCATCTGCAATTATCAAAGAACAGTCTTTTTCAATTGCTTCCTCCACTTCATTTTTTTCAGCCGCTGCGCCTACTATGCAGACGAATTCGCGCCTGCTGAGCAATTTTGATTTAACATTGAACCAGTTTGAATCGAACCCATCAAAAGACCAGTTTGGATATCCTTGCTTCATCACTTCATCAACGAGCCATTTGGCCACATCCACGTCTCTTTCCAAACTCCAACCGAATGCCAATCTGATCTCATCTTGTATCTGTAAAAGATTGGACTTTCGAAGCGGGTCTTCCTGACCCTCCATGTCATACGCCTATCATGAGCGTTCAAGAACCCTGCCGGTCACTCATCGACGCATGCCGATGCCTGTCACGCCACCGGACCTCGTCGATCCGAGCGCATTGGCACGATATCCATTCCTGCCACAGGCAAGAGCGCATATTCGAAAGCTGTTCGATGAGAATGGCATCGACATCGACGCCATCATCGAACAAGGATGGCTCGAGGAGGCGAGATCACTCGGACGCCTCAGGCTTGTGGAGAGTATCATGCACAAGTCAGATGCAGATCCCATGACTTCTGTCGATCTGGCGAATGAGGCATCCAGACTTTTTGCAATAGCTGCATACCAGTATGCTTTCCTTGTTGTATGCGCTTCTTTTGATGAGAGGCTCATGGCGCGCTGGGCGGAAGGCGAATCCAGTCTCGCAGACAAAAACATAGGACGAGATAAAGAGAGATTTGAATTAGTAGCTGGGACATATCTATCGTCTATCGAGTCGACATTCCGTGACGGCCAAACGATCTATTCAGTTCCCATAGCGGATTTCTTAGAACTATGCCCTAGAATATCCGGTTCCTATTGGAGGCTTGTCAATAGACCGGTGAAGAACGGCTGGGTAATACTTGACCCCGCTTCTGGTGAGAGTAGTAGAGAACGTGTTGCACGACTGATAAAGGAAAGAATTCGTGAGGATTTGATCCAGAGGTGTCGTGAAAGTATGGAAAAAATGTCTGAGCCAATGGCAGATCGCCTGGGGGAAGAAGTCACAAGAATAACCGAACTTTTTGGCTCTCAAGTCAGATCTGAGATGCCAGTATCGGCCGCTACTCGTGATGATTGGCCTCCCTGCTTTTCGACCTCGGTTGAGGAGCTGGCTTCAGGAGTCAACGTAAATCACGTCGGCCGGGTATTCGTCGCTGCGATGGCCAGTAGCATCGGCATACCCGTTGATGTGGCTTGCTCAATGTTTGAAGGCGCACCTGACTACGACCCTCAAACAACAGCCTACCAAGTCGGCCATGTCTACGAGCGTGAATACACGCCTCATGCCTGTGCAGCACTCAAGGCAGCGGCAAGATGCCCGGTCTCCCAGGGAGATGATAGGCTATGCGATCAGGAGTGGTTGACGCATCCACTCAAATATCTTCGAGCCAAACAGCGTTCAAGAGCAAGGTTCGAAACATGAAAAATCTCTGTCGACCGACGATTTTTGTCCCATGTCGGCAAACAATTCAAATCTTCATCCCCTCTATTCCGTATTGGTACCACCATGGTGAGAACGCTAGTCGTCACAGTTGACCGAGATAACGATCTCGGGGTCAAGGCTGGCGTGAGGGGACCAGTCATAGGTCGAAAGGCTACTCTAACAGCGGCTTTGAGACTCGGAATCGCAGATCCCGAAGAGAGCGATACAAATGCCATCATGGGAGCTCTACACCATCATGACAGATTAGTCGAAAAATCTGAATCAACCGATGGGGTCGAAGTAGCAATCCTCACAGGAGACGTGCGAGTGGGGCCTAGAAGCGATCGGGCGATTGCAAGCCAACTTGATGAAGTCATCCGGCTTTTTCAACCTGATACCGCGGTTCTCGTAACAGACGGCGCCGAAGATGAAGCCTCACTTCCGATTATTTCGTCAAGGGTCCGCATCGATCATATCGAGAAGATCATCGTCAGACAGTCTAAGGGAATAGAGAGTACCTACTATTACATTGCAAAAGCAATCGAAGACCCTCGATGGAGAGCAAGGCTACTCGTGCCAATAGCAACATTCCTTCTGATACTGGGACTGGGTCTCATTGTGCCGAAATATGGCAATATAGTGATAGGTTCACTGCCTCTAATCATCGGCGCATGGATTCTTGCTAAAGGCCTCGGGTGGGAGCAGCAGCTCGAACGACTCTTTGATGACATGCGGAGCAGCGCATCTGGAGGATTATTCTCATCTCTTCTATGGGCGGTCTCGGTGGTCTCCGTGTTATTCAGCATACTCGCTGCATTTGACGTGTTTACGAATAATTCTCTTTACGGTGACAAGTCAACAGTATGGATATGGGCCAGAGCCATCGACGATGCTCTACAGTGGTTGGTTATAGCGGGAGTCTGCTTCTCACTTTCACTGGGGGTGCTTAGATGGAAAGAAGGCACATTCCGCGGGCAGTCAATTCTCATGATCGGATTGGGACTCGTTTCTTACGCGTTCATCAACGCCACCGTTGATCTTTTGCAGGAGTGGCCGAATTATCAGCCATCGGTCTCAACCGTGGTCGATGATTGGGGACTCCCATTCATTTCCGTCGTCTTCTATTATTTGCTGAGAGTCGTAGTTGACTCTCTAAGGAATGAAGACGACGACCCAAATGCAAATCGACATTGGGGAATATGAGTGCCTCACCGCCATTATCGCTAAGAGCGCCCGATGACGATTGCGGACCAGTGTTCCCCGAGTGTATTGACTGCAGAGGGAAGAAATCGCTCTGCGGCTTAGACCCATGTCCACTGCTTCTTGAGGTAAGAAACAAATTTCAGCCGACGAAACCACGTATTACTAATCGGATTGAAGGCCCCTCTCCCCCTCAGGTATTCGTCGGAAGGTACGGATACCCGGATGTCAGGGTGGGCCCATCTACGATTTGGACACAAGATAACGCCACTCCAATTTCTGACCCGGCGCAACTTTACGGTCGCCCTATCGAGGAAGTCGCAACAAGACAAGCAGGCCTAGTCACAGGAGGCCAATCATCCAAAGTATGGGAAGCAAAAATGCCAGGAAGAGTCCTAGCTTCAACACAAGAAATTGCAATGGCCGAAAAAGAGGTCGAGATTGGGATCGGTTTTAGAGGACCAGTTGATTTGACTACGCCGCTGACTTTCGACTCCATGAGTACACCACTCGGCCCAAGTGGGACAATCAAAGATTTGGAAGTAATTGGACATGCTAGAATCCCCAGGAAAGTTGACTCTATTGTCGAGGAGACCGATCTCTTGGCCGTAGACGCAATGGACGAACTCTCAATGAATGGGCTCGGAGAGGCGCATCTTTCCAGGCTGCTATCTTCCGGTCTTCTTGGGAAAGACGAACAAAGACGACTAGTACCTACAAGGTGGTCTATCACAGCAACAGACAGCGCGTTAGGGGATCGAATCTGGAGCCAGACTCTTGATTATCCGTCATTTGACAAGGTTCATTTGCATCGTTCTGAGTATCTGGATAATCGCTTCTGGATAGTTACCACACCCGGATCATGGGCCTTCCAGATGTCCGAGGCATGGATGAAAGGCTCATTGTGGTCCAGTTCCGGAAACGTGTCTTCTGACTGGGAGGACGGACGCCCCAGGGCCAAGTATGCCGACAACGTTACGGGGGCGTATTACGCGGCACGATTAGCGGTTCTAGAGCATCTCAAATCCGTACGGAAATCAGGATCCGCATTCGTATGGAGAGATATAGGGCCTGGCTATTGGGCGCCTGTTGGTGTCTGGCTCATCCGAGAGGCCTGTAGAGTAGCATTGAATGTCACCCCTCAAAAATTTGACACTTTGAACGACGCAATATCCACTATAGCCATGGAAGCCTCCTCTCCTCAGGAGGTGATGAAATCATGGTTTGCGACAAGATTGAACCAAACTAAAATCTCAGATTTTGCATAGCGCCTATTTCTTTCGATTCCGAGTCCTTTCGAGATAACGAGTGTAGTTTCCCGGCCAGATAATAATACGCCCATCCCCCGGGAGCTCCCAGATGGTATCGCAAACTCTATCCAAGAACCATCTATCATGGCTAACTGTGATTATACTGCCATCATAATCGCCCAGAGCCTCTTCTAGCGCTTCTTTTGCGTCTGTGTCCAAATGATTGGTAGGCTCGTCTAGCAAGAGAAGATTATTCTCCTCAAGAAGAAGCTTCAACAGTGCTATACGTGCCCTCTCACCGCCGCTAAGTGCCTTCAATTTGCTACTAACCATGTCTTTTGTGAATTGAAACTGTCCCAACAAAGCTCGTATATCCCCGTATTCCATTCTTGGTTTCAGGAAGCGTATCTGTTCAACTGGGGTCAATTCAAAGTCAAGAGATCGGTGATCTTGGTGAAAGTAGCCAATCTGTACACCGGGCCTGACATCTATTTTTCCAGAATCCAGTTTGATTTCCCCCATTATAGTCCTCAGCAGAGTTGTCTTTCCTGCTCCGTTTCCACCGACTACGCCTATCTTCTGACCTCTTCTGACACTAGCCTCGACCGACTTGAAAATAGGCCTCTGAAGTCCATCGAAAAGCAATGTCCCATTTGCTATATCTAGAACTTCAAGACTTGATTTCTCACTCGATTCCAATGTGAATTTCAATGCACGTCTCTCTTTAGGTTTCAAAGAACGGAGCCATTTCAATTCACGTTGAGAACGATTGATCATTACATGTTTCTGTGAGATTGATTTATCGTATTTATTGGCTGATTTCATGGATTGAACAGCGCCCTTCAATCGACGTAATTCTTTCTGCGTTTTCTCAATCCGATCTTCAAGAGTCTGCAGGAAGAGCTCTTTCTGCTTGAGATAGGATGTGTAATTGCCGGTATATCCCCTCACATGTGCATCTTGCACTTCCAGGACAGCATTACAGATCCGATCAAGAAAATACCTATCATGGCTAACCACGACTATGGCCCCTTTGAAATCAAGCAGAAATCTTTCAAGCCAATCCAGGGTTTCCAAGTCAAGGTGATTCGTAGGCTCATCTAGGAAGAATACCTCAATTTCAGAGAGACCAACGAGCTGACGAGCAAGAGCAACCTTTGCCCGCTCCCCTCCTGAAAGGGATTCAAGTGGGGTTTCCATAGGATGCTGTGAGAGATCGAGAGCACGCAGGATCTCCTGTGCATGACTTGCAACGTTCGAACCACCACTTTTCGCATTCATACTCTGCAATTCCTGGTAGCGATCAATATCCGTCTGCCAATCTCCTTCGTAGAAAGACGGATCTGCCATCTTCGCCTCGATCATAGACAACTCTTCATCAATTTCCTCAAATTGTCGGCCTTTTCGCCCCAACTCTTCCTCTAGTGTAGCACCGTCGTTGATATCCCTAACCTGTGTCAGAAATGCAATGCGAAGACCTGGAGCAAATGATATCTCGCCGACATCTTGATCTTGTTGAGAAACAGTCCTCAGTAGCGTTGTTTTACCAGCACCATTGTGTCCGACAATTCCAATCCTGTCCCCTTCGTCGATTCTGACGTTTACACCTTCCAGAACTGTCACTGGCCCGAAGGAACGGTGCACGTCCTCCAGCCTGATGAGCTCTCGTACCACGTCATGGCGGACGTATTGGGGTTGAAGTGGTCATCGGTCAATTCTCCGATGCCTCAAAGCATAATCACACCGTCGGAGGGCCATGGAGTCAACTATCGAGATTAGATGGTCAGGCGACCCTGGCAAAATCAAGAGAGCCATACAGTCGATAGAACCAGATGATTCAGAGGCATTCAAAGTTGATTTCGTGCGTCATGAATCCTCAATAGAGGCCATTATCACTGTAAAGGCTAGCTCTTTGAGTACTGCCAAGGCAACTGCAGACGACATTCTCGCATGTCTTGGTGCTGCAATGGTTGCAGGCGATGTTTTGGAAGATTGAGATCGCGAGAAAGGGCGGAGAAATACATGGATATTTATTGGATGAAGGAAATAAAATACATCACTTCATAGTGTCCTCGTTTTTACAAGCGAATTATGAATGCAGGACAGATACTAGTGTTCTTGATTGGAAGTTACGCCTCTTTCGCAATAGCGGTAATGGCAGCTGCCCCAATCTTGGCCTAATGGAAAAATAAGATGAACACAACTCTAGGACGGTTAAATTAACCCCTATTGGACGCACAGGCATGGGTCTACCCCACGATAGGTCCCATTTGCTTTGGACTGACGCGCCTACAGCACGATTCATTGAATCTATTGATCGATGGACGAAGACCATAATGGATGATGACCCATCTGGAGCCCTGGCAATTCCAATCATCCAAACGGCTGCAAAAATAATCGCCAAGGAATCGGGCATACTTGCTGGCCGACCAGTATTGAACCGCCTCTTTGCCAATAATTGTCACAATTCACATTTGAAATGGAATATTTCTGAGGGCGATGAATTTCAAGTCGGGGACGTGATTCTCACGATAGAAGCAGATGGGACGGAAATTTTGTCGGTCGAGCGCGCTGCGATGAACCTGATTACTAGGATGAGCGGCATTGCTACTAAGACATCGAAATGGGTGAAAATCCTTGATGAGGTAGCCATTGCAGCAACCAGAAAAACACTCTGGGGTGTACTTGACAAGTGGGCTGTACACGTGGGAGGCGGCTTGACGCACAGATTAGACCGATCAGATGCTCCGATGATAAAGGAAAATGACTTCGCGCTTTCCACTTTCTCACTCAATGAGCAAATGTCTAAGGCTGCTCTAAACAGTGATTTCCTTGTTATCGAGGTCACCTCAATGGAACACGCGCTTACCGTGGCACGAGAATGGAAAAACAATATGCAGGAAAATGAGACCACTGAACTTCTGACTCTATTACTAGATAACATGGGCCCCGAGGGATCTCTCGACGTCGTACGTCAACTGGAAACTGAAGGCCTTCGAGACGGCCTCGTGCTGGAGGGCTCCGGCGGCGTGCAGACAAGTGAATTGGATAGGTGGTCAAATTCAGGCATGGATGTCGTATCCTCGGGAGCATTAACAATGGATTCTTCCCCTATTGATATGACAATGCTCATGGAGGCAGATAGATGACCATTCATGAAGACCATCCTAGAAGAGATTCCCTGCTGTCTAGGCAGAAGATGGTCGATGCACAGAACAAGGGTCTGTTAGCAGACTCTGCATTAATCGCACACGGAAGGGGGGAGGCATTCGATTACCTTCTCGGCGAATGCACCATCCCCTCGGCCAGAAGAGCAGAAGAAGAATCCGTCAACCGACTTGCCGCTGCGCGCTGCCCTGTGATTTCTCTGAATGGAAACTCAACGGTCCTTGCCGGCAGAGATGCAATGAAGCTGGCTGCCCTGGTGGGTTGCAAGATCGAGATCAATATATTCTACAGGACGGACTCAAGAGTCAATCTTCTTTATCAGACATTGAATTTGATCAAGAATGATGTTGCCTCTGAAAATCCATCTGGTGAAATTACCTCTGAAATATGGTCTCAAATGGTCGCCAATATCGAGATACTTGGCACTAGTCCAGATGCCCAGATACCTGGTTTAGAGGGTCCAAGAGCCAAATGTTGCAGCCAAGGAATACATGCCGCTGACACAGTACTCGTGCCGCTCGAGGACGGTGATCGCTGTGAAGCCTTAATCCAGATGGGAAAACAAGTACTTGTAGTGGATCTGAATCCTCTTTCCAGGACAGCAAGAACTGCCAATGTGACTATTGTGGATAACGTCTCTCGCGCGTTTAACGAAATGGTCAAAATTGGGTTGGAAAAGCCAGCATCCCCCGACATCACATGGGACAATAGAACAGCTCTGATAGATGCGATCGAAACAATGGGCAAAGCAGCCGCGCGATCTTTTGATCGGGACGACTAACCAAACTTCGACTTCAGCAACTCATGAACTCTAGAAGCCACAGCATCACCTACTTCAGACGTAGTCGCCGAACCACCGATATCATAGGTCTTTGGCCCATCAGACGAAAGCAATTCTGAGATGGCCTTTTGCAGTATATTTCCACATATATCCAGACGCTCATCTGAATGACGAATAGCCAAGTTTTCGAGCATTAATTGCAGAGACGAAACCATCGCTATTGGATTCACTATATTCTTCCCTGCATGCTTGGGAGCAGACCCATGAACAGGTTCGAACATCATGTGTCGATCGCCAAGATTTGCTGAAGCTGCCATCCCCATTCCTCCTTGTAGCACCGATGCTAAATCGGTGGCTATGTCTCCAAACATGTTCGGCAAAACAACGACATCAAGATCTTCAGGGTCGCGAACCAACCACATCGTGAAGGCGTCTATGTAAGCCTCTTTGGCATCAATATCAGGATATTGATCGGATATCTCTCTGAATATGCCGCGGAATAATTGACACCCACGGAGCACATTCGATTTATCGACGCAGGTCACGCTCTGTGTCTTTCCGAGCTTCTTCGCCCGACGCTCCGCGAGGTCAAAGCAGAATCTATGGATTCGTTCACTCCCAGCTCTTGATATCGGCCGCGCATCCCATTTGACCTCGCCCTCAAGCCCAGGGAACTTCTCAATGACAAGCTTCTCGTCCTTTTCCCCTATAGCAGATTGTGCCATCCTCCTCAGAAGAGAGTGATACAAACCTTCTGTATTTTCACGAACCATCACCAGATCGACAAGGGAAGAATCCCAGACTTTCTTGTGCACTCCATGCACTTTGTGAACAATCCCTTCATAGAGCTTCACAGGACGAACGTTTGCATACAGATCGAGCCCCGACCTAAGGCCGAGAATTACCTCCCCGCCTGCTACGTCCCCGCTGGGAAGTCTCGCATTCGGCCAACCAATAGCACCAAGGAGAATGGCATCGCTCTCATCACGACAGATTTCAAACGATCCCTCTGGCCATTGCTCGCCCGTTTCGAGATAATGCTGACCACCACAAGGAATTTCCCTGACGTCGAAGTCTACTGGCCCGTGTTTTTGAATCACATCTAGTACCTTTAGCGCCTCACGCATCACTTCTCGACCAGTACCATCTCCCGGGAGAGCGACGATGCGATACGCGGACATCGTACTTCCCAGAATGAAGTCCTTCATCAAGCAACCCCTGTAAGAACCACAGATGATATCATGCACATTGTTCATAGACGTCCATGCAGAAGTAACATCTCATGGGTGATGGCGGTTCTGCTGACGGCAAGCCTCCTATCGACATAGCCGGTTTGCCGAATTCGGTAGCCATGTTGTGCGATACGATGATCAGAATAGACCCCGAATGGAGTCTTGACAGATGGTTGGACAGGTGTGCCAACGAAGAACTCGAATTAGCCTCATCGCATCTCGGGAGAGAGAAAATGCGATTAGAGCAGAGACTCCGAAGAGTGGAAGACATTGCAAGACAACTCGGGAGAACCCAGGAAGCCAATATGCTGATTCAGAATGACCCCTTTCAGAGAAATCTGTTTGACGTATACGATGCGGATGCATCAGAAAGCAATGAAATCGGAAAAATCCTCGACGAAGCAGCTCGAGCCGCACCCATACACCCGCCGAGAGCGACCGATGATGACCCACTGCTTGCAATAATCGCAGCGAGAATCTTAGATATGGCTGAGTACGCCAACTCAGAAGGATCTGATAGTATCAGCTGGGAAGAAGTGATCGAGGAATTGACTCCTGGGGGAATCTCAGAAGAGGAGGTCGACGAGGCCTTCGCACATCTTATTCAGAACGAACAATTGATCGAATTCGTATTCGGAAAATTCACAATAAACGATGTCCGTTGAATCGTTCGAGAAATTGAGTTTATGGAGCATATTCCGGAATCCGTAGTATCAGAGTTGATGAAAGATGTTAATTCCTATATCCTCTCTAACTGGAGACATACTGTTCAGCGTAGCCGAGTTGTGAGGAGATTCAATAGATGGGAATTCATCCAAAAATAGGCATCACAGGATTGCCAAAATCGGGCAAGTCCGCCGTTCTAGAGAAAGTCGTTGAGATGATGATCAGCGAGAGAACCGAGGAACGAAGAACACGGAATGAACGCTCTCAGGGCCGTCCGATCATCGGAGGCATGAGGACAGAGCCTATTCTTGAGGATGGAGTCAGAGTCGGCTTCGAATGCGTCGACATAATCACCGGAGACAGGGCTGTGATAGCACACAAGGACATCGACTCTAGGCATACAATCCTTGGAATGGGAATAGACCCCACCGGACTCGACAAAGTCGCCGTCCCTGCGATCGAGCGAACGGTCGAGTCATGCGAGATGCTGGTCATCGATGAGATCGGGAAGTTCTCCGTTGAGTCCGAGGCCTTCGTTGAGGCAGTCCGCGCCGCTCTGGAATTCGATATGCCAACCGTCTTGACACTGCATAAGAAATCTAGACACCCCCTTCTTCAAGACATTCGCAGAAGAGACGATGCTAGAATCCTCGAAGTCACACCTGTCAATCGTGCGCTCTTGCCATACAAGGTGCACAAGCTGGTCCGTGAGACCTACTGACTTATTGCTTGAGAACCCAGCACTCATCTTGATAGCCACATGGACACGCCTGCAGATCGAGCCTCTCGTATTTTCTTCGGCTTCTCTGCATCGCTTCTTCTCATACTTGCACTTGGCCTTCGGAGTGGATTTCTCTCAACCGCTCGCTGCGAATCAAATTGTGCCTCTGATTTGCCGGTTGTCGCCATCCTGATATCCTCCGCTATCTTATCGATGTATTTCTACTGGGCCTTGAGAGTCGCAACTCCAGTCCCTTTCCAGAAACAGCTACAATCAATCTTCTCGAATGAATCTGAAGTAGCTATGTGGAATCGTCTAGAGGCTGAGAGAATCGATTCCGATGACATTGAAAGAATGTCAGACGCATGGGCCAAATTAGAGGTAGGCCTCGAAACAGAAGAATCTGAGTAAGTAAGCGAAAACTTGACTCCCCTCCTGCTCCCGTAGGGGTCCGATGTCTTCTATCCCGGAGGATCTGAGCTATACCGAAGAGCATGAATGGATGAGGGTCTCCGACGGAGTGGCCACGATAGGAATCACTGATTACGCTCAGGATGCTCTGACGGATGTCGTCTGGGTTGAATTACCGGTGGTTGGTGACCAGGTCAGATCCATGGAAGCCTTCGCAAGCGTGGAGTCGGTGAAATCCGTATCTGAAATATACGCTCCAATCTCAGGAGAAGTGGTGGAAGTAAACGAAGAACTCGAAACAACCCCTGAGGCCATTAACGAAGATCCGTACGGGAATGGCTGGATATGCAAAATAAGACTTGAATCGGAAGAGTCTTCCAAAGTTCTGAACGCTCAGGAATACAGGTCCCTAATCGGTGATTGATGCATGTCTCTAATCCACCTGTATGTGGATGGGTCATGCGGAGATAACAGGAATGTAACGAAGGATACGATAGCGGGTTGGGGCGTCTGTATCGTATCCGGAGATTCCGGCACCGGGCGTGGTCAGGGAGAGGTCAGGGAAGAGACCAGCGGGAGGGTAGTCACCGATCCAGCCGCCCCCGGGTACATCGGCGCCTCCGTCGGCTCGAACAACACCGCCGAACTCTCTGCGATTGCCCATGCACTCAGATGGCTCCTGATAAACGGGGAAGATAGCCCTGCGAGAATAAGGTCCGACTCATCATACGCATCCAACTTGGCTACAGGGGCGTGGAAGCCCAAGACCAACAAAGAAATCGCACACAGAGTGAGGGAGTTATGGATCGAATGCGAATCTGCCAGGCCTCTTTCTATCGAGCATATCAGGGCACATCGGGGACACCGCTGGAACGAACGTGCAGATCATCTGGCATACAGGGCAATGGAAGGGAGAAATCCAGAACCTCTTCAATTCTGGAAACCAGGCCTAAGATAATCATAAACACCTCCTAAGATCCATCGA
>DANO01000001.1:0-48469 GCA_002497295.1 Euryarchaeota archaeon UBA171 | reverse complement strand
TCCATCGACCACATATTATCATCCGGCCATATTCTATTGCAACGGTCTTCGACCCCAAATTCAACAGCAGATTCTACTCTACTAATCACTAAGATATCCTGAACTGAGTATAGCATAGGCCCCCTGTAAGACCATCAATGCACCAATCAAATTCAGAATTAGGCCTCCTGCAGGGGGAAGGGAGCTAGAGGCGTAAAGAGACCACGTAGACAGCATCACCACGACTCCAATAATTGTTACATTCACCCCACTTGTCCTTGCATCCTTCCACAGTCTTAACCACGGAACAACCCCCTTCTGCTTGAATCTCCAACGATACCAACTAAGATAGAGTGCAGCGACTCCAATCATGCCCAGAACCCCGAGGGAGAACGAATCATCATCCCAAGGCCCATCGGGAGCCCATCCGATGATGAGCACATCGACCATGAAAACTAACCCAAAAACACCCATGCCGACCCAAGGGGCATCCTCCTCCATGACCTCCGATTGTCGGTCTACCTCATGATTCCACGGGTTGCAGGCGCTTAACGGGCATTCATACGGGCATATGTCTATTCCTAGGTATGCCCGACCTGCTGGCACCTCTCCATGACCATAAAGGCCGAAAAACGCCTAGTGAGGCATCCAGAGCATGGTTCGTTCTAGTCATGATTCTAAGCCTAGTCGTTGGTTTGAGAGTCTCTGAGGGGAATATGGTGATTGGATTTGGATGCGGCCTCGTGATGGCTACTGCATTGCTAAACATTGGCTGGTTCTTCCTCAATACCATCGGCGAGAGCCGGGAAACAGTTGCACTGACTAAAGCAGTTACCCGCATGTCTGATATGAATGAGTCCGAATGACAAAGCATGAGCGTGGTGTACCGCTGGATCGGAAAACTCGATACCGAACACCTCGACCTCAGATTCAGAGTCTTGAGGGAGGGGATGCCCCGTGAGACTGCGAGGTACCCAGGCATAGACGAGGACATTAGAACGAAATTCGTCGGAGCATTTGATGGTAGCAAAATGATTGGTTGCGCAACGCTACAATACGACCCTAAGAGTGAAGCCAACCTAAGGATAAGAGGCATGGCCGTCGATCCCAGCTATAGGAACAGAGGAATTGGCTCCAGCCTCGTCGGGATGTTACAAGATTATGCTGCTAAATCGAATACGGGAATATGGTGCAATGCTCGAATAAAGGCAATGACCATGTATCAACGCAAAGGATTCAAAATCACATCCGAACTTTTCGAGATTGAGCGTATTGGAATGCATTATGAAATGCATTGGAATCCAGATAAAGTTGAGATGGGATAGAGGGAGGGAATGCACCATGGTAGAAACAACAACACTGAGCAAGGAGATTATTGAGGCGATGATGGACAGAGTGAATTCGGTGCCGATGATGCATACCCTGAGTCTCGAGATATTGCGTCTAGATCAAGGGGAATGCGACGCAAAGGTCCCGCGAAGAGCTGAATGGGACGGCATATACCAGACAATGCACGGCGGCATCCTCGCTACGATAGCAGATTCAGTAACCTGCTGGGCAATACTCACGGAGATAGGGGCAGAAGAGCAGGTAGCGACAACCGATTTCAATATCAGATTCCTGAGGCCCTGTCTGACGGATGCCGTGTGCCATGCTAGGGTGATACGATCAGGCAGACGCCTCTGTGTAGCGGAAGCAGACCTACTAGATTCAAATGGTCGTAAAGTTGCAGTTGCTCAAGCGACATATGCGCGCCTAGGTAGTTGAAAAGTTAGAGAAGAAACACCTAAAATGAAGTCACTCGGTTCCAAATATTTTGTCAGGATCAATCAAAGTTTTCAACTCTAGAATATTACCATTAGGATCTTCGATGAAAAAAGTCTCTTGCTCGAACTCTGTGCCGATGAAACGACGATATGGCTTTTGGAGATAATCAAACCCCGAGTTTCCAATTCGAATTTTAATCCTCTGAAAATCCTCTTCATTCAGATGGACCCCGAAATGTGGAACCTCCACTTTACCCATATCCACATCATGCTTCACCGAAGGCAACACCTCGTTACTTTGGTGGAGAGTCAGCTCGTTTCCCCAGAAATCGATATCCACCCAGCGACCGGCTTCTCGATTTCCCGTGGCACATCCCAGAACCTCAACATAGAACTTTTCAGTTATGGGTAAATCTCCAGCGGGAATTGCAAAATGAAAAGTCGCGCTCATCTGAAATCATCTCCTTACATACCACGGTTCTGTTGTTTACGTTGAATGCAATAATGGGGTAAATTGTGGAGCACGAGCCGGGATTTGCACCCGGGTACACGGATCTGCAGTCCGTTGCATAGCTACTCTGCCACTCGTGCAGCATACCGGCCACGAAAGATTCCGATTTCAACACTTCCCGAGTTGGAAATCACGCACCTACCCTAGAATACCTTCATGGACGCCAAGCACAACCGCTAGTTATGCCACGCACCGCGACCCGATTCGAAGGCCTCGGGGTCGGATTTGCACCATACCTCCAACCTCCTCCTGATGGTGTGATACGTTGGACAGTAGGGGAACCAGGATTTCCAACACCTCATCCGATAATAGAGGCCGCTATACAGGGTTTGGAAGCCGGTCGAACCAAGTATACCAGAGGCCAAGGATCTCCCGAACTTTGCGAAGCCGTCGCTAAACATCTCATGAGAACCAGCGGTATAGCAACTTCCGGTGAGAACGTACTCATCACTCCCGGAGCCAAGCAAGCTCTACTGTATGCGTATATGATTACCCTCAACCAGGGGGACGAGGCAATTCTGCTTTCACCATCTTGGGCATCTTATGAGCCGATGATTTCGTTCATAGGCGCCGTTCCGGTAAATGTGCCCGTTCATAGGACTAATTTCCACCCTGACATGGAAGCCATACGATCCGCGATAACTGAGCGAACGCGGACCATCATGATCAACTCGCCCTGCAACCCGACTGGTGCGGTCTATTCCAGGGAAGAGATAGAGGAGATTGTTGAGATAGCGGTAGAAAACGATCTTTGGATTATTTCAGATGAAATATATTCCAGACTCATATGGAATGGTGTCGAACACGTCTCTCCAGCAACAGTAGAGGGGGGCGCCGAACGAACGATTGTAATCAGTGGATGGTCAAAGACGTGGGCAATGACGGGGATGCGTGTTGGATTCTTGGCTGGACCAAATCCCGTAGTCAAGGCTGCCTTGAAATGCCAGGCCAATTCTGCATCACATATCCCCACATTCATGATGGAAGCCGCCAGGGTTGCGTTGGATTGCGATGACGAGGTTGAGGAATTTTCTGAGGCATATAGGAAAAGAAGAGACCTGATGATTGACGGCCTGTCGGACATACCCGGGCTGAGAATAGTAGATCCGGAGGGGGCATTCTACCTCTTCGTAGACGTTACTGAAACTGGGATGACAGACATAGAATTTGCAGATGGCGCACTTGATGCTGGAGTGCAATTAATCCCAGCATCCCTCATCACGGGGGGCGAAGGATTCGTAAGAATATCTTATGCAGCCCCTGAAGCCGATATCAAAGAAGGAATAAGTAGAATCAGGGGTTGGCTTTTGCATGACGCCTGAACAGCCAACCACCATCCTCAGAGCACATTCCATATCCTGCGACCTGGGTGTGGCTGCATGCGTTGTAAACGACGACAAGATCCTCCTTGTAAAGGAAGCTACAGGTAAACATGCAGGGTTATGGGGGGCGCCTAAAGGATACGCAAACTCTGATGAATATCCCATGCAATCGGCTCTCAGAGAATTGAAAGAAGAAACCGGGGTAGACGGTGACATCAAAGGAATAATCGCCGTGCGTGAGGCAATTAGATCAGGCATGCCCGCACTCTTTATCGCATACTCGATCCATCCGAGAACAACTGACGTAACCATCGATAATGAAGAAATATCAGATTTTGGGTGGTTTGACATAACGGAAATAGAGTCTGTTAACTTCATCAGCAAGACAATGAAATCAATTGCAAAATGTGCCTTGATGAAAGCCCCGCACATGCTCTGTATAGATGGATCTGATGAAGCAAAATCACCATATTATTTACATGTTCAAAATAGCGATTTTTAGAGTGAAAATAGAGGGTCTCAGATGAATAGGGCGCACGGCAAGCATGTGTATGTGGACTATGTGGGATTCCAACCAGACCAAAGCTCCAAAGATGGCCGATGGATCCTTAAAACCCTTCAGAATGCTGTGAAAAAGTGTGGAATAAGAGAGGTCCATTCACATGTGGAGATTTTTGATGGGGAACACTCTCCCCCTGGTTTCGCAGCAGTCGTACTAATCGACGAAAGCCACGTCTCAGCGCACTGCTATTCGGATCGTGGATGGCTGGCGATAGATGCTTTCACATGTGGCGATCACGATCCTGAGAATATCGTGGATATCATCCATGAGAGTCTGACTTTATCCAGTCCAAACATCATCCAAATGAGAAGAGATACAGTAAATCGATTCATATACCCAGGAACCAGTACTGAGGAAGAAGAAGACTCGAATTGATGAGGGATTCAGATGTCTGTAAGAGATTTCATTCAGAGGAATTACAGGCATTTCAATGCCGGGGCACTATCTGATTGTATCGAATCAATCAGAACATTTCTCGATAATGATGGCCGACTGATGATTACCCTTGCAGGCGCGATGTCGACTGCCCAGATTGGCAAAACTCTGGCACCTGCGATACGATCGCAGAAAGTACATGCGATATGCTGCACTGGTGCGAATCTCGAGGAAGACCTGTTCAATTTGATAGCAAGATCAGATTATGAGAGAATACCCAATTGGAGGGATTTCTCTGCTTCAGACGACTTGGATCTGCATGAAAGGGGATTGAATCGTGTAACAGATGTGGCAATTCCTGAACAAGAGGCGATAAGATATGTCGAAAAACAAATGTTAGAGCTATGGAAAGATGCTGAAGCGGCTGGCGACAGAAGATTCCCTCACGAGTATATCTACGATCTACTTCTGCATGGGGACCTTGTTTTCGACGGCGATCCAAGCGAATCATGGTTGATGGCCGCCGCAGATGCAAATCTTCCGATATTCACTCCTGGGTGGGAAGACTCCACTCTCGGTAACATTCTAGTTGCACGTGTCATAGACCTCACGCTGTCTTCCCAAGATATCGTATTGAGTGGACTTCATGCAATGCAAGCTCTGGCGGATTGGTATCGTGAAGATGACTCTCCAACAGGACTTCTTCAAGTGGGCGGAGGCATATCGGGCGACTTTCCAATCTGTGTGGTTCCAATGCTCAGACAAGACGTTGGCATCGATGTCAATCTCTGGTCCTGGTTCGCTCAGATATCCGAGTCAAGGCCATCGTATGGCGGGTATTCAGGAGCCCCACCAAATGAGAAGATTAGTTGGGGGAAGTTGAGTTTAGAAACCCCTACATTTGTTATAGAGTCCGATGCATCAATAGTTCTTCCACTCATACTTGAAGCGATTATGGAGAGATAAAGAGCATTCAATTCCATCCTGAATACGGGAGCCCGGCTTCAGATATTCTGAGTAGTTGGTTGTACTTAGAAGTCCGATCCGATCTCGCTGGGGCGCCGGTTTTGATCCACCCACACCCCGTTCCAACAGCTATGTCGGAGATCGTGCTGTCCGATGTTTCTCCCGAGCGATGAGAGACTATGCAGTCGAAGCCTTCCTGATTTGCGATCCCCATGACCTTCAGAGTTTCAGTCACAGTTCCTATCTGATTCGGTTTTATCAATATCGAATTTGAAGCACCCTCGTCAATTCCCTTCTGCAACCTTACAGGGTTGGTGACGTACAAATCATCTCCTATTATTCTGATATCATGGCCCCTTTCTGTGAAAGATATCCAAGAAGACCAATCGTCTTCGTCAAATGGATCTTCGATTGATACAATCGGATATCTGTCTACCCAGGACGAGTAGATGGCCGATAGATCCATGCCATCAATCTCCTTGCCGTCGAATGAATACTTGCCCGATTTGTAGAATTCAGAGGCTGCTACATCCAAGGCAATACCCATCTGAGTCTCTGAAGAGTAACCAGCTCGTTCAATGGCTTCTACCAAGAGCCTCAATCCATCTTCATTTTTCTCAAGGGATGGTGCGAAACCCCCCTCATCGCCAATCCCTCCAAGAAGGCCTCTTTCGCCGAGAGTTTTCTTTAGAGCATGGTATGTTTCTGTTCCAGCGCGAAGAGCTGAACCAAAGTCAGAGAATCCATAGGGGACGACCATGAATTCCTGCACATCAACATTAGTTGAGGCATGAGCGCCGCCATTCAAGATGTTCATCAGAGGTACTGGTAAACTAGGGTCTGGCCAAGTACCCGGTAGATTTCGCCACAGAGGCACACCCTTGACTAGTGAAGACGCCCTGAATGCTGCCATTGAACAGCCAAGAATCGCATTAGCACCCATGATTGATTTATTCTCCGATCCATCCGTTTCAATCAATAATTCATCAATTGCCTCTTGATCTGAAACATCGCACCCGATAAGAATCTCTCTGATCACCGTGTTTACGTTTTTCACGGCCCTTTCGACACCTGAGCCATTCCATAAATCCCCGCCATCTCTTAACTCAACAGCTTCGTACGAACCTGTACTGGCACCTGATGGCACAGCCGTCCTCGACATGAAAGACCCATCTACGAAACATTCGACTTCGACTGTCGGGCGCCCGCGAGAGTCTAGTATAGATCGAGCATGGATGTCCGTGATCAGTCCCTTCACGGCATCCGGCCGGGGTGCAATGCTGTGAAGATTCCTAAAGTGGAGACACCAGTAAGACGACCTTTGAATCACCGAATCTTCATGCGCGCGTTTTCTTTACCGCCGTCTGAGCTAAGATTGACATCTATTTTCTTCATCATGTGTCTGTGATACGTCATCGAGCCATTCACGAATCCTTCGTACACTGGGGTCCCTTTGACCCCCGCGAAAGTTTCCACGCTCTTTCTTATGGACTTGGGGACCTGCTTGGTTATCTGTTCGATCTTAGCCTCATTGATTTCATCGAGTGCTCTTAGGACCTCATCCACCACGATCGCTGACTCAACAATCTCAAATCCTCGTGATTCGAACATCCCAGGGAGAAGAGACATGGTTTCAGTATCACGAAGATCCGTCCAGCAGAACATACCTCCTTTTCGAAGCACTCTGTGAACTTGCTCAATGAAAGCACCCATATCTCCGTAGCAGTGCGAGGACTCGACATTGTAAACCAAGTCGAATGACTCGTCATCGAAAGGCAGGTCTTCCGCATTTCCCTCCACGAAACTCAGATTATCCTGATCCGCATACCATTGACTGCACAAATTTACCGCTTCAGATGAAAAATCAACACCTACAACGCTTCTCGGCTTTAGTGATCTAGCGACCCAACTGGCCCCCCCACCTCGTCCAGATCCCACTTCAAGGACATCTCGTCCCTCAATTTCAGTACCTCTAAGATTCATGGAATAGAGCTGAATGAATAGCCGATTAACTTCGTCAGATGGATGAAGATCCGGGCTGCTCCCATCTTCAAAACCGTAATTCATGAATCGGAAACGTGAATCATCGTTCGTCTTAGCCATTTTTTGATACCACCATTTCCACATCCTGTTCTGGATGCTAGCAGGAGACAGTCGTATCAGAGTGACGAATATCTTTGCCGGTAGGCCCATCTTCAAGATTTACCTACTCCTTCCATTTTACTGAGCATCCGATACTCTCAGTTCGCTTATTCGTAATCGCCTTACCCTCAAGATATTCTTCGACAGCATCCATTAGATCGGTGGTCGTTGAAGATGAAGGATCCCTCGGAGAGTCATCTAGACGCCCCCTATACACTATCTCCCTAGTGCTCGATATCAAGTAGAATTCCGGAGTTCTTTCTGCTCCGTAGGCCATTGCAACATTTTGTGTCGAGTCGTGAAGGTATGGATATGACATACCCTCCGAGGCACGTTTAACCATATGTTCCCAATTGTCCGAAACGTATCTCACCGGGTCATTCGAATTGATTCCAACAAATCCTAGACCAGATTTGGCAGCAAACGATGCCACAATCTCAATCCTTTCTTCCGAGGCTACGACATATGGACAATGATTGCATGTGAACATCACAATCCCCCCCGCACCCTTTAGCATGCTCTCAAGATCAATCTCGGATTCACCTACTGAGGCATTGGCATTCGGCAATCTGAATATGGGTGCAAGAGCTCCGGGTTCGGTCCCGTGGTCAGTCGACATGGCATACGCTATGAATCACCTAAGATGAATCCTTTCCGCCTCTTCTGGGGTTCTGCCCCTTACAATCTCTAATCTAGATCTTGCATGCTGGTCCGTGGGGTCTAGATCGAGTACTTGCCTCCATCTTATCGAAGCAGCTCGGAAATCACCAGTTCGTTCTTCTAGCTCAGCAAGCATCATCAGCACATCAGAACGACGAGGATCGCATTCCCATGCTTTCTCAAGATCCGATGTCGCTTCTGCTATACGATTGAACTCTAGATACAGGGACCCTCTGCAACTCCAGGGACCGCTCTGACTCGGATCAATCCTAATTGCCTCGTTCAGCATTTCTTCTGCCTGCGCCCCTCTGCCTGTCCTGAGTAGACAAGAAGAAAGCCTTGTCATCGATGCCACGTGTCCATGATCGATTGAAAGTGAACTCTCAAGCAATTCGATTGCCTTGGACCACTCCGAGAGACCAATCATCGCCTCGCTTGCACGACGCATAGCAGAGGGGTTTTCAGGGTAAGAATCCACAACTATCATAGCATGATTCGCAGCCTCACTGTACTGATTTCGAGACAAGTATACTGATGCGAGATTAAGCCGGGCGCTTACATGTGAAGGATCCAACTCTAGAACGGATGCAAATCTTCTCTCAGCGTCCTCTATGCGCCCTTCTCTTGCATATGATAGACCATTCAAGAATCCAATCTCGACTTTATCTGCACGAAGCTTATCGCATTCTATCAATACGGACCTTGCCTCTCCAAATTCCATTCGATCAATTCTCACACGTGCTTCTTCAATGAGAACCCGGGGCTCCCTATCAGCAATCCTGCGTGCACGAACAATGCATGTCTCAGCATCTTCGAGATTACTGTTCATACGCTGGGCTATGGATGCTGTAAGCCATCCGCGATGATCTTCACGGTCCATCCCAACCATTTTCCGCCCACATTCCTCCAGGTCGGATACAATACTGGCTAAAACCGATCCACTCTGATTTCGCTGTTTGTCTGCTTTGTGAATCAGTGCCATAGCGCGAGCATCCAGCACCCCAATAGTCCGAGCATCCTCCTCACACTCACCAAGGACCCGCCACGCTACTTCTGGAAGGTCCATGGCAATCGCCAGCTTTGCAGATGCCTCACAAATAGCAGCCGTACACCCGTCGCTGTAAACCCGATTCGTAAGACGATTCAATGCAGATTCTGCCTCCCCCATGGAAACCATCGCGGAAACCTCCAGCAAAATAGCATCATCTGAATCGACATTCGACCTTCTTACCAGTTTCAAAGCCAATTCATGATCTCCCTTCATATGAGACGCTTTAGCACGTAAGAAGAGAACTCTGGGAGAGATTCTATCTTCCATCGAAAGCATGTCGAGAATCTCAAGCCCTTCGTCCGGCTTGCCATTCTCTATCCTTGATGCAGCTCTACTAATTTTCACTGATGGGGAAACCTCCGCCATTGATGGACCCGTAGCACGCGCTCTTAGGCCATCTAATGAACCAATTAACTCGATTTCAGTCTCTCCATCCCATCCCAGTGACGACAATCTTTTCTTGTTCCGTCTGCTTCTTGCATCGCTTTCTGGCAACAAAGATAGTTGCTCCACCAAGGCAGCAATTTCATCAGGCTCCGCAACGATGTGACTTTCCAGAGCCTCAACAAGATCAGAACCCGATCCCATCGAGCGAAGTACTCTGAGTAACCCCGACATACCATCGTATCTGTGCCCTTCTCTGAGAGAAGCCTCGTATGCATCTCTCGCATTGTCTAGGCCACCATGCTCCTCGAAAAGACAACCAAGACGTTCGAATTCAGAAGAATTGAGACCTAAATCATCAGGTCTGATACCTGAAACGTCAAGAATGCCGGCGAGCCTATGGGTCAAAGTCCCCATTCCAATCAGCGAACCCTCTGCCTCAGATTCATGGTGTTCCATCGCACGTGCTAGTAGTCTAGCAGGATGCGTCATAATTTCACACAGGCTCCCTACGCTCAGATTATCCTGTCTTCGAATAATCCTCTCTGCAGACTCTAATGCAGTATGTGCAGCCAAACGGTCGTGTACTGGGCCACCTTCTTCGAGAATTGAGTCAATCCCGTCATTCATGGTCGACAACTCACGATGGACTTCGTTGAACGCAGATGCCATACTGTCTAACTCATCCCTCATGGCTGCAGCCTTTTTCCTAGCGGATTTCTGACGAAGAAATGCAGAGACATATGCAACAATTAGGAATCCATAGACCCCAATCACGACCTGCGTCGTCTCAACCACAAACCCCATCGCGTTCGCTGAGGCTTTGATGCCTTCTATCCCGCAAGGGAGCAAGACGCTGGTTCAGCGCCTGTTTACTCACAGCGGTCAAAGATCGGAAGGCGTGTATGCTGAAACAGTCCCTTTACGAGCAGTACCCGAGACAGAGCTTGCAAGAACGTTCTCGATGCCACCTTTGCTGGCAAGATCGAAGATACGATCGCTCATCTTTCCTGCAAAGACCAATCCCTGAGCATTCTCAATCCCGTCGAGAGCTGCTTCAAGTTTGCCAGCACCAACAGGATCAGTAGCTGATCCATCTTCGAGTATTATTACTGCATTGTTGGTCTTCAAACCGTCTAGATGTTGACCCCATTCAGACATGATTTCGGGAGCCTGGACATCTGCCTTCTGGACGCCAACAACAGCATTGTCGTCTTTCTCCATCTGCTTCTTGACTCTCTGCACCACTTTCGAAGCGGCCTCTTTCTGATTCAGACATTTTGTAATGGTCTTCCCTTCGAGATGCTCGACCTCGAGGCTCTTGGGTGCAAACGCTACATGGGTGAGCGATTTCTCAAGAGACCCAGACAGCTCCATCAGGAGGAGGCTTCCACCCCTATCCCCATCCAGGAACGCTGTGACGTTCTTCTTCTTCGATGCGAGATCTACAAGTTCATCTGGTACACCAGCACCCATCATGGCGATAGAGTTCTTGATGCCATACTTCAGAAGATTCCGAACGTCATTACGACCTTCAACGATAATTATCCCATCGGACTTCTTTACATTGGGCCCCGCAGTCATCCCGCTAATACTGATTTCTGTATCTACGGTCAATACGGACCTGACTTCTTCGAGAATGTTCTTCGATTCATCAGCCCCAGAGCCGATGAGGTCCATCAGCAGGCTCTTTGCACGATCAATCACAACATCTCTCTTGGCCGAGACCACGTTCTCTATTCCCTGTACGCGAATTGAAGCCTTGCAAGGCCCAATTCTGTCTATTGTCTCTAGAGCCGCACCGATAACCGAGGTGGAAACCTGGTCCATTGACGTGGTCAGTGTGATTTCCCCGTTAACGCTCCCTTTTCGTTGATTTAGGTGCACATCTACGTGCCCGATCCTACCATTCCTCTGGAGAGCTCTTAGCTGCAGATCCTCGCCCAGAAGTCCTTCCGTCTGACCGAATATCGCTCCGACGACGTCCTTCCTCTGGACAGTACCATCTGTCCGTATAGTTGCATGTATGACATATTTTCCTTCTTTGTTTGACATATTCTTTCCTCCGAACATACACCATCTCCCCAAGCGGGGTTTCGCGGCCTTTCGCCGCCGTATTCGGCAAGGATGGGTGCTAGGCACCCGCGAGTGGGACAGGTGAACTGTTCACCCCGTCGTAATGACGGCTACATTTGAACACTCCGTAGAGGCATACAGACGCAAAACCAATTCCAAATAGATGCTCGAAACAGGGTGAACTCCATATCTAAAGCCTCAAATTTGCAACTGTGAGCGATACACCCCTCGACACGAATGCCGTTTTCAAAGGCGCCACAACTGTAGCGCTTCAAGACGGCCATTTAGACGATCAGGAGATGAGGATACTAGCCCGACTTTCACATGCTCTGAGATTAGATGAGGGCATACCCGTACAACTTTATGATGACATAGTCGAATCCAGAGATAGTGCGGACGGACGTGAGATGGCAAGGTCAGAAGCCCTCCTTGTTTACGGACAGATACTCGAGGCCTACTGCACAATGCCTGAACCATCCCCTCAGACAGCGCTTCTACTTGCTTATCTTCGGACTGCTTTCGACATCACTGAACCCGAGCATCGAGAACTCGTCCGCAGCGTTGACAGGCATCTAGAGCAAGTGGTGCACCGCAATGTTGCAGCACAACTCAGAACAAAGATAGATGACGCGATAGAACTCATCTCCAATCCCCTTCAGAATTTCAGAATTAGGAGATGAGGTTCAAATGGACCTTGACGATTTTTTAGGGAATGTCTCGATTCGAAAGAGCCGCTCTGTCCGCGCCCTCCCTGCGATTCTCAGGGAAGCGTACACCTACAACGTGCCTGCGTTGATAATGAAATCAAGTACAGACAGACTCTCCCGCGATGGCGGATACTCGTTTTTTCTTGGTACACCAGACGATGCGATGAGGCGCATAGCCTCATGGCTAATCACGAGAAATTCAGACGCACCTAACAACCTCGCAGCGCTGATACGGCCGTTATGGGCGAGACACGGGCGCGAAGACATCGCAATGTGTGCACTGCTCTTGGCCAACATCGATCATGCACGTGTAGGAACAAGTCCTTGGAAACTACTCGCAGATTCATTAATGCCACATGAACCAGTCGAGGGTTTGCTGTTATGCGTCGAAGAGATACTAAGATCTGGTCGACAGCCTCCTTCTGAAAATCAAATGAGTGGATGGCTTCAATCGAACGGCGTATTGCCGACACTAGCCCTGTTGTGCATACATGCCTCCATGATCAAAGGTAGAATACCCACTGAGGAAGAATGTGAAACTCTCCGTAAGATGGATGAATTGGATGTATCAGAACTCACCCGGAGAATAAGGGCGAGGATCCTGGAGATAGATTAACTCTAATCACCAGCCTACGCTACGGGGTTCAGTGTCTGGAAGGCTCCTCCCCTCTGACGACCCGATTGCAGAGGAGGTTCTAGAGTGGACAATAGAGAAGGACGCGAGAGACATAGCGCAAATTATGCACTGGCTCGAGCAGACCAATGGACGCCGAGATAGAATGGTTTTGATGTCACGTGCCAAGGATCTAATCGATGAGATGCTGCATTCCATAAGACGCCTCGATGAATTGCGGTGATTGTATGCAAGCAATGGTACTCGCCGGTGGGCGTTCGACAAGGATGGGTCAGGACAAGTCGACACTCGTCCTCAAAGGCCGGACATTACTCACAATCACAATAGAAAGACTCCTCCAAGCAGGTCACTCCAGAATCGTGATACTCGCTGCCGATGAGGAACAGAAGAAATCCCAAAAGGATGCAATGGACGGATTTTTCGACAATATCGAGTGGCTGCTCGATCCAATTCCTCATCAGGGCTTGATCGAAGCCCTCGTCTCTGGAGCGAGGAGATCGAATTTCGACCACTCACAACCCCTGCAACTATCAGCAGTCGATTCTCCATGGCTCGATCACAGTATATACCCTGCACTGCAAAAAGCCCTACATGGAGACACTGAAGTCGCCATCCCCGCAGATCAACGACTCCACCCGCTCCACTCTTTGGTGAGATCCCCCTCTGTACTCGAGAGCGTCAATCCGGATGAGGGTCCTCTCAGAGACCAACTCAAAAGCCTCAACTCTGTCATTGTCCCATGGCCTGAATCAGAGCTAACCAACCTCAACGCTCCATCCGATCTCAAAAGATAGGGGGTCACTGCAGAACCGATCTAGAACATCGGGATATAGGGCGTGTTCTGCCTTCCTGACCCGCGCACCCAAGGAATCCACTGTGTCACCCTTGCGAATGGGCACAATCTGCTGAGCTAGTATCGGCCCTGTGTCGACGCCCTCGTCGACCAGATGTACAGTACATCCCGAATTATCTTCCCCGGCATTCAGAACGTCTCGGTGCGCGTGGGCCCCTGGAAACAGAGGCAGCAAGGAGGGGTGTATATTGATCAAACGCCCTTTCCACCGAGATACGAAGTCAGACGTCAAGATTCTCATGTACCCCGACAGAACCACCAGCTCGGCCTCTGATTTCACTATAGCATCTAGAACCCGAGACTCTTGCTCTATTCGCCTCTCCAACCCAGAAAGCTCCTCAGAGAGAGGTATTGACATGTGGGGAACAGCATAGCGTTTCGCATGTGCTAAGCCCCCCGCTTCCGGCTTGTCGCTGATCACCATGACCGTTCTGTGCATGCAGCCCGCACTCTGCTGATGCTCCAGCAAAGCCGCGAGCCCTGAACCTGAACCGGATATCAGTACGACTACGAGCAAAGGATCTTCAGAAGTAGAAGCCCGAGGCGGTACGAACCCACGACTCATGGCCGATGGGAAACGTAACCCTCTAAGAATCGTGGGCCAAAACTCGACTTTTATGTTCCGGTCGCTCTTCGAGGTACCATGGAACGCCTCGGGTCTGTCGATGAGATAGTTGACAGATATGCTGTTGAGAACTCATCTCTCAAAAGCAAGCTGTACATTGGTCTGGGGAGCATGTTCGTCATATTCGCTATAGCAGGGATATGGATACCGGGGTGGCCGACAGTATCGTGGGCAGTACCTGCTGCTTTCCTCTTTTCCATGTCCAGTAGACGCCTCTTCCGCTGGACTCTTACAAATCGGTTTTTCGGTTCTGCAATATTTGACTACTATGCATCGGGAAAAACGATCCCAAGACATGCAAAATATGGAATCTCAATCATGATTTCACTCATGACCATCCTCTCCACTTACGGGGTATGGGCCGTTTCGACAAGGGGGAGTGGAACGCCGCTCGACCCTTCGTCGTGGAATGGCGCTGATCCGGGATATGGGGCCGTATCCATTCTCGCTGCTGGCATCATCGGAGTCTGGTACGTGTTTACCAGAGTAAAGACAAGACCCGATTGAGATCAATTCCCTTTCGAGAATTCGATGAGTCTGTCGATAGGCAGGTGGTCAACAGTGTCCTTGCAGTAATGAGCTTCAATGATCTTACCGTGCTCATCGACTAGTATGTCAGCTGGAAGCGTGGACATTTTGGATATGGAGAGGGTCATTGGGACGTATCCCTTCATTGTGGCCCTCAACATGGTCAGTGGAGAACGCATTGCGCCCCACATGAAACGTATGAAGGATTTCTCCACGCCGTTCTTATTGAAATGCTGGTAGGTTTCATCAGCAACTACCGTGAAAGGAATACCTCGCTTCCCCATTCTTTTCGTCAACTCGTCGATCTGAGCATCAAAAACACCCACCATCACCGTACCCTCTTCGAACTCAGCCCATCGCTTTGCCAACTCGTCAACTCGCATGTTGCAGAATGGGCAAGAAGAGAATCTGAAGAAGGTGAATATCACCCTTTTCCCCTTCATCGACGACATGTCGAAGATTGTCCCATCTATGGCTGGCAGACTTATCTCTGGGGCTGGAGACCCAATCTCTAGCTTTGGCATGAATCCCTCCTATGATCGGCATCATATCGATTTATGCTAGGAAGCCACTTTCTGTTTCTGAGCTTTTTGAGTATTGACTCATGAAGTCCCAGACCAGATGGCTGGACTCCACCAGGCCTTGTGTGCCGATGAATATCTCGCCAAGCGCCGTCCCGTCATCGACGTCATTCGAGTACGGGTTGTGCTGCGCTGCATATATTGTCATCAGACGAACTGAAGCATTGCTCTCACAGTTATCGAAGCCCTGGATGGAATATAGGGCATTCAGCTCGAAGGTCTCCACTGGACCGGAGCATCCATTGTGGGTCCCCCACTCGTACATGTTCTCGATCGCTCCGGTGTCATACGCCTCCGGGTTGGTCCACATCTCCTCGTTGAAGGGGATACTAAACGCAGTGGTCTCGTAGAGAACGACCTGATCGAGAAACCCGTGAACCTCCATGACGGGGATCGGTGCGTAATCGACCACATGATCCGTGATGAGGTAGAACGCCATGCACCCAACAGCGGCGAAGACTTGGCTAGACTCCATGGCCAGCCTCTGCGCCATCGCGCATCCGTTCGACCACCCGGAGGCGTAGATCCGGTCTGCATCCACGTTGTGCATCTCTATGGAGAGGTTGACCACCTTCTCGATGAACCCGATATCATCTATGTCGTCGAGGGCCGAGTGCGCGCAGCACCACCCAGCGTTCCAGGCCCGATTCTCCTCCATCTCCCATTCCATCCGCTTTCCCGACACACCGTCCGGATAGACCACGATCGCTCCATCCTCGTTTGCGATGTCATCGAACGAGGAGAGGTCTCTGTGGATCGTGGAATCGGAGGCGTACCCGTGCATGTCGATGATCAGTGGGACGGCCACCTCGGGATCGAGGTCCTCAGGGACGTGGGTCTGCCAGCATCTTGTGAGGTTGTCATGATCGGTGCATGTGAAGATGCCATCTTCGGTATACGGGATCGAGGGGTCCCCCGAAACGTCCCCGCCTTCGACCTCACTAGACGGATCTTCGTCCCCGAAGCATCCCGCCAATGCGTTGCATGCGAGGATAGCGAGGACCAGACCTGCCACCGCCCTGCGCATAACCGGCCAGCAGCCACTCAGGCTTCAAACCCTCCTCGGATCTCGACGCCTGCACCAATTCTACTTCTCCATCACATACCAGTACGCGGATGTTACCAATAGTGATCTGGCTTGATCAGAAACTTATGTACTGGCTTGTTTAATGAGCCAAGGTATGGATGATATGAATAAGTAGAAGTTTCCGCCCCCCCTCATGGCTCAAGGAACAGTCAAGTGGTTTAATCAAAAGAAAGGGTTCGGATTTATCGAGCGTGAAGGGGCAGAAGACCTCTTCGTGCACATATCCGAGGTAGACGGCCAGATACGCGACGGCGACGCTGTCGAGTTCGAGGTCGCAGAGGGTCCGAAGGGCCCCAATGCCGTCAAGGTCAGCAAGTCCGAATGATTAATCCAGACCTGGTGAGTTTAGGGCGTAGTTGTGCTCTAGGGCATCAGCGACGCTCACCCAGTCAGGAGTGCTCCCATCCACCCAGTCGTAGCGGTGGCCAGGTATCATCCTCCATTCCCCAGGTAGCGCCCTGAGGATCTCCTTACCTCTCCTGATGCTGTTCCATTGGGCCGTCGGGTCCGATCCGGGCAGGTCAACTCGCCCCATCCCGTTCGTGAACAGCAGATCACCCGCATGGAACACATCGTGCCCGTGAAGGGTAACATGTCCGGGAGCATGGCCGGGTGTGTGGGTTACGGAGAGCCGAATATCGCCAGCGGCCCATTCCACGCTCTCGCCAGGGTCATGACGCCACTCGTTCGTGAATGATACCTCGCTGAAGACCGTGTGGCCGAGCAGGCCGGGCACACGGGCGTCCACATGGCCCCATACCTCCAACTCGGGATACAGCGCGATCATCCCTGGGTATCCGGCAGCATGGTCCCGGTGAGTGTGCGTGTAGAGAAGATGCGTGGGGCTGAGCCCTTCCTTCGATAGGGCAGAGCCCCATTCGGACGCGTCAAAGGGATCCACTATCGCCACTATCCCTGCTGTACGATCGATAAATGCCGTATTCATATTCAGGTACGGCCCCATCATGGTGACCCATACCTCAATCCCGTCTTCGGACACCCTCTTGTCGAACTCGCCTTCCCCTAGCATGAACGCTTCGTACCTACGGCACCTCAAAGAGGTGACCTGCGACCGCGGAGTCAGAGGGCCACCAACATGAGGTACGATCACGCCGAAATCGAGCTTCGTTGGCAGGACGAGTGGGAGCGTACAAATGCCTTCCATGCCGATGTAGATCTGTCCAAGCCCAAGTTCTACTGTCTCGAGATGTTCCCTTATCCCTCTGGCCACATGCACATGGGCCATGTCCGTAACTACTCGATTGGCGATGCAATGGCCAGATTCCATCGCCTTATGGGCAAGAACGTGCTCTATCCGATGGGTTACGATTCGTTCGGCATGCCAGCAGAGAACGCCGCCAAAAAGGAGCGAGGGCATCCAGCAACAGTCACCGATCGCAACATCTCAAGCATACAGGCAGACCAGCGTCGAATGGGATACTCATACGACTGGAGACGCCGTTTAGCAACTTCAGACGTCGACTACTACCGGTGGAACCAGGAGATGTTCCTGGACCTGTATGACCGCGGGCTCGTCGAGCGTCGTTCAGCACCTGTCAACTGGTGCGTAGACTGCGATACCGTGCTAGCCAACGAGCAGGTGAAGAACAACCGTTGTTGGCGATGCGGGCTCGATGTGGTACAACGCGATATGGCCCAGTGGTTCCTCAAGATGACCGAGTACTCCGATGAATTACTGGACTCATTGGATGAGGTAGAATTCCCTGAGAACGTAAAGGCGATGCAGAGGAACTGGATAGGCCGTTCCAGAGGATCGGAGATCAAATTCAAGATCGAGAAATACGATGCCGAAATATCCTGTTTCACAACACGTCCAGATACGATATTCGGAGTCACATTTCTTACGCTTTCACCCGAGCACCCTCTATGCGAGGATCTGTGCAAAGGCACTGAATGGGAGGCGGGTTGGAGAGATCTAAGAGATGAGTGTGCGAGGCTTTCCGAATTCGAGCGAATCAATCTCTTGAAGGAGAAGAAGGGGGTATTCCTCGGCCAGCACGCCATCAATCCAATGAGTGGCGATCGAATCCCGGTATATGCTGGTAATTTCGTAGTCGCAGGATACGGGACAGGAGCCGTGATGGCAGTACCGGGCCACGATCAGAGAGACTTCGATTTCGCCAAGACATACGATCTTGAAATCAGAAGAGTCTTGGTAGAGAATCCTAATGATGATCCAAACCGACCCCTCGAGGAAGCATTCACCGACTATGGCCCGATGGTCAACTCTACCCGCCCAGAATTCAACGGCCTATCTGGAGATGATGCCAAATCAGCTGTTATCGCGGCACTCGAGTCCGAGAACTCAGGAATAGGCACGACCCAGTACCGTCTCAGAGACTGGCTGTTGAGCAGACAGCGTTTCTGGGGCACCCCGATTCCCATGATACACTGTGATTCATGCGGCATCGTACAGGTGCCGCGCAAGGACCTCCCTGTGGCGCTGCCATTAGATGTGACTTTCACAGAAGACCAGAGTGGCAACCCTCTCGCAAGTCATGATGGATTTACCACTGTCGTCTGCCCCTCCTGCGATGGCGCAGCATCGCGAGAAACAGATACGATGGATACATTCTACGACTCATCGTGGTATTTCATGAGATTCTGCGACGCCAATAACAGCGAATCACCATTCTCCAGAGAGGTCGTCGACTATTGGATGGAGGGGGGAGTAGATCTCTACATCGGTGGCATCGAACATGCGGTGATGCACCTGCTCTATGCCCGATTCTTCACCAAGGCCACTAGGGACATGGGCATGAACTTGGTAGGTGAGCCATTCGGACGTCTCGTGTGCCAGGGTATGCTGAATGCACCCGCGCCATATTGCTCCGATTGCAATACAGAGTTTCATGTCGACCTCGAAGGGAAAGGGTGCCCAACTTGCGACGCTATGTTAGGCTCGAGGTCCGCCAAGATGAGCAAGTCACTTGGAAACACCGTCAGCCCGGGAGACATGGTCGAGAGGTTTGGCGCCGATACAGTTCGTCTGTTCATCTTGTTCGGCGCCAATCCTGAGGCAGGAATGGAGTGGTCAGACGCGGCCATAGAGTCCAATCATAGGCACATTCTCTCAATAATAGATGCATTCTCATCTGTATCCGAAATGAATAGTGATCAGAATCAGATTGATGAATGGCTCAAGGCAAGAGGACGGGCGAATCTAGCTCGATGGATCGATTGCATGCAGGAAGTAAGTCTGAGAGAAGGCGTAATGATCAGTCATTTCGAGATGCTGTCTGACTGGCAGTGGTATATCAGGAGAGGTGGCCAAGATAGAGATTCTGCGATTGAATATTTATCAAAGTGGGCGCACATGATAGCGCCTGCTACCCCACATATCGCCGAAGAACTCTGGATCAAGATAGGCGGCAAGTCGATGCTCGCCAACACCGTGCTCAGTCAAGACAAAATTCATGAGAACGATTCTGTGATACTCGCTGAAGAGGCATATCTTCGATCCGTTATCGACACGGCAAGAAACCTACTACCCCTCGCTCAGAAGCATTCTGAGAAACCGATTGATCGAATTGTCATACAGACGGCGCCTGAGTGGTCTAAAAATCTCGCAAAAGAAGCCATCGAACTTAAAGCTTCAAATTTTGATTTCATCAGAGAAGGGATGTCATTCATCAAGAGTCATCGGTCATTTGTCAATTCAAACGACAAGGGAGCGGTCATTCAGACATGGTCAGCGATCACCACGGGTTCAAAGAAGAGACGTGGAAAAGTGCAGACTTGGACTGTTGAAGAGACTGCACTGATTAGGAATGGAGTCAATGAGAGAGCAATTCTTGAGACGAGATCGAAGTTCATAGCCGCTACTCTTGGGATAGAGAGCATAGAAGTCTACGAGGCAGGCACTGGGGAAGATGCCGGCGGCAAAGCGAAGTTTGCACAACCCCTTGAACCCGGTATCGCTTTTTTGTGAGGTTAGTGGAATGGCAATCGTGCTCTACGATGATTTCTGCGAGTCTTGCTCTGCATGGGCACGATTCATTGAGAAACGTTCCAAGGGCACTCTTTCAATCCTAGGTCAGGAAACTCCTGAGGGAAAGGCTATCATTGAACAGCGTCCAGGTGAATTGAGTGGTATCGATTCGGTCTTTTTCGTTGATGATGAAGGGAAGTGGACAGCGAAATCAACCGCAGCACTTCAGATCGTCAGACAACTAAGGTTTCCATGGCCTATGGCCTCAGTCGGTCTTCTTGTTCCTAGATTCATTCGCGATATTGTTTATGATGCCTATGCGAAACGAAGATTTCGCGTCATACAATGATCCGTATCGTACGCTGGGTTCATGTCAGGGTGGCCACACGGATGAACGTTGAGCGATAAGAAAGACGGCGGGCCACGGAGGCAAAGCCGCTCTCAGAGAGGACCAAGTAAGGCTAAGGCCAAAGGTCAACAGAACTCTGAAGCGGTCCGGAGAGCACTTGAGAGATTCGAAATTTCCCCCTCCCCGATGGGTATTCCGGAGAGTATCGATCCACCTCCTCAGAAGATAGAGATTGATTGGCCCGTCAATGCAGTGGCCAAGGCAGTTCAGAAAAAGACAGGCGATATCGTCAGCCGCCCAGGAGAATTCGGATTCCTTCCCCAAGAGAGGGTTGATGAAATTTCAAAACAGATTTCCGATTTAGACATCACCCTAGAGCAGGCTCTTTCACTCAGAGCCGCGTTGAATCAAGAGAAAAGCGTCTATTCGCATGGACGTTTGATGCGTCGTTCCAACGAACTTCGAAGAAGATACGAAAGTGGGGATTCTGTACTTTCTCTATCCAAGCGCTTTGACGCGCCCCCTGTCAATACATTCCGAGCTATCCTTACCGGACGCGGATGGTCGAAGAATAAGATCAAAGAATCTCTAAAATCTCCAAAATCCAGACTCAAAGAACGTGATTTCGAACAATTCCAACTCGCAGAGGAAGCGGACCGTGTTAGTTCAGTGAATCAATCCGAGACGCAGACAGCGGCTGAGGTTTTCGAGCACATTCTGTGTTCATACTTCTCCTCCATCGGCGTCCGTTTCAGAAAGCAAGAAGATCTTGAGGTAGAGCAGAAGAGAAGCGAGGGAAGAGCAATCATTACGCCAGACCTCCTTCTTCTCGACGACGTTAGAATAAATGGGGTTCCATGTGCATGGATAGATGCTAAGCATTTCTTTGGTGCTGCATTGAAGTTCCCCCGAAAGAAAACTCAGAAGCAGGTTGACCGTTATGTTTCCGAATATGGTCAAGGCGCTATCGTGTATAGGCATGGCTTTTGCGAAGCTCTTGGCCTGGAAGGAGCAGTCCTCCTCGACTCCTCGCCCCTGGATCTTTCTGATTTGGATACCTTTCACGAGAATAACAGATCATAGATGCGATCCTGCATCGCTTATTCCCACCTTCACGCATTCAAGTCCCGTCTTACGAATCTCGACGATCAAGGCCTCAAAGTCAACTTCACTTCCCAACTTCTTCTTTGTCACGATTATGCTTCTGCCCAACAGACATAGCGAGGCCACTGCGTCTTCACCACTCTTTGTGATTGAATCTTCAACCATATTGAGCAGGTCCATTCTGCTACTGTCATTCAAAAGACCACTTTCTTTCACGAATGACCGCGCACATGATATCAAATCATTCCAGGAGTCTTCTCCCCATTTTCCTTCAAGCGTAGAGAGTAATCTATCCCCAGATTGAGTGATGCTCTTTTTCCAAAGAGGGTCATTGATGTACTCGCTTGTATGGTGACCTTCCTTGTCGGGCCATATGAGAATCACTTCCATTGAGTCGGACCAACCCCTCGAGACTCCTGGCCCACTTTGCAGGCCACTCCCTGAGAACGGAGATCCAGGCGAAGTTCGTATCTCAACACCTCCCGCTGAAATTCCTAATACATCCCCCAATCCCGAAGAAGTCCTCCTTTCACATACGTGTGCATGTAACATCGACCGTCTAAGAGAAATCTCATATTCCTCTCCCATTGCACGTTGAATAGCTCTTGAAGTTGCGACAGCCAGAGCAGCTGACATCCCGAATCCTTGTGAAGGAGGCAGGCGATTACGAATGATCAGAGTCCAGTTTTTTTGTTTGATCTGAGGCAAGTCTTCTGCAACGACCTCGATAATTTCTCGAACTAGATCGGCATTCCCTTGATGACCTTCGAAACGAATATCCAGGCCCCAATCGCCGGTCAATCCCCTGGCTGCAACATCACAACCGGTGTCGAGACAAATACCAGCACCTCTGCTGCCTTGCAGATGCGCTTCAGGAGCATCGTCTTCCACTGTGAACAATAGCGTGACATGCCCACCACAGGAGGCATGCCCAATCGCCGGGAGATTCATTTCGACCCCCACTGGGCATCAGTCCTTGAAGGCATTAGGTAACCCATCAGAGAACGTGTTCAATATCGTCCTTGATTGCACTGAAACGCTCAGAGAGTTTAGCAAAGGATGCATTCAGAGCATCAGCAGGACTCATCGACGCATCTGTTTCGAAAGTCATGATGAATTCATCCACTACATCTTCAAGTCCTATGGCGTCAGAAAAAGAATCTTTCAGTCCCGTTCCAGACCCAACGTTGTGAAGGTCTTTCTTCAGATCTAATACCTTGGAAATATCCTCTAGCCTCCCATCTGTGAAGTCTTTCTTAGATACCCTAAGTCCCATGTCGAACAGAGTTTTGGCTTTCTTAGCGTTATTGATAACTCCAATCTGCCGCGGGAAGAAGGTTACTCCTGAAACAGGAGACCATTTTGCGTGGTCCCTGCCATATCCCATCTTCGCAGTGGCCCAAAATTCCATCATCTGACCTTCATAGAGTCTTGTAATCGGTATGTCTCGATACTTCTCAGGAACGCTCCCTGAATCATCCCCTAGGAAAACAAGATCACCAGCGGTGACAGTACTCCCTTCCTTAGATCCAAAGGCACGAAGTGTGTAGATCATGTTGCATGTCGGGCAGCCCCTATCTTCCTCTACCAGGTCTTTGCAATCCGGACATTCTCCCTCAAACGAGTATTTTCCTGTGTCTGTTGGGATTGGAATCATCGCCATTCTCTGGGCTATCATCTCATCCGATATTGCGCTGTTAGTCTCCCATACAACGTAGTCTTCGCCTTCCTTCTCGAAAGGCGTGTCACACTTGGAACACCCCGTTCCCCCTGCTGAGCGTCTAGCGACACCCGCCGGATTGAGATGCCCACATTTCACACATTGATCATATGTCCCCATCTGGAATCTCACGCTGTCTACAGCCATCTTCGGGATATGTGCCATCAGATTCCGCCTAACTGCGTTCAAGAGTGCACGATCAGCATCCTTGAAGAGGACAGTAATCAAATCATCTTCTTCGGAAATAATTTCTACAGATACCATGTTATCACCTCATACTCGACGACCACGTCGTCCTCCCTTCTTCTTGGTCCCATCTGTTGGGATGGGGGTCACATCTTCGATTCTTGCCACTTGGACGCCCGCACGGGTCAATGCTCGTATTGCGGCCGTTGCACCGGGTGCGTTTGGAGATCTATTGCCTCCTGCACCCCTGTACTTCACTATGACTTGATCAAATTCCTTCTCAAAAAGAAGTTCAGCCATCCTCTCAGCCGACCTCATGGCGGCGAACTGACTGCTCTTGTCGCTCCCCTTCTTGGTAATCATGCCTCCAGAGACCTTTCCGATAGTTTCGGCACCTGTAAGGTCGGTTGCAGTCATGAGCACGTTGTTGTAAGTCGTGAATATGTGGAGAACCGCTTTCCTTCCCATCATTCTCCCTCCTTAGGAATCGTATCTTCGATAGTAGGAGCCTTTTCAGCATCTGCCTTCACTTGCTCAACGAATTCTTCCTCTGCATTGTTACCTGCATCATCTTCTTCATTCGTCGACCCTGGCATTCTGCGCTCTTCCATTTCCTTTCGGAATGCATGCTGTGGGTCCATGTAGGGCGAACTTGGAGAATATCCGAGATGCTCTTCTTCACTTCGGAGAATCTTGTAACCAGGGACAGTCATTCTTTGATCGCCAATAGAGATGTGCCCGTGTACGATCAGAGTTCTAGCTGAGCGTATAGAAGGGGCTAGGCCCTTGAAGTAAACAACGGATTGAAGCCTTCTGGAAAGCATTTGTTCCACTGTAATAGAAAGTACATCGTCCAAAGACGACTCCTCATGAAGCAGCCCCTTGTTGTGAAGCGAGCGTAATAGATCTCCCTTCTCTCTTGCGAAATGCCCTTCGCTAGAATCCACTCTGCCAATCAATTTCATTGCTTGATTTCGATGTCGGCGAAGAGCAGATTTCTCTCTCCATATCTCTCTCATTCCTCCGACCTTCTTCAAGCCAAATTGCTCTTTGAGTCGATGCTCTTCTTCTATGCGAGCCTCTTTCCAGGGATGGGTCGGGCGGTCGGTTTTCGGACGTGCAAATTTAGGATGGCCCATTCTTCAACACCTCACTTCTTCCTCTCGACACCGAGTGTCGATCCACGCCTTCCGTTAGAACGGAGACGCTGACCCCTCAGTTTGTGCCCACTTCGATGGCGTATTCCCCTGTAACTCTTAGTCGCTGCAAGACGAGCAACGTCATCGTCCTTGGTTAGTCTTACATCCATGGATACTAAATGAGCGTCTTCGTTGGTGGTCAGATCTCGCTGTCTGTTAACCATCCACCATGGGACCATCGTAGCAAACTCATCAATCGCCGATCTAAGCTTGTTTTGCTCACTGTCTTCCAGATGCCCGGAGAGCTTGCCTCCGTCAACTCCTGCTATCTTGCAAATCTGCTCAGCACTTCTTTCCCCAATACCTCTGATTGAAGTTAGGCCTTGCTTGACTTGCTTTAAGCCGTCAATATCGCTGTCTGCTATTCGTATGATATAGGAGAAATCATCTCCTAGTTGGCTTTCGTCTATTTTTGCCATATTCCGGTTCCCCCGTATTCACTGGTCGCCCAGTGGCCCTCTCGAGCGGCCTTGCGACTTGACCGCTCTTTATGAATAGAACGGCCTCACCACCTATGGTATTTTCTTACATAAAAAGAGTGAATTCCCATCTGGCGCATCAACTAAGAAACCCCTTTCACCCTCTGTATCTCCGAGGATCAAATCGAGCCTATTGACGATTTTAGTATGCATTTTTGGGTCACATGCACATCTAATCTGAACCCCCGAAAGACCGTACCTCATAGCCGAAGCAGCTAACGAATCAATCATCATCAGATTCAATGATCCTTCGATCCGCTCCTCAACTCTGCCATGTATTGATGTGAATGCCCTAGAAGTACAATCACCCTGCAATTCTTCATTCAATATCGCCATTGGCCTCCTGTCTGAATCATGCACCCACTTGATTTCACCCTCTTGACCTGCACCTATTTCATAGGCCACCCGGAGACCACTCCGTATTACAACGGGATCAATCAATGCCAAGATTTCTCCAACGGTCGGATCAATGTTCAACCATTCGATGTCATTGACCCCCATTCTCCCTGAAAGAACATCAAATGAACCGTCTCTATGCAGTCTGATACAGCGAACTTCACCATCTTCCTGTGCTAATCCTCCTGTGTGGATTGTTAGGCGATCAACCCTTCCGCCACCGCGACTTAGCCATTCCCACATCACATTCACATCCGGAAATAACTCTCTAACGATGGCCTCGACCTCTATTTGCTGTTTCGAGGCCAACCTTGGCGAGAGGTCGAGCAATAGGCTGACTCCAAATTCACCGACCTCCAGATAATTTGACCATGCTTCTAGTAGAGGCCTCAAAGGAGGCTCCATCTCGGAAATAGAATGATTTTGTGCATCCAAGGGCCTAGCAGGATCGACGTGTAACATTGCTACTTTCACATCCCCAATCTTCTTTCGAACAAGAGCCATCACACCTTCGGAATCAAGCCCATCACCGCATATTGCAAGAGTCGCGCTGTCGTGCCCAAGCCTCGTGAGCGAGTTCGCGCAATGCACCGCTCTTTGTGGAGACAGCTCCACGCCAACGCAATCTCTCCTCAACTTCTCGCCATATGCTGCTAGCTGTCCGCCTGAACCGGCAGCTGGATCCAAGATGAAACCATCTGGGATGCGAGAAAAAGGCACCTGAGAGGCTCTGAAATTGCAGATAATCTCTGGTGTCAAAAGTCGACGAAATACCTCGCTATCATCATCGAATCGAAGCTCGTCCATCTCAGGATTAACTATCCGAGGGCGTTCTAGATCACTCATTTCGAAACCTGCTTAAGTTAGAGGGCCACGATTTATACTGAGCTCGAATCTAAGCCATCGTCCCTGCAACTCATCACCCTCGTCATCATATGCCAGCTCAGGAGGAAGCAGGGTAGTGTGAGACGTGCCGGTATCGATGCCAGGAAGAAGCCCCCTGTCGCCGTCTATATCGAGTCCTATTGCAGACCACCCGAAACCCTCAATCCATGCAGGATCATTACCCGCAGTGACAATCAAATCTCCTTGATCAAGTTCCTCCCCAGTATCGGCGTCCCACACAGTGTAGTGGACATCCACTCGGTCACCATCACCAACATGGATATCCTTAGTTTGACCTCCGGAAAATACAGTCATATCCAGCAGTACCTGGGCTTGCATGACTTGCAGATGCGAGACAATAATCTGCACTTGATGATCCGTAACGTCTTCCGTCAGAATCATCTCCAAGACCATGGAATCATTGCCTTCCAAGTCAATGATTGTTAGATCCGGTTCACCGCCCTCTGCGAATATGACCGAACCCCCAATTATCTCCAAGACTAGATCAAGCGATTGATTCCCCCTATTGTGCACTACCAAGGATGCCCTATCTCCTTGTCCTTGATGCTCCCAATCGCATCGGACTTCTCCAGGGAGTAGAAACAGGTCATCCTGGTCTGCAAGAACATCCGGCCAGTCCCAGTCGTCGAGTCTGGGGGCGCAAGAGTCGTACAGAAGAGTAACCTCCCAGTACCATCTATCACTTCCAGGATCCTGTATCAACGACCTATCCGTCGCATCGAATGCATCTTGATTGATGTCCGTGAATTTCCAAACGCTGTATCCAACAATGATGGTCGACAGAAGAATCATCGCAGCCATTGCCATTGACAACAAGATGGCTGCTCTAGGAATAGCCATTCTATTGATTCCCAGAGGCACCATTGGATGCTCAATTTCCTCGGCGGTATCCGAGATCCAGGGTCCTGTCACAACACCGACTCAATAGTCGCTGCAATCAACATTCGCCCATAGTGGGCCATTGTCAGTCTATTTCCAGGACTTCCATGTCTCGCTGGCTCAACCAAAGGATAATTGCCAATTCTATCGACACTGAGGTGGTGAGAATAAGAAGCCAAGCAGCAGACATGTCTGAGAGCCAGAGCATAACGCCTCCGAATGAGGCGATCGCCAGATCAACCAAGCCCAATACGCGCAACCCTCTTCTAAGCCTCAAAATTCCATACGACCAAACCACTAAGGAAACCAAGATGAGCAAGATCACGCCAAACTCAAGCCTCAGGATTGTCAGAGATACGATAAGGAGAAGGATGTGTGCATTCTGAACTGAGGGAGTGACCCATCGTTCAATATCAACGAAGATACCTGCAAAGAGAATCAACATGAAAACCAATAATTCTCCAATTATCAGCGAATCAACCACTGAGGAGATGAAACTCAAACTGGGCTCTAAGGAAACGACGGAAACAGGTAGCAAAAGCGCAATCGCACCCGCCTCTTTCGTACGCCTGTCCTTCACCGAACTGTAAAGCCCCCTCATGACTGCAAGAATCCCGGCTGGACCCCACGAAAGAAGGATAACCGAGAATGCAAAGATAACCTCTCCGAATCCACTTCTAACACTAATATCCGAACCTCTCTTCTTGCTTTGCACATCAATCAAGACATCGAGAATTATTGCAAGAATCAGCACGAATTCAAGAAGCATGAATGGATAGATCCACTCTAGAAAACCGCCTTCAAGGGGATCAACACTGAGAGGGGCTGGAAGCGATCCGATAATTATGAAGCCGGCGACTCTGATGGCCGTTAGAGGATATACTATCCAGTCAATCATCGACCTTCGTTCCAAGAGACCCTTTCTCCCGTTGGCAAAAGTCGCAATTCCTAGCAATAGAATCACAGGTATAGCCACGCCCAAATCTGTCAGATCATTAACCGAAGAACTCGGATTGATGTGTCCGAAAACAATGGCACAACCTATTCCGATAACCGCTACAGCATGCGTTGCGTCCGAACCCAGTGTGTTTGCCATACCCACTCCAACATGGCGCATCCTCGCACCCTCAAGAGCAACAATGATGACCAAGAAAGAACCTGCTGACAAGACAAATATCGGACGCGGTCCCAGTATGAATGAAGCAAGCACCAATGATACGCATACGATACCAATTACACCAATGGCAATCATTGGAAAATGACGCACTTCATCGACATAAGATTGGCCTGAAGCACCTGCATTTTTGTGAGCTTCGACAATAGGTCTGTGAACGTCTTGTTCTGAAGTTGAAGATCCAATTGAGAGGATCTCTTCCCTCCGACGATCCCTTTCAGCGACGGCCTTCAACTCTCTCAAGATCTCTCCTCGCGTCACAAACCAAATAGAGGACACTCCGAACACCACGATGGCGACTGCGATACCTTCCACCCTTCCATCTAGGACAGTTAGTACGCATAGCATACTAGAGTGGAGCATAACCACCGTAGCAACAGGAAGTATGCTTTTCTGGACACCGGTCCTGAACATCCCCACCGAAGTCGTTGCCATGCCCACCACCAATGCGCAAATAATTGGATCAGGAATCCATTCCACAGAAGTCTCGTAAGAACCCATAGAAGCGCCAGGCATCAGCAGGAGTACTGGGCCGCTCTGGACGCACAGCCCAATCCAGTCTTTGCCCGACTCCCAGGAAGATAGAGCAAGTGGAACGAGAACGCCCACTGCGATCACCAGTATCAACATCGACGCATCTGCACCAATCCACTGGAGCAATACCCCTCCTAGTCCTATAAAAATCGGAATCGACATGGATGAATCTCGACGTATGCCAATCAAAGAGAACCATGCATGACCAATTGAAATGACCATGAGAATGAGTGGAGCTTCTAGATCGGTCAGATGTCCAGACAAGAGTAGAAGTGCTGTGCTGGAAACAGGTATCCAGAGAGCTAGGTTCCATAGATCAAGTGTGCCTGATTGCTTTATCGAGGCAGAAATTTCAGAAGTCCCAATAATTCCTGATGATATATTCAGTGAAGAGTCCCCGAATCTAGAGCATACGAAAACACTCAGAATCAGGGATATGGCAAGATATGCCACAAAAATCTCCCCTCCGATTTCTAATGCTCCATCCGCTGCCCCGCTCAATTCTCTCGCCGATGAGAAAGTGACGCCTACCTCATCTATCAGGACTAGAACCGGCGGCCACACCCAAGGGGTAAGGGCCGCAACTCCTGCCAGAGACGGAGAACCCCTTTTGATTGCGAGCCACCCTCCTGCTGAATGCATCGTTCCGAAGATTAGCAGCACCCATGCAAGACCATGTTCGACCGAACCATCGAGTGGGATAAGCACGAGAAGCAGTATCGAAATCCCAATGCTGCCCGTCCACAGTACAGTATTGCTAACCTTTCCTTGATGCACTACAAGCATCCCCACCAGTGCAACAGCGCCACCAGCTGAAAATGCCCAGTAAGGATCAAGGGATGAAGTGAAAACGCCATTCTCTATTCCTAAAAGAGTGGTGATGAGTAACGAAAGAGAAATCGAAGACATCATCCACACAGAACGTTTTGAAGAACCCCTCACAACAAGATATGATGAAAAGTAAGCAATCGCTAGAAGAAGAATTATCGCAGAAGCGAAAGCCAAATTCTCACGAACAGATCCGACAACCATCAGGGCACCAATCATGCTCAGCATAACTGAGATGCCCCAAAGCCCCGGTTTCGCGATTCCACTATGTTCCAATGCGCTTGAGAACCAATTTGGAGATGATGAAAATCTTGTTGCGACCATTGCATTGGTACCATTTACCACAACCATTGCCATGAAGAGTTTCAGCGGATGATCGAGCGAAACTACAGTGAGTGAGCCAATTTCAAATCCATCAGTTATGGCATGCATGCCGACCCATAGGTTCGATGCTGCGATCCCGAGTGAAGCCAGATTTCCGGATGAGCGATGTACCGCCAATCCGTGGAGAAGAAGAACAGCTACCAAGATCATGACAATTACCCCGTCTTCTCCGGCTACTGACCCTGCAGTAGATCCTATGGCGAGTAGAACTAGAGTGGCCTGAGCAGCAATTGCATCGCTATTGTGTCGATATGCAAGTACGACATTGAATACAACAAGCATGCAAAGTGCAATGCCTACTCCTGAGAGCTCCAGGGGCAGAAGATCCCCCATCTCCCACCTGTTGAGTTCGAGCGCTGTCCCATAGAGAATCTTCATTGATATGATTACCCATGTGACGCCCAAGAGATTCAACTCACTCTTGCCAATCCATCTCTCACCGAGGAAAAGTCCGAAGGACGCTAGCAAGAATAGTAGAGGAATAGCAGCCATAGGATTGAGTACCAATCCAATTAGAAGACTCATTGCGCTGTAAACGACCACCATTATGGACATCATGGCCCAACTGATCTTACGTTCCGACTGCCTCAGGAAAACCGTTTCAACACCATTATCCGATCCATTGATATCTTCACTTGGAACAAAAGCTTCTGGAATCCTTCCAAACGCCTCGTCGATATCTGCTACTCTTTCTGAAGAATCGTTGTCTTGAGTACTAGAATCGATATCTGCAGCAAGCTCCAAGACGCCTTCAAGCATGAAACTCCTGTTCCGGATAATGGAGTCCTCATCCCTCCTCATCAGCCCCTGCTGTTGAACAATGGGCATGAAAGGTTCGCACGCTTAACGTCAAAGAACCCCATCACAATCGTTCATATCCCGGATTCAACTCGTTAGTACATGGTCGAGCAGAAGCCGTCCAAATCTGCAACTGTCTATTCAACGCCTCTTGGAACACATGGCCTTGACCCTACAGGATCGGTCCATTGGAATCTTTCCGGGAATGAATTGAGGGATTTGGCAGTCAACAGGGGGGAGGCCGTAAGGACGGCACATGGTGCCTTGCTAGCTACCACTGGTGACCGAACAGGACGATCTCCCAACGACCGTTTCATAGTCAATGAAGCGGGACTAGCGTCACAGGTCCACTGGAGCAAAGTCAACAGGCCCATATCTCCCGCTGTCTTTGACCATCTTCTCGATACCACCAGGAACCATCTGAATTCAGCCGAGACACTCTTTGTGAAAGACATGCATTGTGGTGCAGACCCTCAATACTCCATGCCCGTCCGACTCGTAAGTGAGAGCGCGTGGCATTCGGCATTCATGCACAACATGTTCATTCGATCCGATCGAGCAGATCTCTCGGAACATACTCCTGAATTCACCATCTTGCATGCCCCTACTATGCTTGCAGATGCTAAGAAAGACGGTGTAAACTCTGAAGTGTTTGTAGCGATATCATTCTCCAAGGGCATTGTTCTAATCGCAGGAACCAGATATGCAGGGGAGATTAAGAAATCAATATTTACGATTATGAATCATATCCTTCCCGCCCGCGGTCTCTTGCCCATGCACTGCTCTTCGAACACATCCGAATCAGGGACTGCCCTCTTCTTCGGCCTCTCAGGGACTGGAAAGACGACCCTATCTGCCGATCCAGAAAGAGCCCTTGTTGGCGATGATGAGCATGGCTGGTCAGATCACGGAGTTTTCAATTTCGAAGGAGGATGTTATGCAAAGATGATCAATCTGTCCGAAAAGGATGAGCCAGCCATCTATGCAACCACAAGAATGGAGTCCACCATCTTGGAGAACGTGATACTGGATGCGGATGGAATACCTAATTTCTATGATTCTACATTGACTCAGAACACAAGAGCATCGTATCCCATCGAATCGATCGAGAATCGTACTGATGATTCAACAGCCGGCCACCCGGACAACATAGTCTTCCTTACGTGCGATGCATTCGGGGTGCTTCCCCCGATTGCAAGACTCTCCCCTGCCCAGGCAGCATACCATTTCATTTCAGGGTATACTGCCAAGGTAGCTGGGACCGAAATAGGTATCACCGAACCGATGGCAACGTTTTCCACTTGCTTCGGAGCGCCATTCATGCCACGTCATCCCAGCGAGTATGCCGACCTTCTAATCAAGAAGATAGCAAAACACAATGCTTCCTGCTGGCTGATCAACACCGGTTGGATCGCCGGAGGATATGGCGAAAGCAGCAGAATCAGGATTAAGTGGACTAGAGCATTACTCAATGCCGCACTCTCAGGCGCTCTGGATGACGTCGTTTATGTCACTGATGACAGGTTTGGGTTCAAGATCCCCGCTAATTGCGATGGAGTTCCATCAGAGATCTTGCAGCCTCGTTCTACATGGCCCAGCACCGAACGTTACGACAATGTGGCCAATGTGCTAGTTCAGATGTTTAATGAGAATTTCGAGAGCTTTGCAGAAGGATGCAATGAAGAGGTCAAAGCCGCTGCTCCGAGAGTCCACGAGAATCAAAGCCTCTGAGAGGTCATTCTCTGGGCATCGACAGCGCAGATAGCAGCCATATGAACTACTTCCCTGACGCTATCCCCGCGCTGAAGCACGTGTGCAGGTCTGGAAAGACCGTCCAATATGGGCCCAGTCATCTCAGCTCCTGCGAGCCTCTGTAGAAGTTTGTAGGCTATGTTCGCAGATGCTAGGCTAGGACATATCAGGACATTGGCAGGACCCTTGAATACCATGAATGGAAAATCGGATTGCTGTTCAGGAACTAGCGCCGTGTCTGCTTGCATAGGGCCATCAATAATTAGGTCCGGATCAATTTCTCTAGCCATTCTGATCGACTCCTCTATGCGCGTGCTTCGCAACTCTCCGCTAGAACCGAAATTGGAGAACGATAGCATAGCTACTTTTGGCTTCACGCCGAATCGCTTTGCGACACTCGCCGTTCTAACAGCAATCTCAGCTAGAGTCCGGGCGTCAGGGTTGATGTTTATGGTCGCGTCTCCAATGAACATGACTTGCCCCCCAACAGTCATCATGTAGGAGCCTACGACCCTATGAGCGTCGTCAGATGTGCCTATAATTTTCAAGCAAGGTTTGACTATGTCGGGATAATTGTGACTCACCCCTCCCAGGTATCCGTCCGCATCCCCTTTCCTCACCATCATCGGCGCAAACCAGGTGGGTTGTTTTAGGAGCTCAATTGCATCTAATCTGCTAATCCCCCTCCTGCCTCGTAGATCATGAAGTTCATCGGCATAATTGCCACGACGCCTCTCATCGTATCTGGGATCAATAATCTCACATTCAAAATGAAGGCCCATATCAGCAATAGCTGAGTGAATCCTTTCTACTTGACCGAGCAATATTGGAGTGCAAATTTTCTCACGTATGCAATGTGAGGCTGCTTTGATTATAGTGGGGTCTTCACCTTCTGAGAAAACAATCCTCTGAAGATCGCGCTTGGCTCTGTTGATGACCGACCGCATGACTGAACGGGTAAGGCCAAGACGACTTTCAAGCTCCTCTCTGTACCTCTGCAAATCAAATGAATCTGGATCAATCCTTGAAACCCCTTCCTCTACTGCAGCCTGGGCCACTGCCGAGGCTTCCCAGATTAAGACACGAGCATCGAATGGCTTGGGGATGAGATAGTCAGGCCCATATTGCATGCTGATTCCCTCATAAGCTTCCAGAACATCATCCGGAACAGTCTCCTTTGCTAATCGTGAGAGAGCCATCGTGGCAGCCATCTTCATTTTCTCTGTGATACTAGTTGCTCTGACATCGAGCGCACCTCTGAATATGTAGGGAAACCCGAGGACATTATTGATTTGGTTGGGGTAATCGCTTCTCCCAGTCGCTATAATCGCATCATCCCGAACAGCACGCACATCTTCTGGAAGGATCTCCGGATCTGGATTGGCCAGAGCGAATATGAGGGGCTTATCAGCCATAGAAGCTACCATGTCGCCATTCACAACACCTCCCTTGGATAAGCCAAGAAACACATCCGCTCCAACCATGACATCCCCGAGAGAGCAATCTTCTCTGTCATTCACAAATTCCATTTTGTATTCGTTCAATTCTCCTTTCACCGCTCTTGATTTGGTTAGGAGACCCTTTGAATCACACATCAGAATCTTGTTTCGATTGACACCAAGGCGGAGATAGTGCCTTGCACAGGATATGGCAGAGGCACCGGCGCCAGAGATAACCACAGTCACATTATCGATATTTTTCCCAACAATGTCAAGCCCATTGATCAAGGCAGCCCCGCTTATTATAGCGGTCCCATGCTGATCATCATGCATCACAGGTATATCCAATTCATCTTTTAGGCGACGCTCGATTTCAAAGCACTCCGGGGCCTTGATGTCTTCCAGATTTATGCCGCCGAATGTAGGTGCTATGGCTTTCACAGCTTCTACGAATTCATCAACAGAGGTTCGATCGACCTCTATGTCAAACACATCTATGTCTGCGAACGACTTGAACAAGAGCCCCTTCCCTTCCATCACAGGCTTCCCGGCTATGGCACCGATATCGCCCAGCCCGAGTACGGCGGTCCCATTGCTGATAACGCCTACAAGATTCCCTTTCGAGGTGTACGAAAACGCAAGCTCCTCATCCTCGCTGATTTCGAGGCACGGATACGCAACGCCCGGGGAGTATGCGAGAGATAATTCATGAGCGGTTGAATGTGGCTTGCTAGGCTTTGTACTGAGTTTACCGGGCGTTGGGAGCCTATGGTAATCTAGAGCTTCTTCGCGCAGACGATCGTCCTGCATACTTGCACCCCAACAAGTACCGGAAGTCCTCATCGCTATGATGGTATCCTTTAGTTAATTCACCTGTTTACGCCAATATTAGGTACAGAGATCTTTCCGAACATCAACGAGTCCTCTTAATTATGGGATGATGAAGGCAACTGAATCTATGAGGCGGCGACCAGGCACGAAGCGCGCCTCGAAAAGGCAGACTTACACAGCCCTTGCAATCGTTATTCTAATGATTTCCATGCCGTGGTCAGCGTCTTTGGACATGACTGACGAATCCGTACCAATGAATATCTCGGATGGAACTTGGGGCTCCTCTGGAACCGTCGATACGGATTGGATAGAGGTTGGCTCAGAATCGACCGGTCTTTCTACAACAATAATCAATCATCCCCCGGGGGCCTCTATAGAGAATCTCACCTTCGGGATAAGAGTAAACGGATCAGCAGGAGTATGTGCGACAGACCCCATACTCACGCTCGTCGATGCCAATCAGGAGATATTTGATGGCAGCGGAATAGGGGGCTTCGGATGCAATCAACAATACTCCCCTCAGACCGTTATCGACGCCACTCTCGACCCGTATGCGTATGCAGGGAGTGGGTTTTTACTTCCTTCTGGAGCAATCTTAACAGATTTAGTAATCGAAGCATTACGACCCGCCTCACCACGGTTATCTCCCTCAAACCCCGAGATAACGATACACGATACGACTGTAGATTCTAATTCAGGACGACTGATTATTTTGGTGGATGACGAGCTGTTGGTCATAGATGAGACCGTCGCATCACCAATAGTGCACATCGAATCCATCAATGCACGTTCTGTCAAAGTCGTACATTCTGAAGATCGAATCATGGCAATCACTGAATCAGGAATGCTGTTGGTATACCGATTGAGCGATTTTGACCTTATCGGAGAGTACAACTTGTCAGCACAAGGAACGGACGCAATGTCCCCAGGGGTATGGGATGATGCGCTTCCATCATATGTTTCTGTCATTGAGGACGATTCAACTTGGATAGCACACGGGTGTGATCTTTTTTGGAGAGCAAGCAATACGTCATTTAACGATTGGTCATTCTACGATCTCTGCAATTCAAATCCATCACAAGCCCCATTTTCTTCCATATACGCTACTTCTGATGCAGTGTATCTTGGAACGGATGGCGATGGTTTGATCATACTAGAACGCTCAGAAGATGAAAGTATGGTGGATATAATATGGTCAAATACCACATACCATTCAACAGAACCGGGCGTTACATCCACCATTAGCTCCGACTCGATTTCAGCAATCGAGATGATGGATGAACAGATCCTAGTAGCGGGCGAAGGCGGTGTGGACCGACATTATCGCCCATCGAAATCATGGCTCTCTACGTGGTCCACATCCAACTGGCTCAACTCCAATGATGTCGTTGATCTGCTCACTATCGGCAACATGACATACATATCCACGCCATCGATGATTCATAGTTTCGACAAAGAGACGATGACATTCGTGGACGATATAACTCCTGATCAGGCTGATCTAGATCGATTCGAAATCGTGTTTCCATGGCCAGGAGACGGTCAAAGAATCATTGCTTCGGACGGATCAGGGTCTCTTGCAATAATCATCGATATGATCGCCTCCACCCCTCTTGAAATCGCTAGTGGACCATCGATTTTGCAGCCTGAAGTAGTTTCAGTCGTTTCCACACCCTCAGGCGAGCAGGCATGGTTTGCCGGAGGCAGTGGCATCGATCGCTTCGACTCGGAATCTAAGAGATGGCTGGGTCTAATCGATTACTCAACAGAAGGCATAGACTCTCAGATAACCGACATAATACAGATCGACTCAGGACAGGTGCTGGCATCGACATCAGGCCATGGGATCATCCTTCTAGATCCAACCTCGGGCCAAATGACGGGCACGGTAGTCGGATCAGACGCATCAGAGATATCATCGATGTTATTCAATGAAAATACGGGGGACGTCATAGTCTCAATGCCTGGCTATGGCATAGCAATCGGGAACACTTCGAACATTGATGATTATGCATTCTTCGACGAGGATTCAGGACTCGACTCCCTTGAATTTACATCGATGGCTGTGAGGTCAGACATAGTTTACATTGGGACCAGTGACGCCGGTGTAATCCGAATCGAAATCTCAACCGAAACAGTACTGTCGTCATGGAGGTCACTCGGGGTTGACGATGTCGAGAACGCTCCAATAGCATACTACCCCCCTGATGACACAATTTTCCTAGGGCTCAAGGGATTCGGCATCATAATCTTGGACCGATTCACAGGCGAAGTCTTGCACATATGGGACGAGGCTTCTGGCACACTCCCCGATGACGATGTGAATGACATACACGCCGATGCAAATGGCGGTATCACGATCGCAACAGAGGGACCTTCTTTCTGGGACCCAGGAATCGCAGCCTCATGGGACGGATCCGATTATTATTCTCCTTCATGGTCAATATTCCCGACATCCATACCCGGCAGAAATAACGATCCATACCAGTTTTTCGAGGCATCTAGTGACACCGATGGAGTCTACCTGGGCACGAACCGGGGCGCTTGCATGTGGGATTGGGCATTCAATTTAGTCGGTTGTTGGAGCGAGGACGACGGCCTCCCCTCCCGTTTCGTCGAGAGCGTCTCCATGCTGGAAGCGAACCGTCTCTATGCGGGAACCTCCGAGGGAGTAGGGATCATTGACACTTTGAATGGCATAGTGGTCGATGTCTGGACTGCGGCTGCAGACTCGGAGCAGACTGACGTCGTTCAAATCGACACGACCCTCTATCTCGGCGTCGAAGAAACCGGAATTGCACGATACGATCTGATAAATGAGGAATGGCTCAGCACCTGGGACGGTACATATGGCGTGATTGAGAATGAATACATCACCATGCTTGTTGAAGGGCAAGATCCAGGCACCATCTGGGCAGGGGGGTATTTCGGTCTGGTGTTGATCGATGCGGCCAATGGGACCACTCTAATCGACTGGGATCTAGGAACAAATTCCAACGGTCCAACACTCCCCAATCAACCGCCAACCGCAATCGCTGTCCATCAGGATATTTTGTATTATCAGCAAATCACTCAAGGGAATCAGTGGTGGCAGAGCAGAGATAACATAGCACGAATCAATCTCAGCAGTAACGCGTCTCTGAGTGAGATAGATACTACAGACAGCCTCGGATATGATGGTCAGATACGAGGCATGGAATTGATACAAGATCAACTCTGGCTGAGTGTTACAGAGACTCAGGGCTGGGGTGGATCCGCAGGCTCAGGGGACATCGCAAGATGGAACATAACCTCCTCTTCGTGGGTAGATCCTTTAGGGACTACTGGGAATATCGAGAGGGTCAATGCCCAATTCCTGGGGGATTGTTTCCCAAGTACATCCAATGGATGTGAATTTTGGGTTTCTTATGGCGAGTCTGTGCTGCGACGCTACAATGCTTCCAACATGCTATTGCTCGACGAGTGGGACGACATACCCGGCCCAATAAGGGGCATGGAATCCATGGGCGACGAGCATCTCTTCGCTTCCATGGACGGAATACTGAGGTGGGATACCAACAACTCAACATTCCTCACTCCATGGACTCCCGGATCTGGGATGCCGGCAAATGTTGATGATGAGGTCTACTCGATGCTGACTGTTGGAGACGATCTTTGGATTGGAACATACCAAGGCGGTTCAGCAGACGTCTCAATTTGGAATAGTACACAAGATCAGTGGACTGTTTATTCTGCCAATAGCCTCGGCTCTTTCGCATATCCGGCTGATCTCAATCTTTGTGATGGGATTGTACATGTGGCATTCGGTCAAATTGCATGGTGGTCCCCGGGCTTCGTCGCGAGATATGATTACGAAGATCATGATGGGAATGGCGTAACGGATGAGTGGATCGACTCATGGGATAATTCCGATCTTTCAGATTCAGATCCAAGAGCGGTCGCTTGTGACGAAGCCTATCCAATGGTGTATGTTGCATTCGATACCGATAATGTAGGAATCGATAGGTACTCGTATTCCTCCAGTTCATTTGAATCAACAATACTCCCGTCAGATGGGATAGCAATTGAACCGGTCTTCCCAGGGGGTTTGTTGCATGACGATGACCTTCTGATAGCAAGTCACGTGGATCAAGGAGGCATATCCAGGATCGAGACTTCTGGCAGTACATTCCAAACGGGCACGGTCCTCGGTGCAGGGATGGATGGGAGCTCGATTGCCCGAGCACCCCCCCTATCTGATTCTGCATACGCAATAGGGCGTTCTGGTGAAAACTCCGGAATCAACAGAGTCGACCGTCTAGATCCAACCGGCTTGATTCAGGGCGGGTACGACGAGCTGTATCTCCTTCCTTCTGGCAATGTAGTCGAATTCGTCTCCAATGGTACGAAAGTATGGGCTGCGATAGGCCCATCAGCTCAATGGCAAGGAAATTCGGGTTATGGTGAGACAATCCTTGAAGGCGACTTGGATGCGGCTGGCAATGTTTCATGGGTCAGGGCATTCAATTTCAATGACGACATCATCGTTGACATGCTTCTGGATGGCAATATGTTGTGGGTAACCACTACCTATCAGGGACTGATAAAAATTGACCTGACCACAAGCCAGAGAAGAACGCATCCGGGCTCAGTTCACGGGTCTATGGATGGGATGCACATCGACGGAAATAACCTCTATGTGGGACTCACCAGTATTTTCGATGCAGCCTCAGGCTTCCAACCGATAGACATTGCAACCAGAATATGGGATGAGCCTGCCTTGCTGGCAGCATTGCCATCCAACAATATTGGAGATTTTGAACGCATAGGTAATGTGACGCACATAGCCACTTCTGTTGGCATTGGAAGATACGATGAGTCAACCTCACAATGGCTCGATCCCATCACGTCCTACGATGGCCTACCTTCTAACGCACAGAAATTGGAATGGGTCACTGCTACTCCCTACGGAGACGTACTCGCCGTAAGCGGCCCAGGCGGCATCTCCTTTATCTCAGACCCCAGTGGCAACGCCTCAGTCGTCGCGAGAGTGACTCAGGCCGAGGGGCTGATGTCCACTGCAGTCGCTGATTTCACCATAGCACCCGCATCTAGTGGGAACTTCACACTCCCCGATGGGAGCACAGTCCAGTTAAGTCAGCCACGGGTGCTTCTAGCATCTCATTCAGGGTTTGGCAACTCAAGACCGTGGATTTCTTCGTGGTCGATAGATAATGAGACTTTGTTGAGGGACTATCCTCTTGATATGCTTCCGAGTAATACGGTTACAGCATTAGCTTCAGACAATTGGGGCATTCATATCGCTACTGAATCCGGTCCAATATACCATTACAATGCATCGTCATATTCGATGGAGATAGGCGCCGCCGCCGGTTCTATGCAGTCATGGCCCGTAACTTCCATGCTTTCAGATGGCTCAAGAATAGTCGCAGCAGGAAACGGCTTCAATATAATCGGAGTCGTCAATCACGACGTAAGAGCATATGATTCCGCCATGGACTCATACGTGAACGACATAGCACTTTACGGCACAACACTGGCTCTTGCTACCGATGAAGGCGTCCTGGCTTATCGGCCTTATTGGACACTTGAGCAGGTATACGTCGATGAATACGCCCGAGCAGAGAATCTGGATTTGACTATTTTGGGCGGGACTACTGACATCACAGACCAGACGCGTCCGGGGAATGATATCGAGATTCAATCAGGACTCATCGTTCCTGACCATTCCAACTCAACAGGACAGACTCAGTATTATGGCGCAATTCCATTCTCTTGGCATCCCGCTATTTTCACAAGCCTTTCTTCTTCCCAGCCGATTTGGTCGACAACTAAAGAACTCAATTACACCGGATCATGGAATCTATCTACTCAGACAGGACTCCAACAACTTCTCCAACTCGCAGTTGATAACGCTGGCACTCCTTCAGATGCGAATTGGGAATTCGCGCTCTCTCCTCCCGATTCAGGCAAGATCGAGATCCGGATAACATATGATTGGATAAGACAGGAGATACCGACATCAATCACACTTCTCACCGATCGTCCTAACGACGCAGGCGACGGGTTGACCATGAATTGGGCGATTTCCGAAGACCCCAGTTTTGTGTCATACGATATATTCCTCTGGGATATGGCTTCGAATGGATGGGATTCTGATACCCTTGAGGCCAATGGAATACCTCAAACCGCATCCACGCCCATACTTTCGATGTCAGATCTGCAAACCCTCGGAGCCACTTTCGAAACCGCCTATCTGGACGACACCGTCCAGCCGATACAGCCTGGCCACGAATATGGGGCTGCCATATCGATTAGGTATCCAGACGGTTCCATGGGACCAATATCGGTCTACAACGGTTCGGCATTAGCGGTAGATAACATTCCAGATCCCCCGTCTTCACTGTACGCCAGCCCATTCGGCTTCTCAGGGGGGAGCCTGCTTGTTGAGTGGCAGTTGTGCACCGATCTTGACAGCCACTCCACCAGAATATGGCATTCCACAGTTGAGATTGAAGATGTGAATGCGATTCCAACATCAGTTGATGTGTCAATGGCTTTGGGTAACCAGACGATCATAGACGTATCGCCCTCAACCCCAATTTGGCTGGCTGCATCATGTGTTGATCAATCAGGTCAATACGAACAAGACAATCCGACACTTTTCGGACCGATTGTAGCGGCTGGGGGACTTGATGACTCTATCCCTCCTGCGCGTGTCAGTGGCGTTGAAGCCTCGGATCTGCCATTCGATGATGGAGGATATTTGCAAGTATCATGGGATGAGAACGACGAAGAAGACTGTGTATTCTATTCGATTCATGTATTGCCAGCTTCCGGTTTTTCGCCTCCGACAAGTGCGGAAGGATGGCCCATGGCAGCCATTGTCCCGGGATGTGGAAATACATCAGCCATAATTGGAGGACCAGACGGAACCCCACTTCAGAACAGTATACGTTATTGGGTTGCAGTTATTGCTTTCGATGACTGGGGTAACGGAGATCTGAACAACATCTTACCAGACGACGCCACCCCATATGATAATCTGGGGACAGAAGGGCCAGAACCTCCAAGATTGACCGATGTTGATGCATTTGACCATCCTTCAGACGACGGCACAGCAATAGATGTAGTCTGGACCAGAAGCGGTGTACCTGACTTCGCTTTCTACACCATATGGGTCAGCGAACATCCGCTGGATGATGTCACATCTCTCTGGTTCTTTTGCTCTGATGACCCATCATCATGCGGTCTATCGGTTATTGAGCAACGTCAGATAGGCGGGTCCTCAAGAATCGAGATTAAGATCGATGAAGCACTCTATGGTAGCACATTGACAGACTCGACAAGCTCAGAAATCATCCCTGAGATACCACTCTATGTTGCGGTGACTGTGCATGATCTTTCAGGAAATGTATTTGTTGATCAATTAGAGACCGCAATAGTGCTCCCCGTCTCAAACATGGCGGATTCAGAGCCGCCTCTCAGGATTCCCGCACCGACACTCATCGATCGCGACCCCGATCACGGAGACGGCATGTTCGTGGTATTCGAGCCAAGTACCTCACCAGACATCATGTCATACGAGATATACGCGGTCACAGACTCGCCCTTCTTGCTAGACAACATTGCGACACTGGAACCGTCAGCGACTCTATCCAGGGACTCGTCCGCCCCGGTCTTGGTCGAATTTTCATCCAATCCGGATGGGTATTCAGTGATGGTCCCCGATCGAAGATATTTCGTCGCGGTTGTTGCGAGGGACTCAAGTGGGAATGCATGGGAAACTGGATTGGAATCGAGTGACCTAGTTCTGCGAGATGAACTAGGCCTAGACCCTTGTCCGGCCTGCCCAGACGTCGCAGGCCTCACTGCAGCCTGGAACCCTTCGGGGTCGAGAATAATGCTTAGTTGGTCGGAAAGTGCCGATGACGATATCGTGGGATATCATGTGTACGTATCGACCTCCGCATTCTCCGATGTTCGCGATGCAGCAGTTGTGGCACTTGATCGAGCATCCACTGAACTCAGTTTCGAAAATATCGACTCCGAATCTCTAAATCGAAGCCTAACTCACTATGTTGAGGTCGTAGCATTTGATGGCGAGAAGTTCACATATCGGGCCAGTCCAGTAATGGTCCCGCCATGGGTAGATCAAACGGGGATTAAAGACGAGGATGAAGCCGGAGGCAGTACGTTCGTCGATAGACTGGTTGATGGTGAGTTGAACATCCTGCTTGCAACCGTGGCAATTAGCATGGCTGCGATAGGAGCCGCTTTCGCCCTAAGATCTAGAAGGTCCTCCGGATCTGAGATTTGGGAAATATCTACACGAGAAGTTGAAATTGACAGCCTCTTCGACGAAGAAATCGAACAAGAAATACAAACGATAGAACAATCCACAGGCCAGGATACCTCTCCCTTGTCTGAATCATTGGAGCCACAACAAGATCCAACTGAGACTGACGTTATCGATGATCTCGAAGATCTAGCGCGCGATATCGATGACTTGTTCTGATAAGGGCCACTTTGAAATCAAACTCCTGCTGAAGCATAACGTGGGCGACCCAGGATCAGTATTCACCACCATCAGGGTCGGATTAGATGGGCCCATACATATCGAAGGACATTTGAAGAGATTGATAGAGGCCCACGCTTCTCTTTTTGGAAGCAATTTAGAGATTGAAGAGAATGAGATACTCGATATCGTATCTCATGCATCAGATCAACAAGAACTACCTCACCTTGTTAGAGTGGATATCGATAGAAACGAACGGATCACAGCATCTCAGAGACCCCTGACGAGAATGCCGAAAGAAATCAGCCTCTCCACCCAACCCCTCCCCCCGGGCCCGAACTCTCCTAGAATCAAGCAAGGAGACTGGGCAGCCTATCTTGAAGCTAGAAGAATGGCCAATTACGATGGAGCGGATGCGGCGTTACTCATCAACCAAGACCTCGTAGTCGATGGAGACACATTCACGCCTATTTTCATTCTTGAGAATGGAGACATAGCAATACCAGCATTAGATCTTGGAGCGGTTAAATCAGTAACTCTTCATCAGATTCTGAATCAAGATAGGAATAGCCGCGTAACCCCCCTACAGATGCGAATCACTCTTTCTGATGCTTACTCTTGTTTGAGTGCAGCAGCAGTAGGGAGTGGTATGGGAATCAGGCGGATATTATCCATCAATGGCAAGGAAATCGGTGCAAATTCAGATGTAGACTTGGCGAATATTCTGCATCAACAGCATAATCTGGACAGGGGGGAGAATCATGATTGAAACCATCTCTGATATCCGTGTGTTAGAAGGATATAATGATGATCAAACCCTATTCAATATCCTCTGTCAGTTGCGATTGAGAAACCCGCAACAAGACGAACTTATGCTGATTTCTGGAGGACCGATTAACGACCGGTCAAAAACTAGTATGATACCCATGCTTGGAGATTTGAGGGTCATTTTCAAACAGCCTAAAGATGAACCACAAGCAATTCATCAAGACCCTCTTAATGGCAATATTGACCTATCCAAAAATCCCCCACTAACATTAGAGGTACAGCAGCGTATATCTGATCAATGGTCAATCAAGAGCATTGAATCCCATCAAAGTCTTGAACAGGCTCTCCGTTCAATGAGAAAAATGGAAACTCTGGCATCAAGCGAGCCACGTACAGGCCTTTCTCCAGGGGGATTCGCGGGAATACTCGGCTACGACCTCGGCCAGTGGACCACGGGGCCCAGACTTTCCAACCCTCCTTCCGCGGGCGAAATACTCGGCGTAATGTGGAAGACAAACGGTTGGATAATCCACCACCGTGATACCCATTCCATATCTCTTGTAGGGGTTAAAAACATCTCATCAACTGATATTGAAAAATGGGCGCATATCGATCACTCCTCCGCCGAATTAACTGAGCCATCATCACCAGTTTCCATTGAATCTAGACCGGAGCATGAATTCAAGACACGAGAAATCATTCAAGCGATCAAGCATGGACATGTATACCAGGTAAATTATGGTAGAAGATGGAAAGCGCCTTTAGAAAACGATTCATGGTCGGTGTTCTCCAAACTTAGCAGAGCCAATCCCGCCCCATACAGTTCATGGATGAGGTCACCGAGTCTCAAATGGTCAGTTGTTTCAGCAAGTCCCGAACAACTTCTCAGAATAAAAGATGGAATAATCAGAACATCCCCAATCAAAGGAACAACGCCAAGAGGCAAAGATCCTGTTGAAGATGCCGCAAAGATCGACTCACTAATCAGATCGAAGAAAGATCTTGCAGAACACATGATGCTCGTGGACTTAGAACGACACGATCTTTCAAGCGTATGTGAGCCTGGATCCGTCGTCTGGAGCGATTTTCGTATAGAGTCTCATCCCAATGTCCATCATCTCGTCTCAACTGTAGAGGGGCTAGTTGCACAGGGATCTGAACTTTCGAGTGCAATTTCCTCTCTGTTTCCCGGGGGCTCAATCACCGGTTGTCCAAAAACAATGAGCATGTCAATAATTGACCATCTGGAAGGCACCTCTAGAGGAGCTTGGACAGGTTCCATGGGACATATAAATTCCACAACAGGGATCGCCGATCTCAACATCCTCATCAGAACTCTGGATGTTAGAATCAAAGATGGCAAGAACATCGGGTCCGTAATGGCGGGCGGAGGCATAGTTCACGATTCCATACCGTCTGTAGAAGTCGAAGAAGCTGAATGGAAGGCTGATGCCATAACTCGAGCCACATGGGGTGCAGCTGCCTTCAAAGATAACCTGAGCCCTCCTACTGCAGAGATGGGAGTGCTGACTCTCCCAATGCCGCCAAGTAACGACAAAAACGCCAATTTCACACTCTTTCAGAAGATACCTAAAATTATCCTGGTAGACAATCTGGATTCATTCACATTCAACATTCGAGATGCAATGGTGGCTCTTGGCAGCCAAGTTGAGGTCGTCGAAGGAAGGCCTGCATCATCCATCGAAGACCCGCACACATGGCTGAAAAGAATACTTTCTGAATACACCCCTGATGGTATTGTGATAGGCCCAGGTCCTTCAAGACCTGAAGCATCAGAGCGAACAATGCTCATAGCATCAAATGCACTATCTGATATGCTAAGCATAGGGAATAGACGCATTCCTGTATTGGGAATATGCTTGGGACATCAGGCCCTCTGTCTGGTCGATGGCTCAAGATTGGAACCCTCGCCCGAAGGGCCCGTACACGGATCACCGTCTAGAATAGAACATAGAGGAACAGGCCTTTTCGAAGATTCAGACAAAACATGTTTCATGATGAGATACAATAGTTTGGCCGTAGTGTCCGAGGGAAGGACGATGATACCCAATGCATGGGAGTCAGGCACGAGGCTCGTCATGGGAGTAGAGCACCCCAGCCTTCCCATCCACGGGGTACAATTTCATCCTGAATCGGCAGGAAGTGGGGGCGGTTCAAGGATCTTCTACAAGTTTCTTGAAACATGCATCCGACCGCAGTGTTGAAGACGATCCTCCTGATGGTCGGGCTGAGCATTATGCCAACCTGCCGCATGTGTACCCAAAACTACCCCGTCAATCAGTTTGTCAAGGGTAACGGGCCAAGGTACCTAGTTTGCGCCCGTTGTGCCGTTGAACATGACATGATGGCTCCGGGCGAGACTCCCATACTCTATTCTGACGAGGTAGCAAGAGCACGACTATCGTTATTTTCACGCAGATACCGTCCTTGGGTGTTGATGATCCTCGGATGGACTCTTTTCCTCTCTATGGGGAGGAGCATTCCTCCGTGGTCGACACTTTTCCTCATCGTTTTGATCGTTCTGACATTAACTACGCCGGTGCGCCATTTCACGACGCGCACCAAGTTCAACTCTGAACTTTCTAGGCTGCCTCCTTAGAATACTCAATTTTCCGCGGCATTGATATAGTTTCTAACCCCCTCCAAGAGGTAGAGGAGACGGAGGGTTTCCTGAGACTGCCAGCCACAATGGGTTAAACCACAATAGGAGGAGAAGATAAAAAACAAATAGAAAACGATGTATACCGAGCAATATTGGTATCATATGATTGTGTTAATCTTCTCCATCCTTAGTGCAAATAACCCCCTCCCAGATTTCTGTTCCGACTCAGTCGGGCTGATGCTGGAAAGAGGGAACGGCGGGTTCCCTAGATTAACCAAGAAAACGTAACAAAAAGGAACGTGATGATACAATGAATATAACAAAAAATGCAAGTATATTGACAGCTTTACTGCTAGTGACAATGGCTGGCGCCGCAGGCGTTACCGCTGATGGTTCGGATCCCCTCGATCCGAATGATGGTGGTGCAGACTGGGATGGCGACGGATTAACCAATGCTCAAGAGCAGTCCGCTGGAACGGACATGAACAATCCTGATTCTGATGGCGATGGTTTGCCTGATGGATGGGAAGTTGGCTATGGGCTAAATCCAAATTCAGCTACAGATGCAAATGCCGATCCTGACGGAGACGGACTTACAAATTCACAAGAATACGCCACGGGAACCAATCCCAATGCGGCAGATACTGACGGCGACGGCCAAGATGATGGCAGCGACCCTTATCCAAATGATCCAGCAAACGGCGAGATGAGCGATTCAGACGGCGACGGAATTCCCGATGCTTACGATCCTGATTTCCAGGGCGATGGCTCAGGTGACGGCGGCACCCAAGGCGGTGGCGGCTCAGAAGAAGACGGTCAGGGCCAAGGACAGGGCCAGGGC
>DANO01000019.1:39126-40364 GCA_002497295.1 Euryarchaeota archaeon UBA171 | reverse complement strand
TATCAGCACGTCGGCGTAGCTCCCAGTGCAAATTTAGTGGGGGTCAAGGTACTGGACGGAGGTGGAAGCGGTTCATTTGCTGCAGTCATGGCTGGAATGGAATGGACCGTCGAGAAGAGACATGAGTTCAATATCAGAGCAGCCAGTATGAGCCTCGGCGCTCTCACCGGAGCAATCGAATGGACTTCATCAGAGGAAGAATCAGTCAACAGAATGGCGAATGAAATGATGAGGGCGGGAGTCACTCTATTCATCGCAGCCGGAAACAGCGGAGGAACTGCGACAATAGGGACCCCAGGGAGCGCAGAAGACGTCATCACAGTAGGTTCCCTTGACAAAGATACAGCGATTGCGATCTATTCGAGTCAGGGGCCAACAGAAGAGGGCAGAGTCAAACCAAACGTGGCTTTTGTCGGAAGTAGCGTCAATGCCCCCGACGCCAATACCGGAGACGGATATGTGGCGCTTTCCGGTACTAGTATGGCAACACCAGGAGCAGCTGGTGTTGCAGTTCTAATGTACCAAGCCAATCCCGATCTGAGCCCATTCGATGTACGTAACATAATGCAAGAGACATCGACTTACAGGCAGTGTCACTACATGCTTGCAAATGAGCCATGTGCAGAGGACCTCATACCAAAGAACAGGCAGAATAACGTTTACGGACACGGTCATGTGAACGCACAACCTGCCGTCGAAGAGGCTGCCAACTACTTCTACGAACTCAGCATGTCACTGAATGTGACGCTCACCACCGACTATGGAGCGAATAATCGAATTCACATTGATAGGGGGGAAGCGGTCGAGTTCGAACTCGCTGGTGGCGCTCAGAAAGTCCAATGGCGAACATGGGATATGAGAGATAACTGGATGGATTTGGCGGATTTCAACCCTGGAGAAGAAACATTCGAAGTGACTCATGGACTCTTGGTAGACCGACTCAAATTCCTACCGAATAACACCGTAGAGGGCGATCAGGTGATCCTCGTCCGTGCGATTGCAGGCGACAAGGCCTCGACAAATCTAGCAGTGGGCGTACACATAATGGGGGAGGAGAAGATCGAGACGTTGGAATCAGAAGGATCGCTGCTCGGGCTACTCGTTGGTTTGCTGGCATTACTCGTGTTGGTGCTGTTCAGCGTTTTGATTTTCATAGGGCTGCTCATAAGAAAAGAACGAACGTCTGAGACATATTACGAAGACACTGACACATATTCAGAACACGTCGATGAGACAGA
>DANO01000019.1:0-38731 GCA_002497295.1 Euryarchaeota archaeon UBA171 | reverse complement strand
GTTTATCCAACATCGGTAACAAGCATCATACTTCTGCCAGGGAAATAAAAACACCACTACCATAGACTCCAAACCAAGTCTGTCAAAGGGTTGAGTTTCCACCCAATGGTATTTCTGGAAGGGGACCAACTCCCCTGAGACTCGGACCTATGGCCAACGTACCGAAGATTCCTAACTCCCCTGCCACATTGTGCGCAAGACCGAACCATACTCTTCCGTGCTGATCGATGATGATGTCGTTGAAGTCACCGAAACCGCCGCATCGATCATAGCCGCAATCGCTCTTGGCGTTCTCAAGAGGATCATCGAAGCCATTGAGTTGAACCGTTGTTATCAACGGCTGATCAGCAAAGACATCCATTATGACACTTAGATAGCCGTTCCAGGTCGCACCGTCATCGAAAGTTCCGATGTACCCCATTGCCACTTGCCCGTTTCCCCCTGCAGCGATGACAGGGAAACCAGATCCATTGAGCCCTATCGGGGGGGCGATCATCATCGCATCACTCCAACTCTCTCCCTCGTCAGTGGAGTATGAGTAGTAAGGCATGTTGTCAGAGCCCATCCACATTGCATGGACGTTATCAGCTTCATCAGCGAAAACCTGTGCCTCCTCGAAGTTCCATGTCTCGGCTGTTCCCGATACCTCTGTTGGTAATGGATGCTCAGTCCAGGTTATTCCCCCATCTGTGCTTCTGTAGATGGAGTAACCCTCGCCCCCATCACAGCCCCTATGCCCTCTGTAGAAATTACCATTATCTGAACCAACCATATGTCCCGTCAGACCACCGCTTTCACAGCCTGAAGGAGTACCGGGAAGCTCGGGCCCCCATGTGACTCCTCCGTCATTGCTTGCGGAGCATACGGGATATGGGTAATTCCCGTTGACGCAGAATACCCACGTAGTCGGATGCGCGAATGCCGGATAAGGCGACGAAGCTATTGTTTGATGATCTTGTACAGACCAGCCGGTTGCGACAGACGGCCCGAACCATGTCCCTCCTTCGTTATCCGACCACTCAACAGTCATGCCTAACAGGGCATGCATATCGAACTTCATGATCCGATCAGTCCACGGGTCCACGTAGACATACGGATCATTACTGTTCGCAACAGGTGCCAGAGCATCATACACATTTTCACAGGCATAGTCGCTAATATTCACCATACCAATCAAACCCGAGCACTGCACTATTGCTGTGGAACCCGAAGGACCATTCCCGTAACTTGACATGTACAGATTGTCAGAAGAAGTGACTCCTATCGTGGGTTCAAAAGTGGTCATCCCTATCCCAAAATAGGTCCCCTCTGTACAAACTGGAGCATTAGACCCTGTCAGAATTGGCATGAAGTCTTCCTGAGTCTCAATGAACCAAGGAGAAGTCGTGGCGTCTGTTGCGTTGGCATAATGGTACCATGTGGTTTCCGGGATTCCATCTTCACAAATATCTTCAAACGGGCTACTAAGAGCGTCAACTAGAGCCCCTCCACCTGAAAAGCAGCCGCTCAAGGCCCCTGAAAACATCAACAGGACCACTCCCAGAGTCTTGACGCGCACGGCTATCGCACATCCTCCACATTCATCAGATGTACGGATTCACAGCCATTTAGAGTCGAAGATAGGACCGAATGTGTCCACGACGGATTTGCGAGGCGCCTCCCACTCCATTCCGAGATCCGACTCAGCAGGGCTGGAGTCCCAGTTCAATACAGTTCCAAGATGCGTTCTGGCCCAGCTGATGCTGGCAGACGGGTGTAGTGCGGCGGCGACCACAGCTAACGGGTAAGGAATCGGCAAACGAGGCCATTTGTGATCAGGGTATGATGATCGTAACTCCTTTACCACATCCTTCATCCACATGGATCCAGAAGTCACAAGATACCTGCCCCCATCTTCACCCATTTCCAAAGCGCGAACATGCGCCTCCCCGACATCTCTGACGTCTACGATGTTGATATTCATCGGGATTATGGCTGGGATGCTTCGCCTCGCCAGCATCATCAGGATGGTGAGAGATCCTCTTAGATGGTATTTCGACAATGGTGGACCGAAGACCATGCAAGGATGTATCGTCCTCAACACGCGCCCTTCTTGAACTCCATATTCTTCATGCCATTTTCTTATTTCTCGCTCTGCAAGGACTTTTGCGAGGCCATATGGGTTATTTTCGATCGTTGCATCGTCCGCCCACGTATCCGTAGTGAGCGTCGCACCATTTTCCCATCGCATTGGTCGTATGGCAGCTGTTGAAGAAGTATGTACAATAGTCTTCACAGAGGGGGTTTCCTTGAGTGCATTAATCACATTTTGAGTGCCAATAAGGCTAGGATTGACAATTTTTGATTGCGGGTCCGAGGCCCTAATCATCACAGTGGCAGCAGTGTGTATCAAATCACTACAACCGCTCATCAATTTTCGAACATCATTAATCTCAAGAACGTCTGTTGACACGATTTCCAACTGTCCAGGATATCGAGACCCCATCTTTTCTAGATGCCCGACTCTTTCTGCGTTGTGCGGTTCTCTAGCACCGGCACGAACACGATACCCACGATCTAGCAATATCTGAACGACATGACTCCCAATATATCCATTGGCACCCGTGACAGCGACAACACGTTCCACACTCATGACCAACCGTACGAACGATACAAAATCACGTTTTACCTAACTCAAGTCTTCACTAAGCCTTTCTAACAATTCTTGCAGGTCTTCATCATCCGGAATCAACGTCGCGGCTTCCTGTGCTGCGAAAAGCGCCGAATTCATCTGTTCAAGCTCAAGATGGGCCCTCGCAAGGTTGGTCCATGCCACTCCCCTTTCACCGTATTTCTCCGAGTTAATCGCTCCTCTGAACCACTCGATCGAGAATTTAGCGTCTCCCCTGTTTAGCATCGCTTCTCCAACCTCATTCCATGACCCTCCGAATCTAGGATCAGTCTCGATAGCTTTGCGCTGCCATGCCAGAGAATCCAAATCATTCTCTCTGAAAGTCATGCCCAGAAAACTGGCCGCCTCCGAAGATGGGGCAATTCTGAATGATGAACCATGGTGCTCTGCAGCCAACCTTCTGATACCCAGCCTTTGTAGGACATGCCCCATTCTAAACAAGTCTTCAGCAATTGAGAAACGGGCGTCTTCTCGGATTTCTTTAGTTTCAAAACCGGTTCCCAAGGAGTCCCATGTCGCTTCAATCAATTGCAAGAGTATCAACGGACCAAGCCTATCTCTGATAGGGTCTTGATTGGCAGCTTTCCAAGCATCATCGATACCCCACTCGCCTCTCAATATCCCCTTTTCAGAGATTGATATGCTTTCAGAGGCGCAAAGACACTCAATCACATATTCAGGAAACGCATCAACATTCCATATAGCCATCTTCTGCGCCATAAAACCACCTTCATTGCGCTGTATGGATTGCACCATCGTCCCCGCGTCTTCCATCACAGGAACAATCGCACACCCTCCTCTTGCCATAGTTTGTAGAATCGCCATTGGAGGTTCATTCACCCCTCCCGTGATCAGGATCCTATCCCATCCCGCCAGAGGAGCATCATCCACATGAGAGCCAATCATGCACCACTCTACTTCGCAACCAAGTGCATCAGCGACATGATCAAGCCGTAGCCCCTTCCATCTGGTTTGAAGGCTGTCTAAGCGCTCTTCCACCGTCTCGACGACCCTTATTCGTCTGGCTCCAAGCTGCATCGTTAACTCTGTCCACCAGTTCCCCCTTGGCCCCACGATTAGCACATCGTCCCCTTGATGGATATCTAACGCTTGAAGAATCTGTATCGTCTCATACATCCCTGGAAGAAGAGATTGATGGAGAGAAACATCTTCCCACCAAGGTACTCTCAAAGCGCTCGTTTCGATATTCAAACCCTCGACTCCAGCAGGCAGGGGTAGAGAATGATACCCCCTAGAAGATCGGAGCAAGGCGTCATGAACAGGCCCAGACTCAAGAACGCCCATCTCGAAAAAAGCCTGAACCATCCTATCGTGATCCGACAGGGTGGGCCAACGGCTCACCTTAGGTAAATCGCCCAACCGGGCCCCACCCAACGCCCCCCAATCGTCTTCCATGGCCAAGCAATGATGAATCAAGGCACTTGAATGAAACCCCTAACCGCGCGCTGCACGCATCATCTGCACAGACTATCGACAGATGGGGCGACCAGACTCATTCGCACTCCCGACGACGATGCGTCTTCTGCCGTGGCTTCTCCAGATAGCACCAGAATACCGTGCACCCCAGAGGCCTCGGCCATTGCCATATCCGTGTATATCCTATCCCCGACCATCGCGCAGCATTCCGCGGCCAATCCCAATTCTTCAATCACACCGAGAATCATGCTTGGATTCGGCTTACCGCATATCATCATAGGACGCACTCCGGTAGTCGTTTCGAACAATGAGAGATATGCCCCGACATCTGGGAGACCACCCACAGGCGAAGGGCACACCAGATCTGGATGGCTGGCTATGAGGGGGACGCCTGCATGAAGATGCATAGAAGCATCACTCAATTTTTGGTATGTTATTTCCGTGTCATATCCCAACACCACTGCTTGAGGGCTTTTGGACTGTGTACGAATGCCCCTAGACTCAAGCATATCTCCCATTCCCTGTGTCCCGACAAGGAAGGTGTCGACAATCCCCGCGTCTTCCAACCACCTCAGAAGGTCATGAGTTGAAAGAAGAACCTCTTCTTCTTTTGCCGGAATACCAAGAAGATCTAGCTTCTCCAGATATTGTGGAACAGAACGACTGGAGTTATTGGATAGGAAAAACCGTTTAATGCCCCGCTCTTCAAGCCTTTCTAGGAACTGAGAAGCCCCCTCTATCAATCTCCCCCCTAAGTAAATGGTCCCATCTAGGTCGAGGAACACAGCCTCTATCCCTTCCATACTTTCATCAATAGTCATCAAACTCAATCCTCATGGGAGAACGATGGTTTTGAACAGGAACCATTTGCTGTAGAGATTTTCTTGGCTTTCCTTACTTGCTATCATCTCAGTGAGTATCTCGCCAATCTTCGGTTTCTTGGAGGCACGACGGACAAACCAACTCATCAATCGTTTCCTTTTCACCATCCCTTGTAATCGATATGAGTTGCTAAGTTCATTACCGAGCTCTCCCCATAATGCTTCCATATAGGCCGTAGCCTGATCCGCCGGGAAACCCTCTGAATGCTCCTTCGAATCGAAGAATTGAGTTGTGAGTTTGGCTGATAGAAGAGCATTACCAATCCCTTCACCTGTGAAAGGATCTACCAGACTGGCCGAATCGCCCACACACATGGCGCCCGCCATTGCATTACGTCGTGGTTGGAATGATGCCGGAGTCTTCCTAGGAGATCCGAAAGGAAGTTGCCAGCCACGACCACTCCCCTCCACCATCTGTGCTTTTTTGAAACGATGACTAAAACGACTCGACTCGCTTGTAATCCACTTTTGCATCTTTTTCAACGATGAACGCATGTCGTCTTGTTTGCGTTGTTCTGAAATCACCATCCCCACACCAACATTCACCACATTCTCATTAACGGGAAAAATCCAGAAATAGCCCGGATTAACCTCGTCTATGAAGTGAATTTCAATTGGTCCGGAGTCACCATCGCAACCCGCTACGCCCGTCCAATATTCCCGATAACCCCCGCAGAAATGCTCTGCCTCGCGGAACGGCTCTTCATAGACAGATTCCGTAATGGTCCGCGCAACCGGACAATTGTAACCAGCTGCTCCGATCGTCAAAGCAGAGGAATACGAGGACAATGCCCCGTCTTTTCTGCGTCCGATGAAACCGGTGACGCCAGTAATAGCGGAACCTTCTGCTCCATCATCATCTACAACCACATCTTTAACAGTGAAATCTTGGATTACACATCCACCTGCACCGATTACTAATTCAGTGGCTTGTTTGAACATCATGTAATCGAATTGAAGACGAGGGAGCGAATATCCCGCTTCCATTCTTTCAAATTCCTCTTCAGGGAGCATAACACGCACTTCAGACCCGTCAGATGACGAGAAAACAATCGAGTCCACTCGATAGTGAGGGGTTTCTTCAATCATGCTTTTCACTCCCAGCTCAGCCACATGGGAAAGGGATTTCCCGCCAACAGCATCCCCGCATATCTTGTCTCTCGGCCAAACCTCTTTCTCCAACAAAAGTACTCGGGATCCAGCCATTGCATGATAACTCGCAGCGGCTGAACCACCAGGTCCACCCCCTACTACGATGACATCGAATACATCCCCAGACTCTGGGATAGGGCCCGTTTTGATGGGCTTCTTCCACTCCTCCACGTCGCCCATTGACCACTCATGTCAGGCACTTAGACTTCAACATTCACCACTGAGTTGATGATTACACCACGCACCACGCCTTGTATGAGTGCTGGCATCATGATGGTCCAAACCACCCTCCCAGGCGAAATGAATGAAGCTGATTTAGGACAATGGTGCCAAGCGCTGATCGATTCGAATCTAGCAGCATGCATCGATATGAGAAAAGTTAGATCGATCTTTAGATGGAAGGAAGAAATAGTCAGCGAATTTGAATGGCAGGTACAAATGACATCTCCCGTTACAGCAAAAGATAGTTTGGTATCTACAATAAAATCAACCCATCCCTATGATGTCCCTGAAATCACCTGGTGGCCTGTGGAAGCCATCCAGGAATACTCGGAATGGGTGAATAAAATACAAACAAGAAACTCAAATTAGGATGCTTGGACAACTCTTTTACGAAATTGAAACGAACTTAGCCCATGGGTTTGATGGAATATATTGCAAGGCAGATACTCCGTGGCCTTTTCGGCCTATCCCTTAATCTGTTGAAAGATGTTTCAGGGTCGGGTAATAATGAGAAAGACAAACTAGCTGAACTCGCTGCAGATAACAATGATTGCGTGATTGATGGTTGCAACGCCATGACATATCAAGAGTCAAATTATTGTTTGAGACACCAGCCAAGCATGGTATCTGAAGATGAAACCGAGAAATTCGATTCGAATGATGAAGACCAACAAAAATGGTGGAATGACAGCCAATGACGAGAAGATCCCAATCAAAACTCGGGAAAGACGTCCCAATCACTTGGTGGAGCTCGAATGAAACGTTGACCATGGCCCCTAAACCACCAACGGTCTTCATCCTCCTGATCGGGTTGTTCATCTTCGGCCTCGGCGATGCGGTGATCATCAGTGCGCAGTGGGGGGTTGCTCCGTGGACGGTTCTTGCGGATGGAATAGCGCAGCGCCTAGATCTTTCTATCGGGACTGCGACATTCTTAGTCAGTATCGCAGTCCTCTTTCTTTGGATACCCCTGCGCGAACGACCAGGTATTGGGACACTCCTCAACATAATCATCATCGCAGGCACGATCGATCTAGCGCTCCCTTATCTTGGAGAATCTCAAAATTCAACAAATTCGGTTTTCAGGGTCCTCGCAGGGACGGCACTCATAGGGGTGGGTAGTGCGTTGTACCTCACTTGCAATCTAGGCCCTGGGCCCAGAGACGGCTGGATGACGGGCATGCATAGAGCAACAGAATACCCAATAGGCATCGTTCGAGGCACGATAGAAATCTCAGTCATGCTCGCAGGTTGGCTCCTTGGAGGGGATTTGTGGTATGGAACGCTGATATTTGCAGTATTCATAGGCCCTTCAGTTACTATTTTTCTGAGAATAACCTCGAAAATAGCCTCAGATCAGAGGCCCGACATGAACTCCGGCTAGAATCACAATGGTCGAGAAAACAGTAATCAGAATGTTGTCATCAATCACACCAAATTCGTATCTTTCCACATACGTGGCGACAGCGGCCGCAATTAGCCCCCATGTTGGGATAGACGGTTCAGCGACCATTCCCACATACCATCCAATCGGGGCGCTGACGATGAACATGAACACATTCCCAATCGCGCTTTTCGACCTCTTTCGAACTACAGCATTTCTTACGACCCCTGTGATTCCATCACCAAACGCCATGAACAGAGATGGTAGTATAGCGAGCCAAGGATCATCCACCAACCACCAAATAATCGTGATTGAGGTCCACCACATTAGTGCGAATTTGACATCATTTTGATTCTGTTCTGTCTGGAACCAGAATAGACGGTTCCCACTCAAGTGCGCGATCCACGTGAACACTGTGAGCAGAATTCCACAAACTGCTGGGTACCATATATTTGTGAATAATAGTGGGACGGAGAAAGATCCGATGCCCCCCGCCATCATATGAACAATTTTTCGATTGTAATATACCGCTCTAATGTGCTCGATACCTCTTGAAATCATCATTTCATAGGGAACTTTCGTAGCGAATAATACGAACACAACATACACACCGATACCCATTGCTGCCAAGGGCTGTTGAGAGGGCTCAATCATTGTCATGGACTACCCACGCCTGTTTCTGATTAAACGCCTTCCGAAGCACATACTTCATTTTGGAAGGTGCTTGTCGAGGGGCATGGCCACAGACCATGAAGATATGCGATTCGCAACGAAGGCGGTACATTCAGGGATGATAGACGTCGAAGGATCTGCTACAACACCCATTTTCAGGACGTCGACATACAGGCTCACAGACGAGAAATACAAAGGATGGGCCGAAGGCCTCCATCATACCGTCGTTTACAGCAGAATATCCAGCATCAATTCAGAAGTGGTTTCTGCAAAGCTCGCTGCCTTAGAAGGTACGGAGGACGCAGAGGTATTTTCAAGCGGTATGGCTGCAATATCCACAACTCTGATGTCCTTTTTATCGAAAGGCGATCATGTAGTGGCCACTCCAGATTGTTACGGCGGTACATACGGATTACTCACCGAGATTCTTCCTCGAATGGGCATCGAGGTCACTATGGCTGATGTAAGGGACCCCTCGTCCTATGAGGCAGCCATTCAGGAAAACACCAAGATCCTCTACACAGAGACAATGACAAATCCCACTCTGAAAATTTGCGATTTGGGTGCTATCGCAGAAATTGCTAAGCAAAATGGATTGATTTCAATTGTGGACAATACATTCGCATCGCCATGGTCCTGTAATCCCGCCAAGATGGGATTTGACATCGTGCTCCATTCTGGAACGAAATACCTGGGAGGGCACGCAGATTTGACGGCGGGCTTCGCCGCAGGCAGAAAAGACCTGATTGCCCAAATATTCCACAATAAGATCTACTTCGGCGGTGCGGCTGATCCAGAGATGTGCTATTTACTCGAAAGAGGAATGAGAACATTGCATGCAAGGATGCCAATCCACTCTTCTAATTCAGCCGAAATCGCAAGAAGATTAGACTCTCATGATATGGTGGAAAAGGTCATCCATACATCGTTAGAGAGCCATCCAGATTATGACATAGCTCAGAGGGTGATGCCAAATGGTAGTGGGATGCTTGCCTTTGTCATCAAGGGCGGGGATAACTCGGCACTGAAATTTATGAGAGCCCTAAATACAATCTTTGAAGCTACGAGCTTAGGTGGAGTTGAGAGCCTAGTGGAATGCCCCTTCAACTCCAGCCATATGTTCGTTCCAGAATCTGTCAGACACGAAGCAGGTGTAGTACCGGGCTTCGTAAGAATGAGCATCGGAATAGAAGACGTTGACGACCTTTGGGCAGATATGTTCCAGGCACTGGATAAGGCTTCAGAGGCCCTCAAGGCTAAAGCCTGAGGGTGAGATCTTGGATACGACCCTCCTTTACCTCGCACTCCTCTTCATTATTCCAATGTGCTTTACTCCGGGGCCGAATAATGTCCTATGTGCAGCGCACGGATCTCGATTCGGATTCAGAAGCACATTGCCTCTGATCGGCGGTATGGCCATCGGATGGTCCGCTTTAGGCCTAGTAATCGGTGCGGGCACCGATATCATCGCGCGCAATGAGGAGATATTCGAAGCACTTGGAATACTAGGCGCGGCTTACATTGCTTATCTGGGGGTTAAAATTGCAACATCAGCTCCAGCTAAGGATGAAAATTTATCAGAGGCCCTGGGTCTTAGAACAGGGATATTCCTACAGATTATCAATGGCAAGGCATGGATCCACTTTCTGGTACTCATGACTACCTTTGGAACCGTATTCGGCGATAGTTACTCAGCGAAAGTCGCTCTCGTGGCCATGAATCTCTTCTTCGGTCTGCCCGCCGTCATGACTTGGGCAGCGTTCGGCTCATATCTGCGAAAGATATTCTCTTCCGATCGAGCTGGAAAGGCCTTGAACACAATTCTTGGCATGGCTCTAGTTGCGGTTGCTCTATGGATCGTATTGTCAAGTTGAGCCAATCGATACACCGCATGCAGAAGATAGATCCTCCATCGCATCTTTGTATCCCTCAGGCGAACTTTTACCATCTTCGAGAAGACTAACTCCCTCTTCGTAAAGCCTTGTTAAAAACGGTACCCAATCCCCGCCCTTGTCCTTGCTTTCACTGTCAAACCTCCACGAGTCAGACTCAGTTTTGTTGTGCACTACCAACCAAGCCCAACCCATCGCTTGAAGCAGCCCCTTCTGCTTCGAAGTAGAAGACACCGTGGATGAAACTCCCGATCTAAAAGAATCCCTTATCAGACGATCTGCAAACGCCAGAGGCTCTGGGAGAGAATTTCTTTCCCATGGCAGAATCTGAAGCCTATCGTCGACTCCTCTGGATTCTCTAAGCTGACGGAGGAATGCCCCGAAGCCCTGCCTCCTCTTGGCCTGCTTTGCATGGATATCTGAACCCTCATCTTCGTCAATATCGAACATCTCTCTAAGCAGATGCATCCCATGCTTTTCCCAAAGAGTCACGAGAATTGGATGACATGCGGCTTCATCGACGCGGATGACTTGTTCCCCAATACTCTCGAACGTCCCATCTTCTTTCACATAAACGCCCTCCTCGAGATTATCTAGAATTATACTGAGAGCTTCACGTTCTATCTCCGACCCCTCAAGACTCTCTAGGAAACCCTTCCGATCATCTTCTGAGAACCAAATGTTCCTACTCAGAAAACCCTCATTGATCGAAGAGAGGATCCTTCGTCTGCAAATCTCTGCAATTGACCCATCAACGATTCTCGATGACATCCATTCATTCAGAGCGTGTTTCACTTCTTCCACGCCTTCTTCTGGCATGGGCATATCCTCAGGCCACCCCTCCGGCCGCCAAACCCATTCTGCAGAGGCTATGGCAGGAACCCTTGGAGGCAGCATACCAAGAGCGATCGAGGGGATGAATGGCAATTCCGTCTGATTCAACTCTTCTGCTGAAATTCCCAGTTCAGTACCGTCATTGAATGACATAGATATCCAACCAGATTTTGTTGGTTTCCGACTCTTCAGAATCTCCTCTGTAATTGATTTTCCAGCAAATCCATGACCTGTCTCCTGCAACCCAAGGGGACTCCCTCTTAGAGACCATTCGACCCATTCTTTGGGAGCATTTGCAACAGTACCCGTGTAGACGAACCCCCCCTCCCAAGAAAAGAAGTAATGTCCAGCTTTTGCATGTTCGTCCCAAAGAAGAAGTCTGAGCCGGTGGTTGGTGTGATTTTGTATGGCTGCCTGATGACCTTGCTTACCATTCCCCCGTCGTAGGTAGCTAGCATTTCCGAATAGCTGATTCTTGAATACTGAAACCGTGCTCCAATCTTCTTCTGAGGCAGCGAGCAGAGATCCTGCTAGGGCTCTAGAAACACCATCCCCTCTTCGTTTTACCATTTTCTTCGACAACCACCGTGTATTGTGTCGTTTTGCTGAAACGATGTCTATCGAACGAAGGGTGAAAGCCATTGGATCACGCCAAGGACGCCCGAGATCAGTATCAATGCGGGGTAAAATAATTTCAGGATTCTCTAGAAGAGCCTCGAGATTGCGCGCAAGCCGTTTTTGTATTTCCTTGGAGGCCTGCTTGATCCCCCGGACTTTTACTCGCTGCTTCCTATTCTTGTCCCCCGGGAACCTCACCTGAGCAGGGGCGCGCGCCATAACTCACCGACTCCCCCCTCATCCTTGATTCCGTCGGGTACCTGCACCAACTAATCATCAACATACATCTCATCAAAACTAGACTGCTCAAGATCATCCATAGAGGAGGGAAGGATGAGACAATGAATCCGACCACCTTTCACATTAGAAATTCCTCTGAGATTGGTTGAGCATACTCTACTTCCCCTTGTCCCAAGGTCAGAAAGAACGATCATAGGCCAATCAGATACGTCTTCGACCGCTCCTATTTCCGAATCATCTTCAACGCTGTATTTTTCAACCATTTTCAGGAGGATCTCTCCAGCCTCAGCCGGACTCATGTGCACTGGCGATGCTACCCCAAGTCCGGTCGGATCCAAATCTAGGAGAACCAATGTGTGGAGATTCCGACTTTTATTATCCAAGATATACTTGAGCGGGGACACAGGCAGGTAATCACCATATGGGAATGGGAGGGTAACCTGCCGCCCAAATCGATAGGACTGAAGTCCACTCAGAGTAATCGCCAAAGTTGTAGCGGAGATCCCCGGGACCATCTCCGTATCCAAGCCTGCGTCTTTGGCGCGGAGAAGTAGATCGACGTGGGTAGTAGCCTGCATCGGGTCTCCCACTACCAAGAGCGCCACAACCGATGAGCGGGCCAGTCGAAGAAGCTCATCAGGCATTTCAATATCAGGCCTCATTAATCTGGTCCATGGCCCTATTCGAGATTCCAAGAGATCTTCTTGTTCAGGAGGCAGGGTTGCGGTATAACCTTCGAGAAATCTATGATCACTCCCCGCTGCGGCTTCAATCGCGTCAACAGTCATCAATCCTAAGTCACCAGGGCCGATACCTATCAACTTCAGACCCGCCTTCAATCACGTCCCCCCATGCCCTCCATCCGACCCCTCGTCAAAACACTGCCCCATATCTTCTATTTTAGCCGTCATTCTGAAGCATGACGTGCCTCCCGTATCGATTGATGAACACCCACCTTGTCATACCCAATCACGAGGTACAAGGCGTAATTGAACTCCTCCTCTCAGAAGGTTGGCTATCTCAGACTCTCCGCATACACCCTCATGAATCTGAGGAATTCCGATTAGTGCCATTGGATAGTGGCGCACCACAAAATCTACCTCCTCCCCTTGACCAATACCCTATCCTGGTTACAGAGGGAAAGCCAACTCAGAACAGAAGACCGACGTGGCAGAGTGTGTTGGAGGAATTGGTCGGGGCAGAGACCATCGAAGAATACGAATCGATATGGCCCGCATCACATGAGTTCATTGGAGATATGATGTTACTCAAGATAGAAGAAGAGGTCCGGATTTACGAAGAACAGATAGTCAAATCGAAAATGGAATCGCATCCGCATGTTAGACTGGTTTTGGAAGATCGCGGGGTGAAGGGGGAGTTTAGAGTCAGAGACTTGAGGCCAATGGCTCTAAGGATCAATGGACAAATTAAGCATAATCCTAGTTCTGATGCAGTTGAAACAAGAGTTGAGGTTAGAGAGTCCGGCAACACGATAATTTGCGATCCCACTTTGGCCTATTACTCCTCAAGGCTTCAGACCGAGAGAATTCAGAACGTCATAGAGGCAGAGGCACTGAGGGAGAAGATAGGCGCTCCAATTGCAGTAGCAGACCCTTTCTGCGGCGTCGGGCCTGCTCTTGCACATCTAATCAATCGTCAACACCTCACAAGCCAAATCTTGGCATCGGATTTGAATCCAGAAGCAATCAATATACTCAACGACAACCTAAGAAGGTGGCGCGGATGCAATTTCGTAGAAGAGAATCAGACGAAATTACAATTTAACAAGGATATATGGTCGGGGATTCAAGATGCTAGGGAATTACCGAATAACCCAGATTTATTGGGCCGTTGGAACATGCTGATCATCAATCTCCCTCATCTATTTTCTGAATTCCTCCCGCTACTGCTCCCCTTGATGGATGTCACTAAGCCGTATGTTATACGCGGAAGATTAGTGTGCAGACATGATGAGATTTACGATAAGCATGAGCAATTAATGCAACAAATATCGAGCCCAAATGCAAAGGTGGTTTTAGACCCTAGAAGAGATTACAGCCCGATCACGAGCCTATGCTCCGTCACCATCAAGAACTCGTGACAGGATTAAGATAATGACAAGTATCAACACTCAGGCCAATTACCCAATGACATGGAAAGACCCGATCCATCCATGTTTCAGAGCAAGCAAATCGATATCCAAATACCGATGCCATGGCCATATGCAATCCTCTTTTTCATGGTCTTAGTGGGATATCTAGCATTCTTAGCCTTGATAGTTCCAACTCACATATCCTCGTATTTTCTTGAGGATTACACATACCCTGTAGGGGATGGCATGGAATTCTTCTTCGGGTCCCAAGTAGTCTTGTTCATAGCCATGTTAGCGATCGGTCAGAAGGCAGACACAACCATTCGAGAAAATATCAGAAATATACGCGAGAAATCACCGCCCAGAGACGCCAGGATCCGTTTAGATGCAGGCGGCGTTGAGTTGGAGAGTTTTTGGAGGGGCGCTACAGTACGAAGGCCCACGTCTGATGACTTAGGCTGGGTGTTCGAACCCCCAGCCCCAGAATCATGGGAGAACGCGGATAGCCTGTTCACACCAGATCCGGACGGCATCATACAAGAGCACCCCTCGGTCGTTGGGACCCCAACTCCTCCAGACTTCACCACAAACGGTATCCTCGTCATCATGTCCACCCTACCTCTGATGGGCGTCGCAATGACGATACCGCCATTCCTTGAACTCGACTCTGGATCTGCATTCATCTTCATGCCCCTTTTATTCGCGATATTCGCCGCAGCGTCCCTAGTCATTGGTAAGAGAAGCAGAGCAGCCATCGAAGTACCGACACAGAAGGTCCGTTCGATTGCCATAGGGGATGCCGAGGTCATAGGCCAGGTACGCCCCATATCCCAACCCCCGACCGTCATCGTCGATAACGACCCATCGAAGACCGCAGAGGACCTTGTTGTCTGGAATTGGTTGTATGATGTTCACATAGAAGAGACATATACCAATTCAGATGGAGAGAGGGAAACCAGGAGATATTGGAGAGACATAGATTCTGAATCAGGGGATGAGGCTTTTGTCACACATGATGGCACAGGGGGGATGATCGTCGAGCCAGGATCATTCAGTAGGAAAGAGCTCGGCCAGCCAATCATCACATGGTCATGCGACCACATGAGCTACGGACAACTCAGAAAGATCAATCTCTGGAGAGCAGCGAGGACCTATGGAAGCGGGAGGGTTATCGAACATCGTTGGAGGCTCTGGGGCCTGAGTGTCGGGGATCCATGCATGATTCACGGTTCTGCCACAAATCTCCCCCTCAAAGCCAGAGAGAAATATGGGATCAGTAAGAATGACCCACCCAGTTCCAGAATAGTACTTCTCGGTGCGGACTCAGAGGCCATGAAAACCACGATATGGAGGGGCTCTGAACTAACCAATGTCGCTCTAGCAGAATCTTCTTTCGAAACCGCGGTCATACCTGTAATAATGATGCTCTTCGCAACTACTGTCAGCATCATCTGCTATCTGGCTCTTTGACACTTCGTTATATCCTAAATCAAAGAGGGGCAAACATGGAAGGGCGTCTAGCAAGGTTTGGTCGGACCGCTCATAGGAGAAGAGCAACAATTGTCGCCATATCGATATGCTCACTTGCAGTATCCGGTATTCTGATTGCAGGGGGTAACCAATTTGCCGATGGAAATCAGCCACCTGCTAGCATAGAAGCGGGCCGCGCCCTTGAATTGGTAAGTGAGGAACTACCAGTCACGTCCACGAATACAGTCACCTACATTTTCACACATGAGGAGAAAGACTGGAACGATCCAGAATACAAAAACTGGGTTCTCGAAGCTGTAGAATCTCTCGACGACATTCCTCTAGAGACTCTTAGCGTCTCTATGGCATATGACGATGAAGAAAATCCTCTTCATCTAGCACAGCACGTATCCGCCGATAGCAAACGTACAGCAATATTCGTCCAGTTTGGAGGCTCAGAGCACGAAGTGGAAATGGCTCTGGACGAAATCAAGGATAGCATCTCTTCGGAGAACCTTGAGGTCCTTGTGACTGGAAGCCTAGTAATCAACAGGGACTTCGACCGCCTTCTAGAGCAAGACCAACTGAGAGCAGAGATAATCGGATTGCCCATATCCTTTGTGATACTGCTATTCGTTTTCGGGACTTTCACCGCTGCCGTCCTCCCAATGGCCATCGTCGGCCTGATGCTTCCCCTGGCCATCGGACTATCGTTCTACATATCCGGGCATTTTCCCATGACACAATACTCGACGAGCATGATATCTCTCATAGGTATCGCCGTCTCGATAGACTACAGCTTATTCATGATTAGCCGATTCCGCGAGGAGATCGATGCAGGTGCCTCCACAGAAGACGCCATAGCCACGATGATGGATACCGCAGGGCGCGCAATCCTCTATTCGGGAGCCACTGTTGCAGTTGGGCTCCTCAGCTTGTTTTACTTCACTCAGACTCACATGCCATCAATGGGAATGGGTGCATTCCTCGCCGTGTTGGGGGCTTTGCTGTACTCTTTGACGATATTGCCCGCTTTGCTTTCTTATCTTGGACCACGAATCAACTCCCTAAGAGTACCAATCCCCGGGGCGAATCGTAAAACCAGATTCTGGGAGAAATTCTCAACGAGAGTTATGAAGAATCCAGTTAGATGGCTGCTGCCAGCAATGGCAGTGCTTCTGCTCTTAGGATCACCATTTCTCCACGTGCAACTCACTGCAGGAGGAATCGAAACCCTGCCTCCCGACTTAGAGTCAAGACAGGGCCTCGAAATACTCGAAGATGAATTCCCTGCCTTCACCGCTTCAGTCATCCCCCTCGTGATTGTGTTTGAGGAAGATCAGGATATCTTCTCCAAGGCACTATCTCTCGAGATATCAGAAATGTGTGTAAGTATACGGGAGACAGAGGGTGTGATCTCGATAGAGCATCCATTTTGCAATTCCGCGCTCTTTGACTCTGAATTCGATCAATGGCCCCAAGAAGCGATAGTAGCGTGGACCACCACAGTCTCTCAGGAAATCGCCATGCTTGATGTTGCAACGTCATATCGAAGTGGCACAGATGAGGCAGAGGCGCTGATAGGCGATTTGAGAATCCACACTGAGACTTCCGATCAAGAGGTACTAGTCGGCGGGTGGTCTTCCTTCGAGGTCGATATGAAGGAGCACCTCTCAGATAGAATACCGATTGTCCTCGCCTTCGTCCTCATACTAACAATGGCCCTAGTGTGGCTACAGGTGAGATCAATCGTCGTCCCGATCAAGGCCGTCCTCATGAACATACTCTCAGTTTCCGCCTCCTTCGGCCTCATAGTTGTCGTTTTTCAGGACGGGTTGCTTTCCGAGGCACTGAACTTTTCACCCCAGCCGCTCGATTTGATGGTCCCGCCACTGGTATTCGGCATCGCCTTCGGCCTTTCCATGGATTACGAGGTTCTGATGCTATCAAGAATACATGAGGCATGGAATGAGACAGGGGACAACACCCTTGCCGTGGCGACCGGTCTCCAAGCCTCTGGCAGCTTGATAACCGGCGCGGCAGCGATAATGATCGCAGTGTTTTCCGGCTTCATCTTCGCCGATGTGATGATCATCAAATCAATCGGCTTTGCTCTGGCAGTGGCAGTCTTCGTTGATGCAACGATAGTCCGTGCGATAGTAGTCCCCTCTGCGATGCGTCTGATGGGCAAGGCAAATTGGTGGTCCCCGAGCTTTGGGAAGAAAATTTGAGAAAACCAATTTCCGTAAGTGCCGTGACTGAAAAGTCCGTATGAACGATGACGCGAATTAAAATCGAAGTCACATCAACCGAGTGGTATGAGGGCACTATCCGTAACGATCCTCTTACTTTTCACCGCATCAACCGTAGCAGCCGATACATACATCATTTACGGGACAGTCAAATACCCCAACAACACCGTTGTTCAGTATGAGGAAATCGAGGTACAATGCGAACCCCACGCATACGACTGTACTAAATTTTCAGGCGAAGGGGGCATGAGCGACTTCGCCGGCGGGTATCGCATAGAACTGCCGATCGAGGATCAAGACGAGGGAGTAAGCATTCAGCTGGTTGTGAGAGGGGAGACTTTCGAGCACCAGATAACCCTCCATGACGAAATCCAAGATGGATCAGACTACTACGCTATGCTCAACATATCGCTGGAACAGGAACCCCCCATATCCCCGATATCAACAGGATTGCTTTGTGGCACGCTTTTCTTCATCCTAGTTTTTGCAAATGTGCTAGTGAGAACCGGAAGACAACTCATGACTCCTGAAGGCAGACAACGATTTCAGGGACGTTCTCCCATGCCAATCACAACATGTCCAACTTGCAACGGTAAGATTCGGAGACATCTGTTAGTCAGGCATCTAATTGTTGAACATGGTATCCCAGTGGATAAGGCGGGCGCAATGGCAGGTTTGCAATTCTCCGACGAGCGAAAAGATCTGGATACCTGATCGTGCTGGATACCAGTCGAATGGAAAGCCTATTTCAGTTGACTACACGACAGAAATGTGTGTCACTTCCTAGGCGTGCCATGGATGAGATGGGGCTCGCCGTTTGCTGTTTGATGTGTAACGCCCCCGATGAGCCAGGCACATCGCGTTGCAAAGGATGCATTGAAAGACACTCCGTTGCAAGAAAGGCTCTCTTCACAGAAAGGGCATCGAGTCCCATCCAGCAACTGGCAAGAGCACTGGCATCCATGATCAAGAATCCCGGAGACCATCTAGCAGACCCGGTTAATGGACCATATATGGCGCTGTATCACGAAGCGCTTCTAAAGCACCAGGGAACATCCCAAGCAGAGACCATGGAGGACGTGGAGAGACTCTTCGAAGAAGCAAGATTGAAGAGAAAGCCATCTCCTATAAGGGATATAGCAAATCAAAATCCTTGGGCAGATCGGGATCCTGATCGCGACGAGATAGACAAGGCGCTTGAAGCACTGGCTATTTCGGAGAGAGCCCCTGAATGGTGGGACGAACTCAATGACGAGATCGAGGCAATCGACGAGAGTGGGCAAGGATAACAACACCACAATCCCTAATTGCAATACAATGATTTGAAACAAGACAAGATACAGTGACGTAACATGTCGGAGGACAGAGACCCGCGCGCTTGGTGGTTCGATGACGACCCGATTGATCGATTGCAAAGAAACAAGTCCCATCAGTCAGCAAGGGATGATGGCAAGTGGAGACAACCTCGTGGGGTCAGAGTAATCCAACCATCAAGAACAGGATCGCCATTTAGCCGCATATTCGGTTCCGAACCTGTGCCATTCATCAGCACAGTACCAAAAAGAAGCTCAGTGTGGCACTTTTCAAAGAAAGAGATATCCGACCTCGGGTTAGCAACGCTTGCATTCACCGTAGCACTGGGATTCATGTTCTCGGACGGTATTACCGGCGCTATGGCGAGTCCGGCTGCCTTTATGATCGGCGCCGTGAGATCACTGCTAACCATAGCGCCTGCCTTCATCCTGCATGAGATAGCACACAAGATTATGGCGAAGAGATACGGATGCTGGGCCGAATTCAGAGCCGACCCCTCAGGGCTGAGATTCGGAGTCATACTCTCTGCCCTCATTGGAATAGTATTCATGGCTCCCGGCGCGGTAATGGTGCTGGGCCGAACGACAGTCTCCCAGTTCGGCAGAATCGCACTAGCAGGCCCAGTCACGAACATCGTCCTCTGGTCCTTTGGCGCAGTTGCGATTCTAACCGGCCACATCACCGGTGTTGAGTCAGATATCACCAATGCACTCCTTGAGACTTGGATATGGGGCAATGGCGTACTTGCCCTATTCAACATGATTCCACTCGGTCCACTTGATGGAAAGAAGATCAAGACGTGGTCCGACACGGTGTTCTGGATATGGCTCGCAATCGCTGCCGGTACGGTATATGTGAACTTGGAGATCTTCAACCCGATATTGAATCCCATTCCTTGAGTCAAAGAAGAGCGTTGTAGATCGGCGACTCGTCACAGTGGAAGAAGGTCAGCATGGCCCACCAAGTAATCATATCCAGACTGTTCACGACGTTGGCAACCCCTGTATTCTCATCCCCGTAGTCTTTCCCGGTGGTGTCCATCCAGTCTTCCATCTCTTCCAGAGTGTCGCATACCTGGTGATAGCACCAGTAACCATCCACCAATCCGCCGAAACCCACCGTGACGGTGCCAAGATTATCTTGAAAGCTAGCATGATCGCTCCTTGCCGTGGTATCCTCGTAGACAATGACCTCTGGCCTATCCATGTCCAACCAAACGTCCGTCTTCCACGTGTCTGCAGAATAGTTGGTGCCGACAAGGGTCCCCATTTGCTCTTCGAGACCCAGAGCATCCGCTCCAATCCAATTCGAAATACCGACCATCTCCGGTTGGTCAATACTATCATGATTCGGCCCGGGACCTATGTATACCCTCAAAGGCCACACTTCGCTATCCTTGGGATACCCGTCCTCGTCAATCTGGGGATCGGGATCTCCGTGCGGTGCTCCTCCTCCGCCTGGCCAGTTCACTCCGGCCATATCCAGATTGATGTAATTCATGACCGTGACTTGGGGATTGTCTTCTTTCACGTGATACTCAGTCCAGTAGTCAGATCCTCTCTTGCCCCCCTCTTCACCAGACCACAGACAGAAAACCATGGTCCTCCGAGTATCGAAGTCGGCGAGCGCCCTTGCTGTCTCCATGACCATCGCCGTGCCGGCCGAGTTGTCATACGCACCGGCTCTTGTTCCATATGTCCTGAACCCCACGACATGAGGATCTAGAAGAACCGCATTTGCTGGAGGGGCTACATCGAAGTGGGCCCCGAAGACCATCCACTCATCAGAATACAAAGATCCCCACTTGTATGCACATATGTTGTATGCTTCCGGGTTCTGAACATTCATGATGTCAGTGTATTCATAGCGATGAGCAATGACCTCGAGTCCGAAACTTTCGAGCTCCCCTATGATGTATAGAGCAGCATCCTCGTAGGCCGGATTTCCCTGGCCCGCCCATCTGTCAAAATAACCGGCCTTCCCGTCAATGGGATCCAGTGTGTCAGTCGGATCCGAAATTTCGTACAGTCTTTCATACACTACCCTGCCATGTAGCATCCCGCTAGAATGCCCGCCTCCTTCTTCGATAGAAACGGAAGACTCCCTCGCCGATGGAATGAACTTCACTTCGACTGAACCAGCCATCACAGCGGGTTGAATTTCTAATGTATCGAACGTAGTTTCGTTGGCCGGGATCCTGATGGCCCCGGCGTCATCCAACCCATCGCCCCCCCCTCTTGATGCCCAGGTGGACCAAGACTCCGACTCGCTTCTGATTGGCCAGTGGACTCGCCCATACTCTCCGAGCAGCAGATAAATCCCATCAGAACGAGGTGGAACGAGCACATCGAGGCTGACTGTCGATCCCTTTTCAATATCGATAACTGTGGAATTCTGGACGAAGCCAGTTTCGGGATCCAGCAGGAGATATGGGATATACACCGACATCTTGACCGAGGATCGAAGCTCTACTGTTTGGAAAAACCCAGAGGCCAGGACATCCACATCTACAGACAGATCTGATGAATCGATATCATCATCACCACCGCCGAAGCACCCGCTCGCTGAAGCTGATGCCATCATTAGCACCATCGATAATGCCACTCGCCAATCGCGGCTCACATCATCGAGAGGCGCTCATACCGTTCAAACATGCCGTAAACCAGTGAAGACCGATAGGCAGGTGAGCGAGCCGTCTGCTTGCTTGATTGGCTCCATATCGACTGAGGTGATGGAGAACCCCGAGTCAAGCAGCCTCTTCCTAGTTTCAGGGTACCCAGCAGCGACGATTATCCTGTCACCGGGGTATCCGAGAGTATTGGCCGCATAGGCCTCATCTGCGGGCACGGGAATCAAATCATCCACATACGCACGCAGCGATTCAGGTCGCAGGTCCCTCTCGGAATACACAAGAGTGCCTGGCCTCGGAGAGGAACACATTGTGGTGAGATGAAGAGTCGAGGAAGGAACATCCATCACATTCACGTTGAAGTCCAATGCCTTCATGTGTTTCGTCAGCGCCTCTATGCCAGCAACATCCGTCCGGGTCGACTTTCCGATGACAAATGTGTCATCGAGGAACACGACGTCACCGCCATCCACACGCCCTCCACCTCCCAGCCGAACGATTTCCATGGACTTAGAGAGATATTCGGCAATACTGTCAACCTCCCCCGAGCGGCTTGGATGGCCGGGCGCGAGAATTATTGCTGTGTCCTCCAAGATTACCGCAGCGTCTTCGACGAAGCAGCAATCTGGGTAACCCCGCAGCTCCGGGAGGACTTCGACCTCAGTACCATGGGCACGGAGTGCTGCGATATACGCAGAATGAGACCCCCTGGCCGCAGCCACGTCAGGCGTAGTAGTCCCAAAGTACGTGGAGAGAGCTTTGTCGTAATCCCTCGATATCTCCCTTACGATAGCTGAGGGTTTTGTTCGATTGAAGGTCCCGCCCATTCCTATCGCCCATTCCTATCGGAGCCGTGTGTTAATTGTTCGGAATCATAACCTAATGGCAGGATGAACTTGGAAGACCTTTTCAGCATCTATCATGAACCTACTACACCGGGGATTGTCATGGATGAACTGGTAGAAACCACTTCAGAGGATGGGAGTCAACTGAGCCCTATCCTTCAGGACGGAATCAAGAACTATCTCATTGATATCGATGGGACCGTCGGTGAGGACATCCCCAATGAGGAGCCTGATCGAATGGTCTCTGCCGAAGCATTCCCAGATGCGATAAAGACGATCAACACATGGTACGATGAAGGACATAGGATATGCTTCTTCACAGCTAGAACCGAACATCACAGAGAGATAACCGAAACGTGGCTGTCCGAGAAGGGATTCAGGTATCATACCCTCTTGATGGGCAAGCCTCGCGGAGGGAACTATCACTGGATCGACAACCACGTAGTTAGAGCGACCCGTTATACAGACAGATTCACGGATATGGTGACCAAGAGAGCCGATATTCAGGTCTTTGACGACTAAAAGACGGGGAATCAGAACCCAATTAATCGCGCCTGCCGATCGCCCGTGCGACCAAACGCCCAGTCCGTGTGCTACCCGGGTTGTAACGACTCCCGCCGCCAAATCCCTCATTATCTCCAGTATGATCGGACCTTTATGGAAAAGAGGAACTGTGCCGCCCCCTCTTGTACTGCTGTAGAATTCAGAGAAACTGGATACTGCCACCGTCATCAAGACCTGGCTGAGTTCGGAGCACTCATCAAAAATGACGCCCCACCGAGCGATATCATAATTTCCACAGGTATAACCGGCGAATCAGCCAATCTCCTTTCAATCGGTTTCACAATCGCAATCATCGGTCTCATCGTGTCAATTCTTGGAAGCCTCGACTGGGTCTGCTGTGGGTTGACCCTCATCATAATTGGAGGCTTATTGGGAGGTTATGATGTGTTATCGAAGATGCTCAGACCGGGTCCCGGCACAGGGCAACACAGAATTCATCCAAGGTCAGCCCAGCTCGCCGATCACCTGAGCTGACCAAACGCCCAAGGCATATGCCGCAATAGTGGCTATAACCCCGGCCGCAAGGGACACTTCGAAACCCCAACCTCTCCTAATCATTATCGGAAGGACAATGAAAAGCGCCAGTGATGGGATGACCAGCCAAAGGATGGACTCAGCAAAATCTGCGACTTGAGACGCATCCCGAGTATCGTAGTACAGCGCTGTCATCGCTAGGATGCTGGTCAGAGGCAAAGAGACGACCAGTGCCCCGAAGACTGCGGACTTCTTCGCGAGCTCACTCGCCGCTACGACTATACTTCCAGCTAGTAGGCTCCTGCCGATCAGTTGTGCCACGGACATGTCGGGGCCATGCCCCCCCGTCCCCGTGAACCTATCGCTTTCTCAGGCGTCTTTCTCTCGACCGGCGAGAGCAGCACCCAGCAGACCGATAACTCCCAGGAACGCTCCGAATCCAGGCAGCTCCTGCCCAATTAGGGCCGAATCCGCCGAGTACTCCTCAGCCCACGTGTCATAGGGCTGAATCTCATACTCGCTAACGGGACCGCTCACGATCGAGATATCTCCGCTCGAGACCATGCCATCCCCGTCGCTGTCCACGTAGTCAACCGTGACGCCGTCGATCTCCCCGCCGCTCAGCGGGAAGGCCATGACGACCGTGCACTCGTCCCAGATCGGTTCCGAATCATCTTCCATGTCATCCTCGGCGTCCATGTCGCCTTCATCGCAGTCCAGCATCCTGAGCTCGAAGTCGGCTATCGGCGCGTTGGCCACCTGATCGACAACGTGCGCGTGCATGACTGATGGGAAGTCGTACAACTCCTCTTCTTCATCGCAGCCATAGTGGATAATGCCATGTTCGTCTTCCCACATGCAAATCTCATCATCGTCACCACTGTCGTCAGACTCTGACCACAGACTCTCTCCTGCTGAGTGCTCGTAGTCCTCGCTCTGTCCTAAGTCGTCAGTGCAATGCCATGCGTCATACCCATCTTCATCCTCGTGGTATTCGCAGTAATACCACCAACTGTCCCAGTCGCCATCGGCCTGGGATATCTTGCACCACCAAACGGTATCATCGCCATCTGGGTTTCCTTCCCATCCGCAGTAGCCGTCGTAATAGCTCTCCCAATACCCGATCTCTCCACCTTCGTTTGCATCTTCTTCAACCCAGATGATGTTGAAATCAAACTCCACCACGCCGTCATCCAGGACGAGAGGATTATTGTTGGGATCGTCCCTGTCCAGTATCGTTATCTCGATGGAGTTGATTCCCTCTTCGGCCCCTACCGGACCTGTGCCATACGATGCCATGTGGCTCTGGAAATATGCCCTCTCCGTGTAACTAGACGATAACGAGCTGCCTCCTTCGCTTTGTCCAAGTGGGCCGACTGAGGTTTGCTCCATGTTAGCAAACACAGTTCCCGTGTTCCCATCCGTGAGCTCCCTGTCGAACTCGTATACGACGTTGAAGTCGACTCGCTCTTCCATTAGCGCTACCAAGTCTCCATCGTCATTCATATTGGCATCCTCAAAGTAGACTGTGACTGTGAGGTCGTATAGATCGCCTGTGCCGTATATGTCCAAGTCGCTGAATACCTCTGAATATCTAACTGGTTCAGGTCCGAGCGACTCGTCCGATCCATCTTCGCAGTCCTCCCATCCGTCCATGACGGACCAGGCGGGAACGAGCTCCCCGTTGTCGCAGACCATCATGGGCTCTACATGGACGAAGATCGGGGTCGCCGTTCTGTCCAGGGTGTAGTCTATCTCGGGTATCGACACCATCTCGCTCGTGAGGTATGAGAAGGACATCGTCATGACGGACTCACCGTCGTCCATCCCCATCTCGTAGGAGTGGAAGCTGCCGTCCTCATGGAGGCGTATCGTCATCGCCATGTCGCCGGTATCGTCCACGGTCTGCATGACCATGGTCTGAATTCCGGTCTCCTCGTCATGCGTTATCGACACGCTCGAGCCCTCTGGCATCATGTCGTCCATCGAGGCCTCGCTATCCCCGCAGGCCTCATCGATGTCGAAATTATTCTCCAGATAGTTGTCGAATTCGGAGAACTCATTCTCATCGAGTTTCTGATCGTCGTTCTCGTCGGTGTTTGAAAAGACGGGACTCACGTTATCGATTATGCAATCGGCCATCTCGTTGGGCATTGAGGGCTCCTCGTAGAGAGCCGTCTCGATCTCCCCCATCTCCACGAAACCGTCTTGGTCACGATCGAACCACTCGAAATCGCTCTCTTCGTCGCCATCTTCTTCGTTCCACCAATCATCGTTCGGAGTTATATCCTCACGCCACATTATAGCGCCTGATCCTTCCTTAACATACCAATCACCGCTGACAAGGTATTCACCTGCTTCATCGTCACCTTGATCTGAAACTACCCATACTGATGATTCTTCTTGTTTATCTTCGTAATTTGCCAAAACTTCGAAATCAACTATTTCTTCATGACCATAGTTACTTCGCCATTGTGTACAAGCTGTTACATCTGTTGGGACGATATTCTCAGTACAAGCTACGTTTCGTCCAGTATCTCTACTATCACGTATCCAAGTACCTTCGCCTTCGTAACCCTGATCATTATCACCATGGGCATCGTCGTCATAATCGCCACCAGGCAACGCGCCAGGCATGAGCAAGTCCTCGATGCCCATCATGCCCATCATGCCAAACGAAGCGCCTCTGACGACTTCCTCCAGATCGGGGGACATGTCCCTGCTGATCGAGCTAGTTGTGCCGGATTCTCCGACCTCAGAGGCCATTGGGCCCCCGATGCTCGTTGTTACCATGATGTCAGTACCGCTCCACACCATCTCGGTGTCGATGTTGATCATGTCCATGTACGATATCATGGTTCTGTTGTACATCGACTGCGATTCCAGATCAACCATGATCACGGACAACATCTCCATTGACACACTCATCCCCGACTCGGGGTCGTCACCGCTCATCGACATGCTGTATTCGACTCCTGAGACTCCGCTATCAGAATCAAGCAGGTAATTCGAGGGTTCGGCTGCCATGGCATCTCCCATTACAGCCATGAATCTGGCCTCATTCTCTAGGAAAAGACACAGGTCATCTGAGCCGGTTGTGGCATCTGGATCGAAATTCGCGGCGTTCTCGTCCGAGCAGCCGATTGCCTCGGCGATGTCCTCCAAGCCCTCGATACAACCAGCCATGGAAGAGACGATCATCAGAAATACAGTTGACAGAGCAGTTACGCTACGCATGCCCCTCCCTTTTTCTCCAATCAATTAAAATCATGGCCGACATTCATCATTATTCATCAGAAAACGGACGATTTAATGGTGCAGAGGACAGGATTCGAACCTGCGAAGCACTACGCACTGGGACCTCATCCCAGCCCCTTTGACCACTCGGGTACCTCTGCTCAGGGTATTTCGGGTTCTAACTATGTATATCACGATGGCGAATTATGATGTCGACTATTTCAGAACAATAACTTCATCTCCAACTTCAACCTCAGCCTCAGTCAGGACTCTCCCATACCAACGAGAGAAACCCGGATTCACCTTCTCTGATATTCTTGAAAAATTATCATTCATAAAGGATTTTTTAATCGTTGCGCAGGGTGCTGCTGGAGTCGTGATTTCCACGCAAGCATCTCCCATTTTCAGCACAACGCCGGATTTTATCAAACGCCAATCAAGACCCCCAATTGTAATATTTTCACCCGTAGATCCTTGACTAATGGGGTGACCCTCCTCGAACAAAAGCTCGATCATTTCAATGGAATAGATACTCACGGCTCTATCAGGGCCGCCATGGTGTCTAAGGTCATTCTGTTTGTCCCCCTGAATTCCCTCTTTCTGAAGAATTGCACTTCTGACAGGCAGTTTTGGTACACCACCCTCAGAATTGACATTGATTGACACAACAGCCCCGCTCATACGATTTCCCTCGGCTCGAGCTCAATAATGAGATTACCCATCAGCAAGGCACCTGCGCCGATGAATAACCATGTCGAGGGATCCCCCTCTAACCCTAGTATCAAACTCACCACGGCAGCCCACACGGGCTCAAACGCGTAGACCAACGCAGCGCGAACGGGAGTTATTTCCTTCTGGTATCGCATCAAAGCAGCCAGTGCTACAAACGATCCGAAGAAACCGCAAAGAGCGAGTGGAATGACGTAATCCATGCTCCGCATCAACTCGACCGCGTTCGAAAACCACCCGACGCCCCCATACCCCAATGGATCGAGCACCAGAATGCCAAACGCCAACACCATGACTGTGATCATCATCGTCCCTGTGGACTGAATGGGGTCGACCAACCTAGTTACCCTGTCAGTGACTATGATGTGCATTGCGAATAGGAATCCACTGATCACCGTGAGCCACTCGCCAACTCCGAATTCGACTCTCGGAGGCCCTGAGATCCATCCTGCACCGAAGGTCGCTAGCAATACTCCAAAGATCATGAACGAAGTCATCCGCTGCCTTCCAAGGGCGACACCCATTATGGCTGTGAAAACGACGTATAGGCTGGTGAGAAAAGCCGAGACGGCCGGTGTCACATCCGTCAAACCAACCATCTGAATCAGAAATCCAAGAATGAGAATAAGACCGAGGGAGAAACCGCCTTTCCAGACTTCCGGATCCTTGAACCCGGATCTCGATGCTCTTAGTATGACAAGCGTGCTAACCGTCCCAATAAGGAATCGAAATGCCACGAAATGCATCGCGACCCATCGGCTGTCAACATCTGGCAGAACCACTTCGGCAGATGTCAGTGCTTGCTTCATCCAGATGAACGTCATACCCCATATGAAAGCGACGCAGAAGAGAATCCCCGTGGCTCGATATCGTGCCCTCATCAATCATGCGAAGTGCAAGCACCTGATATACCGCGCTGACAATAACAGTAGAGACGCTCAAGAACAATACCCTCTTCCCAAGAGCATGGTGAATGTGGCTGACCCCCTCATGGGTGGAGCCTATGATACGCTTGTCAGCGCCTTTGGCACGAATGTCGCATGGGTATTGGGGCACTTGGTAATCCTGGCTGTGATCACAGCATTAATTTCAGTGTTGGGAAATTGGTCTAGAATATCTGAAGGAGCACAACTTACCAGGGGCCATGCAGTTGATGCTGTAGCGATTGTTTTATTCACGGCGATTCAAACTCAGTACTTTTCTTCCACCCTCGCATGGCCACTTTCACAAGCCGTTCTGATAGCCGTATCAAGCACTCTATCCCTTCGCTGGTGCATCAACGTGCTGAACTGAAACCATCCCAACGGTCAAAACGGCCCGCTCCGGCAAACCCTCATGGCTGCCTTTGGCGATCACCCCCCTCTGCCGGAATCGTTGGAGACAATACTGTCTGATGAAACCACCTCAACCGTGTTCCTGAAGGCAGACTGCCCCCCTCGTGCTAAGAGGGGGCATATCAGCGAGCTACGCCTAGATACGATCGATGACAACCCATGGAATAAGACAGAGGTAAGCGACCTTTCGAGAGAGTTAGCAACTGTTGTGGACCAACATCCAGATCGCTCTGATTGCTTCGTAGAGATAGAAAGAGAAGGCTGCCGGATACTTCAGATCGGAGACCTCAGAGTCACATGTGCATGGCCACCGTTCTCTGATGCATGGGAGATTACAGTAGTGCGTCCCGTTGCATATCTTTCTCTTTCAGACTACGAGATCGAGCCAGAATTGAGAAGAAGACTCTCAGACCATCACAGAGGTGTATTCGTAGTCGGCAAACCCGGCTCTGGAAAAACCACGTTCGCACAGGCCATAGCAGCCTATCTCGATGATGAGGTTGGAGCTATGGTGAAGACCATGGAGGCTCCAAGGGACCTCCAGTTGCCAGATAGAGTAACTCAATACGCTCCGCTAGAGGGCGATCTCGAGAAAACTGCAGAGGTGATATTCCTCGTTCGTCCCGACTTCGTTATATTCGATGAAGTTAGACGAGCCAGAGACTTTGAGATATTCGGAGATGTCAGGCTGGCTGGTGTGGGCCTCTTGGGGGTGACTCATGCAAATAGCGCGCTTGAAGCAATACAAAGGCTAGTGGGCAAAGTTGAGCTCGGACTCATATCGCAAGTCCTCGACACAGTCATACACATCGAGAAGGGAAAGGTGCATGAGATATTGGAGCTGAAGATGGTCGTCAGGGCACCCACGGGGATGGAATCAGATCTATCGCGCCCTGTTATTGAGATACGCCGATTCCCAAGCGGAGAACTCACACATGAGATGTTTGCGTTTGGGAGCGAAATCGCAGTTGTGCCCGTCGGCGGGGAAGATGGTCGGGGCAGCCCGGCCATGATGATGGCTGGAGATGAACTCAAACGGCAGGTCATACGTCAAACCGGAATATCCGTCGCCTTTGCGAAATTCACGACCGAAGCATCCGCAGAAATCTACGTCGACGAGTCAGCTATTGGAGCAGTCGTTGGCCCAGGTGGCCAAAACGTCAGACGACTTGAGCAGCAACTCGGAGTCAAATTAGATGTCAAGTCGGTCCGCGAACTCCCCAGAAACCAAAGAAAGAGACTCAATTCAGAACAAGACGACAGTCACGATTTGAGCGAGTGGAAGTCTCGTTCAGGTCGAGAGTGGCAAGGTGGCGAACAGGGCGGAGGCCGCAGAGGTAAGCGAAGAAAAGGCCGGGGAAACCGCCGTTAGACTCTCGCAGGGTTATTGAATGCAGGAATCTGTGCAGGTAACGTGACCGAGTCAGGCCCAGCTGCCCCAGTACGCATCGTGAAAGATCAGACGAAGATTACGAATGGCACAGAGGTCCAAGAGAAAATGATAGCGGCAGCGAGGGTATTTTCAGATATTCTCCGTCCCACTTTTGGCCCACGAGGCCTCGATAAGATGCTATACAAAACAGATGGTAGTATGGCCGTTACAAACGATGGAGCTAGAATTGTATCAGAGCTTTTGGTCAAGCATCCAGCAGCGAGAATGATGGTTTCAATGGGTAAGACACAGGAAGAAATGAGTGGCGATGGCGTAACGGCTACGATGCTCATCTGCGGAGCACTTCTCGAAGAGGCAGCACGTCTGCTATCAAGAGGCCTACATCCACTCACAGTAGTAGATGGATACCGCAAATCGCTTGCGATAGCTTCCTCTGTTGTGAATGCAAGATCACGTAATATCAGTGATGAAGACCTCTCCAAGATAGCAACCACATCCATGACTGGCAAAAGTGTAGATGCAGCACATTTTGCACCGATCTTGTCTGAAGCCTTTCGCATCTTACGGCCAAATGCCTCGGAAGTATCAACAGAGAATTTTGGAATGCACAAAACAGGACAAGGAAGCCAACGAGATTCAAGACTTGTCCAAGGACTTGTTCTGAGGCGACGAGTCCCTTCGGACAATTCTCCAAACAACTTGAAAGAAGTGCAAGTGGCAGTGATTAGAGGGGACTTAAAAATTCGGAAAATGACTCGCGTAGCAGAGATAAAAATCACCGATGCCGACCAACTTGACTCCTTTATCGCTGCAGAGCAGAATAGAAAAGAGAAGATTGTCCGATCCATATCTCACAGCGGGGCAAGGCTTGTTTTATGCGGAGGGGAAGTCGATAGAGACGTCCTGCACAGTCTTACCAATTCTGGAATTTTAGTCATATCCGAACTCGACTCCTCCGAAATAGAGCAGGCAGCCCTCGCGACTAATGCCGCGGTAATCGATGGAGTAATGGACATCGATTCAGAAATGCTCGGTAATTGCGGCTCAGTTGAATGGGTCCGAAAACCAGCATCTGATCAGGTGGAAGACATCATCACAATTGATGCATGTCCATTTGCAAAACTTGTCACGATATCCGTGAGTGGGACCTCAGACATCGCATCAGAGGAGACCATTCGCTGCTTGCATGACGCCATACGATCGATATCCGCCTGTGAGACGAACCCCCATGTCGTGGTTGGCGCAGGTTCAATACATGCAAGAATTGCGCACGGGGTCAGATCTGCTAGTTTGAATGAACCTGGGAGAGAACGCCTAGCGATGGATGCCTTTGCTCGTGCAATGGAATGCATCCCCTTCGCCTTAGCATCCAATGCAGGTGCGGAGGGCCTTGATATCGTTCTTGAGATTAGGACGAAGTCAAGGGATGAGGTAGAGCGGGAATATGGGGTAACCGAACAGGGAGAGGTGAAGGAAATAGACGATGTCCTGCACCCCTCTTCAGCGATTCTTTCTAGCATAGAGGCCGCTCTTGAGACTGCTGTAGGCATGCTTAGAATAGACCAAGTTGTGAGTGCTCGAGGCGATTGATTCTTCCCTAATGGTCATTGACCTGTTCGTCTGGGAATCAACATGACGAATCGCAGAGCCCTCATCAGCGTCTATCACAAAGAGGGGATAGTCGAATTCGCCCAGAGTTTAGCAGATCTGGGCTGGAAGCTTCTTTCCACTGGAGGCACAGCCCGTTTGATGAGGGAATCGGGACTCGAAGTACAGGATGTTTCAGAGGCAACAGGGCATCCAGAATGTTTCGATGGCCGAGTCAAGACACTCCATCCAGCAGTACATTCTGGATTACTCGCCAGGAGAAACAACCCAGATGATATGGACATGCTTGAAAGTCTTGGATACGCTCCAATCGACCTCGTTTGCGTCAATCTGTATCCATTTGAAGAGACCGCATCACACAAACCTCCTGTAAGCGATTCAGAATTGATAGAAATGATAGACATCGGTGGACCTACCATGATTAGATCAGCAGCCAAAAACCATCAAGATGTTCTAGTGGTAACATCCTCAGAGCAATATTCAGAGATTATACAATCACTTTCTGCAACTGCCGGCGACCCCACAAGAATAACCCACTCACTACGGAGCAGACTGGCTCTTCAGGCCTTTCAAAGAACAGCTGCTTACGACGCAGCCGTTTCTTCGGAACTTGATAATCGATTCATAGGCGAACAGGTACCCACAAGAGTACATATTTCCACTGTCCAAGGAACGAGTTTACGATATGGTGAGAACCCACATCAATCCGCCGCATTTTATCCTAATTCAGGAGAAAAATCAGGTCTTGCCGGAGCATTACAGCACGGTGGGAAACCCCTATCCTACAACAATTATCTGGATTTAGACGGCGCACTGAGACTCGCCAGATCACTCATTGCATCTGGTTTTGAAAATTATCATGGGTGCGTGGTCATCAAACATACTAATCCCTGCGGAGCAGCAGTCGATAAGACACAGGAAGGAGCTTGGAACAACGCCTTGGCAAGCGATTCAGAAAGTGCATTTGGATGCGTGATAGCTTTCACAAAGCCAGTTGAAAAGAAAACAGCCGAATCGATCGGCGACCACTTCTTCGAGTGCATGATAGCGCCGGGGTACGAACCCGGTGTTCTTGAGATACTCTCCCAGAAAAAGAATAGGAGAATGCTAACACTCTCATCCATGACGCCTCGTGAAGATGTTGTGAGTCTACGGCAACTGGATGGAGGCTGGTTAGCGCAGGTCCAAGGCCCACCATCCATACAATGGGATTCAGTACAGTGCGTCACAGACAGGGAGTTCAATGAAACAGAAATCATGCTCGCAAAATTCGGAACAACCGTCATTTCCGAGGTCAAATCAAACGCAATACTGCTCGTGTCCAGTACACCATCGGGCTTTACAACGGTAGGGGTGGGCCCTGGCCAAACAAGTCGAGTAGAGGCAGTCAGGATCGCTGCTAGGAGAGCAGGAGACAGAGCAAAGGACTCAATGATGGTGTCAGATGCGTTTTTCCCATTCCGGGACGGCGTCGATGCAGCAAGCGAAATAGGCGTCTCTTCCATCATACAACCCGGTGGCTCCATGAGAGATTCCGATTCAATTGCCGCTGCAAACGAACATGGCATCTCAATGATTTTTACACACAAGAGACTCTTCCTACACTAGTGGTCATATGAGGTCTAAATCGCTCAATCAGCCGATCGTTCTTCCAAGATCGAAGATTGTTCTGCGGAATAGGAGCGTCTTAGCAGCACTTACAAACAAGCAAAGTCGAGAAGACGGCACGCTCACTCAAGATGAGATAAGGTGGCTTGAAAGACGTGCAAAGGACGGTTTTGGCATCGTTACAACAGCTGCCGCATTTGTCCATCCCAGTGGCAAATCTTGGGTTGGTGAGTTGGGCGTACACAGCGACGACATGCTTCCTGGTTTGGAGGAGTTATCCGAGAGAATAAGACGCCATGGAGCTGCGAGCCTCGTTCAAATTTTTCACGGGGGCATGAGGGCCCCAACAGATCTTATTGGAGAAGTTCCGATGTCTAGCAGTGTGAATAAGACTGAGCAGTCCTCAACAGGTTATTCCCGATCTATGGGTGAGCAGGAGATAGAAGAAGCAATACAATGGTTCGCAATCGCCGCACAAAGATGCTCAGATGCAGGTTTCGATGGCATTGAGATACACGGCGCTCACGGATATCTGATCTCTCAATTTCTAGGCACCAAAACCAACCGAAGAGAAGATGAGTGGGGCGGTTCGAGAAAGGCTAGATTTAGATTCTTAATAGAGATAGTACGCAGAATCAAGAAAACCGTTCCGTCTAATTTCATAATCGCTGTAAGGATATCTCCGTCATACTCATCTTGTGGCATAACAATCGAAGACAGCCTAGATTTGTCGAGAGATTTAATCGATGAAGGCATCGATATTCTTCACCTGTCTTGTTGGGACATATCAAAAAAGATTCATGATGGACCAGACGCAATACCGATAACCACTGAATTCTCTAGAAAAATAGGCGGTCAGATACCCATCCTCACTACTGGGGGGATATGGGATGAAGATGATGTCTCAGAGGCATTTCTCCAAGGTGCAGACATGTTGGGTGTCGGAAGAGCCGGCATCGCCCATCCCGATTGGCCCTCAAGAGTACATACCGGCGATAATACGCGCCCGCCCTTCACTAGAAAACAGCTTTCAGAAGCAGATCTGAGTCCCGTTTTCATAGATTACATGTGCCGATGGGATGGATTCGTAGAGGACTGAGATCAAACAGTCACATCGAATCGTTCCATATCAATTCCCATCATTTCAACCGCCGATGCAACCGTACCGCTTTCTAGACTCCCATCTTTCTCAAGGAGCGAAAGAGCCCCAACGACTATACTATCTGAATCAATTTCGAAGAATTTTCTGAGCGCATCACGCGTATCGCTTCTACCATAACCGTCTGTTCCGAGCACACAAAACGATCCCCCCACCCATCTCTGAATCATTTCTGGTACTGCAGCTATGTAGTCCGAGGCAGCGACGGTGGGGACGGCGTCGCCGAAACATGAAACGACGTAAGGCTTTGTAACATCTGAAGGATCAAGTCTTTTTATTCGCTCGGATTCAATACCTTCACGACGTAACTCGCCATACGATGTGACCGACCATATTTCTGTTCTAACCCCGTATTCAACAAGCTTCTCGGAGGCTGCAACTACATTCTTGAGGATTGGACCTGAACCTAACAACCTCACCAACGGCCCGCCTTCTTCTACAGGCTTCTTGATTACATACGCTCCTCGTATTATCCCCTCTTCGCAGCCCTCGGGCTTCTGAGGTTGGCTCTCATTATCGTTGTAGAGCATAATATAGTGAATCATATCCTTCTCATCCACCACCATTTCTTGGATCCCATGCTGTATTATCGTGGCAAGCTCATACGCATACGCAGGATCCCATGCTCGGACTGAAGGGACAGTTGATGCTAGGAGAAGACTATGCCCGTCTTGATGTTGCAAACCTTCCCCATTCAATGTAGTCCGACCCGCGGTCGCCCCCATCAGAAATCCTCTTGCCCGAGCATCTGCAGCAGCCCAGACTTGATCGGCGACTCTCTGGAATCCAAACATCGAGTAGAATATGTAGAAAGGGATCGAGCCGACTCCGGAATGTGCGTACGAAGTTGCAGCCGCAGTCCAAGTAGCCATCGCACCGGCTTCAGAAATCCCTTCTTGCAAAATCTGACCAGATTCGGATTCTTTGTAATTCATGAGCATAGTATGGTCTACAGGAGTATATTTTTGACCCCCAAGAGAGAAAATCCCGAATTCACTGAACAACGGATCCATTCCGAACGTACGCCCTTCGTCCGGTATCACTGGAACCACTCGTTTTCCGATATCAGATTTCATGAGACTGCGTAATAACCGAACGAAAACCATCGTCGTCGATACCTTTTGCTTCTCCGGAGTACCTGCGTCGAATTCTGAGAATACCGAGGACTCTGGGATTTCAAATCCCATTGGAGAAGGACTTCGAGAGGGCAAGGGCCCTCCGAGAGATGAACGCCTGTCTTTTGCATAAGCCATTGCCTGACTATCAGATGAGAACTCAACAAAAGGATCCTCTTCCACCATATCATCAGAAACCCTCACACCGAGATGATCACGATATGCCAAGAGCGACTCACGATCCATCTTCTTCTTCTGATGCGTTGAATTCCTTGCTAGGAAAGACTCGATTCCCCATCCTTTAACGGTATGTGCAAGAATCACGGCAGGACGATCTGATCTTTCAGCGGCACGATACGCTGCAAGCACCTTTCGCCGATCATGACCTCCTCTTCCGAGCATTGCAATTTCATCATCGGAAAGAGAAGATCCAATCTTTTCTAATTCCTCGGACCCTGAGAAGAATTCAATTCTGAATGCAGGAGCGTCCAATATGCTCATTCTTTGGAAATCCCCGTCCGTTATCTCCTCTAGACGATCTAAGAGAATACTTCCATGTCTTCGAAGCAAACTATCCCATGCTTCATTCCACAGGACTTTTATGACTTCCCAACCCGCTCCTCTGTAAAGCCCTTCAAGCTCTTGAATGATCTTAGCATTGCCTCGAACGGGGCCATCAAGCCGTTGCAGATTACAATTCACAACCACAATCAGGTTGTCTAGCCGCTCACGTCCAGCGACAGCAATTGAGGCGATTGACTCCGGCTCATCCATTTCCCCATCGCCAAGAAATGAAAAGACACGAGACTTCGAAGTATCCGCAAGACCTCTATTTTGGAGATATTTCCAAAATTTGGCTTGCATCACCGCGGCAAGCGGCCCTAGACCCATTGAGACCGTCGGATACTCCCAGAAATCCGGCATCAATCTAGGATGAGGGTAGGAAGACAACCCTCCTCCCCCTACTTCTTGTCTGAATTTCTTTAGCACCTCTCGATCGAGGCGCCCCTCTAAAAAGGCCCTAGCATAAATTCCAGGGCTACCGTGCCCTTGGATGTAAACAGCATCGCCAATACCGCCCTCCTTGCCTCGGAAAACATGATTGAATCCCACTTCATACAAGGTGGAGGATGAGGCATAAGTCGAGATATGGCCTCCTATACCATCGATTCTTCTATTGGCATCAGATACTATGGCGGCCGCATTCCATAGTACATGATTTTGAAACTCAACCTCTAGACCTTCATCCCCTGGATATGATACCTCGCTCTCTCTTGGTATCGTATTCAGGTACGGTGTTCTAGAAATCGGTGAAATAGGGACTCCGAGATCATACGCCTCGCCAAGAATCTCATGGAGCAAGATCCTAGCTCTTGATACCCCGCTTTTACCAGCCACATCACGAAGAGCCTCAAGCCATTCGCCGGTTTCATCCGGATCAGCGTCTGGAAGATGAGCTCTCCGTCCCATGCACTCCCCTCTATTCCCGAAATGGGGGGTACCTTTCAACCTCCCACACGACTGAGACCTCTCTTGATGTAGTGAAATTATATCCCAACTTCGATCAGATGGCAGTGATGCATTGTCCTTAGTCCAGCCACTGTGATGGACGCATCGCCCTCAGGGGCCCTAACGCCCCCCCAGTCACGAAGCGCTCGTCTGACTGTTGTGACTCCAGCCTTGTTGTTCGGATCAACCTTGACCTCTATCACCATTTGAGAGCCTTCACCAATCCATCTGAGAACAGCATCGATTGATTTTCTGGCAATACCCCGGCGTTGATCCAGACTTCTTACCCAATATCCGAGATTCCAATCGCTTTTATTCGAACGAGTTACTCTGTCAAAACCAATCAGTCCCATCAGTCTGTCGGACTGAGGATCAACCATTACCCAATGATGTAGCAACCCAGCCCTACCCATCCGTTCCGCCTCATCTAAAAAATCGGAGAGTTGCCCCTCTACGTCTTTGTCCGGATTAATCCAGGGCATAGCCCTGCTCACTTCCGGCCATGTTTCTAGAAATGCCTCGGTCAAATCTTCAAGATTCTTGAGTGCTGCTGGTCTGAGGACCAATCGCTCATCAACCCGTATTGAAACGGTCGGCCGTCTGCTCATATCATACTCCAAGACGATACCTTGCATCTGCTACAGCAGGGTCCGATGGATGCATTTCCTCGGCCCCTGCGACAATGCTCGGCACCTCATCGCCTCTGCCCAGTGCCTGAAGCAGTCGACAAACAGGGAATAGGAGCCGAGTGCGCTCCCCCAGATGAGGGCCTGCCTCGTCGAGCAAGTCCCTCGCCTTACTCATCCTCTTTTCTCGAGCCTCTTCCATTGCCTGTTTGAGTTTGATAGCTATATCTCGCTCAATCCAAGGCATCTTTTGCGTCCATGGCCAATACGAGATCTTTTCGAGAGTTTCAGGGGACCCGCCCAGCACGGCATCGATCTCCGGCAGGCTCGAAATAAGTTCGATATCTTCATGGCTTGTTTTCGCATCAGATACATCCACAATAGGAATATCTGGTATCACTGGTGGTCGAGTTGGAAGAATGTCAGCCTCTATCCTGTTCTCGTCAGCCTCTTCGGTACCTCCGACTTCTCCCTCATAATCATCACCAGGCAAAATTTCCTCGGTTCCTTCATCGGACGCCTCTTCTTCCATAACGTTGGCTTCAACGGCAAGAAGCCGCTCAACAAGCGCCTTCTTGTTGCCTCGTGTAGGGGCGCCAAGATTGGATAGCATCGACCGCAATTCAGCATTAGTGAGAGACAATAATTCATCTTCATCCATCGATGGCAAAGGATCCTCTCCTACATCATCAATCTCTTCTAAAGGCTCAACTTCTTCTTCATTTATGACTTCGAGAGATTCAGATACCATCGGGAGGTCCTCATCCGGG
>DANO01000018.1:88429-89983 GCA_002497295.1 Euryarchaeota archaeon UBA171 | reverse complement strand
GCCCTCTCCTCCGACTATCCTCATAGTGGTGGATTCGCCACCTGGCAGTATTATTGCATCAAGTCCACCGCCAATGAGGTCGTCCAGCGATCGTAATTCCCTTACCGATACCTGGGTATTGGTCAACTCGGATGCATTCTGGATTGCAATCTCATGGGCCCTCCTAGACCCCTGAAGCATCACTAAACCCACTTCGAGCACGATTCCCCGGCAGATGCATGAGACATGAACCCCATCCACGGGATGCAGTTGATGCGATGCTCTCAAGGACCGAGTAACTCAGGCCGCATCATGACCAGACTACACAACTTTGGTGCTGGACCGGGAGTGCTGCCGCTCGAGGTTATTAAGGCGTGCAAAAAGAACCTAGAGGAGCTAGGATCGAGTGGCCTCGGACTGATGGAGACATCGCACAGAAGCCCGGTCTTCCAGGCAATCGTGGATGAAGCTGATGCGCGTCTTAGGCGCTTGTTGGGGATTCCGGACGATTACTCAGTGCTATTTCTCCAAGGCGGGGCGTCTCTTCAATTCCACATGTCTGCACTCAATCTTCTCGATCGGGGGGAGCATGCTGAGATAATCGTCACTGGGACCTGGTCCCAGAAGGCCTACTCAGAGATCGACAAGTTGGGGGAGGTTCGAGCCATATGGGATGGAGCGCAAGAAGGTTTCACGAGAGTTCCGGATCATTCAGAGTATTCTGTCAGCGAGGACGCGGCTTACATCCACTACACGTCCAATAACACGATCTATGGTACTCAGTTCCACGAAATGCCGGACTCCAGAGGGAGGCCGATGGTGGTTGACGCCAGTTCCGACATCACCGGGGCCCGCCTGGACGTCTCGGCGCATGACGTAGTTTACGCCGGGGCCCAGAAAAATCTCGGGCCCAGCGGGGTGACCGTGGTCATACTCTCCCCCTGGGCCCTTGAGAAGGGTCGTGAAGGGCTTCCATCCATGCTGGATTACAAGGTCCATGAGTCGAAGGGAAGCCTGTTCAATACCCCGAACACATACGGGATATTCGTCTTGAAGGAGGTGCTGGGTTGGATCGAGAGGGGAGGGGGCGTTCAAACAGCCATAGATCGGAACGCTGCCAAAGCATCCCTGTTGTATGGTCATCTTGATTCCTCGGACTTCTGGGCGCCACGTGCCCTGAAGTCCTCGAGGTCCGTCATGAATGCCACATGGAGAATATCGGATCATGGTCTCGAGGCTGCCTTCCTCGAAGGCGCTGAGGAGAGGGGGCTAATGGGCCTGAAGGGGCACAGGAGCGTCGGGGGGATCCGCGCTAGCATGTACAATGCGCTGGAGCTTTCCAGCGTGGAGGCCCTCGTGGCATGGATGACCGAATTCGAGTCCATGCACTCCTGACGGCTGATTCAAGCCACATAACTCCCACGAGGCGCCATGGAGGGAGACGGACGGATCGCCCTTCTCGATCTGACTCTTCTGGATAAAGAGGCTAGTGAGTCTGATCTCGAACATCTGATTGGGCGTGCCAACAAGCATCTTCCCGCTGCTATTTGCGTATTCTCTGAACAACTGGATGGG
>DANO01000018.1:0-88041 GCA_002497295.1 Euryarchaeota archaeon UBA171 | reverse complement strand
CAGGTACACGTGATTCGACCGCCCTATCCGAAGAAATTCGAGCAGCTCGTGATTCGGGGGCGGATGAGATAGACATGGTGCTGGAACCCGGAATGGGGCTTGAAGATTCGATGTTGCTGATGGACTCAGCCAGAAGAGCCTCGGAGGGGCTAACCCTGAAGGTGATACTCGAAACCCCCCTCCATGACGAGAGGTCGGCCATGGGCGCAGCCAGGATCGCCTTGATGGGCGGGGCTGATTTCGTCAAATCGTGCACCGGGAGGAGGGGCGCTTGTTCCATTGAGGCGGCCGGCTGGCTGGCGAGGGAGGTCCGCCGTCACCACACAGTCACCGGTGAATTACGAGGAGTCAAGCTATCAGGCGGGATACGAACCAGCGAGGATCTAGAAGCGCTACTTTCTGCCGTGACCGAGGAAGGGCTGTCCGTGACAGACGACCAGTATCTTCGTATCGGCGCATCCTCGCTGCTGGATTCCCTGCTGAGCGAGTGAGCTCAAGAATACGATCGCAGCGCTGTGAGATCAGACTACATCTGAATCACAGAGGAGATCGTCTCCGGGCTGAAGAGGAAGACGAGCAACACCGTTCCAGCGAATATCATCATCCAAGATCCGATGACCTTGATCCACTGTGTCAGGGGATTTATCCTGGATGCGAACGCCGCATTGCCGTACCCCACCAAAGATACGATGATCACCATTAGCAATATCAGGCCAAGCGCCAGGCCCAGCAGCCCCGTGAATACCGCCTCGACGCCCATCGTCCCCAGGAAGACGACGAATGGCAATACTGCAATTGCGGTGCAATCGATGCTCGCAGCCGCGTATCCGACTCCATAGAGGAATGTATTTGCCTCAGCAGAGCGTTTTTTCGATCCGTCGGATGGCCTGTCTATGGCTCTCTGGACGAAGGAGAAGAGGTTGCTTGTCCAGCCCATCAGATTGAGAAAGCCGAGAGCCGCGAGGCTGAACGCGACGAAGATAGCGATTATTCGTATCATCCCACTGAGAGCGAACGCTCGCCCCATTATCGCCGCGATTATGCCGATTACTAGGAAGAACGAAACCATGCCGAATCCGCTCAGGAGTCCGAGAATCGGGGGCTTTATCCTCCGACGTTCACGTGGGTCCGTCGAAGCCTCAGAAGCCATCAGAGTCATCTGGAAGGTGACGAAACTTGGCAGGACCGGGAATGCGCAGGGGGAGAAGAAGACCAGGATCGAGAGGAAGACTCCCAAGGCGAAAATTGCAGATGCTGAGGATTTCTCCTCGGCGATGCCGATTGTCCTCAGAGATTCTATCTCGAACTGATTTCCCGTCAGAGCCGTTTCCACAGCGGAGTCGAAGGACGACCAGCCGTCAGTGGGCGTCCCGGTATTCTCTCTTGCAATGATGTATCCCTCGTGATCGATGACGAGAACTGCGGGTATCAATCCAGTTCCGCCAGTAGTCAGAAGCCGAACGGGGTCGGAAAGCGTCCCATTCTCGAGAATGGCTGCATGGACGCTCCCAAGGCCAGTCGGGAATCCTGGTACCTTGTAGCCCCCCTCTGATGTGTTGAGGTATTCCAAACTCTCATCATACCACGCCCCATACGCAATCACATGCAATTCTCTGGCCGATTCCATCTCTCCCCAACGGGGGATTTCATCCTCCAGATGGTGCTGGACCGCATGGCAATTGGTGCAGTCATGCGCCATCAGATCAATGATCAGGACTCCGCCCCTGAGAAGAGAGGTGTTGATCCTGCCCTCCTCGTCCATTATCTCTGATTCTATCCCATCACGCTGCAGGGAGTCGAACAGAATCGCGGGTATCGGCTCAATCTCCCCGCCTTCCCCTATGCGATCACCAGCGATATCGAAGGCGCTCAAAGCCAAGGCGGATATGCCTACGAACATCAACCCGGCTATCACGGCAGCGGCCCATGTCTGCCGTTGCCTCAGTACCGACATGTCCAGTCGCATTCGTACCTTTGCTCGGAGATGGCGTATTTCACATGCTTGGAAGTCTGATACAATTCCACTAGCCTTAATCGGAAGTCGCGGCAGGAGACGGCCACAGGGCTCGTGGTCTAGGGGTTATGACGTCGCCTTCACATGGCGAAGATCGCAGGTTCAATTCCTGCCGAGCCCACCATCGTTCTCAATTATGACTCGTGATCTTGCGCGCCATTTACTCTGTTTCCACGAGGAGTTCTCCAGAAAGTCAAAAGATCTCTTCTGTGGCATTTCTGTGCGTGTATATGTTGATTAAAACCTCGGCTATATCTTGAGTGTAGGCTAATATTCGCCTCAGAGATTCTGAAAGTTTATCCATAAAAAGTGCGTCTACCGACTCCAATTCAGATTCCCAGAGGCTTGCCTCATACTCTTTCAGTTCCGCTATTGCGGCCCTTACGTTCGACTTTGCTTCATGGATTTCATTCACATCTCTGTCACGTAGATTTGAAATCAATAATTTGATTGCTGAGTGCCATACTGGGATGATGTTAATTGGTAGTTTTTGTAAAGATAGATTTGAAGGAACTTCTTGATCGACGCACAATCTGCTGAGTAGGAAGCAATGATCTCCGATACGCTCTAAATTTTTGACAATATTAGAGAGTTCAGACGCTTCCCATCTAGTTGTTCCAAAGCTCGATTCTATCGACGCGGATTCAAGGATTTGACCAACTTGCCTCTCTAATAACAATCTCAGTGCATCGACTTCCTTCTCTCTTTCCTCGCTATCTTCGAAGGATGAAGAATCGTTCCGAAGAAGAACCTCAGTGACATCTCTAATCTGACTTGAAACTAGTAGATACATTCTATTCAAGCTAGAGTACAATGGCATTTCCGAGGTGTTGATCAATGTAACTAATTGAACAGAATATTCAGATTCTTCGGATATCTCAATCCCCCTAGTAGTCTGTGTGAATTTCCGTATCTGCCTCCTATCGTTTCTCCGAATACCGCTACTCCTAGAAACTAAGATATTGTGCGCACCAGAAATATACGCTCCAACGAGATGATCAAAAAGAAACTCGACTTTGATTTCATCGATGTTTATCTCGATCTTTCTTCTCTTCCTAACATTGGTTGTTTCTGCATTTAATCTCAAACTCCCAGAGGGGCGCCACTCTATCTTGATCCTATCTTTTGCACTGAGTCCGTGTTCTGTGACCCATTTTCTAGGCAGGCTGACGATGTAGGTCGAACCGCCAGTTACCTGTAATTTTCTGATTTCTGACCTATCAGAGGATTCAATACTCATCAAATACAGCCAAATTAATCCTTAATATATACTTTTCATCATCATTCAGTCTATTGTTTTCTTAAATTAATATATATTCTATATATTTCTAAAGTTATAACCCCTCAATAGTTGCGAGGCATCATATGGAAATCACAGGAATAATGTGGATAGTATTGCTTCTATCTCTGTTAGTATGTGCCTACATGTCATGGAATATCGGAGCGAACGACGTCGCAAATGCGATGGGTACGTCCGTCGGATCAAGAGCTCTGACGCTGAAGCAAGCCGTGATCGTGGCAGCGATTTTCGAATTCGCTGGTGCCTTCTTCGCGGGCGACGCCGTCACGGACACAGTCAGGAAGGGGATCCTTGTTGTCGATTTCGACACCGTCACCGAGGCCTTTTCCAACGACCTGATGTACGGATTCATCTCAGCTATGATGGCGGCAGCGGTATGGCTCACCGTCGCCACGAGGCTGGGCTTGCCTGTGTCGACGACGCACAGCATCATCGGGGGCATCATCGGGATCGGCCTGGTCCTCGAGGTGCAGCACCAGACGGACCTCATCGATTGGGAGGTCGTGAGGAAGGTGGTGATGTCCTGGGTCGCAAGCCCCTTGCTGGGCGGCATCATAGCGTTCCTATCCTTCTGGATAGTCCGCGAGACCATCCTCGAATCCAAGAATCCCGAGGAACGCTCGATGTGGCTGGCCCCTATCCTCGCATTCCCGACGTTCTTCGTACTCGGGCTGGCTCTTCAGTTCAAGGCGTTGAAGGGGCTCTTCAGCAGGCTGGACGATGCAGGGACGCTCGACAAGGCGTCATGGCTAGGGGTCAAGGAGGGCGGATCGTTCAACCCATTCACGGACTACTGCCCCGAGGGGGTCAATGTCGTTGATTACCCCGAGTGCGTAGACGCAATCTACCAGGGTGCCTGGTTCCCCATCAATTCCCTGCTTCTCGCAGGCGCCATCGGAGCCATCGCCTCCCTTACCCTGTTCATGGTCCTGAAGAGGATCGACATCAAGGAAGAGCGGAATGGGTTCATGGGCGTCGAGAGGATCTTCGTTTGGCTTCAGATAATCACCGCGGCCTATGTCGCCTTCGCTCATGGGGCCAATGACAGGTCGAATGCGATCGGGCCCATGGCTGCTGTCTACCAGGTCTTGGAGTCCGGTGGCGAGTTGAGTGCTGAAGCAGCGGTTCCAGTATGGCTGGTGCTGCTCGGGAGCGCTGGGATTGCGATAGGCGTAATGACCTGGGGCTGGAGGGTCATGGACACAATCGGTAAGAAAATCACCGACATCACCCCGACAAGAGGTTTTGCAGCGGAGTTCGGAGCCGCGACCACGATTCTGATATTCTCGATGCCGTTCCTCGCAGTCCCCGTTTCCACCACTCACACATTGGTCGGTGCTGTTGTTGGCGTCGGCTTGGCGGGCGGAGCGAAAGCCGTTGACTTCAGGGTGTTCGGTAAGATCTTCGCGTCGTGGGTGGCGAGCATACCTGCTGCTGGTTTCGGCTCAGTAGTGATATTCGTGGCCATTGCATCCGACCCGGTCCACCTCATAGTTGTCCTACCGATTGCCTTCGCAGCAGTGGTCTACGTGATGTGGGCCACGAGGGATGGTGAAATCTATGTCGAGGACGCTCTCTCTGATGCTAGTGGCTCAGACGGCAGTGCCCCGACTCACTTCGAGCTTTTGCACACCCATGCATTGGCGGTTGAGGAGACTGTGGCACACATGCTGGACGCTGTGAACAAAGCAGCGGACGGGAAGGACCCCAAGAAGGAAATTGAAGCCACTGTGGAGGCAGAGCTCCGGGCGGACGTGATCAAGAATGATCTCAGAAAGAGGATAGGTTCGGGCCAGATGTCTGTGCTCCAGGGCCGAGACGCCATGCTCGAGATGGTTTCCAAGCAGGATAGGATCGCGGACTATGCTCAAAATGTAGCCGAGCAGCTGTCATTCAGGGAGCTTTTCGGAGACAAGAAGGCGCGGGCGATGCTGAAGGAGATGGCTGAGGCCGTTTCCAATACTGCCTCGTTGTACGAGGATACCATTTCCCAACTGAAGACTTTGGCCCTATCTGGATATACCAAGGCAGGCAGGCAGCGCCTCAGTGATCTGATCGATGCGGTGAACCTTGCAGAGCATCAGGCAGACGTGGCGGAGAGCAAGGCTGCTGCATACGTGTTCAGCAACGGGGAGGAAGAGTCCCTGGCAGCGGTGCACATGTACAGGGTGCTTCAGCGCTTGGATGACGTGGCGAATGCATGCGAGAAGGCAGCGAATGCCCTGCTCTCCATGGTATACGATTAATCGGTCCAGCCGTATTCTCTGGCGAATTGGTTCGGCCCTAGGTCATTGATCTCAGAGAGTGTTTTCTGCAGGGCCAACCACGCCATATGCGCGACGATTATCCCAGTCAGCAAATCGAACAGATAATGCTGTTTTGTGGTCAATATGCTGACCGACAGGAGCGTCCATTCGGTCCAAACAGTCACCAAGACCGCATTCCATAGAATCGGGGATTCACCCCTTTTCCTCATGATCCACACGGTCATCGCCCTGGCAAGCAGGTAGGAATGCACGATGTGCAGGCTGGGCCATGCGTTCCAGGGGTTGTCTGACATGTGGATGAATTCGAAGAGGAGCGCCTCCCATGCGTTCATCGAGTCCCAGTCTATCTGGTCTCTGAGGTCGATCTCGGCGGGGAGGACGAGGAATATGACGCAGCAGAACGCTGTCACCATGATGAGCATCTGCATGGAGACGACGAGCTCGGAATAACCGCGGTCGTCTTTTGGGCAGAGCAGGAGCGTTGCTGGGTAGAACATGTAGAGCAGTGCGTATGGGAGGATGGTCCAGTTCCAGACGGGGATCTGCCTGTCGAGTGCTATCTCAGGGTCGAATACCGTGTCCAGATATGCGTTCGCGATGTTGTTGGTTGCGAAGTAGGGTACTGCGACGATAATTATGCCGATCAGGAAAATCTCCAGGGGCAGGCGGTACCCGCCCATGCCTCTTCTCCTTACCCAAATGGGCGCCCATAATCCGGTCCATGGCTTGAACCAACGCATGGGCCTACTCATCGGGCAGAGCGTATGAACCCAGCACAGTAACAACAGAGGATCCGATGATCGCTGACAGGAAGACCCAGAGATTCGCCAGACCGAACTCGTTCGTGGGTGAGAAGATGTACTCAACACCCGTCCATAGGTCTGCTGTCCATAATCCGTAGGCGACCACAGATAGGAGGCCTGAGATCGCCCCTAGAAGCGCGCCTCTGGAAGAGACCTGCCCCCACAACGTGAGGAGAACCGGCATTACCGTGGCCGCGGCAAGCAGGTCGGCGAACAGGAATATCTGAAAGACGCCGACTGAATTGAAGGTGAAAACCCCGATATGAGGAAGGCTGAATGGGATTGTGGGGCCTGTGGCAAGGTAGATCGCTACCGGGATCAGGCCTACAGTCAGGTAACGTGCACTCTGCAGGCTCATCCTACTATCGCCGAGATCCCTCGATATCGAGGCTACGACGGCGTTCTGCAGAGTATCGACGCTGGAGCATACTAGGGCGATTGCGAGGACGATGAATGCGGCCACGAACATGACGCCGGCATCCTCGATCAGGTAGAAGAAGGCAGCAGAGGGATCTTCCGCGGCACCCTGTGCCGCTACTACTGTGCCCAGCACGCCCATGACGAAGACCAGCGGCAGGACCAGTGCCGCGGCAAGCCATGCCCCCTTGGTTAGGGCCTCATCCGACTCAGACGCCCATGCCCTCTGCCAATTCCCCTGGGAGAACATCTCTGCAGCGGTGATTGCCACCACCAAGGCCAATCCGGATTCTAAAGAGTCCATGTACGACATTGAGCCGATGCTCCAATCTATGTCGCCTTCGGGATTGTAAGCCTTGGCATCCGAAATGAGTCCATTGATGTCCCCCCCGAAGAGAGTCAGCAACAGTGCCACGACAAGGAAGAGAATAGTCCACGCCTGAATGCGGTCGGTTGCAAGGGACGCAGGGAGTCCACCTCGAGACGTGTAGGCTGCAGTGACTGCGCCCACCAAGAGCATCGGAACGAGTGGCTCAGCATCAGACAGAGTTTCAGTGGCCTTCCCGATCGCGGTGAATTCAGCGAACAGGAATGTGAACATATACAGGACTGAAATCAGGCCGACGTAGATCTGCATTTGTCTGCCCAGGCGGATACGCACATAGTCCGCCAGAGTCACTCCGTTTGGGAGTCTCTCGCGTATCATCGGACCGACATAGGCCAGAAGCAGGAATGGCGTCGCTGCCGAGACTGCATATCCGACTACATCCCAGAATCCACCCCAGTAGCCGACCTCCGAGGGGCCGAATAGAATCCATATCCCCATCCCCGAGGCGAAAAGGCTCAGCCCTATCCGAAGCCAATCCTGCGATCCTCTGGCAGAGAGGTACTCGTCTGCCCCGATTTCCTTGTCAGTCGATGCCTGGTATCCGATGTAGCCGAAGATACCGAGCGTTGCAATCATCAATCCATATGCGATATTCGTTTCCATTTCTCTCCCTCCGCTGGCATTACCCAGATCAGGTCAAAGGGTCGTCGCCCGAGGGCGACCTCTCAGCGCTAAGCTCCCCTATATGCAGTGTCTAGTGATAGGATATTGAATATTGGTATTGGCTTCTAAATATTTGAAGGGGTATCTCAGGATTTCATGACTAGGCCGGATCACGACCACTCATCAGGATCATCCTTCTTGGCTTTCTTCCATTCCCTGTAACATTGCTTACACACGGACAGCCTTCTCCCGTCCGATGCGAGTCCATCCTCGCCCCAGACATCTGCTGCCCTGTCGAATGCGAGTCTTCGACCTCCCATCGACTTATCAGCCCAATTCTTGCAGCTCCTTACGTCGCAGGGGGTCACGCCCTCATCGTCATCCCCCGAGTCTTCTTTGAGTGGTCTCGCAGCATCGGCTGCGTGTTTCAGTTTCTTAGCCCGCGACTTGAATCCCATGTCATCGCCTCATGGTTACACGGTTAGAAATTTCCCAAATTAAGTGGGTGATCGAACATACCACCCGGCTTTGAGAGCGTGGATCTTCTATCTGGGCCGATCCCCACACACTGAACCTCGATGCCGGATAGCTCTTCGATCCTAGTGACGATCGATGCTGCAGCATCGGGGAGGGCTTCTAACCAGGATTTTTCCTCATGCGATTTCTGAGCCATAGCAAGCCACTCATCTTCGCTTATTGCCTCGAATCCTGGATGTGTCTCGTAAACAGGTATGCAGCGTGCGACATCCTCGGCGCGGACGGGCAGCATAGTAATCGGACGCCCATCCAATTCGTATCCTATGCAGATCTTAATTTCATCTAGCCCGGCCAACACATCGAGTTTGGTGAGAACGAGCCCCGAGAACCCATTCACCCTGTGTGCCTCCATTAGCGCGGGTATGTCTAGCCACCCTGTCCTTCTTGGCCTGCCAGTAGTGGTACCAAACTCATGGCCAACTTTTGCGAGATGCTGGCCAGATGGGTCTTCAGAGGGTATCTCAGTCGGAAATGGCCCGTTTCCAACACGAGTTGTGTATGCCTTGGTTACCCCGAGGCACGGGCCTATGTGTCCGGGGTGTATTCCTGCCCCATGAGAGGCGTTTGCCCTTGATGTGACGGAGGACGTTACGAATGGATACGTGCCCTGGTCGATGTCAAGCATTGCCCCCTGTGCCCCTTCGAGAAGTACTTGCTCGCCATTTCTGAGTGCTATGTCCAACATGTGTCCTGTTGGCGCTATGGCGTCCCCGTATCTGTCGAGAATCCATCTCAAATCATTCTCAAGGTCTTGTGCAGAGATCCTATGATCGATGCCAATAGCAGCAAGTTGTGAGGACATTCTGGAAGCTGATGCGCTTATTGACTGGCTGTTTTCGAGTAGTCCTTCTATGTCTGCGAAGCGAATGCCTACCCGCTCTATTCGATCCCTGTAAGCAGGTCCTATTCCTCTTCCAGTTGTTCCTACGACTTTGTCTGCAGAGTCATACAACCTGTGGAATGGGAGGATGATTGACGCGCGCTCGGATATGAATAGCCTGGATCCCTCTGGTTTCTCGCCGGTGAGGGCATTCCAGGCATCGAGTTCCTTCTCCAGAACCCATGGATCGATTACCATCCCGTCTCCCAGAACAAGATTGCAATGAGGAGTCGGGAGGCCGGAGGGTATCTGATGTAACTTCAGAGTCGTGTCCCCTATGACAATTGTGTGCCCTGCGTTATTGCCTCCCTGAAAACGAACTGCCCACCCGTATCTGGAGGCTAATTGATCAATTGCCTTACCCTTTCCTTCATCGCCCCACTGAGCTCCGAGAATAACTGTCGCTGGCACCGTACCTTTCACCTTTGACGAGGGTGTATGAACTCATTGGTTGCAGTATTAACGGCATTCAACCCCATCGGCTCTTTTGGGAATGGATTATGAAGGGGGGTTGGGTGGCTCGCCTCCATGGCACAGCGATTCCCCGAGGCAGAGAAGCGGCTTCTAAGGAAGTTGATCTGTATGCGTTGCTCGGCCACGCACCGAGGATATCGCGTCAAGGTATGCAGGAAGTGCGGGTATACCGGGCTGCGGCAGAAGGCTGTAGAGAGAAGGGCGACTTGAGTTGCTCCTCGCCCATGCACTGGCTGGATTCGCACTATCTCTCTCACTTATTTTGGCCATAGGTGCGCAGAATGCATTCGTTCTCAGGCAGGGCCTCTCCGGCAGGCACGTCCTACTCGTATGTTCAATTTGTTCGATTTCCGATGCGGTACTAATCATACTCGGCGTCTTTGTTGTAGGTGAATTGGTTGCACAGAGCGGTAATGCGAATGTTCTCGAGATTGCCGCGGTGGCATTCTTGATGGTGTACGCATTGACTCGCTTCCGGGCTGCTTATCATGGTTCTAACGGCTTGGATATGAATTCCTCGGAGCATTCAGAATCTGCATTGAAGGTTTTTGTGCTTACAATGGGCTTCACTTGGCTTAATCCTCACGTATACTTGGATACTCTGCTGCTAATCGGCGGAAGTGCGGCTGGATTGGGAGGCGGGCAGCGTGTGGCGTTTGCAGCCGGAGCTGCACTTGCGTCATTCGTATTTTTCTTCTCACTGGGATTCGGGGCTCGTTCGATTTCGCACAGGATATCAGAACCCCGAACTTGGCAGTGGATCGATGCCGGAGTCGGAATTGCCATGCTACTGATAGCAATGGGAATATGGCTAGGGTGACTACCCTCGGCGGACTTCGTTCAGCAGTATCTCGAGAGTTGTCTGTATTTGGAGGCAAAGCGGCCCGTAGTGTATGGGCAAATTAGCATCGTTGAATATCTCGTCCAGCATCGAAGCAGTCATGCCGAGACGGATGTCCATGTCCTTCGATTCGTTGAGCAACCACTTATCCACAGCGTCTTTCACTGAGTTTCGTATGTTCCTCGGAACTTGTGTGTCTTCAAGCTGCCCGAGTACTGTGGCTATTTGCTGAATCTTGGTCTCGATGTCTGTCATCAGGCTCACCACGCAGCCGACCCACCAAGGGACTTGGCTTAACCTCATCCCCTGATGCCGTCTGAGTTCCAACTAGCCCATGGCATGTTTGTATTTGCCCGCGCGGCGCATGAACCATCGCTAGTCATTCCAATTAGGCCAACGTCTGTCGATTCATCGAAACGTGTTTTGATCGCCTTCTCGAAAGCACGCCCCATGGGCATGCCATCTCGAGAGATCCATCCGTGAACCCTATGAGACAGCATCTCCCGAGTAATCGCTTCACCTATCCCCGTTGCAGCGATCGCAACACCAGACTCCACCCAGAAACCACATCCCGGGAGAGGGACGTCTCCGATACGTCCCGCAGGCTGATCACTACAGCCTCCTGTGCTAGTTGCTGTGACCATGACTCCTTCAGAATCCATGGCTATCACACCGACGGTGTCGCCTGAGGCGGTCTTTCCAGGGGGTCTCGGGGTTACAGCTGATCTTGGTATGCCTCTCTGATCGGCCCACTCCCTAGCACCGATTCCCCCTAGGCCATTTATCTCCTCATCAAGTAGAGCTTCTGCTACTCTTATTGGATTCGGAGTCTCTGGCATGGAGGCCACAAAGCCCAATCGGCCATCGTTGACATGGATGGAGGCATCGACCAATACCGAACCGTCCAGCCTGGTTACGCTCCCTGTTCCTGCGTTGAATGCGGGATCATTTTCCAAGATGACGCAGGCTTCGACTGCAGCGTCGACGGCGCAGGCATCTGATTCGAGAAGTGATGAGCCTTTCTGAATCGCCTCCTCTATGTTCGATTTCTTCAGTGGGTCTGCACCAGCGCCCCCGTGGGCGATTATAGCCAATTTAGCCATCATTCATCGCCTCTGAATCTGTATTGGGCTTCTTGATTCCAAGTTGAATCAATACTGATATGATGGCAATTAGGCCTGCTACTCTGAAAACCGTATGGTATGTCCAGAGACCTGTTCCATCGACTGTCTCAGCCCAGATGAATGCTGCAAAAACAGGGCCAATGATTCGAGACAGTGCGCCGAATCCTTCCTGGGCCCCCATGGCCCTTCCAAGTTCTATCCCATCCACTTCGGCCGCCAAGGCGAGCAGCGTTGACTGAGTCGGTCCGAAAAGCCCGTGCCCGGTGGAGATCAATACTATGACAAAGACGCCGACGGCTTGTGTTTCAGTTGTGATGTATGGAATCCAGCCCAAACCAATTGCAGCCATCGTAATCCCCACCACCATCAGACCACGGGAATCATATCTCTTTGAAAGCGGCCTTATCAGCCAACCTTGTACGAGGACTCCAATCAGACCCACAACTGCGAAAATGTAGCCGTTCCTCATCTCATCGAATCCGAGACCTCCGTTATCTACTGGCATCGCCGTGAATAGAATCAGAGTGGCGTGCATCATCGTTATTGCCATTAGGAAAGAGGCGTTCACTAGAATCAGAATTCTAACAGCAGGTGAAAGGTCCCTTACGCCAATCAAATTTGAGAGGACTTCACGTAACCCCCCTGACTTAGCCTGGGCTTTTCTTTCCGATGCCGGGAGGCTCTCGGGAAGCATTCGACTAGCCAGCATCAGTGAGACGAAGGAGAGGGTTCCTGCGAATAGACAAGGCAGGAAATATGGATGGGCGGCCCACCAATCAGTTGCAAACGGTCCGCCGAATACCTCTGCTGGGTCTGTTAGCACCCCACCTAGAAATGGGCCGATCATGAATCCAAGTCCGAAAGCGGCTCCGATCATGCCCATTCGACCTGGCAGCTGTTCTCTGTCGCTGATATCCCCGATATATGCCTTAGTCACAGCTATATTCCCGTTGCCTGCTCCAGCAAGAAAGCGGGCAATCAATGCCATCCACAGTGTAGAAGCAAGACCAAAGGCAATCAGAAAAACCGTATTGGAGGCTAGTCCAAACATCAGTATCGGACGTCGTCCGAACCTATCAGAGAGGGATCCGAGCAGCGGAGTGAATAGGAATTGTCCAAGAGTATAGGTAGCGAACACTATGCCAACCCACCTATCACGGGCACCTATGTCAGAAAATCCGTCACCTGTCGCCAGATCCTGTACAAAGTAAGTCAGAAAGGGAATCACGAGAGTGAATCCCATCATATCAATCAAGACCACTAAGAAGAGCACTGTCAGGGGTGCTGCGCCATTTGGCCTTGCCATCAACGACAAGAAGGGTGGAAGGGTCTTCAAGTTGAGTGTGCTTGACTCTCAAGCTAGTGTTGAATCGGATACTGAAGAGAATGTGTCGATAACCTTGGCTAGCCTCTCGACGAGGCTAACCTTCTCTTGCTCGCCAACGAGAGCGTGTTCTAGAACTTCATCTAGACTGTCAACGGAGATGATTTCCACCATTGACTCGTATTTCTCATCGATTAGAACGTCCTGAAGATTCATCCTTGGTATTATGACCCTCTCGATTCCAGATTTCACAGCCGCCTCTATTTTTGCAGACACGCCGCCTATTGGTAAGACCTCGCCGCGTACCGATAGTGATCCGGTCATTGCAAGATTCTGATCGATAGGGATGCCTTCGAAAGCCGATATTATGGCAGTTGCCATAGTGATTGAGGCTGAATCGCCATCGACGTTGTGAGTGCCTGGGAATTGCACGTGGAGGTCATAATCCTTGATGTCCTTACCAGTCAATTTCTTGACCACTGCACTGATATTCGTGACCGACTCCTTGGCGAGGTCAGAGAGGCCACCCGTGGCGATAACTTGCCCGCTTCTCCCTTGTGATGGCGTGACCATGGCTTCAACAGGAAGAACGACGCCGGAGAAGTCAGATAGCCCAGAGTCTGCGCCCAGAACTGCAAGGCCATTCACTCTACCGATCCTATTGCCTCGATTAACGAGCATCGCATATTCGGACTGGCGCTCCAAGTACCTGTCTGCGATTTGCTGCTCAAGCGGTTTTGCAATTGCACGCGCCCTGGTGACGTGAACCGTGGTCGTGAGTGGGCTGCTGTCCTCGGATGCAAGGTCTCCTGCTATCCTGATCAGCCCTCCAAGTTCACGCAGCCTTAGTGAAAGCTTGCCTCTCCTGCCGCTTCTGCGCTGTGCTTCTTTGAGAATCATCCCGATCGCTGCGCGGTCGAAATGTGGAATTGATCTGCCAGAATCTCTCTTTGCCTCATTACGAACTTCTTGGGCCACGAAACGGACCAATTTACGCCGGTTCCTCTCTGTGTCCTTCATGTCGGTGTTTACGTATACCTCGTATCCGTATCCCCTGATTCGGCTTCTGAGTGCAGGGTGCATTTGTTGGATGCTATCCAAGTTGCCCGCTGCGACGAGTATGAAGTCACTGGGCACGGGCTCTGATTTTGTCAGTGCTCCTGAAGACCTCTCTGAACGGCCACTAATCGAGAGCGCCTTCTCCTGCATGGCCACGAGGAGTGCTTGTTGCTCTTCCATCCGAAGCATGCGTATCTCGTCGATGTACAGAACTCCCTTGTTGGCTCTGTGTACGGCTCCGGGCTCGACGCGTTCGTGGGCAGGCGTGGCCAAATCAGCACCAGACTGGAAGGGATCGTGCCTCACATCGCCGAGAAGTGCACCAGATAATGTTCCTGTTGCATCTATGAAGGGCGCTTCTTCGCTGCGTTCATGCTTAATCAGGAGCTTCGGGATATTGGACTCGTCGCCAGCAGTCAACCTCGTCCTAAGGAAAAAGTATCCGAAAATCAAGAGGAAGGAACCGAATATGAATGTCAGCATGTCCCCAGTTTGGATTGTTGCAAGGAGCAATGCTGCACCCACCACAAGTGCGATCAAGAGCAGCATCTGATTCGTTTTCTTCCTCTGTGCACGAATTGCAGCCTTACGTTCTGAGATTATTTTGTGTCCTCTTCCTGCCGGTACGGTCCTCACCTTCGGTTCATTCTCATCTTCCACGTTACGGTAAACGAGGACGTCTTCGAGTTGTTCGAGCGGAAGGAACTCGGTCATTGAGCGGGCTAACATCGACTTGCCCGTTCCTGGCTCCCCGACCATAATCACATGACGTCTCTGTTCTGAGGCCTTTCTGACTACAATAGAGGCAGCGTCTTGACCGATTACCTGGTCCACCAATCTTTCAGGAATAGGTACATCGACAGTGGATTCTATCGGAAGGTCGAGGACCCATTCTTCCACAGGAGCGGTGCAGACGGGATCTTTGTCCTCAGAAACACCGAATGCTGAGCCTTCTTCCCAGTCTTCTAGTGGATCTGGAACAGAATCTTTGCCGGTCATACTATGCCGCCTCCTCTATTCTCCCTCTGACCGGTCCTTCTTGAAGGTGCGTTACCACCCAATTCAACGTTCTCCGCGCAAGTATTCTGGCCCATAGTACTGCCATTGCTCCATGGTCCACCCCTCTGGGAGCCCCTCAGGCGGCAATGGAAGGGGTGCATCTGCCAACACAGATGTAGAATCTTGAGGCTCTCTTCGACGGGTGGCGACCATGAAGGCTGTGACGCCTATCAGGGCTAGAACGCCGGCCACACCCGCCACCAAAGGCATCGAAGAGGACGACGATACACTATTCGACTTTTCTTCGCCAGATGACTCTTGAGTTGTGTCGGAAGGTTCTACTGCGTATGTCTTGAGCATCTCGGATTTCCTATCAAAACCTGAGGAGTCTACGGCGTTTACGGTAAGCCCGATGTAGTCGCCAACTCTCAGCCCAACACCTTCATTCGCTTGGACGGTGAACGGGCTAAATCCAAAGGCGGCCCCCATGTCGGTACACACTCCTGTCAGACTATTGCATACTTGCCATCTAATCTCAACATTAGTGAGGCCATGATTCGTCAACTCAGTAACTGTGGCTACAGGGTTCGTAGAGTAGTCCATCGTGTCAAAAGACGCGCTGATATCCCCCTGGGTGCCTATCGATTCCCATGTCAAGGGCAGTGAGTCTACGACTTCTACCTCAATAATATGGGTTACAGACTCGCCTATAGGATCAATGGCGGTGATGGTGACTAGTTCAGTCCCTGCTTCATCCCATTTCATCGTAATCAGACCAGTATCAAAGTCATATGTTGCGGAGCCGGCATCGTATGTATCGACATCGATCCATAATTCGCTGAATTCATGATCTGCATCCGAAACATGCATCGGCAATGAGACTGTCATTGTACTGCCGACCTTGGCAACCATGCTCCCGATTCCACTAGCATCTATCCTTGGGGCGTCATTGATGTTGTTTATGACAAAAGTGACTGCGGTCTCGGTTGTTTGATCTCCATCAGATGCACTGACCGTTACTGTAGCTATTCCTACGAAATCCTCGTCCACAGAACTCACAGAGAGGGTATGCCCAACAATGATCGCATCGAAGAACTCCTGTGGTTCGACGCTCTCCAGTTTGAGATTCAATAAAGATGGGTTAGAGGGTGCACCCTCGTCATTAGTATCCGAAAGAAAAGGAGTGAGGATTAGGCTTGCAGATTCGCCTTCATCGAACGATTGTGGCGATATTGATGACCATCTTGGCGCCCCATTCTCGATTACATTGAACAATAGTGTGCCGGTATTGGAGTCCTCTCCATCGCTTATTGTGATGAACAGGCCCTGCGGAATTGGCGAGCCGGTGGAATCGTATATTATTCGGTCAAATTCTACAGTTACCGACCCAGTATCAGGGTTCCAACTTCTGAACTGTGGCGCGTTACTATCGATTTGCAAGGTCGGGATGGGTGTCTCGGCGTCCCATACTAGCCCTTCCAACGAGATGGTCTCCTGCGTCTCCACCTTCACGGTGGGCATGCCGGCATGAAGGGGGTCCATAGGAGATATCACCTGAGGAATAGCATTCCTCAGCACAAATGCAGAATCGGTAGACAGCCACTCGCTTGATTGGCCTCGTGCATCAGTCCATTTGACCCTCGTATCATAGTCTCCTGTTGGAGCGTCGAGTGGAGTAAGCAGGGAATGGATCAGTTTGAGATTGCCTCCCGCGCCCATCTGGCCAACCCAATCTGTCCAATCAGATGACCAATCATTTTGCCCGGAACGACTGTACTCAAATTCAGCAGTCATGGTGCTAATGTCATCCACTGCATCATTTGCAATTGCTGATAGTTCAAAATCCAGGGAAGCACCACGGTATATTTCAGAGCCATCGACTGTCGTTGGTCTGGTTGCTATAGGCGGCATGTCATATGGAATGAAAATCTCATTCTTGTCATTGAAATCGACCCTATCTGAATCGCTGCCTTCGAGGGCAGCCCTGAGAGAGGCTGCTCCTGATGCTACCGAAGATAGTACTGATGAGTCGAATGTAGACTGGAATGTGATGGTTTGGCCGGGGTACATGGATGGCAAATCATGGCGTTCTATCTCTACATGATCCAGTCCGTCCATGTAGGATATTACCAGTTCAGCCCCATCCGGGTGGTCTTCAGCACCATTATTCTCAACTGTTACAGACAGGGACACTGAATCCCCGGGAATGAGCCCAGGATAGCCCCCATCGATATCTGCTCCGAAATTTGATACGCCTAAATCGACGAGTGGGCCCATATCTGGATCGATTGCCGCATATACCTGGTTGTATGTTGTGTGGGGGCCGTCCATCAAAGCGAATACTGGCCAGAAATTTTCCCATTGAGAATATCCTGATGATGTTCTAACTAGGTTAACAGGTTTGACCCATGTGTGCTCGACTGCGACATTCTTGTCAAGAGTGAGTTGCTGGAAACCTGAACTTGTACTATCGAGAAGCCAGGACCTCCAGTTGTGATGTGGTTTGACACCATTGTCGTATGAGTCAGCTCCAATCTTCTCTGTTACCGCGCCATAAACGTAGACGTTTACAGATGACTGTGCCCCCACATACTTCGATTCAAGCGTTATAGTAACGTCGTTGGTCGTGGAATCCAGAGACATTGTCAATTTTAATTGGAAATCATTCGAAGACAGGTCCATGCACCCTCCAGCCGAATATTCAGGATCGTAGAAGTTTGTTCCGCCTGCTCCAACCTTGTAACAAGCACCAGACTGTTGATCGGCGAACGAGAATGTAGGATATCCGGATGAAGAGGCTGTGACATGGCTCATTCGGTTGATTGGGCCATCACTCGGCCAACCGCCAGATGCTGATTCGAAGAAAGAAATGTATGTGAAGTCTTCCGGGTTGGAGGTCTTCAGATTATCGAGCGATGGCGACGCACTGCTCATACAAGGGCCGCACCAATGCGCGCCAACATATTCTCCGAAAACAGTATGTCCTGGACTTGTTGCCTCCATCATCGGCACTGGCTCAGTGAGCTCATCAGAAGTCACTTCACCGGCCCAATGACTCGGGCTGAACAGTGAAATTAGTAGGATAATTATCAATGCGCCCGACGTTGTAAGCGGCCTATCTCTCGAGTGCATTCCAACCCCGGGATACGTGCTGAGTTATCAATGAAACCTGCCTAGGTGTATTCCAGTGTTCTGACTTGAGACCGGAAGTGCTTGAACACATAACAGTGCCCGGCAGACAATGAGCGGCGAGTGGCTAGCCCTAGTGGAATCCGATGGCAGGGCCTATTTGCTTCAAAGGGGATCGGGGGAAGTTCGCGTAAGGGGGCTAGGGCGATTCAATGTGGACGATACACTTGGAGACGTTGTACCCGGCGACTCTCTCGTGATCGGTCAGAAGACTCTCAGAGTTGTCAACCCGGGCCTTCCCGAAGCCAGGAGGGCCATGAAGCGCAGGGCGCAAGTCATACTTGCAAAGGATGCAGGTTATCTGATATCTAGAATGGGCATCAGCGTGGGTTCAACAGTTCTCGAAGGAGGTCACGGATCTGCTGGGCTCGCAATGCATTTAGCATCGGTAATTGGGGGTTCTGGGAAATTAATATCTGTCGAAAATAGGCCAGAGCATGCCACAGTTGGGCGTGAAAACATGGAAACACTGAAAGATATTCTGCCAGAGTTCCCCGAATGGCATCTTCTTGAGTCTGATCTCACATCCTGTAAGGAAGAAGTTTCAGCTCTAACAGATCATCTTGATGCTGTCATATTGGATCTTGCAGAACCGTGGACTGTGGTAAGTGACATTTCGAAATTACTTCGGCCGGGTGGGCGGCTAGGGTGCTACTGTCCGACCAGCATACAATTGGAGAAATCATGGGAGGCTTGCGAATCAGCGGGTCTGTACATTGAATGGGCAGGGGAAGTGATCGAGCGTCGCTGGTCTAAGGCGAGTCGCGGGGGAGTTCGTCCCGGCAACCAGCCAATAGGCCATACGGCGTTTCTCCTTATCGCCGCTGAACAGCTTGTTACTGAAGAATGATTAATCTGAATAGTCTCGCTTGTACAACCATTTGGCATCATGGCCCGATATCTTTCAAAACCCAGCCCCGACACGCCAGGGGTATGAGAGACAGCAGCGAGTGGTTGCCCACAGCATATCGTTCCCACACTATCGGACAGGTTGTAACGAATGGCGGGGACATGGTTGGTTCACAAGTTACACTCGCAGGTTATGCCGAAACTGTACGAGGTCGCGGAGGTGTCTGCTTCGTAATGCTGCGAGATGGAACCGGGAGAATCCAAGCTTTCCTGAAGAGGGATGCCATGGACGAGTCGGTGTTTGAATCAATTCAATCTTCAAGCCGAGAATCCACAATATCAGTTACGGGAGTTGTGGCTAAAAAAAGACCCCCGAAGACTCCTGAAGGAAGTTCACCACCTCCGCCGGAATACGAGGTAAGCGTATCCTCTGCAGAAATTTTGGCTGTTGCGGATGCACCTCTTCCAGTGGGGGTTATTGATGATGTCAACGTAGGCCTAGACGTTAGACTGGACAATCGCCACCTCGATGTCAGAAGAGCACATGTAAATGCGATGTTTCAGCTTCGCTCGAAGGTACTTCAATATGGAAGAGAGCATCTAATCAAAGAGGGTTTCAGTGAAATGAATAGCCCGAAAATAATCGCTAGCGCGAGTGAGGGGGGGACGAATCTATTTCCCATGATGTACTTCGATACCCCTGCATACCTTTCCCAGTCTCCCCAGCTGTACAAGCAACTAGCAGTTCTGGGAGGGCTTGAGCGTGTCTTTGAGATAGGGCCGGCTTTCCGTGCTGAAAAACATGATACATATCGTCATCTAAATGAGTTCGTCTCCTTTGACATAGAGGCAGCATGGTGTGATGATGAAGATGTCATGGGCGTACTAGAACGCATGATTCATTCAATATGGAGTAGGGTCGCAGCTGATGATCAAGATCTTGTGGACATCATCAATACCTACAGAGGCACCCAGGGGATGGAGCCAGTTATCGTAGAGATCCCTGAACTGCCATTCCCCAGAATACCTTACGACGATGCCATAGAAATCGTAAAAGACGGAGGAGGAGATATCGAATGGGGCGACGATATAGAGAGCCATCATTGCGACCTTATTGCTTCCAAGTACCCTGGTTTCCACTTTATCCCCCGATGGCCTATGTCGATGAAACCGTTTTATATCCACCACAAAGAAGGGGAAATGGGATCCACGGGCAGTCAACTAAGTCGTGGTTTTGATCTGAACTACGGCCGGGATGAGATGACTAGCGGCGGGCAGCGAGAGCATCGTGTGGAAATTCTTGAGCAGAATCTTAGAGATATGGATCTTGATCCCGATGACTTCTCATTCTACACAGACGGTTTCCGATATGGCGCGCCGCCACATGCTGGGTGGGGTCTTGGCGTGGCTCGACTACTGATGGTCCTGACTGGTGCCGGCAATGTTAGAGAAGTGGTTCTTTTCCCGAGAGACAGATCTAGAGTGACGCCCTGATCAAAGAGCATGCATCTCCAAAACGGATAGATCGACTATATCGAGGGTCTTGCGGTGTGTAGCCTCCAAATCCACAGGAGGGGCGCAGCCCTCACTGAGTGCCTGTTTCCACCTTTTTGCACAAAGGCACCATCTATCCCCTGGTTTTAGGCCAGGGAATTGCATATCTGGTCTCGGAGTCGTCAAATCGTTCCCTGCGCTTGCACTGAACGTCAGGAACGCCTCATCGACCACAACACACACCGTGTGGATCCCTCTGTCTCCTGAATCGGTATTGCAACAACCATCTCTGAACCACCCAGTAAGCGGATCTGCGTTACAGGTCTTCAACGTGGTTCCAAGGACATTGATTGAAGGATCCATATCATTCTGACATTAATATGAGATATCAAGCCTTGCCACCACTAATGTGGGTCTCGATTATGGTGCGCTGGATTGAGTTTTCTTATCCTTGATGCCAAAGAGGAATCTTGAGTAGCGTGAGATTCTTACAATCTCAAAGAATATCCAACAAGTGAAGACCGTGAATACAGTGGCTACTAAGACTGCGGACATATCTCGGAGCCCCAGTTCAGACGATATTCGGAGGCCTGCGAATACGAGGGGCATGTGCACAATGTAGAACGGATAGACCCCCTGATTAAGATACGACAATCGCAAACTAGATCGATTTAACAGATGGGCGCCCCAAGCGAACACGGCAAGACACCAAAACCATGCATGGAAACTGTGAATCACGCAGGCAGCCAATGTCGTGGAATCGTGGAGAATGTGTGGCTCCTCAAGCAACCAGCCGCCATCGACATACGCGATTCCAGTGGAATGTTGTTCAAGGCGAATCCATATGAAAGCAAGAGTCCAGAGTAAAGCTAGAACAGTTATGAGGGTCCTTCGAGTCTCGAGAAATTCGTACCATTCCTTCTTGGCAACGATGCATGAGAATCCAATTGCGAAGAATATGAAGAACCAAAACCACTCGTATGCAACTCCAATGAAACCTGGGAAAAAGGGCTTGAATACAATCTCTGATATCGTCAAAATAAGAGGCATCAGCAAGAGTGGTCCAATACTGAATTTTATGGAAAATATGGCCCTTATTGCCCTTGAAGGTAGCCCTCCCGGGTTATTTCGAACTGAGTTGAAAACCGGGATCATGATCAGAGAGTAGAGGAAAAGATTCCACAGGAACCACAGATGACCGAGTGCAATTAACTTTCCAAAGACGGGGATCCAAAAGGAAAGCGAACGCCAGACTATGCCGAAGAGGAAAGCTGAGGTCATTTCTGACAAGTTAAGATCGATTTCACCGGTGATTAGTTGTCCTGCGAAGCCCATAGTCCAAGCTCCAAAGAACATTGGGATGAGCAGACGTTTGACTCTCTCCTTTAGGAAGGTCTTCCAGACCCTCCTCCGAAATGCGAAAGCGGTCCCCATCCCCGAAATCATGAACAGTGCTGCAAGCCTCCATTGGTGCATCCAATGGAGTATCATGCTCTCCATGGTAACAGACTCTGCACTGTAGTCATTATTCGCTTCTGCGAACTCTAAACGATCTTGCTCTTCGATTTCTCCGACATTCGGATTTATTTCAGTTCCATATGTGGACCAATACACACCTATGGCCACATGGAAGGGTATCAAAAGACCAAACAAAATGACTCTGAGCCAATCGATGTCATATCTTCTCTGATCGGTCACGATTGTCTAATGCTGGAAATTTACATTAGTAGTTTGTTACGATTGCTAGTTTATGAGATGGCTGATGCTCGGGGTACCGGCGATTCTCTTTATCGGATTCATACCATTTGGTATTGCAATGAGTGAGATATTCGACACAGGTTTGTTCTTCTTCATCACGATGTTACTCTACGTGGTTTTATTCCCGCTCTCGCCGGTGATAGTGGGGGTCATTCTGCATGAAAGAGGGCGCCATCTAGCGATTGATGAGGCGGGCGAACCCGAGGCAATTGAATGGTGGAAACCTGATATGACCGAAAATGATGGGTATCAATGACTCCTCAGGAGAGCGTAACATGCCACCTAGTTCGACGCCAGAATTCGCCTTTCTCCTGCTCAAGGAGCATCCCTATGGTAGGGAGATGTTGAGTCAGTTACTGTCAAAGAATTTCATCCCCTCGATAATAATATCAGAGGACTCGGGTATCGGCGATGAAGAGCGCGAGAAATTTCTCAAGAGGATTGAGGGCAATCCAGTCGCTCCTACCATTGAGAGTCAGATCGCCAGGCTTTCTGAGGATGGTTTCGTTGTACCGCATATCGAAGTGGAAAAGCACGACAGCCCTAATGTGATGCCTCACATAGAGGATTTCGATCTCGATCTGATTGTCTTCGGCGGGACCAGGATAATCAGGGGAGATATCTTGGATTTCCCCAAAGACGGCGTTCTTAATTCACATCCTGGATTACTCCCGGAGTGCAGAGGTTCGGCTTCTCCTGCTTGGTCTGTTTACCACGACATACCAATAGGTTCCTCAACTCATTTCTGCGACAATGGAGTCGACACTGGCGACTTACTTTTGAGAAGAGAAGTACCTGTAAAAAGAGGGATGACTTACGAAGATTTGTGCTATGAAACGCTTGTTCTATCTGGAGTTCTCATGAAAGAAGCCCTGATTGCATATGTGGAAGGGCGATGGGGTGAAATGCGTCGGCCACAGGGAGAGGGTAGCCACCCTACCTTCCGAAACGCCTCAGAAGAAATTCTAGAAGTCGTATATCAGAAGCTAAGTGAGCAAACATATGCGCATTACGTGGATTAGGTGAAATGTCGATGGATGATATATTAGGTGAAGATTTTCCTTTCTCAGAGAACGTGCTTAATGGAAAGACTGCGTTGGTCTGTGGCGCCTCGCGTGGAATCGGTCGGTCCACCGCGTTACTCCTTGCCAGGGCAGGGGCTAGAGTGGTTGCCTGTGCCCGCAACAAAGAGATGCTCGATGATCTGGTTTCGGAGATGCATGGTTCTGGGCATGAAGCCTTAGTCCTGGATCTTGAGGATACGGATGCTGTTCGTATGATTGCGGAATCATTAGTCAATCAGGAAATTACGATTTTGATCAATAACGCAGGCGGACCACCCCGCAGCCCACTTCTTCAAAATGATCTGGAAGACTTCGATGGACCCTTCAAACGCCATCTACATGCATCGCACATATTGGTCAGGAGTCTCGCACCGGGAATGGAAGAATTTGGTAGTGGAAGGATTGTCAATATTATTTCTACGTCAGTCCGTGAACCTGTGGAAGGAATCGGCCTATCGAATACTTTGAGGGGGGCGATGGCCTCATGGAGCAAGTCTCTTTCCAAAGAATTGGCTCCTTGCATAACGATAAACAACATACTTCCGGGGTATACAGACACTGATCGTCTTGTATCCTTGTCCAAGTCTAAGAGTGAGCGAACGGGCATGAGCGTGGAAGAAATATACGATGATTGGCGAAATCAAGCACCCATTGGCAGACTTGTTGATCCGCTGGAAACTGCTTCAGCAGTGGTTTGGATGTGTCTTCCTTCAAGCGGGGCTATACGCGGAGTTAGTCTGGCTGTAGATGGCGGGCGAATGCGCTCTATCTGATGGGTAATGGTATGGAATTCGATATTTTCTTCTCGGTCTCGCAGACGCCGGATTCAACCGGCTACAAGCCCAGTGAGAGGGAGATGTTCTCCAATTTCTTAGACCAGGCTGAGAAGGCGGACGATCTTGGATTTGACGTTGGATGGGTTGCTCAAGCCCATCTCTCTACGGAAGTTCAGAAAAGCAATGCGAACCCAGTGGTCCCCCACTATCCCGGTGAAGTTGGCTTGTGCACCGACTTCTTCCAAATCGCTGCAGCTGTCATGGCTCGGACAAAACGTATGGAGGTAGGGAGCGCGGTGATGTCGATACTCGCATCGGGGGGGCCAATCGCTCAAGCTGAACGAGTTGGCGCATTCCTCGCAATCCACGGCGTGAATCCAGATGAGACACGTCGTCTTCATATCGGATTCTCTGCAGGTCGTTTTGAATTCATGGCACGACCGTATGGGATCGTTCCGAGGGACCCTGTTGAAGAGGCTGCATGGCCGGCATTACGTGGCCAGGTATTTGCCGAGGCAAGCGAAATTTTCCTTAGACTCCTGTCAGGTGAAGTGATTGATTCGTCCATGATAAGAGAAACCAGGCTCACACGCGACAATTTCAGAAGTGATGAAGATTGGGCGGGTGTCCAAGAGTCAGCAGTCTTAGAATGGGGGCTCTCGACTTCTCCAGATGAAGTCGTCATTCCCCGCCGCTACGAGTTTGAGTCCATCGCCACGATACCTAAGGAATGGCGAAGAGATCTCTTGAATCTCGTTCTTGGCAGCCATGATAAGCATCTTCAAGTTGAAGTCAATAAATGGCGTCCAGTACAAGTATTCAACCTGAGCATAACCCCGCCAGATATCATTGAAGCTACGCATGAGCGTATGCGAAAGTGCTACCATAGAGACGGAGGAGTTTGGAGTCGTTCAATGATGCCTCGAACCGTGATGGTTTTTCTCAATGATGAAGATGGGCTCTCGAATGTGGAGCGGTCCGAGCATGCTTTAGAGGAATCTAAGTCGTCGATTTCGACTTATTGGAATGCCTTGGAGGGGACCATCGATCCGGGTAAAGTGGAAAAGGCGGTTGACAATGCAGTCATCGGGAATGTGGACGAAGTAGCCCAGCAACTGATCGAAAGATTTCATCCTGATGATCGGATAATGTGCTGGTTCGACTTTTTCAATCACGACAACGAACGTGTGAAGCGTAACATGGAGGCATTCATGACAAAGGTCGTCCCCCTCGTGAATAGGGGTGTTGAAAGGTGAAGGAAATTAATCCGAATGACCGACCTTCCTCCGTGTCGGCTGGAAGGCCTGGTTCGGCGGTGTATCCGACGACTCCTCTTGGAGAAAAATTCGAGAACATACCCACTGGACGAGATGTGGAATGGGAGCCTCTCGTTGATTTTAGGCGGATGGATGTTTCAGAGAATACAATTCATGGCGCGGTAGCATGGGCGCATGGGGATGAAATAATCCACTCTTTTGGAGGAAATGTCTTGGTCTATGGCCGCTCTATGATGAAGCCCCTGATGATGAAGCCTTTTGTTGAGGTCCTGAAAGACTTGGATTGGAAGCAGAAGGCCATCTCTTGCTCCTCGCATAATGGAGATACTGAACACGTTGCAGCCGCTCAGTCTTTGCTTACTGAATCTGAGTGGGGATTGATGCAATGCCCCTTGGACGTACCATTGATACAATTCGGACGCCAGGTAAGGAGGCCAAGAAGATGGTTCCACACGTGCTCAGGAGAGCACGCTGCTATCCTCAAAGGAATGAGGCTCATGGGCATGAGTAGAGCTGGTTACACTTTACCTAGTTCAGATTGGTTTCCGTTGTATTTGGATGTTCTTCGAGAATATATGAATAAGCCAAATTGGGAGCCCCTCAGAGTGGCGAAAGATGGATGCGGGTTTCCCACAGTTTCCAATACAGTAAACGAATTGGCCTTGATGTTCGCAAATCTAGTTGCTAGACGCAATGATGACTGGATATGGGAGGCGATGAATCGTAATCCGGATCTAGTCGGTGGTTTCAACAGATTGGACTCGACTTGCCTGAAGGCTGGTGACGGGCGTATTGTAGCAAAAGAAGGAGCAGATGGGCTACTCGGATTATCTGTGATTCATGACGACTGGCCAAAGGGACTTGGAATAGTAATCAAAATTGCACATGGATGGAACAGCCAAGCGACTTGGTATGTGGCGAGGGCCGTATTGGGCGTATTGGGGGTCAATCTCAGGAATCCGTACCCACTTCATCGCCAGAAGGCATTCATTGTGCCGGGTATAGTTCCCGAGAAATACTCCTCAGCGTTGGAGTCAATCGTCACATGGGATGAATGGGACCCGGACAGAGACAGATTTTCCATGGATTGGAAAGATTACACCTCTGCGATGACCAGGTCTGATCCATTCTCTAACGAGGGAATCGGTGATTCCTGATGGATCTGATGAATTATATCGACGGTAATTTTCAGGCACATACAGGGGAACAATGGCTCGATGTTGTTGAGCCTGCTACCGGAAAGCAATTTGCTAGAGTCCCCCTTTCATCGCCTTCAGATGTAGACTCAGCGATCCTTGCAGCAAGGAAGGCTCAGTCAGAGTGGGGGGGCCTGAGTCATTCGGAAAGAGCAGGGTGGCTGGACATCATAGCAGATGAGTTGGAATCCAGATACGAGGACATAGCGTCCCTGGAGAGCAGGGATACAGGAAAACCAATATCGCTGGCAAGAGCGGTTGATGCAAATAGATCGGTAGCCAATTTCAGATTCTTTGCTGAAATGATTAGGACCCATCGTGGAGAAGTTTTCGAAATGGCTGATGCGGACAATTTCGTAACCTACAGGCCTGTTGGCGTGGGGGCATTGATCACCCCTTGGAATCTGCCACTATACTTGCTATCATGGAAAGTTGCTCCGGCCATAGGCATGGGGAATACAGTGGTATGCAAACCCAGCGAGATGACTCCCATGACGGCGAATCTCCTCATGGAGGTTATCGACAAAGTCGGACTTCCGCCAGGAGTGGTCAACTTGGTTCACGGAGACGGAGGGGGGGCAGGCAGTTGTTTGGTATCTCATAGTGATGTGGATCTTGTCTCCTTTACAGGGGGCACGTCAACAGGTGCCAAAGTTGCTGCATCCGCAGCCCCTCATTTCAAGAAGATAAGTCTGGAGCTTGGAGGCAAGAATTCAAGCATTGTATTTGCGGACTGTGACCTCAACAAAACGATAGAGGGTGTCGGCAGGGCGGCATTCCTGAATCAAGGCCAGATATGTCTTTGTGGCTCCAGAATTCTTGTTCAAGACTCAATTTATGACGAGTTTGTAGAGGGCTTTATCGATTCTGTTGAGTCTTTGAAAATCGGTGATCCTTCTGAGGATTCTACGCAACTTGGAGCCCTCATCTCCTCAGGTCATCTGAAGAAAGTCAAGGAGTACGTCTCTATCGCAAAGGATGAGGGAGGGCATTTTCTCACCGGAGGGGACGATATGGAAATCCAATCATCCCTATCTAGAGATCTGGAAGGCGGTTATTGGATGGCTCCGACGGTGATTGGGGGCCTATCTCCCGATTCACGATGCTCCACGGAGGAAATCTTCGGCCCCGTCGTCACAGTACATCGATTCAAGACCGAGGAAGAGGCCATTGAGATTGCCAATGGCACACGCTACGGTTTAGCTGGAAGCGTTTGGACTGAAGATCTGGAGAAGGGGATTAGGGTCGCTGAAGGTATTCGGACAGGAATGGTCTGGGTCAATACTTGGCTCCACAGGGATCTTCGAACCCCCTTCGGAGGAGTTGGAGACAGCGGAGTTGGACGAGAAGGCGGAAGATGGAGCCTAGGATTCTTCTCTGAGACGCTTAACGTCTGTGTAAAACGCTAATTCGGCATTTGTCGCCTCAATATCTATACCTCTAATATCAAATAATGCAGTCATGGAAAAGCCCGGGCCGGGAAACGCGACGATATCTAGCGGAGGATTTGATGAGGCAAAAGCGGGCTTCTACGCATCGATAGGTTTGGGTGCGGCGGTCCTTGCATATGCCATTTATTACGTGACATTCGAACTGACGGCTGAAAGTGACCATTCTTACCTGATTTTGGGAGGCATGCTCGGAACCGTTGCAGTGAGCTGCATAGGTTTCCATGAGTGGCGGCGCAGCCGAGAGGGTAGCGATCGGAATCAAAATATGGTGGAGGACTATGTTGCTGCCACCGCAGTACTGTCGGGTGCACTTGCATCAATCTGGCTCTCGCGATACTCCGCTTTCGCCCTGTGGGAAGCTGAAGCGTACACTGGCCAGTTCATTGAAGGGCAGTGGGCGCCCACTGTTGAGCTAGCGATAGCACAGACGATTTTCATGTTGTTAGTCATGGAGATATCCACTAGAATGATCGATCGGCATAATCTAGGAACTCTTCCCCGGACTATCGTCATACTCGCACCGATTTCCCTCTCTCTATCTGCGGTTTCGATATGGGTGGACTATGCAGGGGGAGTTTTCGAGCAGTGGAATACAATCTCACACGTTTTGCTGCTGAGTGCTGCGATGATTCATGCACTTAGACTCGATCGATCGGTTCTGTACCTGATATCTGCAGGGGCTAGTATGGCAATTCCAGCACTTGTGGTATTGAGCCTGGGTGTAGAATCAGGGGGTTGGATGACCATAATGGTAGTAATCGTGGGAATGACTGCTACGGATCGCGGGCTATCCAGAGAGATGATTGAGCAGAGCTCTTGGTTTGTTATTTTCGGAATCCTTCTATTGCAGATTGTTGCATCCAATGGCCAGGCTAACTTCGTGTTGGGTTCTTTATCGATTACTGAGCAACCTTTCGGACTTTCATTCTGGTTGTGGGCCGCTCTACTCGTGGGATGGTTCGCACCGACAACGATGCAGAGGACTCCCGCCATGCCCATAGGCCTTGCATTGGCACTTTCACTATTGGAAGCGGAAGCTGCATTGATCGCATGGGTAGTAGGAATCGGTGCATTCGTTTATCTCGAAACTCGTGATCATGCTAGGGACTGGGTTGTTCGATCGACATATTGGGCGATGATCGTCGCATGGTTCATCTCTGCAGCGATTGCAAGCAGCCAGGGAGGTGTATTCCTGGACATTGGAGGCGTCGAGATTAGTAACGCCCATGGGCTCGGGCTGGGATTGCTTCCCGTTTTGATCGGCCTAGGCATATGGAGTGAATCAAGAGGCCGGTTCAATTCATCTAGCGGCTCCTCAGTTGCGATTCTGGCAGGGGCCCTAGTGCCACTTTCTGACAAAGCTGGAGAGTTTCTGCCAATAGTTCTGATCATCGTAGCATTGGTACAGCTGCGGAGGACAGATATCGGCAGAGATGAAAACAAATTATGGGATGAAAATTCCACTCTCGTCGGTTCAAGGTGGAATTTGGTATGCATCCCTATTCTAGCTCTTGCGATATCCATTGTTGCCATCAGAGACAGGGGCGTCGTTCCACTCGAGTTCGCTCATGCCAATCTGCTACCTCTCGTGGTTGGGCTGGCTATCTACGTGGAGGCCCGCTCACGAAAGAGGGGCGAGGCCTCCATACTACTGACGCCATTCGGGTTCACTTCGCTGTTCTTGGTGCTCGCTTCGATGCTTGCCGTACCAGGGGACATAACCTATTCAGACAGCTTCAATGGAAGCGGGACCTTGTCAGATGTCGACATACTCGAGTGGAGGTTAGCGATATTCCACATCGCAGCGGCAGGTGGCCTTCTAGTTGCGGAATGCGGGGCCATGGGGCGTGTCAGCCCCCTACATCGACTTGCAGGGGCCGCCTGCATTGCAGTCTTTGCAATCATTTCAACAGCACAGTTCAATACCAGTCCAGAAATTGATGGGGAGTCAGTAAGATTCTTCGAAAGGGTGCTGAGAGACATCGTGGTGGTAGCACCACTGGTTGTTGTAGACAGGATGCTCAAGACGATAGAGGACCTGTCCGACGAGGCGCGAACCATAGGGTCCTTCACGCTACTATCCCTGATCGCGATAGGTGCGACAGATGTCTCAGGAGGGTTACTCGCAATACCCGTCTTTGCGATAGTCGCCTATCGCGCCACTACCCATGTCAATACGTGGATACTGCTAGCACTCCCAATAGCTGCCACAATCTACGCAGGGGTATTGACTGGGGGCGTTGCTCCGGAAATGACTCTCGCCTCCGTACTTGACAGCATTCCTTTCCTTGGAGAGGAATCTGGGGTGATGGATATCCCGAGATGGGCGAGTCTTCTGCTCTTTTTACAGATTGGCCTTTCAGCCTATGCTATTCGAGTTGAGGATCGACCTGAGGGGGATACTCGATGGGGTGCTGAGGAAAGGTTCAGCATCGGAATTGCAGGCATTCTTGCTTTCGCCTTTCTGATACCCGACTTCAGATTGGTATGGATCTTCATAGCTGCGGGGATGTGGGCCTGGGCATGGGCGAATGGAATCATTTGGTGGTTCAATGTCGCTCCTTTGTCGTTTGTTTTCGGCATATGGGCCATGCTCGAGTGGATGCTCGACAATTCATGGATCGATTTTAGTGGCAACGAAATATTTGCGATAGGTTGTCTGATGGGAGCAGTTATTTCTGGTATTCAAGTAGTGATCCAAAAAAGTGGCCTTCTAGCCAGGAACTACGATGCTGAAGATGTCCAACTCGAAGAGTATCTACCCGAAGGATGGGGCATCGAGAAGTCGTATGATCCTGTGGCCCTCGTGGGGTTGACAAGTCGCGTCTGGATGTATTTCCTACTTTGGTTCGCATGGGACATCGGTTACGTCACATGGGTCATATCGTCGGTAGTAATGACTGTGGACGGGATAGTATCGGGTCGTGAGAAACTGCTCTATCTGGGTATATCTCTGCAGACAATAGCATGGCCAACAATGGGCTATCGAGATCTCGATCTTCATGAAGAGACGCTATTGTTGATTCCAATTCTGCAGTGTCTGGCTTTAATCTACATTGTATGGAAAGGGCCTTGGACAATCGGGAAAATATCGATCTCCGAGAAGGGTGAAGAGCTCAGCAAGTTTTCGAGTGTTTGGGCCCTTATAGCAGGATATGCTTACTCAATTGACGGCTATGGCCTGATTTTTCCTGCACTGGTGCTTACAATATCGGCACATCACTCCATGCTGGGGTTCTCCAGAGACGAATCTTGGAGGAGGGGTTTCGGGCTTATTGGAATGCCTCTGGGCTTCATGGTCGTTCCGAGTCAAAATGACCTTGTGTTCGTCGTGATGCTATTCGCTGCGGCGATGTCGCTGGTTGGACAGGGCGTCCTCTATGCCTCAAGAGGAGGGTTGGGTATTGGTACAGCAAAGGAGAGCTCTGAGACCATATTGGAAGACATCGGACTCAAGAAAACGGATGACTCGAGAGGTGCCCAAGCTGAAGAGGTGCAGGAAGATGTGATTGATATCGAGCCTGAGACGAATGAGGCTGAGGATGAAGATGAAGACGTCGAATCCGAGGAGAGCGGGGCCGAGAGCGACGATGACGAAGGAACTCCGCCGCTGGCACCACCTCCTGTCCCGATTGAAAGAGTGAATATCGGAGATGGCAGGTATGAGTCGAGTTCGTCGGCTCTGTCGGTTGATCTGCACCCGGAAATATTGCGCGGGATACGATCCTCGATACCCGAGGGAACCGATGGTGCAAAATGGCGTCCTGTGCTACGTGTCGCCCCGAACGGTTCGATGAGCGTGCAGTGGGAACCTATCCAGTAGGGTGCTCGAGTATCTCCCGGGCATAATCTGGGAGATGGGCCCCTGCTTCGCTGAATAGGTGCTCTGTACTACGAATGGGCCTATTCTTGGACAATGATTTTGCCCGTGTGGAAACCAATGCCCACGCAGTCTTATTTCCGATGCCGGGTATGGAGTTGAATTGGGCCTCTGTTGCCTTCATCGTGTTCAGGCCCAATTCAACTCCAGAGACACTTCTAGATCCATGGCCTGTCACTAGGACATCGGACATCGTCTCTAGAGGGATCTGGTAGGGGACGCCCACGAGAATTGGATAAGCGCCGATCTGTCTTCCGAAGGTTATCCCTGGTCGCCCGTGTCTTGATGCATCCCTGTAAGAGGGGTTCTCCACCTGCTCAGGCAGCCTTATTCTATCTCCGCTGGATTCCCACCAAACGTTCCTCAGAATTGTTCCGACTGGAAGGAGTCGTTCAAGCATGGGGGTGTCGATTGTGGCTCTGACTTCTTTCTTGAATGCGGAAAATGCCTTCTTCGGGACTTCTTGAAAGCCAGCCCCCTCTACCTGTCTTATGTTGATTCTCCGAAGCATTAGACCCTCTTGAAGAATTGATCTGAGCAATTTGAGATTCATCTGATAGGTGGCTTCCGTCTCGCCATTCAGACCGGCGATTAAATTCAATCCGGGGAGCATCTTCGGTAGGCCTCTTGGACCACGTTCTCGGCCATGTTCATTCACATGCCTGATTGCAGTCATAAGCTGTTCAGTATTGCAGTTCAGCCAGTTTGCATCATGCACCGCTGGGTCGGCAGACTCCAAACCAAAGGAAAGGACAGCCCCGTCTGTAAGCGTATTGACCAGTGTCTTCGTTATCTGCTCAGATGGTTCCAGATTCTCGGCTATAATCGAAGGATTTGCATTATCGACATGAAGCACCTCGATTCGCTCATCATCACGTATCTCATGCAGAACCTTCGCAATGGGCTCAGGGTTTGGAATGGGGTACTCAAGATCTATCACTCCTTCAGCCTTGTAGGTATACACATCTGTGGCCCCTCCAATCCTAATATTCCGTATGCCTGCATCAGTCGCAGATTCTACCTCTGCTATGACGTCCTCCTCATCTCTCCAGAGAGGCACCCCTTTCTTGGGCTCTATGCAGAACTTGCACCCCCTCTTGTACCTCACACAGCCTTGGTACAATTCAACCTCGTAGGTGAGTGGCCCAGGACTCCCATTTGGGGAGATGATGTCTGGATGATCGGTCACCGCTCTGGAAGATGCTCCCCTAAATGCCCATCTTGACCATTGCTCTGACGTCCTTCTGCGATGAGACCACTTCCCTGTTGCAAGGAAACTCTCTAGGGTAGCATCGGTATCCTGCAGGGAAAGGAAGAGGTTCTTCCTCAAGGGCGTCCACCCATCCTGGCGCCATATCCGCACGGCCCACCCTCCAATCAGAATCGGACATCCAGATGGGATTGAAGGCAGTATGGAGTCTACCTCTTTACGGCTGATTGGGGTCCCCCTGATATATTTCCCAGGCACTACAGCGCCTGCTAGAATGACTACTCCCTCTATATCTTCGGCATCCGGCATCAGTGAATCTTCACCCGTGCGATGTGATGCTCGCCTTCTAAGCCTCAAATCATCAATCGTGGAATATCTGTAGTCTATTCCTCTCTCCTCGAAGACGCCGCAAATGTATCTGGCGTGAAAGCCGATGTAATTCGGGACCCCGAACGCAGCAGGTTCGTCCTCGTAACCATCCAAGACCAGCCAAGCACCGGCCATATACTTTCGAGAAGGGGTTCGTGCTTGATGCTTCGCAGTCATCGCCGCTTTCGACGACGATCCCCGCCTTCTCTCTGACTGGCCTCTACAACGATCTTTCTTCCTGCTAACTCTGCACCGTTTAGGGCTTTAATGGCAGCTTCTCCAGCGGATTTCGGAGACAGTGTGACAAATGCGAATCCCCGGGGGTTGCCTGTATCCCTGTCAACTGGCATATGGAAGTCGACGACTTCGCCATGCTCTCCGAATGCTTTCTTGATATCTGCCTCAGTGGCATCTCTGGATAGCCTCCCCACGAATAGCCTCAGGGGAGCGTTTGCTTCAGCCTCTTTTCTGAGAGATATCAGCAGCTTTCTCTCTGCTGCGAGTTTCTCCTCATCTGCATCCCCCTGCTTAACAGCTTCAAGACAATCGCTGCAACGAATCGGCTTACCCATAGTTGGTTTGAATGGAACCTTGGTGTCTTTGCCGCAGAGAGTGCATTTCGCATCATGCATCTCCCTCCTTGGACGGTCTCGGCCTTGTCTCGACCTCGATCTAGCGGCCTCTCTCGGCATCTCATGCGACCATCCCCTTCGATGGTCTGCAACTGGGGAGAGATAGGGGCGGGCACCATCGTGACCGAGCATCCCATCAGCCTCGGATGACCATCTGGTGCCCTCTCGATTCAACTCTGAAGAGTCCATGCCGTTGAGCCTGTTGAAGTCGGATGATAGTACTCTGTAGCCTGTGTAGTCACATCGATTGCAGGCCACATTGAAATCGGGTTTTGAATCACTGGCGTGTAGCGGTTCCCCGCAAGCCGTGCAAATCGCATGGAGGACTCCTAACGTATGTGCGGACTTGGTCGTTGCGCGTATCATGGGGTCCGTAGACGTGACACGGGCGCGGACTATGTCTCGTCTCCTCATTGCATCGCCGGCCGAAGGCATGAATCGGTCGCATAGTTCTGTGACGGTTATGTCGGCAAAGAGTTCCTTTGCAGGAAGGGACTTGGCTTCCATGCCGGGTTTCTCGACGCTGATTATCCTGATTATTGCGACTTTCGGCTGCAATCCGTGTACCTCTCCGATGAAATCATCACCGACTTCCAGATTGTTGACTCCGAGATTCGATTCCTTCACGGACCATGTCCCATCTTCCTGATGAAGGGTTCCTGTGACCAGAGCCACCACTCCTCTATCGGTTGCAGACAACCCTGGCCCCAACTCAGAATCAGGGGTTATGTCGGTGAGCTGCCCCGGGCTGACAACGTCAGATGAGGTTCCCATGAGGTATGCCACCTGAGAGTCGCCTATGAACGGTCCGGCGATGTTGCATCCGGTGGTAGGAGCCTCCAGAGAGTGGCTTGGGTCATCACTCGTCTCCTTGTATGATGGGTGTGTGAAGAACCCAGATCGAATTGCGCACTGAATACCTCATGGACGTGCCAGCCCCATGAATCAAATCTTGCCGCTACATGCTTAGCATCACTGGAATGGAGCATGTATGCTGGCACACCAGCATTTCTGATGGCTTCCAAGAATGGTGCATCGGCACCCATCTTTTGTGTTCCCCACGGGGGGTTGCAGAGTATGAGATCCGTATGCTCAAGAGTCACTGCAGCAACATCAGAGCAGATAATTTCGATATTCTTGGAGAATCCTTCGCTGCCTGCATTATTGTACACTATGTCTAACGCAGATTGATCGATATCGATCATAATTGCATTCGAAGCGCCGCAAAACAACGCGCCAAGCCCCAATACACCCGTACCACATCCTAGATCTGCTACTGTGCAGCCCATTGGAATGTCTCCCATATCCTTCGCGAGGCGTATCCATCTGGCTGCTAAGTTTCCCTTGGTAGTATACTGTTCAAGTTCGATCATTGGCGAGGTGAAATCATCTAATTTCGAGATTCTCATCGCAAGATGCTTTGTTCGCACAACAGTCGGCAAACGGTTCTCTAATTCTTATCTTCCCTTAGTATGGACATCATCTATGTCTTTATCTACTCTCAATGTTAGTCGTGCTTTGTGGATATTCCGACAGTAGCTATACTCCTGATTGGATTGTTGTCTGGTTTGGCAATAGGTTGGCTCTTAGCGATGCAAAGGATGAGAGGAGACATGATTCGTACCGAGGAGCGGATGAAGGCTCAATCTGCTTCTGAGTCAACCTTGAAAATTCAAATGGAGAATATCGCCGCTGATATCGGAAGAAAGCAAAATGAGGACTTCCTTAGACTTGCGGAGGAAAGGCTTGGAAAAGTCAATTCCGAGGCCGAGAAGGGTATCGATAAAAGAAAAGTCGAAGTTGAAAATTTAATCAGGCCTCTTAGGGATGAAATGGAAAAATTATCTCAATCTAATCAAAAAATTGAGACAGAACGCAAGGGGGCTTACGAGGCGATAAAGAGGCAGCTAAAAGATCTGGGAGACAAGGCAGAGAACCTTAGTTTCCGGACTACTGCATTGGCTACGACCCTAACCACCTCACCGAATGAAAGAGGTAAATGGGGGGAAGTTAAGCTTCGGAGGATATTTGAAATGGCAGGAATGACTGAACATGTCGACTTCTTTGAACAAGAGAAAGTAGAATCCGGGAGGCCCGATTATATCGTTAGGTTGCCGAAAGATGGTGTGATTCCAATCGATTCTAAAGCAATTGGTCATCATTACCTCTCAGCAGTCGAATTGGGGCCCGGAGATGAGCAGAATAGACTTCTTGACGAACATTCTGAAGCCATGAAGAAGACAATAACAAGACTGAGTGCTAAGTCCTATCAGGATTCCATCGAGGGAGATTTCGACCATGTGATAATGTTCATCCCTAGCGAGGCAATGGCTGCTTCAGCCTTCACTACTAATCCGAATCTCATGGATTACGCAATGAGTAAGAAAGTATTGATTGCTACTCCCGTGACCATGCTGGGACTGTTGCGGACTGTGGCCCTCTACTGGAAACAATATGAATTCAGTCAGTCCGCTTCTACAATTTACGAGGTTACCGAGGAGATGTATAATCGAGTTGAAACAATGATATCTCATATGATGAAAATGGGAACTCACTTGGATCATGCTACAAAGAAGTACAATGAAACAATGCGCTCGTATGAATCTAGGGTTCTTCCTCAAGCGAGGAAATTAGATCAACTGAAAGTTTCAGAAACTTTAGGGAAACTTCCAGAGCCAAAGGAAATAGAATCCCAACCGTATGCCATAGTTGATGAAGATTGACACACTCAGAGAATACATGGTTGATATTTTTCATGGCGATTATCATCCAATAGTGAATCTCCCAGAAGAGTACGAAGTAAGAGATTTTACGACAGGCGAATATGCGCCCTCTGAATTCGAATTTGACATTGGCAGATATGACGAGTTGCGGCCCGGCATGTATTCTACAGATCTCTTCTCTGATGGCAGATTCCTACACATTGGCATAGATATCGGAGGTCCGGTAGGGACTCCTTGCATGGCATTTGAACAAGGGGTGGTATCGTACTTTGGATACAATCCAGCTGATGGAGATTATGGGAATGTATTGATCACCAAACATTTCATCGGGGACCGTCCTATATGGGCTCTTTACGGGCATCTGAATTCAGATTCGATTGCTGGCAAAGAAGTAGGGCAAAAGATATCGAGAGGCGAGGTGATTTGCTGGATGGGCGATAAACATGAGAATGGCGGCTGGGACCCTCATGTCCACTTTCAGCTGTCGTGGTCCGATCCTGGAACCCATGACATGCCAGGGGTAGTCGATCCTGCGCACAGAGAAGAGGCGCTTGCCAAATATCCTGACCCGAGAATGGTGATGGGGCCGATTTACTGAATCTCTTCAAGATGTGCCTTGAGCAAGGGAATAGCAGCCATCTCGGACGGGTCTACGCCGCGAGAAACCGCCAGCATTATGCTGATCCAATCAGTGATGTGCGCTAGGCCGAGCAACTGCTCGACAAGAGTTTCTCCCGTGGCATTCAGAATCACTCTTGCTGTGTCGCCAGAGTGCTCCTCGAACCACTTCATTCTCGATGAGGTTCTATCTTTTGAGAGGCTGGAATGGATTATTACTAGCGCTTGGTTCTCCGATGCTCGCTCTGTCCACGGAATTATCTCATTGTGGTTCATCTCAGGTACCTCTGAGGAGCGGGCGAATAGACTTGAATTCTCATTCAGTTGGCTTACAAATCTACGAGCAGCGCACCCTATTATGCTCGGAGACACTATGCCGATGCCGTTCTCGCCAATCGATTTAGCAATCTCATATGCCAGTGTTGATCCTGTCGATGGGTCCCAATCCGAAGAGAGTTGTCTCAATCTGCCGATCATGTCACCGATATCTTCGTCCTTCGGAGCCGGGAGGAGCCCCATAGACCAGAGTAAGGAGAGTTGGGTGCCGATGAGATGGCCAAAGGCCGATCTCGGCATCTGGCCGCTGGGAACTGCGATGTGCACTGCATCCTCTCTGTCTGAAAGTAGCTCCTCCAGTTTGCCCCCGGAGGATATTCCGATGACGCTGCCTCCCTCTTCCAGGGCCTTTGATACTCCACCCAAGGTCTCCTCTGTATTCCCAGAATATGAGGTTGCGATGATGAGCCATTCCGGTCCCCACCAAGATGGGAGTCCGTAGTCCCTCCAATGGAGTACGGGAAGCCCTGCCTGCCTATCTGCGATGGATGTTAGAAACGTCCCGCCCGCACCTGAGCCGCCCATTCCGATACACAGGACACCGACCCAGTCATCATCGCCAATAATTCCGATATCCTTCTGAAAGGCGTTTTCCAGATCGTCTACGAAACCACGGGTGAACCCCGCCATGTCCTGCTTGTCATGCTGCGCTAGAAGTTCAATCGGGTCAGACATCTCCGAGCCCTCCTCCCGCTGCATATGGGATTGCCAGCCATTGATGGTCTATCAATCCAATACGGATCGACTTTTCTCCATCGTAGTCGAACGGGAGGGCGACGGTGGCCATCTTCCAATCGCCTGGTATCAGGACTTCTGCTGCGGATGCGTCGCGATCGAGTATCTGAACGGGTATCTGATCGCTAGTTGAGCATACCACAGATGATTTTTCCATGTCCCTCCACGTCTTTCCGCTTCTTTGATTAGAGGAAAATGAACCTAGGATGGGCCCATCTTTCTGCCAAGAGGTGACGATCCAGAGTTTGTCCTTTAGCCTGAGGACGTCTCCTATGGAGAAAGCGGGCTTCCTGTAGGAAACAGTGAGACGTGTTACCTCTGCACCATCTTTGACGCCGATTACAGTAGAAGTTTCCTTAATGGTGCCTCCAAAACGGCTCGCTAGTCTCCTCGCCCACATTCTTGCCATTGATTTAGAGCCCAGCTGAAGATCCCATCCCCCTTGAACAGGGCCCTCTTTCGTAATGAAGAAAAGAGGGTCATTGGTTCCTTCTCCCAGCATCTCATTCAGCGTATTTCGGATGACGCCTATTTCATCCTTGGACAGTCTCCTTCCCGCGGACCTTATCTGGAACTCTGCCTCGAAGTAGGCACCGTCTTTTCTTGAGCAGGTCTGACAGATTGTATCGCTTGTCTGAAGTAGGACGGTATGCTGGTCATCGAATGACAGGCCGTGCACCATTGCGCTGACATCTATGGATATCCTGGAGGTTCTATCGTCAATTGTCTCGACGGTGAGGCCGACATCAACGTCCTTTGCTTCAGCTAGAATCTCAAGATGGTCCTGAACCCTAATTTCTGCTATCGATAGATCGTCATTATCGCTCCAACTCTTCCCCACGTTGTGAAGTCTGCACTTCGAGCATCTCGCTTGCTGCAGACGTTCGGGTATCTTGGATAGATGCGTTCTATCTCGGAGGCAAGACTCGCAAAGTCGGCCAGCGTATACTGGCGGAGGGGCCCCGCAGACGATACAGAACTCCTGTGCCATCAGTCCTCGCCATCACGAGGGTGGGGGGTTCGGGCTTCAAGGGTGCTGGCCCGTGAATTTGCAATATTGCGGTATCTCGACCGCAACCAATTCCCATAAAGTGCGAGAGAGCCGATCAAGATGACGTATGCTACAATGAGGTGTGTCTCCCCTGTCAATTCACTCGCCCCCATTCATTTCATCGAGGGCCTTGAGGTTCAATTCTATCTCAGCCTCTGCAGAATATAGTTTGTCAGAGATTATCGTAAATCCGATGAATAGGAGCGTGATGGAAATGAATCCTACCATCATCACTGCACGGATGGCCGGATCGAGTCCAGAATCCTCGCTTTCTATGATTACCACTCCAGGATGTCTCTTCTGATACAGAGTCGTTGCTACTGCCGTGATGGGAACTAGTATGAATCCGAATAACCCCACTGCAGCTATAGTATCCCTTGTTGAATCGTGATCCGGTTGCGATCTCCTCGCCATGACGATGAACAGTGCAAGAGCGGTGAGCAGCGCGAAGGTATTGAGCCGTAGATCGGCCCAATCCCAGGGAACGCCCCATTCAGCCATGCCCCATATTGGTCCTGAAGTTATGACTCCAATACCGAATAGAAGTCCCAAATCGGATCCGGTTTGAACTAACCTCCATGAACGTTCAGTGCGGCGCAGGTACCATCTCAATGATCCCCAAAAAAGCATGCCGAAAGCAAGAAAAGATGTCCAGGCAAAGGGCACGTGGAGGAATATTATCCGATATGCAGCAGGAGCCCTCCACTGGCTCGGATTGACGTCAGGGGCCCACGTGATTCCGAGGAATATGGTTGCAACTAAGCCTCCGGATCCCAATGCCAACAAGGCAATGGCCTGGGTGGGAATGCGTACCATGAGTTTCCCGTCGCAGCCATCATGAATGAATCAATGCCTTCATTCGTCGGGTATGATGACGGCTGCACCCCATACTGATGCAGCGATCAAACTTGAGCATATGATCAGACCCAAGGGCGTATCGAACCCAATGTCAAAATACATTCCTTGGTAGAGTATCTCGGTTGTAGCATCCACCAGCAGAAGAAATGGCCAGATCAGTATGGCCATCATCAGAGATGCTGCAACTGCAGTGCTTCGTTCAAACCCAGACACGAGCATATGTATCGCAGTTGCTGCAGCTCCTATGTCCAACATGGAAAGTGCTGGGAGCCATAACCACGCATATGCAGAGGGGTCGATATCAGATGAGCCGTTTGAGAGAATGATAAAGGAAAGATAGGTCAATGGAATCGGCAATATCCATGGTGAGCCGACTATTGATGAAAGGGGCCTTATGGAACGACCAAGATGGGCTCGCCACCAATCTCCGGAGCGTCGCTCTTTGAGACGGTCGATGAGTGCAGGTCGTACGAGGATCGCAATTAATGCAGGAGCCAGGATGTAAAATGCGAGTGACGAGGGTGCTCCGTCTGAGATGGCATCCAACCCTATCGAACGAAGCAGGAAGAGTGCTAGAAGTGCTGGAACTATTCTTTGGACCGTATCCACTGGATTCCTCATCTCGAGAGCTAGTATCCATCTACCAAGTGCTGATATTGCGCCGCTTATGGGGACAGCATCTCTAAACGGGGGGTCATCAACGGAATGATTCGAGCCGGATATCGATATCGTCCTCGCAGATATGTCGACTTTCCTGTCAGAAATTTCAGTTATGGCATCGTCATGTGTCGCTATGACAACTGAATGGCCTTTCTCTCTAAGAGAAAAAATCGATTCACGAAGTAGATCCCGGGATGCGGAGTCGAGACCTTCACTTGGCTCGTCTAGAAGTACAATTCTCGGTTCACTGGATTGTATAGCGGGAAGTATTGCAGCAAGTATTGACACCCTTTTCCTCAATCCTTGGGACAGAACTGCAAGTCTGTCGTCAGACCTATGAGACAACGCCCACTTTTCCATGGCAGCATAGATTGTTTCATCGGTAAGCGATTTTCCAGCGACCATGGAAGCAGTTTTGAGTCTCTCAAACACCGTTTCATCCAAGCATGCACCATCGGTTTGCAGTGCGATGGAAAGACCGGGTACTGGAGTTCTCCTACCTCTTGAGTCTCGAATAGGTATTGATTCCTGATCAGGGAGAGGCACCACCACCTCGCCGGATCTCGGACTATGCAACCCTGCGAGTGTCTCCAAAAGTGTTGATTTTCCAGATCCATTTGGACCTGTTAGACACAGTATTTCTCCACACATTACATCGAGATCTATGTCTTCCACAACAGTCCGAGAACCCCGTAGCACGGTGGCCCCCTTGATGCGAAGCACCGGGTACGACACATGCCCTCCCACTGCGGAGGTTCCTTTCATTGCACCGCAAACGGCCGGAGGGGCTATTCATGGGCTTCAACCGTCTTGATCCGGGGAGAAGTGTGGAGATATACTGGGGCGACTTGACGCCGGGCGACTTTGTCACGCTCAGTGTTCTCTTGATTTTCGCATTCGGGCCCTATGTCTATGCCGTCCGTTCAGGGGTCAGTCTTGCTCTTGCGACTGTTCTATCTCTACTACTAGTTACATTCTTCCAAGCCGGGGTAGATTTACTGGGAATAGCGTTTGAGCCGATTGCATTTCTTTCGTTGATACCAGCTATTGCCTTCGAACCTAGTATGGTTCACAGATGGATTACTGCGGGTTGGCTCCATGCTGATTGGTTCCATGTTCTTAGCAATATTCTCGTTATAGCGCTAGTCGGTGTTCCTCTTGAACAGCGACTGGGGGGTAAAAGATGGATGGCGATCTACTTTGTCGGGCTTCTAGCGGGTAACGTCTCATGGGTCGGGACTCATATCGGAGATCCGACGGCATCTTTGGGAGCGAGTGGCGCTGCATTCGGACTGCTTGGTGCGTACATGGCGGGTTGGCCGAGAGACGAAATCGAGTTCCCTCTGCTGTTTCTAATCAAAGCATGGCCGGTATGGCTGATCACTCTAATCAAGTTAGGATTTGAAATCTATACCATGTACGAAGTGGAAAGTCTGGGGCAGTCAACGGGGATTGCTCATCTAGCTCACGTAGGGGGCTTCTTCGGAGCATATGTTCTGATTAGACCGATTGCCCGAAGTGGCAATGTTCCGCTAGAAGGAGATTTTGAGCTAGACGAAGCACGGGGAATGATGCCGATTGGAATCGATCCTTGGCAGGAAAGAGGATTGAATCCTTCAGATCCCGTGAAAAGGATACTCAGAAGACTGAGGGAGGAAGGTGACGAGATGGAAACTCGCCGGGCCTGGGTTGAAGAGTTGGCCGAACAAGCAATTTGTCCAGAATGTGGCGGCGCATTAGAGGCGCTTCCAGGGCCGTCGGGCGAGTATGTTGTGACTTGCTCATCCAACCGGAAGCATCTTCGGTGGCCATAGGGACCGCGTGAGGGGGACGAATATGGTATCTGAAATTGCAATGTCCGCCTTTGATGTAGCGAGAGTGCGCGTCGAACTTGAGCAACTGGTTGGCGCACGTGCTCAGAAGGCATATCAGCCGCATTATGAGCAGGTCGTACTCAGAATGAAAAAAAGCGGCTCGAGTCCGGTTGATCTTGTAATCGTAAGGGGCAAGAGGGTCTATCTTTCCGAACGAGATCGCCCTATGCCCCAAAATCCTTCCTCGTTTGCAATGACTTTGAGAAAATATCTCGGAAATGCACGACTAATTGGAGTTCTCCAGATAGGATTTGACAGAGTTCTTCGACTTGATTTTGAGCATGGGCGGGGAAAAATTTCACTTATTATCGAGATGTTCAGAGACGGTAATGCGATTCTGATTGATGATGAAGATATCATCATCCAACCACTCACCAGTGCAGCCTACAGAAGCAGGGTGCTAAAAAGAGGAGAGCGTTATTCGCCGCCTCCTTCCGCTACAGATCCCCGCACACTTGATGAGAAGGGGTTATCCGATCTTTTCAAAGAAGGTGATCGCGACTTGGAGCGTACCCTCGCTGGGAGAGTGAATCTCGGGAGAAGATATGCAGAGTTGGTGTGTAGAATTTCAGAAATTGACCCGCGATCTTCAATCCCGGATCTTGGCGATAAGGAGCGGTCCTCGCTAATAGAGACCATTCAAACCCTTATGGAGGAGTCTGACAAGATAGGGGAAGGTTCGATATGGTCCGAAGGTGAAGGGGCCTCAAACAAGTTGTTCTCACCATTCACCCATTCACCAGGTGAGGGTCTTGCTCGAGAGGCTGCCGAGTCCCTGTGTGCAGCCATTGACTCAATCTACGGTGAACATGATGCAAAAGCCCTGGCCAGAAGAGTGGAAGAAGCGGTGCTAGAAGAAGAAGGGGGCAGGGACGATGACAGGCTAGCTCGAAGAGCCAATCAACAACGAGAGGGTATAGAGTCATTCGTGGAGGAGGCTTCGGTACTCCAGAAGAAGGGCTCGTCCATGCTTGAAGAATGGGTCCATCTTGAAGAGATAAGATCTCAGATTGAACAACAAGTATCCAAGGTCGGATGGTCTTTGACATCGGAACAGGCATCCGTTTCAAAATGGATTTCAAAGATTGACCCAGCCAGTAAGAACGCAAAGGTACTCATGCCTGATTCAGATGGGAAGCCTGGTCAAGAGGTACTGATTTCGATAGAGGGCACAGTGCATCAGAGTGCCCAAGATTACTTTGAACGAGCACATACGCTGAAGGCCAAGGCAGAAGGAGCCAGAAAGGCACTACAGAAGACGGAAAGTGAGCAAAAGAAGATTTCTTCTAAAGCTGAAAAAGAGCGTAATAAGGGTAAGATAGTATCAGTACGTAGAACCAGGAGGTTTTGGTTTGAACGCTATCGATGGGGCATTGTGGGCCCGGGCAGGTTGATGGTGGGCGGGAGAGATGCCCGCGGTAACGATGCGGTGGTGAAAAGGCATCTTTCAACAGGCGATCTATATCTTCATGCCGATCTCCATGGAGCAGCCTCATGCGCCCTCAAGAGAGTGGATGGTTTGGAACTGGGGGAAGATGACGATATTGCTTTAGAAGGAGTTTGTAATTTCAGGATCATACAGTCCATAAATGGGGCTCCTGAAGACCTTCAGATGCTCTCAGAAGATGAGAAAGAAGAGGCGGCGGCTTTAGCAGCATGCTGGTCAAGAGCATGGGGGGCTGGTTCGGCAGCTGCGACAGCCTTCCATGTCCGGCCCGCTCAAGTAAGCAAGGCCACAGAAAGTGGAGAATCACTGGGCAGAGGTTCATTCGTGGTACGAGGCACCAGGGGGTGGCACCGGGATCTTGTATTGAAAATGGCAATCGGACTGGGGACGGTTAATGGCATTCCTATGCCTGTACCCGGCTCCGTATCTGCAATTGGCAATTTATGCAGTCGTTGGGCGGAGATAACCCCTGGAAAAGAAAAGAAAGAAGATATCGCAAGGCGTATATCGAAAGCTACAGGGCTTGATCACGGCGAAGTTCTTGCTGCACTCCCGTCGGGAAATTGTGATCTGATAGATCACGGGCTTCTGAAGGCTTAATGGATGATATTCCATTCTCTAGCAGTTATTGCATATTGAACAATATCAATCCAATGATCGTAGAGCCATTCTCTCTCGACGCTCACGCCTTCTTCTCGGAAACCTAGCCTCTCCGGTATCGCTCTGGAGGGCAGATTGTCGATGCCTGCTTCTATCACAACTCGATGGAATGCGCAGGCATTCAGTAGAACATCTATCAATGCGCCTGCCGATCTAGTCATCAAGCCATTTCCGCAATGATCTTGATCCAACCAATATCCTATCCACGCAGTTCTATTCCCATGATCGATTCGATTTATGCTCAATGTCCCCACGATTTCATTCTTATATTCGAGCAGCAATAGCATGGCCTCCATTCTATTGGCTTTCTCGGATTGATCGAGGATGAAGTCAGTCTCGTCAGATATGCTATTTGTATCATCGAGCCAGGGCAGATGTTTTCTCAGAAATATTCTATTTTTATTGACGACCCTGAACAGTTTAATCGCATCATCGAGTCGGGCAGCTCTTAGATTGAGATCTTCAGACACAGGAATAGCATCTGGGATGTAAATCACATAATATGGTTGCATCGAGAGGATATGAATGCCATGGTATGTTGATTCGGTCGAAATAGATCGGTAGGTGGCAGACTCAACTGATAAGGTGTAGCGTCTCTCGACAGCCATGGCCGGAGACAAGTCCGATGGCAATTGGACCTACGGGACCTATCTCGAGTTGGATCGTTTACTACAGCTTCAGGGCGATGAAAGAGGAGTCTCAAGAGATGAAATGCACTTCATCATAGTCCATCAGACCTTCGAGCTATGGTTTAAGCAAGTCATCAAAGAATTAGAGGGAGTTCGGGATGAGTTGGGAGCCTCCTCAGTGCCAGAAGAGGCGATTCCATCCTGCGTCCATGGGATGCGCCGTATAACTGAGATATTCCAACTAATGGCCCACCAGTGGGGCGTTCTTGAAACTCTAACACCCCAGGGCTTTCTTGCATTCAGGGATGGATTGGGGACGGCATCAGGTTTTGAATCGTATCAAATGAGGGAGTTGGAAATTGTTCTTGGACTCACGCCCGAAATGAGAGGTTCTAATTTCGATCCGCTTCTTCAATTTAGGAAAATTGCAGAAAAAGATCCAACTCAAAAACATGCTCTTGATCGTCTAATTCGTGCCAGTGAGAAGCCGTCGCTACATGAGGTAGTGAGGGCGTGGGTGCATAGAACTCCGATTATGGGCTCTAATCCCGGTGATGAGGGGGATTCGGACGTCGTATCGAAATATGTCAGCGACCACCTGGATGCATTCGAAAGGCATTCGAAAGATCAAGAGGCGGCTATGCTTCAATCTAGCGATATGCCTCCAGAGGCGATCAAAGGTAGATTTGAAGGGGCTAGAATCCAAGTGAGGAGTTTTCTTCTTCCAGATGGTAAGTTGGATAGATTTAGAGCAGGGCTCTTATTCATAGAATCGTATCGAGAATTGCCCCTTTTAACTTGGCCAAGAGCACTTGTTGACGCTGTTGTGGAGCTTGAAGAGGCTATGGTAAAATGGAGGCATGCTCATGCAAGGATGGTTGAGAGGATTATCGGGAGAAGGGTAGGCACGGGAGGATCATCTGGCGTCGATTATCTTGATGCCACAGCTGCCTACCGTGTATTCACGGACTTGTGGGGTATTCGAACAGTCTTAGTCAGGCCGGAACTGAGGCCAGAGATTGAAAGACCAGAATTCTACAGCTTCTCTTCGGGTTCCGAGTAAAGGAACCTGATTATTGCCGCTCACCTTTGTGACCGTACTATTGAAATCGGCTCGGTACTAGGGTGGCTCGTGACAGTGGCAGTGATTACGGGTTATGCTCGCACCCCCTTTGGCAAGTATAGGGGTAGTCTCTCGGAATATTCCGCCGTGCAGCTAGGAACTATGGCAATATCTGGATTGCTAGAATCCATGAAAATACCTCCTGAATCTGGAGTTGTCGATGGCGTATACATGGGGATGGTCCTACAGGGGGGTGCCGGGCAAGCTCCTGCTAGACAAGCCGCACTGGGTGCGGGGCTCCCCCTGAAGACCCCTGCCACTACTCTGAACAAGGTATGCGGTTCCTCATTGAAGGCAGTCATGATAGCTGCATCGGAAATTGAAGCAGGGCGGTCTGATGTCTTAATTGCAGGCGGCATGGAGTCAATGACGAATGCTCCGATGATAGCTCGGGATGCATCTAAAGGGGAGTCTGTAGAATACTCAAGCCTTGTATCAGTAATGCAGCATGATGGTTTGAGGGACGCGTTTAGCGGCGAGTCAATGGGCATTACTGGAGAAAATATCGCTATTGAAGAAGGAGTATCGAGATCTGATGCCGACGGATATGCGCTTCAATCTCACAGCAGGGCATCGACCGCATGGCGCAATGGATGGATGGAGAAGGAAGCGATAACAATGCCAAACCTCAGTAGGGACGAGGGCATCAGAGATAATTCGACAATTGAGATTCTCTCCGGCCTTAGGCCGGTCTTCCTGGATGGAGGAGTAGTCACTGCTGGGAACTCAAGTCAGGTGAGTGATGGTGCGGCAGCACTGTTGATTTGTTCTGAAGAGACTGCAAAACGAGAAGGTTGGCCAATTATATCTAGAATTATTGACTTTGAAACGTCGGGGGTCGAACCTTCAAGGGTGATGTCTGCACCAATACCGTGCATACAATCTCTGTTGGAAAGAAACGGTCTGGGGGCTCGAGATATCGATCTTTACGAGCACAATGAGGCATTCGCTACAGCGTCTTGTGGCATACGTGGACATTTCGGGATTGATCATGATTGTTTCAATGTGCATGGGGGTGCTGTTGCGATGGGGCATCCGCTGGGGGCTTCTGGGGCTAGATGCCTGATGAGTCTGCTGAATGCTCTAGAAAGAACTGGAGGGTCTCTTGGAATCGTCACACTGTGCCTCGGTGGCGGAAATGCAGTAGGGATGTTGGTGTCACGAGATTGACGATTACACGTCGGTGGCCTTATGAGCGTCATACAATCGGCTGGAACCATGCCTCGAACACATACTAGGTTTGAGAAAGCTCGTATTCTCGGCGCTCGGGCCCTCCAAATCAGCATGGGTGCTCCTCTTTATGTCTCTGAAGAAGAGCTCCGCGAGGCATTCATGCATGAACTTATACAGCTGTATGGAACAGAGGAAGCAAAAGTTCGCTTCGTTCTTGATCCTCTCAAGATTGCAACTCTCGAATATGAAACTGATCGAATACCAATCGATGTCGAAGCTGCTGAAACGAGTGATTGAAGCAGGTCCGCCTCCTCGGTGAGGGCATGGGTGCAAGGAATCTCGCCGGGAGTGTTCCAATAACGACTCTCTCGATAGTCGTTCTAGCCGTCACTGCATCGGTCATAGCAATGGGCGGGATGATTCGCATCTATGATGCGGGTGAATCTTGTCCGGACTGGCCGACTTGCTTTGGGACATGGGGATTTGATGTCTCTGAAGATGAACAGGAGGCTTGGTGGGATGAGAATCCGGCAGAGGAGGATTCACGCGGAGCTGCCCACAGGTACACTACTTTCGAGATTTTTACTGAGTGGTTCCATCGCCTATTGGCCGGTGCTTTACTGGGTCCGATGATGTTTTTACTTTGGGTGTGTACTCGCGTTCAAAGTACGGACAGACAAGTTAGGAATGCGGGTTTATTGGGCCTTATTCTGATAGTTTGGCAGGGCTTCTTGGGATATCTCACAGTGAGAATGGATAACGAACATTGGTCGGTTGCTCTCCATCTCGTAAGCGCACTGGCGTTTACTCTATGCATCTTATGGTTACTTTTGTCACGTTGGAGAGAGACTGATAAAACACCAGAAATGATGCAGATATATGCGAGTTCGAAACAGAGAAGGATGGTTGCATTATCATCCATGGGCGCTCTTTCAGCCGTGTTCATCGGAGTTTATGTCTCCACGACAGAAGGTGCGAATTATGGGTGCGGCGTAGCAGGGATTTCCGAAAGTTGGCCGCTGTGTCATGGCGAGTTGCTAATTCCAGTAGATGACATTGCTGCTGATTCACAGATAATTCATCGTGTAATCGTGGCCTTAGAGGGAGTTGCGCTTCTCATAGCCTCATTTACAACGTGGAAACATGTTTCATTTGAGCCTAGATCAAGGAGGCTAGCACAGTGGGTATCTCTTGCCACGGGCGTTTTCCTATTCAATGGATTATTAGGTGGCCTATATGTGATATCATATGATCCATTCACCAATTCATTCTGGGAATTCCTATCACTTTTACACCTGCTGATTGGGTCTATTGCATTCCTTATTCTTGCGACTATCTGGATTGCGAGTCGTGAAGATATGACGTCCGTTTACGATGGTACTTCTTCATAGGCTCAGGGGGGAGTCGCGGATCATGATGGCATGGCTTCGGTTGACAAAGCCAGGAGTAGTAATACTCCTCCAAGTCACTGCAGTATGTGCCGTTCTGATACATGATTTGACCTTGGATGCCAGACCCAGCATTGGCCATACCATGCAATCAGTGGGCATAACCGTCCTGGGAGGATATCTAACAGCAGGGGGGGCGAACGCAATCAACATGTGGTATGATCGCGATATAGATCCAAAAATGAGGCGCACGAGTAAACGTCCTATTCCCTCAGGGGCCATCAGTGCAAATGGAGCACTGCTTTTTGGGGTATCAATTTCCCTGCTAGGTGTTGTTTGGTTTACGATAATGGCCGGTGAAATTGCAGCGTTCTGGGCAGCTTTTAGTATTCTTTTCTATGTCTTCGTATACACAATATGGCTCAAGAGGAGTACTGTTCAGAACATAGTTATTGGAGGTCTCGCAGGATCAACACCCCCTCTTATTGGATGGTGGGTGGCCGCGGGCCCATCTTCCCTAGATTGGTCTGGAGTGGTGCCATTGGTTAGTTCATCTTTGGATACTGGAAGTTTTGTCCCATACTACATGGTAGCTCTGATATTCCTATGGACGCCTCCTCATTTCTGGGCCTTAGCGCTGTACAAATCAAAGGAGTATCATGATGTTGGGGTTCCTATGATGCCTGGTGTCAAGGGATTCAAGAGAACAATCCTTGAAATGCGCGTATATGGCTGTCTTCTACTTCTAACTTCATTCGTTGGGCCGTATCTGATATTCTCCGGGAATGACTCGATTGCATCCATATCTTTTCTAATTGGTTCGTTATTCGTAGCAATATGGTATGTCAAGACTCTTTTTGTGTTAGATCATGATGAAGAGATGGATAACACGGGCAGGATGCCGAAGGCAGCTCGTTCATTCTGGGTGTCCCAGCTGTATCTTGGACTCATGTTCCTCATGGCGCTATTTGCGTCGTCAGGAGATTTTGGCTCGATTATTGGTTCGATATTAGCTGCTTTGGTCATAGTAAGGAGTGAGAAGAAATTCTCAGAAACGGGGAAACCATTTGTGTGATTTCCTCCGAATGCTTGAAACACATCCAGTACGGTAGGAAGGACGGCGTAGAAGATGGACGAGCGGGAATTGATCTACGACTGGAATAAAATAAAGCCTGAATTACAGAGGGATTCGGGCAAACACCCTCATCCTATATGGTTCGACGATGAGACCCTAAGAGATGGTTTGCAAAGCCCGAGCGCTAGGAATCCTACGATAGAGCAAAAAATCGAACTTCTGGATTGCATGGAAGGACTGGGAATTCAGAAAGTTGACCTTGGTCTGCCGGGTGCAGGCCCATATCATGTTGAGCACATAGATTCGATGCTTGGGCATATGGGGGAGAACGACTATTCGATACGTCCCGGTTGTGCTGTTAGGACCTTAGTGTCAGATATTGAACCTCTTGTCGATCTACAGGCAAAACATGAACGTCAGATACAAGCAAGTGCCTTTCTCGGTACGTCTCCTATTCGCCAATATGCTGAAAACTGGACGATGGATAAAATCATGAAAACTGCGGAGAAAGCAGTCGATTTTGCAATCGACAACGATATTCCCGTAATGTTCGTCACCGAAGATACGACTAGGAGTCGTCCGGAGGACATCAAGGCAGTTTACACAAGAGCAATTGAGCTTGGTGCAGATAGGATTTGCATCTGTGACACTTGCGGTCACGTCACTCCCAATGGAGTGCGTAATCTGATGTCATTCATAGAACAAGAAGTGATACCAGACTCAGGTGCAAAACGTCGCGATATAGAAGTGAACTGGCACGGGCATCAAGACCGCGGTCTCGGAGTTGCAAACAATCTCGCAGCAGTTGAATCTGGGGCCGACGTAATACACGGCACTGCATTGGGGGTGGGAGAGAGATCGGGTAATGCCCCTATTGATCAGACTCTCGTCAACCTAAGTCTGATGGGCGTAATTTCGAACGATCTAACCGGTCTGAATAACTACATGAAGAAGGCTAATGAGTACATCGAAGTACCATTGCCAAGAAATTATCCGATCTTCGGAGATGATGCATTTGAGACTGGTACTGGTGTACATGCTTCTGCCGTCATAAAAGCCATGAAGAAAGGCGATGATTGGCTTGCGGACAGAGTTTACTCGGGAGTCCCTGCAGGTGACTTTGGCCTTCATCAAGTCATACGAATTGGGCATATGAGCGGTCGATCAAATATCATACACTGGCTGAATCAAAACGGCATCGAAGAATCTTCATCATTGGTTGACCACTTATTCAACGTGGCAAAATCACAAAGAAGACTCATGACTGAGGAAGAGATCTTCTCTGCAATCAAGACGCACAAAGAAGCGGTCTGATTTTTACCATGTTCGGAGTCCTGAGGATGTGCGATACTCAATAGCGATGTTCTTTATCTTGATTTTATCGCCCATGGGAAGCGTGGCAGGGGAATTGGTTTCTGCCGATTCTTCTGACGAGTACAGGATTCTAGAAGAGTTTTCTCCGAGGGTGGCGGCAGCCTTTGAAAGAGCCCTTTCGGATTATGATTCATATGAGGGACATAATGGTAGTTGGATAGTTCTGAGTGGAGAGGAAAAGAATTTCCTCATTGATGTCCTACCAAGCGGACATTTGGACGACGTGGATTGGATGGATGGAACATATGTGTGGACACCTTACAAATCTGCTAAATCTTTGGAAGTGCTTGAGAGGCTGGAGGATTTAGACTTCATCGAGTTGTTCATACCCGATAAGCAGCATCAGAAGACGCCCAGGTTAATCCCAAACGACCCTGATTTTCCCGAACAATGGCATCTCTCCAACACTGGGCAAACAGGAGGGTTGCAAGGGGAAGACGTGAACATCACAGGAGTGTGGAACTCCTACAATGGTTCAGGAGTGACCATCTCGATTATCGATGATGGCCTTGACCATGCACATCCGGATCTCAGCCCCAATTATCAAGCCTCGACGTCATATGATTTCTGCGATTCGGACTCGGACCCCACCCCATCTGGAAACGATGCTCATGGAACCGCTGCAGGGGGAGTGGCGGCAGCCACGGGAAATAATGGAGTGGACGTTACGGGAGCAGGGTTCGGGGCAAATCTGGCAGGAAGCAGGCTAATTGCATGTTGGGGCGGTGATTCATTGGATGCTTCTGCACTTGGCTACATGCCTCAAGATATCGACATCTACTCGAACTCATGGGGACCCTCTGACAATGGTGCGACTATTTCGGGGCCGGGTCCATTGACACTTTCAGCAATCGAGAATGGGGCATACAATGGACGAGGAGGATTGGGGAACATCTACACCTTCGCAGCAGGAAATGGACTACAGAATGATGATGATTCGAATGCGGATGGATTCACAAACAATAGATTCACGATCGCCGTAACAGCAGTGGATCATAATGGTGTACAGTCATGGTACGCTGAACCTGGAGCGAATATCCTTGTGGCTGCTCCCTCGGATGGAGATGGCGAAGGCATAACTACAACAGATGTAGCTGGATCTTCAGGGTATAACGGTGGCGATGTGACAGATTCCTTTGGAGGGACCTCGAGTGCAACCCCTTTGGTATCTGGTGTTATCTCACTTATGCTTGAAGCTAATGAGAATCTATCGTGGAGAGATGTTCAAGAGATCATTGTTTTAACCTCGAAAAAGAATCATGTTACCGATACCTCTTGGGCACCTAATGGTGCAGGTCATCTCGTTTCACATAAGTATGGATTTGGAGTCATAGATGCAGGGGCAGCGACCTCCATGGCGGCGAATTGGTCCAACTTAGTACCTGAGTCGAACGCTACATATGGGCCGACAACAACGTCTCTACCGATCTCTGAAGAGAGCGGATGGGTCGAATCTCAATTCACAGTTACAGACAACATAAGTATCGAGTCGGTAAGCATCATGGTGGATATATCACATTCGAACAGAGGAGACCTCGATATTGAATTGGTTTCTCCTGTTGGAACCACCTCGGTTCTCAGGAGTTCAAATGGAGATACTGGAGATGATATCCAGGATTGGGTCTACGGAAGTGTCCATCACTGGGGAGAATCTTCTGCAGGTAACTGGATATTGAGGTTGAAAGACTCCTCGCCAGGAGTTACGGGGACTTTGAACTCATGGAGCCTGACCATGCATGGCGTTGATCTTGAGAGCGATCATGATGATGACGGTCTTCTGACAGTGGATGAGATCAATGTTTACGGTACGGATCCATATGAATCAGACACTGATGACGATGGTCTCGATGATGCCTTCGAAGTTGAGAGCGGCACAGATCCACTGGTGTCGGATAGTGATATTGACGGATTACTAGATGGCGATGAAGTAGAAAATTTCCTCACGGATCCACTGGACTCTGATACTGACGGGGATGGGCTACTAGATGGACAAGAAATCGTAATCTATGGAAGTGACCCATTGATATTTGATCCGGATGCTGATGGTGATTTGTACTATCATTTCGATGATTGTGACGATTCAGATCCCGGAGTAAATCCCGGTAGGCCAGATATTCTGAATGGTGTCGATGACGATTGTGATCAGGTAATCGATGAGGGATACAATTTCACCGATAGGGATGGTGACGGATTGAAGGATTGGCCCGAATTTCACATCCATAGTACGGATTATCTCGACCATGATTCAGACGATGACGGGCTCTCGGATGGAGATGAGATTCTAATTTACTTCACAGATCCCCTACTTGCTGATGAGGATTCAGACTCTGATGGCAGATATTGGTTCGAGGACTGTGATGATTCAAATCCCCTAGTGTCACCAGATGCTTTGGAATACTTGGATGGAATCGATAATGACTGCGATAATGAAGTCGATGAGAACTATCTCGATGCAGACTCCGATTCAGATGGCCTTTCCGACTACGAAGAATTCAATGTACGATTCACCAATCCATTCCATCCCGACTCGGACGGGGATGGCCTTTCGGATGGATATGAAATCGGCATAAGTTCCACCGACCCCCTTGTTTTCGATAATGACGAGGATGCTGATGGTTTCTATTGGTTCGAGGACTGTGATGATCAAGATTCGGAATCGTCTCCTGTTGGAGTAGAGATCTTAGATAAAAAAGACAATGATTGCGATGGTTTCTCCGACGAGGACTTCATTGACTTGGATAGCGATGGGGATGGCCTTTCAGACTATGATGAGGTACATGTCTACGATACTCAGCCATTGGATTACGATACGGATGGTGATTTAATGAGTGATGGAGACGAGGTGTTGCTATTCGAAACTGACCCAAAATCATTCGACTCTGATGAAGACGGGGATGGATACTACTGGTTCGATGATTGTGATGATCTTGACCCCAAGATAAGACCTGATGCGGATGAGCTTTGGGACGGTTTTGATCAGAACTGTAATGCATTGGTGGATGAGGGTATCGATCGATTTTCAGAACTCGGGCACACTATTGGTGCTACGATTGTGTGGGAGGCGTCTAATGAGTCCATGGCCATAATGGCTCCGAGTATCCCAGAAGGAGTCAATGCAACGATGTATTGGTCTTTGAACGGAATTCCACTCAATCAATATGAAACAGGAGGTTTTGGTTCGATCGAAATCGATCCCCTTGGATGTACTGAAGATGACATCCTGAGTATACTTTGCGAATCGTCCGAATTACATATGCTTGAGCTCCGCGTAGTTGACTCTGGAATTCAGACGATTCTTGTATGGAGTCTTGATATTCGGACTTGGTCTGAACCCCCGACTCTGTCAGAGCAATTGTTGGATGTGATTAGCGGGCCTCTTGGGTTCGCAATTATCGGTTGCATCCTAGTAATTCTAGCAATATCCGTTGTAGTTACTGGAATGGTCTCTAGGAGAAGATCTGTTCTGAAAGAGGCACTTGAGGCGTATGGATTCTCAGAAGAACATATTCACGAGGCTTCGGCTCCGAAGAATATACCTCGTGCTCCAGATTTCAATCGTAACTGAAATTATCGTTTCAATCGTCTTCCTCTTCGAGCATCGGATCATCAACGCTGGCCCAGCCATCTGGAGAAGGTTCATCCAATGACTCGAGATCTATGTCTTCCGTATCTTCTTCTCGCCAAATCGGGTCTTCGAGTACTCCACTAAGAATTAGCACATCGTCTTCGTCTAGTCTACTTTTTATGGTCGATAACCCTCTCTTCAGCGGGAGAAGATGCCCAATGGGAGTTCCGGATGTAACGAATGGGTGAGTGGCCATTCCGATCAACAGACCTCTTCCCGGGGAACGGATCTCTACAGATTCCCTAGCATGCTCTGGGTCAGTTACAGTAGCAACGACTTCATCTTCTTCTATTACAGAGCCAACAGGAGCCAATACATCAAGGAGTCCTCCGTGATCAGATCGTATCCATATTGAGCCGGATGCTAAGAGTCTGAATCTTGGACTGCTCGGATACCCGGGGATCATATGCAGATATCGAAGTATGTTCAATATGCCATATGTTGCAACTTGTACAGCATCTGAATCTAGTGAATCTGCACCGCCTCCTTCGAATGTTATGCATCCAAGATTATGCTCATTAGAAACTCTTCTCAGGGAACCTCTTGGCCCGAGGCCATCAAGAAGCACTTCAGTTCCAAAGGCCCTTGCAAGCATGCTACTGGGCGGATGGGCAAGATTCGCCCGTATGTGGGGGAGATTCGTCCTGCCGCTTGCTGCTGAATGTAGATCAATTATGAAGTCGCTAGTCTTGGCGAGGTGTTCCCACAATCTCAAGGCTATCCTCTGCGTGGTATTCCCTCCACCCCTCCCTGGAAAAAATCGATTCAAATCTCTTCCATCAGGAATATATCGTGTTCTCCTCCTGTAACCAGGGAGATTGACTATCGGTACTATTCTCAGTGTTCCCGCCATCACACCAGCGTCAATCGCCTTGCCTTCCCCGAGTATCTGGCTCGATTGAAGGAAGGTGAGTGCCTGCGGGCCTACCAATTCATTCCCATGTACAGCCCCAAGAAGGGTTACTGTCGGTCCCGGCCTAGTCCCGTGGACAACGGTTATCGGTATCGACCAAGATTCACCGATCTCAGTATCTATCAAGTCGAATGGTATGGTACGGACAACGCCCGGTTTGGTCATTCTACGTTCAATCTTGTGATTTTTCTGACCAGATTTTCGAGACCATGCCTCTGGGCTAGAAGATTTTTCTTCAGTTGCGTCTTCAATCTCTCTTCGTCTCCTCTTCGGTATATGGTTTACCACCTTCAAGGAGGATCTGCGCCTCTTCGAAGCGCGTTTGACTCCTTTTTTGGGATCTTCAGTTCCAGAATCGTCACTCAACGTCCATGGGAGGTGGGGGTCCGAGATAAGTGGCACTGAGGGAGGATTATTTCCGCAATGATTGAATTCGTATTCTTTTAGAAGGCGAATATGAGTAATGTGGGCGATATGTCTGTTCAAGAAAAGTACGCTAGTAACAGCATCTGCTTTGGTTGTGGCCCTTCCAACCTAAACGGTCTAAGAATCAGGTCTTTTCGTTCAGAAGATGGCCTCATAATGGAATTTGATACTTCGCCGGAGCATCAAGCATTTCCAGGCATGGTGAATGGTGGTATAATAGGAACTCTGCTTGATTGTCATGGGAATTGGGCTGCTGCAATCGCAATCATGGACAGAGATGGTTTGGATGAGCCTCCATGCACAGTAACTGCTAGTTACACTGTCAATCTAAGAAGGCCGACTCCTTCAGACTCAAAATTGACCATCAGGGCGAAGGCAGTGGATGAATCAAAGTGGGATGATCGGATAAAAATCGAGATGACTCTTGAGGCGGACGGAATCCTATGTGCAGAAGGTAAGGGACTTTTTGTTGCGGTTAAAGAAGGTCATCCAGCATTTCACAGATGGTCTTGATTGAAAATAGATGTCTCGTACATTCGGCATCCTTTAGCGCCCTGACTTGAAGCATGGTCATGATGGAAGTTGGTTCGCAGGCCAGAGTTCGCTCTCTCGGCATTGATCCCAGACTGGCTGAGTCGGTTGAGAATGTGCTCGGAATAGATTCTCTTTACCCTCCTCAAGAAGAGGCGCTCAGGCATGGCTTGACAGGCAAGAATCTGATGTTGTCTATCCCCACGGCAAGTGGGAAATCTCTGGTTGCGCACATATGCATGCTTCAGAAGGTAATTTCGAGTGATGGCGGGAGAGGTATCTACGTGGTTCCGCTAAAGGCATTGGCTAGCGAAAAGCACGAAGAGATACATGCGCTATGCAAAGGAGTTGGACTCAAAGCAAGTCTTGCTCTTGGAGATAGAGGAGAAGAGATGGGCTCCCTACATGACTGGGATGTTCTTGTCTGTACTAGCGAGCGTCTTGATTCTCTAATCCGGACCCGTCCAAATTTTCTAGATAATGCGGAGGCAATCGTGATTGACGAGTTCCATCTTCTTGATGATCCTGGCAGGGGCCCTACGCTCGAGATCATAATTGCCAGGATAAGGCATGAGAGACCTGGATGTCAGATCATAGCTCTATCAGCTACGGTTGGAAATTCAGATTCAGTGGCGAATTGGCTCAAAGCCGATCTGGTAAAATCTGAATGGCGTCCTGTGGAGCTTCAATCGGGTACTGTGAATGGGCTGGATCTGAAGATTCACAGAATAGATGGGATGATTGAGAGGGATCTCCCCTCGCCTAGAGAAATATCTGGCAACCCCAATCAAAATCTTAGGGCATTGGTACTCGATGCGATGGAGACTGGTGGACAAACTCTCATATTCGTAAATTCAAGGGCTTCAGCGCAAAAAGAGGCCCGAGAATTGTCTAAACACATCAAGCGTATTTCCGAAAGAGAAGGGAATGAAAATATACGATCTCAAATAGAAAATTGGGAGAGTATTTCGAAGTCGATTACTGGTGCTAGCGAAGGGACTACCATGAGCAAGGCATTGGCTGAATCTGTTTCAAGAGGAATCGGATTTCATCACGCTGGTCTTTCCTCTCGGCAGAGGAGAATCATAGAGGATTCATTCAGAATGGGCAATTTAACGGCACTCGTTGCCACTCCGACCTTGGCACAAGGAGTGAATCTACCTTCGAGAAGGGTCGTGATAAGGGATCATAGGAGATGGAATTCCGCTGCTGGGGGATCAGTGCCGATCAGAGCAATCGAGGTCCGTCAGATGCTAGGAAGGGCTGGTAGGCCCGGTTATGATCCTCATGGTGAAGGCATGATATTAGCCAAGAATTCGGATGAAGAGCAGTTTATCGTGGATCGATATTTACTTGGAGGGATTGAGCCGATTGTCTCCAAACTTGCAAATCCTAATTCATCCATCGCCGAGGAGGATCCGGCCCTATTGACCCATCTCTTGGCATTGATAGCGACAGGGGGCCTGAATGACAGATTCGCACTGGGCTCATTCCTAGCTCAAACATTTCTTGCAGATTCCCTGGATAATGAGGAGATGGAATCGAGGATCGATCGGTCAATAGTATGGTTGGCAGACAATGGCATGATAGAAAGATCTGGGGAAGATCCTAAAGTCACTGAGAGAATATCTGAGATTGATTTCTCAGAGGAGCGGGAAGAAGACTGGGGAGATGATCTTCCGGATTGGGCAAAGGTTGCTGGAGGGTTAGTAAGAGTTGAGAACATTCAACGAGAAATACTCGAAAGACGTGTGATAAGTCCGAGAAAGGGTCCCGCTGTCTTCGGATTCAGTCGTGCAAGTGATGTTGAAAGGGCAGTGCTAGAGGCACCTGAATCCCTGTCTATGACGTATCGGGCAACAGGGCTTGGAAGAACCGTAGCAAGGCTGTATCTCAATCCGATTTCAGGCCGGATAATATCTGATGGCCTGTCTAGAGCTGGCGCCATACTCTCGGGTGTCGATGATATAGGGCAGATTACTCCGTTCTCACTCATCCATCTAACGATTTCAACTCCCGATTTTCAGAAGCTATGGGTAAAGCGGAGTGAGCTTGAGGACATGGAAATTCGATCTAGCATCCATGACCGAGAGAGGCTCATTTCACTTGATGTTACTGAGGAGCTTGAACGAGTTAAATCTACTTCGATGCTATTAGATTGGATAGAGGAACGAACGATGGGTGAACTGGAGTCCTCGTGGGGAGTTCAACCAGGAGATATTAGATCACGAGTAGATGGTGTGGAGTGGTTATTGAGGTCGTCAATCAGGATACTTGCAGAGTCTTCTGAGAATATTGTGGATAATGGTTCAATTGCCGATTCGTTGACTGAACTTCTTCGAGAGGTGCAAATCAGAATTAGACATGGGTGTAGATCTGACATAATTCAGTTGGTTTCAATTCGTGGAGTTGGTAGGTCAAGGGCTAGAGATATGATTGAGAAGTTGTCTCTGGAGTCTGTTAGCGATGTTGCATCAATGACTGATTCCGATATCAACAAGCTATCTACGCTTCAGGGGTGGAGTGTCAAATTGGCCACCAATATCAGGAAAGAGGCGTCTTCAAAAATTAAAGGAATGAGTGGCAAGGCTTGATTTTGAGTGACGTTCTGGGACCGTCATGACTGCGATGGTTCCATGGTTCCCAATATGGGGAATCCGCTTCCATGAACCTGTTATCCTTCATGACCTTCTTGAATCCCTTCATGAATGGAGAGCAAGTGAGAGGTGGGGTTTGATAGGCGATGGAGTCGTTGCCAGTGAGAATCATGCCTGGTCAGCGTGGACTGCACTTAGAAGGCTGGAATCCCGTGGAGACAGTGTGGCCAGAAGTCCTGAAACAGAATTTATGAGAATTGTTGGCGGGACAAGACAAATCACTGAAGGAATCAAGCGTTCGGGTTTAGGCGAGGGGGATTCACGTGCTTGGCTGTTCTATCTTCCTGAAGAGTCGAATGGTTCGCCACTGTATGAAATGAATATCTCGCGAGAATACTACAACGATCTCAGCGACGATGCTGATCTATTGATTGGGCATCTAGGAGGGGTATTGATTCCTGAACGTCCGATTCCAACACTTAGTGGCCTAAGAAAAATTAAGGGTTCTGTTGATGAAGGTGAGTTTGTATCTCTTGAGGAGGCATTCATAATCCATCTTTCTAATTCAGTGATTAACTGAATCAGTCAATCTGATAGGTGAGTCTGTTCTGGGAGGGACGATGTCCAGATTCCTTGGCTATGGGAAATGCTCTGTATGCGGTGTCGGTTGTACTCCTAGCAACTATGTTGATCACGCTGGAGTGCGTTATTGCTCCGCTTGCTGGATTGAAAAAGAGAATCCAGAACATCCAGACTTGGAAAAAATAAGAGAAACGGTTCAAGAAGCGGCCAAGAAATGGAAGCGCCAGAAGTATTCTAGAGAGGATGGGCCACTTCCGATCGGACCCTACTCCCATCGTAATTGAGGAATGGAGATGTTTCCCCTCGCAGATGATTTCAACGCTACATCGTGGAATGATTTGAAGCCTGTGGCGACGAATCTTCTAGAGCGTCCGGTTGAGGATGCAGATGATTTGGAGTCTCTTTTCAAAGATATATCCGATATGGCGGAGCATGTCTCGGAAGCCGGTGCAAAATTGTACATCGGGATGACTTGTGATACTGAAAACGAAGAGAAGCAATCTGCTTTCATGTCATTCGTAGAAAATGTACGTCCAAAAATGTCAGAGGTTTCCAACAAGATCGATTTGAAAATAGCAAGCCTTGACTTCCTGGGGAGCCTTCCAGAACGTTATGATCTGATTCTAAGAAGTATGCAGAACTCGATTGAAATATTCAGGGAGGAGAATATCCCCCTATCCGTAGAATGTACGAGGCTGTCTACGGAATATCAGAAGATTACTGGTGCGATGACTGTAGAATTCGATGGTGTGGAGCGTACTATGCCTCAGATGAGAAAATTCTTGGAATCGAATGATCGCGATATTCGACGTTTGGCATGGACGAAAATCAGAGAGAGAAGAATGATCGATTCGGAAAGAATATCTGAAATCATGGACGAATTAGTTCGAATAAGGCACAAAATAGCCATTAATTCAGGATTTGAAAACTATGTTGACTATGCATTCCGTTCCATGGAGAGATTTGATTATACTCCGAAAGATTGTCTGGCGTTTCATGAGGCTGTAGAGATTCATTGTATGCCTTTGATTCACAGCATAAATGAGGAACGTCGAAATGGTTTCGAGTACGATGAGTTGAAGCCCTGGGACGTTAATGAGAAGTCAGGAGATTCTCCCGATATTTTTGGACGGCCCCCTCTACAGCCTTTCGAAGAAGTGGATGATTTGGTATCAATCACTTTGAAGGTCTTCCATTCGCTATCTCCTGAATTGGGTGAAATGTTCAATCGACTGATTGAGGGTGAAGTTCTGGATCTCGACAGCAGGAAGGGAAAGGCCCCCGGGGGATACCAGTATAATTTGGAAAAAACCGGGCTCCCCTTCATTTTCATGAATGCATCCGGTCAGCAGGGGGATGTAGAGACCATGATTCATGAAGCTGGACATGCTTTCCATACGATGTATTGTAGTCATCATGACCTCATACAGGATCGTAACTATCCAATTGAATTTGCAGAGGTTGCTTCGATGTCAATGGAACTTCTTACTCAACCCTACTGGAGTGAGTTCTATGACTCGAAAGAAACAACAGATCGTGCGAGGAAGATGCATCTTGAGGCCATTATCGGCCTTCTCGCATGGATATGTAGAATTGATGCATTTCAACACTGGATGTACTCAAATCCAAACCATACACGCGAGGAACGCTCGAAAGCATGGCTTGACCTTAGGGGGAAATATGGGCCTAGGACAAACTGGAATGGATTCGAAGAAGATGAGGCACTCTTTTGGCAGACTCAAGGGCACTTATTTGGGGCGCCTTTCTACTACATCGAATACGGGATAGCTCAACTTGGGGCTTTGCAAATATGGATGACTCAGCTTAATGATCCGGAGAAGGCTCTGAATGATTATGCGAACGCTATGAAACTTGGAAATACGCGTACGCTTCCTCATCTTTTTGAATCAGCAGACATCGATTTGAGTTTCGATGAGGGGCATATTGGGAATCTCGTAAGTTCGGTCAGAAAATCGCTCTCTGAACTTTCTGTTTGACCGATTACTCTCTGATTCCTTCTGCTGTGACTGTAAATACAGCTTCGCCCTCTGGAAGATTTGGGCTATCAATTAGTCTGGCTATTCTTCTGCCGCCCTTTGACTTACGCAAGTAAAGCCTGAATGTGCTTGCGTGGCCCACAATATGTCCGCCAATCGCCTTAGTTGGATCTCCCCACATTGTCCCTGGATTCGACATCACCTGATTTGTGACAAGTACGAGAGCGTTGTTCACATCGGAAAGTTGCTTGAGTTCTTTGAGATGCTTGTTCAATTTCTGTTGTCTGTCTGCGAGCATGCCTCTCCCGACATACTCAGCTCGGAAATGGCTGGTCAGTGAATCGACAATGACCATCTTAACATCGATGCTTTTTGACATTCTCTTTATCTCGTCTACGAGTAGCATCTGATGAGCAGAGTTGTATGCTCTTGCAACATGTATTCTGTCCAATACAGCATTAGGATCTAGTCCCGCCCCTTCCGCCATCTGAGCAATTCTTTCAGGCCTGAATGTGTCTTCTGTGTCTATGTAGAATACTTCTCCATCAAATCCTCCTTGGGCAATTGGCAAGATCGTATTGACTGCGAGTTGATGCCCTATCTGCGTCTTTCCACTGCCAAACTCTCCGAAGACCTCGACAATCGCTTGGGTCTCGAAACCACCTCCGAGGAGTTCATCGAGAGCGGCGGCTCCGGACGTCAATTTTTGGACCTGAGAACGGCGTTCGAGAAGAGAGACCCCGCTTACGAATCCACCGACATTTACCATCTTCTTAGCGCCTGCAATTATTTTGGATGCAACAGCTTCGCCTAATTCTGCTTGATCGCCAAGTTCTTTTGGACTCATGACTGCAATAGTCATGAGTTCGTCGAATCCTGCTTCTCTGAGTTTCTCTGCAGTTGCTGGTCCTACGCCTGGCAAATCTTCGATGCCTGGTTCTTCATCTTCAGCATCGATTACTATCTCTTCATCTTCGATTTTTTGTGTGGTCTTCTTTGATGCCATATCCTCCTCTCAGCAACCAGGGTATATGAAACACGCATTGACCCTTGTTTACTAGAATTCTATTTATCAACATGAAGATGGCTCTGAGTCTATCGAATATTCACTTTCAACTCACGTTCACTTTGAAATGGATGTGGTAGCGGATGGTGGATTTGAACCACCGGTCTCCGGGTTATGAGCCCGACGAGATAACCTGACTACTCCAACCCGCTGCTTGTCCGCCGTACTATCGCTTATTTGAAGCGAGCGGGGAGATAGTATGTTATTCCCATAATGAAAACAGTATTGTGATGGCTGCATTACGGTGACATTGGAACCACACATGACCCGCCATATGCTGATTCAAAATGCCTCGTTAGTTTTGCCTGATCGAGTGACAAGGGGAGACCTTCGAGTTACTAATGGTTCAATCGCCACTATTGCGCCTGGCGGAGGTTTAGAACCGCAAGATGGCGAGTATACTATCGATGCCACGGGATTACATCTACTTCCGGGCGTTATTGATCCACATGTGCACTTCCGGGAGCCTGGTCAACCTGAAAAAGAAGATCTTCGAAGTGGGAGTCGCGCTGCTGCTGCCGGTGGTGTAACTTCATTCTTGGATATGCCAAATAACATACCCAATGCCACTAATCGGGAAACTCTCGAGGCAAAGATTGCCCTAGCAGCGAAGAAAACTGTGACTCACCATGGTTTCTTTGTCGGTGCGACCAAGGACAATGTGAGTGATTTGCAGAGCGTAGAAGGGATGGATGGCGTTTGTGGAATTAAGGTTTTCATGGGGAGCAGCACAGGAGATCTGCTTGTCCATGAGCAAAGGCATCTGGAAAATATCTTCTCAAATACGGGAGGAGTCATTGCAACCCATGCGGAAGATGAATCTCGTCTCCAAACTCGAATAAGTGAGTACGCACATCGCACGGATATTGCGGCTCATGCCGAATGTCGAGATGTGGAATGTGCTTTCCTAGCGACGAAGCGCGCGTCTGGTCTGGCGCGCGATTATGACCATCGACTACATATCGTGCATCTTACCAGCGCCAGAGAAGCAGATTGGTTAGTAGGAAATAAAGGTGATTTAATCACAACCGAAGTTTGTACCCAGCACCTAACCTTTGACCAAAATGATGTTGAAAAACTAGGCGTCAGAGCCCTGATGAATCCTCCAATCAGGTATACAGAGGATAAGGAGACCCTATGGAAGCGCCTCAAAGACGGCACCATAGATTGTATTGTGACAGACCATGCCCCGCATACATTGGAAGCCAAATCGGCTGGTTTCCCCAAAGCTCCGGCTGGAATGCCGGGGGTTGAAACATCGCTTCCCGTGATGCTTACTCACGCAGTAGGTGGGAAATGTAGTGTCACAGACGTAGTGAATTGGATGTGTGAAGGGCCAGCAAAAGTCTACGGAATCGAGAAGAAAGGATCGATAATAGAAGGATATGATGCTGATTTGACACTGGTTGATCTAGATACGCACCGGATTATCTCTGATGAAGACACATGGACAAAGGTAGGATGGACGCCCTATGCGGGAAGAGAGCTAACGGGGTGGCCAATATACACCATCGTAGATGGAGAAATAGTTCACAGACGAGAGGTCGGGGGATCTCTAAAAGGAATATCTGTGGCTGAACCCGGTTCTACTGGAAGGGTATTGAAATTCAACCAATTCTAGTCTTGGCAGGAATCTCCTTCAGAGCCATCTGGACATGGTTCATCTTCTCCCGATGACTCGTTTGACTCCTGTTCAGACTCTGCTTCCCCTACATCTTCCACATAATGCGATCCTGGGATTAGCATATCTTGCATATGAGTCAGGTCAGTGGTATTATGGATTGTTACACCCAGAGTAGAGAATGCATAGATGTAGTCTCCCATGAATATGGACCGGCGGATACTGGTGCTATAGAACCACCAATTGGGTCCATCGTCGTCGTTGTAGAACGATGAGTGGTCTATTTCGCCGTGTTCTGATAAGCTCAGATTTTCCGTATCTACATCAATCAGTTTTAGCATCGAGATGTGTTCATAACCACCTTGATAGTAGTTTTCATCGTACACGTATCGATAAGTGGACAGGGGTATTGCAAGCATATTTTCTGGCGCCCAATATGTGAATGCCTTGTGTTCGTATGTTGCTTCCGACCAGGACCATGACCATCCGCAGGTACGGATATTTTGGCAGTCATCATCCGCGTGAACTGGTGATATCGGCAGAGAGTCGGCTAATGTGGGATTCGTCGGATCGCTGACGTCGAAGAGCGATATCTGAGTCATAGACCAATCGAGTCCAAGACCGTCATCACCCGGTCCAATTCCGATAGTCAGGAGGGTATTCTCATCAACAGGATGGATGTATGTTGAGACTCCGGGAACCTCCAACTCACCCAGTATGGTGGGGTTGACAGGATCAGACAGGTCTAGAACCCAAAGAGGGTCTATGGTTTCAAACGTGACGAGATATGCTCTTTCCCCCATGAATCGAGCACTCCATATCCTCTCCCCATCAGCTATTCCCTCGATTATGCCAATCTGATCTAAATCGCCAGATGAAGTTGGTTCTAGCATAGTGACTCTGTTGGATGGGCCAGTGAATACAGGTTCGTCGGTTTCCGAATTCATAGAATCCGATATCCACCAACGCCCCCAAGCATCGGTAGTTGAGGCGACTCGTATGACTCCCTGAAACTCGGATATTGAAAACTGATCTTGGACGGTTCCAGATACTCTGCCAGACGCAACATAGGATGTTGTTCCTGGTTGGGAGATATCGAATACATGGATATTAGTTGCATCCTCATATTCATCATTACCCCAAAACCACCACCAGTCATTTGCAGGTTCAGCGAAAACCAACGCATCAGGTGAGGCGTACACGTGGGCCCATGATGATGCTATATGATCGACCTCCATGGATACATAATCATTTGATATGTCGAAGGTTGCAATCGACAAGAATCCTCTAGCTACGCTATCTGAAGATGCTGCATACTCGCTGCATTCACTGACAGAATATGGTAAAATGACCACATTGTCTCCATCCACCACATACCTTTGAGGGAGAAGGTCATCGAGTGTAAGCGCCAGAATCCTGTCACGATTATCGGATAATGTCTGCAAAAGCGAAGAATTCCAGACATCCATTCGCTCATACATATCTTCAATCGACCAATATTCGTCTGGAAGGGCTACATAATACTCCAGGCCCCAGACATCCATCTGTGCATGGGTAATGCTTCGTACGGTACCGTCCACCAAGCGAGCAGTATTGTAGTACCCTTCGAGGTATATCTCATGCTGGATGGAGGGAGTATTCCTATCACTTATGTCGATGATAGAGTATTTTACCAAATCAGATCGATAATGTTTGTAGACATAATCAGAATTTGGATATGTGTATTCCCTGGCGAGGATTTGTGTCAAGGGATGATCATCTTCAAGCTGCCACCCGTACACGGAGGAAGCGACCACCATGGTATCTCCCTCAATCATCATCGACATCGGATTTCCTTCAAGCTCCATCGTACTTAGGAGGCTAATCTGGCCGAATTCGGGTATTTCCATGATCAACAACAATGGGCCATTGAGCATGTATGTATGGAAACCATCTGTCTTCAGGAAATCCGCCTCATCTACACCAGATTCTTGGTTATTGGTTCCTGAATACTCGCCTTCCCTCGAAGGAGATGATTCAGTGCTGCTGTCTAGAGCGGTGTCCGTTCCTTCCGCCATAGCATCGTCGAACCAGACTCCTCCGAAATCACGTAGTATTGGATTAGACCAGTGCCAGTAAGATTCCTGGTCGAGTCGGACTGCCATCTCATCGAGGAGATTCTGTTGGAGCGTCTGCAGCAATGAGTCGCAGTCATTGAAATTTTGCAGCACAGCATTGGATCTGGATTTTTCTGATAGTTCGAGTCTAGGATAATCGCCATCAGGAGGCCATATTTCATCATCCGGATTCACCGATGCGAGGCATCCTTGCATCAGAAGAGCGAGTATCACAGCGATTGTCGAGATGCGCTTCATGGGAATAACTCGGCACACCTTAAGATATGAACGACTTGGTATTATGATTTGACAAATTATTATTTATTTTTGAATATATAATCAAGGCATTCTGTCCGAGTTGATTCTATTATTTGTCAAATCAACTCACCACGGCAATCATAGGGGAGGGTTGGATTTCAAGAGTCGATGAAAGACGTCATTGTCGTCAGAATCATAACTTTATTCGCTATATCTGCGATACTCTCCAGCATGTGGATCGCATATTCTCCATCAGAAAATTCTGTCTTATCGATTGATGATGAATCGGATGATCTTGCTCTTGAGGCTGAATACGCAGCCGATTCAGATGAAGACGATGGGCGAGGGAGTAGCAACAGGGAGGCTGAACATTCTGAGTCCCCTCTCTCCAGTGGCTTGCTGGCTGGTGGCATAGGAATTATTGGATCCCTAATACTGGGTTCATTTGTTCTTGAATTTGTGAAAGTTGCAGTATTAGCTGCCTTGATCTCTCCCTTGGTGGCTGGGATGAAGAGTAGTCGCGACGATATGCTGACACGGGGGCGTATTCTTGGCTATCTCGAAGGTAATGCAGGAATACATTTCTCAGCTCTTAGAGATGGTCTTGGTCTAGCTAATGGAGTGACATCGTATCACCTACATCTTCTCGAGAGTCGTGGAGAAGTCATTTCTTGGCGCGATGGTAAACTAAGGCGGTATGCAGTATCCAAGTTATCCAAAGAAGAAATTGGGCGTATACGAAATCCAATAGTGGGAACTCGACTGGCTGTGTTGGAGATACTTGCTAAATCAGGCCAATTTGGATTGACTGGAAAGGAAATTCAGAACAAAATGTCGATATCGAGACAGTTACTCAGCCACCATCTCAGAGAATTGCGTCAATCAGAAATGGTTGAAACGGCTTCGAACGGCAGAAGGCCGAAATGGAAAGTCTCAGAAATTGGCACGAATGCATTATCCGTGTCAAAGGAAGTATCGAGAGCCAGACTTACCCAGTAGATGGAAATCTTGGAATGTTTTTGTTGAGGGATGGCGTATTTTGATACAGACGTTTTACCAAGGTCGACCGTAGGCGAGTAGTATATCGGAGGTGTAGCGCGCGTGGTTGAATCAAGTGAAATAGATGTTAGTGAGGAAGACCTACTGATATCTGCGAGGACGGTTATTCATTCATGCTTGGAAGTTCGAGAGCATGAGAATGTACTTATCGTAACCGACACCAAGACGACTAAAATTGCAAGAGCAGTGTATGAGGCGTCTTCTGAAGTAACTTCAAGAGTGCTGATGATGATGATGCCGGAACTCGAAGAGCAAGGGATTGAGCCGCCTTCTCCTGTATCCGATTTGATGAGGAGACAGGACGTGATATTTCTCTTGACCACGAAGTCGATGACTCATACAAGGGCAAGGGCTGCGGCCTCGAAAGAGGGTGCAAGAATAGCATCAATTCCAGGAGTTGGGGTTGAGTCATTTGCCAGAGGCGGATTTACAGCGGACCATAACGCAATGGCGACTGAAATCGCGAGTATGGGGTCTAGACTTCGAAGAGCACGTGAAGTCAGAGTCACAAGTTCTCTTGGAACTGATTTGCGCTTCCAATCAGGAAGTAGATGGATACTGGAGGATACAGGCATTTGCACTCGTCCGGGGCAAGTCACGAATCTACCTGCTGGGAGAGTATTTGTCATGCCCAAGGAGGGCACTGCTCAAGGAAGGCTCATTCTCAATGGCTCATGGGAAGGTAGTGAGCTTGGGAAGCCGCTGCAGATTGTGATCAAAGACGGGTTGTTATCATCTGCAACGGGCGATCCTATTTCTGCAGACATTGAATCAGAATTCGAATTGGCATCAGAGGGAATGCGATCGGGCAAGGGGCATCTTGTCAGAACCTTCTCAGAGTTCAGTTTCGGCATGAATCCAAGAGCCAAGAGAGGTCTCGGTCTTCTTGAAGATCAATGCTGGAGAGGAGGCGCCATGTTTGCGTTTGGCAATAATTCGGGTCTTGGTGGCTCTGCAAATGTTTCAACCAATGTCCGAGGACTCCTCATCAAACCAACGATTGAAATTGATGGCAAGGCGCTCGTCGTAGATGGAAAATATATGTCGAGGTCCAGGTAATGCGCGCTGTATTGTGGCTTAACTCGAATGGGCCATCCGCGGATATTCGGAGATCGCTTATCTCTGAAGCCGACCTGATAGTGGGAATAGACGGAGGTAGCGATCGGGCACTAAGAGCTGGCGTCCAAGTTGATATTATTCTCGGTGATTTGGACTCGACTCAAAATTCACACGAAGGTGTTGAGAAAATTCAACTTGAAAATCAGGAGTCCAGTGATCTTTCGAAGGCGATTCGATATCTGTACAAGAAAGGATATGATCAGATGGACGTGATTGGGATAGAGGGTGGATGTGAGGGGCATCAACTAGGGATATGGGGTTCAGTCGTTGAGGCACCGAGTGAGGTCACAATGAGGCTTCACTCCAGTCAAACTGTGAGTTACAGAGTTGCTCCTGGTTGTATTGATTTTTTGATTGATATTGAACCTGGAAAACACTTCTCAGTTTTTGCTCTTGAGCCTTGTCAATCTGTTACACTAAAAGGTGGGAGATGGTCGATTGAAAACGAGTTTTTCTCACTCTCGACAAGAGGATTACACAATATCTCAGAATCGTCACTACTCAGAGTCTCGACCGATGGAAACCTGATCGTTGTTGTCCACAGATGAGGGTGGATTTCTCGATAGCATAATTGCAATTGGCAGTGTGCGCTCATCCGACTCGAGTAAGATCTTCATAATGACTGCCAGAGGTACGCCGAGGATCATTCCCGTGAGGCCCCACGCCCAATACCAAAAAGCCACCAGGGCCAGGAGAACTATGGGCGACATATCCAACCTCTGCCCGGCTAACTGGGGTTCGACTATGCTTCCCCAAACCTGCTGATTTGCAACCAGAATGAATACGACTGCGAGGAATCCGGCCGGTTCCAGTATGATGAATGCGAGAATGACCGGGGGTATGAATGAAAGAAGCGCACCGAGATAGGGTATGAAATCTAGAAGGAAAACCAAGAATGCCCAGATAAATGCCCCTGGTATATCGAATAAAGTCAATGCGATGCCTGCAATGACTGCCTGCCCGAAAGCAACAGTTGCCTTTGTTTTGATGTACACGTTGATGTTTCGCTCCGCCTTGTTGGCAATATTGTCGAAGCGTGCTGATTCGGCGGGAAAGGCGGCCATAATCCTTCTTGGAAGAGATTCAGCTTCTAGAATGATGAAAGCCAAGAATATCAGAACAGTCAGTAGATTAGCAGTGAATGAGGCTAGAGAGCCTATGAACTCAGTGACTAGACGATTTATCTCTTCAATCGATATCACTGTTTTCAAGCCAGCAAGATCAATGCTATACCCGTAGAATTCCATCCCCTCCACCTGCTCGAGACGTTCGTTGAATATGGGCGTTAGATTGTCTACTTCGCTCGAGAATTCAGATAGGCTAGAGTATAGTATCTGACTAACAAGAAGTATACCGCCGAGGAAAGTGACTAAGATTGCGCTATATGACAACAATGGATGCCCGAATCTATCTTCAAGCCATGATGCAGGAGGGCGTATTGCGAAAAATAGGAATATAGCTACAACCATTGGCTGGATGATTGTTGAAAGTTCCTTGATAGCGATTATCACGACAAACATCAACACGGCCAAGTTGGTCGCAGTGCGTAATCTGAGTCCGCTTGTACCTAGTCGGGCATCGCCACTCATACCACTCACTCAAGACTTGGAGAAATGAAGTATTCGCCGGCATGAACGTACCACTAGTCGTTAAGTGGGAGAAATCAGTGGAAAGGGTATGGCCGGCAACAGTATAGACGTGCGCGTCGATGTTGTAATACCGACAAGGAACGAAGAGGCAGCCATTGTCGATACAATCAAATCAGTGCCCACTGGAAAATGGTGTCGTGAACTTGGATTCATAGTTGTAGATGGAAACTCAAAGGACAGGACAAGGGAGCTGGCAGAAAATGTGGGTGCGAGAGTTCACTTAGAAGAAAGGAAAGGATACGGGCGGGCCTACAGAACAGGATTCGCTCTCTCTGATGCTGATATAATCGTGACAATGGACGCTGACTGCACATATCCTGGAGAAGAAATCCCTTCTCTGGTCAAGATGCTGATTGACGAAGATTTGGATTTTATCACGTGTGACAGACTCTCAAAGGCAGAAGATGGCTCTATGTCAATACTCCACAGTCTTGGGAATAAGACTCTCACCTTCTTTACGAGGCTTCTCTTCTTCGCACCCATTTCAGATTCACAGAGCGGTATGTGGGTCTTCAGACGTAGTATTCTTGATCGCAAAGATCTCCGGCCCAAGCATGATGGAATGGCAATGTCTCAAGAATTCAAGATTCGATGTATGACGAAATTAGCAAGCAGCCGTAGAAGGGAGATTAGCGTGCCATACAGGTCGAGAGTTGGCGAAGCTGAAATTAACACATGGAGAGACGGGTTTGGCAATCTTATGTCACTATTCACCCTTAGGATGGGGCTAACCAGAGAAAGAACGCCTTGGGGACTTGACGATAACTGACTATTCGAACGCTTCATCTTCTGGATCGGAAGTAAATCCTCGCCATGACTCGATCATTTCTATATCTGCTATCGTAGAGGCTCGTCTCGAACGAGCGACGACTAGGCCGATTATACCAAGGAGAGCTACTGCCGCCGCACCCCCTATCAGAATAATCTGAATTATTTCTGAATCCGAATCATCATTCTCTATCGGGATAGTAACCGTAAGCGTCGGACTTACTGTGTCACCATCTCTGGCCCATACATCGATTCTCATCCAATCACTATCATCAGGGGACACCTGGACATTCCTTGTCCACACCCCATCGCCCGGTACTGAATCTCCAAATACCCCATCATCGTTCAATTCGACCACTGTGGGATTCCCTGAAACTGTTAACACAGCCGATACCTGGTCAGATGTTCCATCAAGATCGACCAGAGATACTTGTATCTTTATCGTCTGGGCCTGTTTACTGTTTAGACTGTCCGGAGATACTGAAAGAGAAGAGAGGAATGGGGCACTCGAACCCACCATTATTGAGATGGAGTCTTGGTCAAATGTTCCTCTAGAGTCTTTCGCAGTTAGTACGATGATATGCTGCCCAGGCGGTAGATTGGCCTCCATAATCGAGTTGAAGCCAAGAGTTGTGCCATCAGCAAGAGTCCATTCCAAGAGCAATAGATCGCCATCATAATCTAAAGTTCCCGTGGAGTCGAGGAGTACTCGATCGCCGGGGGGAAAGAAGCGTCCATCTTGTGGGGAAGCAATAGTTACAACGGGGGCACTTGGAAGAATTAGTAAAGATATTCCAGTGGTTCTTGAGAACCCTATGGAATCCTCAAGGATGATTGTGAGATTATGCTGTCCCGTTGAGAGATATCTTTCATGAATTTGATTTGGATTTACGTCTTTCAATATGGGTGTCTCGAGCACATCAGAGTAAATCGTCATTGAGAAGGGGTTTCCATCTGCGTCAAACGAGTTACGAAGATCGAAGACCACTTTCTCATTTGATTTGGAAGACGTGCCGTCTTCTGGCCTATCTATCACGATGATAGGGGCAGAGGGAGAAACAGTGACATTAACAAATGAATATGCAGGATTCCCCAATCCATCATCCACTGTGAGGGTCAGGATATGACTTCCTTCTGGAAGCCGAGACTGAAAACTCCATTCGGTTGAAAGCGGTTCCAATTGGTCATTGAGATTCCACGTAACACTGACTAAATCATTCGAAGACTCTTTTGGGGAACACAGTAGGCCCCACCCCTCTTGAGGGAGTTCCAAACAGTGTAAATCCTGATCTCCTGACCCGGTTGAACTGAATTCAACCAAATTTGAAGAGTCTGTCGTGTAACCCTCATGGGGAAAGGCGATTACAGATCTTGGGTCTGAATTGATGACTTCAATTTCTACCTGTTCATACGATTTTCGGCCCGTATTCTCAGGGCTATTGTCCCATGCACTCAACGTTAGCAGGTGCGAGCCCTTTGAAAGTCGTCCTTGCCAAGAGTTTCCATCGGATTCCTCAATTCCAGACCATATGATTCCATCCAAATCAGATTCGATTGAAAGGTGGAGAGTATCTCCTTCGGGATCCAAGGTTCCTTCGAAGCTTATGTCCAGCATATCCTCTGATGTTGTTCCTAATCGGGTGATTGAGTGATTTATCTCAGGTAACTCATTGAAATGATCGACAGTAAAGGTCCATGAAACTGGCTGATTTGAGCCATCATACACAGATACTGTTGCAGTGAATGCATCTTCTGATGGATCAAAGCCAATCGAGAAGGCCGTATTGCATGGCGGGCTGAGAGACATGTTCGCACCGTAGCTGGTTCGAATCCAACACAGGAGGGAGTCATCTTCTGGATCATAAGTCCCAGACAAGTCGACAGTCGCATTTCTCGTCATTCCGAGACTCATGACCCCGAATGGAGAGATTTGAGGCGATGCTTCGACGGATACAGAAGGCGGGAGGTTGAGTAATTCGATTGAACGTTGTTCGATCGAACATAGGCCTGTCGAGTCGCAGACCTCGAGAGTGATAGTATGTTGACCATCACTTAGATTTGGAGCAGCCTCATGTCCACTATTCGCTATTACATATGATGATCCAGCGGATGGCCCCGCTAAGATACCATCAATCGAACTTGTCCACAAGTATGTGAGTGAGTCATCATCCATATCCCATGAATGAGTGGCATTCAGGATGACCATGTCCGAACTCCCGAAAATCGACCCATCTTTGGGTGAGTCCCAGACGACAAATGGGGGTTGATTGGGTAAATCAATTTCACATACCATCGAAATATCTTGATTCAGGAGCATGATGTCTGTTGAGTTGCTGTGGCCGCCATAGGAGCAAACACCTTGTACACTGGCTACGGGAGACCAGCCTGAACTATTATTCCAGGATTGGCCCACGTATGGACCGGTATTTGACCTACCAGAATAGGGCAAAATCAGAATCTGGTCTTGCTGAAGTGAATCGAATGAGAGGTTCAATTCTGCATACGGTATTCCATATCCGTTTTGATTGACTGCCGCTGCTTGAATCCTCCATGAGATGTTTAGCAAATCGTCATCATCGTCCGATGATGGCTCAGTGATCGGCGAGGAAGAGACCCAATTTACGATGCTTCCTGATGAGAGGTTTAGAGAGGATGGGCCGATTAATTCGACGTCACTCAGCGATACGCTTGATGAGGTGAATGAAGGCGAATTTTGAGTGGTGCAATTAAAGATTACATTCTCGATGGCCAGGGAATAGAATCCTGAGAATGAGGCACATCCGCTGATTCCTGTGATCTGACTGTTGAACATACTCGATTCTGATGATCCAGAGGGGGACCACTCTAGCCCTCCAGATATTCCGGATATCGACACATCAAGAAGATGGGCGTCGATCGACTGCATTACGACAGCAGGACTGATTGAATCTGTCTGCAAGTCTGCTCCGTGGATTAAAACTGGACCATTTCTCTGAAGATTGGTCCCATCTCCAGATATTGCAAGTCCGGATAATGGGAAAACAGAGCTAATCCCAATCAGCTGCAGATCTATGCTATCGACAATGGAAAAACCCACTTTATCTCCATTGGATGTGCAGTTTACACAACTCACATTCTTGCCCGAACTGATAAAATCGTTTGAACGGATGAATGAAAACCCTGCCCCTTCCGAATTTATCGTCGCCATAGCGCCATTTCCGGAAGTAAGAGCATTCTCTATCCAAACATTAGATGAGTCCATGATTCGTACACCAGAGAGTTGATTCATCGAAGATGCGATACCTATTACCTCTGGATGGAACTCCCTGACATCGATACCTACGCCACCATTCTGAGTAGTAGTCCAATTGTATCCAGTTGCCCCTCCCTTCCAGAGGAGGATTCCGGAGCCTTGCGCGCCTGTCACGCTAATATCTTCCAACGTTACAGGCCAACTAGCACTTCTGAGATATATGCCGGCCATTTCCCCTGGGCCGGATCCGAGATTTCTTGAGCCGTCGTCGGAAGATGTGATGTTTCTGAATACAGATGTGCCATCAATCATGTATGCCTTGAGCCCAGTAGCGTGATTAGAAATTAGATTCAAGCCTTCGATAAATGCACCACTAGTGTTTAGTTCAACAGCTGCGATGGCGAGGCCCTGTGTTTCTGAGTCGGGCCCTCCTGTTCCAGAAACAGTGGCATTCCTGATAATTGCATTCACATTCAGATCATTCCACTTGGATCGATTGTACTGTTCAACCATTATTCCGCGATACTTCGAATTGGAGATGGAGATATTCTCCAGAGTGGGGCGTGTCGTGAATCCCTCGGATATGTGGCGTACGAAAATCCCATTATCCGATTTCTCTATCTCTGTATCTGATATCAACAAAACGGAGTCTTCGACCCATATTCCAGAAGAGACGGCAAGAGTTGCTCCACTAACATTAGTAATTGATAAATCGCTGATTACTCCTCCGGAACCGCCCCATACATTGAGTGCTCGAGTGACTAGGCTGTCAGCCAATAAGCCGTCTACTATTGGAGCGCTTCCGCTTCCCAATGACAGGCCGATGCCATATCGCCATGTTCCAGATATCCCATGTACGTCTTGTCCGCCCCCCAGCATAGTCAGATTGGTGATCTGTGGATTCGCAGATGAGAACAAATCAACTGCCACGAAATCAGCATTTAGAACTGTGATATTGTTCATTATCGGATCGGAATCAACGATTACTATTCCCCGTGAAGCATTTTCAATTATTAGATGGGAAATTGATGACCCGAGACCTCGGCTGGCAGGATCGAAATGTATTCCATCATGCTTACCATCAATTGAATTTACAATTACTTGCTCGTTTTCTGTCCCTAGAACTGAGAGCCTTCCCTCAATTTCAATTGATTCCCCCTCTCCAATTCTTATTTCCGTTCCAGGTTGTACTTGGACCACTTGATCATCACCAATCACCGTTCCGTCGGGTAAATTTACAATTCCAGACCATACGATAACTGTAGTTGAAGAGGTGACTGCCGGGGCCAAAGAAAGTACCATTATTGCCACAATGAAGAGGGACCATCGAGGGGTCCGATTCACCTTCGCTCGCATCCTCACTACACGATTACAGCATGGTATCGTTGTATGCTTTGCCGTGATATGTGCGCTGTACAAATTGAAGGGAGGCATGATAAACGGACTTTCATCCCGGTGATTAGAGGGGATTTTTATCGAGACCGCGTTTGTTCTGATCAAAGCTCTTCCGATGAAAGAGAGAGACGTTTATGCGAGTCTCCTTCAGATGGATTCGGTTGTAGAAACCCACTCCGTTTATGGGGAGTATGATCTCGTTGCAAGAGTGGATTTTGAAGATTCTCGGGCCATGACTAGATTTCTTATTGAAGAAATGCGTGCAATTCCAGGCGTGCTAAAGACTGAAACTTTGATCTCTGCGGAGGTGTGACTATGTCGGTAGGTTTCGTGCTCATAACTACTGAACCGGGTAGTGAGATTTCCGTCAGGAATGCGTTGGACTCGATAAACGGTGTATCCGGTCGATGGGTTGTCTTTGGAAGTCACGATCTCCTAGTCAAAGTGGAAGCGAGTGATGAATCTAAAATTACAAAGATAGTAATCGGAGATATTCGTGCAATAGAGGGGATTACCGATACAAGAACGCTCATCGGCGCCGAGATCTGATCTCTGTGTGGATCTCATCTAGAAGTTCAGAGGCAGCTTTCACACAACCTGCCGCTCTGAGTCTTCGCGTTGCTTCTGCCCAGAGCCGTATCCGATCATCGGGATGGATAGCCCCGCTCCAATACCATGCGAATGCATCGATCCTCCTGTGCTCAGGTCTGTACTTATTCTCCTCGATTTTAAATTCAGCATCATGAGCGTTGATGAGCCATTGAGGCATCTCGGGGGAAGATAAGTCGAGCCCCCAGTGAATCTTCTTGAGTCGAGAATACCTTCCAGTTGTGCCCTGAATAGATTCCGAAAGCCTCGATTCTGCAATATCGTTCCAAGGACGTAATGTGATTTTCAAATCTATTTCTTCTAATCGAGGGTGATCCTCGCCAAGAATTTGGACTATTGATGATCTGAGGGAAGCTGCTTGGATTACGTCACTGGAACCTGAAGCAACGATATATCGAAGAATTAACCTTGAAGCCATAAGAGAAGAGCTCATCTCGGATGATATATCCTCTGTTTGATCTAGTCTTTTGATCAGCCTGATTGCTAACTCTGGATCCAGCGGCCCGGGTAAGCGATCATCATGCATTGCTATCGCCCCCCTAACCAATATGCTAGCTCTTTCAGAGTCGGGGAGTCGATCAAGAAGTAATTTCTCGATTGTGGAACACTCGTTATCGTCTCCGCTCATACGTGCGCATTCAAGATCTATTTTCCAACGATCTGGGCCCTCCTCAATATCGCTTGCTATTTTTCTTGCTGCATTCGTTTCTCCTCTTGAAATCGCTACATTTGCAGCGAGTATGCGTAAGTCATCTCTATCCTCTTTTTCTAAAGCGTCGCTGAGTAATGTCGCGGCTATGGCAGATTCAGATTCTTCAGAGACAACATTTGCAAGTTCCAGGTCAAGGCTTTGGCCTGAAGCAATTCTGTGATGCATTTCGAACGCCCGTGCTTCGTGGCCTTGGATGTCAGACCAATGAGCAGCCAGATTGGAGTGTATTGAATCTCTTGTCATCTCATCCATGGCGGCTGAATGTACATTTCTGATGAGATGGTGCGCTTCGAAACCTGACTCGCCCCATTTCAGGATGGCTGCCTCATCCAGGTCATCAACAGTTTGATGGGAAAGGGAATGGTTCCTCCGAATAGGGAATGGTTCCAAGGATAATTTGTCAAGACCTTGCACGGAGGATGTACTCAATCTACTAAGTACAGTAGAAGTCACAAACTCAGCAATTGGAGTTTCTGGCGTTGGGAGATCATCGCCCTCCCTCCACATCTCGATTGCAAGAGGGTGGCCTCCGAGAGCGAAGGCTATTTCTGTTGCACGTTTCTTTTCCAAATGAGGGGCTATTTTGGATGCAGCCTCGATATCTACTCCTTCCAATGGATATCTGACAGCAGAGGGAATCGTTGAGAAGATACTGGGAGTTCTCGTTATGACCAATATAGTCGCATGAGATGCATTCTGAATCATAGATTTGATTGATTCCGCATGTCTTCGATGTATCTCCTGTGCCTCATCGAGAACATAGATAAAATCCTCTTCAAGTCTTGATGCAGAGAGTTCTGGGGACTCGTTAAAGGAAATTTTTGTCCATGATTTCATGATCAGATTGAGATCAGTTGCCGCGTTAGCGGTGCACCACCCGAATCTTCTGCTTTCTTTCTCCAGACCATATTTAACAGCTCGAGCGAGAGTTGTCTTGCCGATTCCCGGTAGTCCAGTAAGAGTCACAATTCCAGACTCGGAGAGCATGCTCTGTAGAGCTTCGATATCGCTCAATCTTCCGAATACAGCTGGGGCACTTTGGCCGTTAACATGAACGACGCCCATGTCGTTTGCTAATTCTAGTCCTTTTTTGGTCAACAAAAGGACCGTTCTTCTCCTTGTGGCTCCAATCACATTACTCTTGATTGATTGGATCAATCCCTTTGATTCAAGGGCAGCCGCCGGTACGTGGAGGGCAGAGCGGACCACTCCTAGTTCTATTGCTAAGGCCGGCAATGAGAGTGCTGGGGGGAAGTCACGACGTAGATTTCTATCCACCTCTACACTTGCAAGAGCGGTCAACAACCTCTCCTCGGGCCCTGTCAGCACATAGCGGGGGTCAAGCCATCACTTCATGGCCCTTGGCCTAGGAGGAGGTATCGAAGATGCCGCTCGAACCTCGTGATCTCGATCTTCCAGAAGCTCCTGGTGTCTATCTTTTCAAGACTGATTCGGGCAAGGTTCTCTATGTCGGGAAGGCAACGAGTATCAAGAACAGGGTTCGATCATATTTCTCGCCAAATCCAGACAGGGCGATGATTCCACAATTAGTCTCAAGTTCTGATGATGTTGATTTCATCGTGACGGGGAGCCCTAGTGAGGCCCTTGTGCTTGAGAAGCAGTTGATCAGGAAGCACAAACCGAGATACAATTCAATGTTCAAGGATGATAAGACATACCCATTTATCGCCATCACAAAACACGAATATCCCCGTATCATTTACACAAGAAGGCCGCCGAAAGGGTCGAAGATATGGGGTCCTTTTCCAGATGCAGGTGCAGCCAAGAGAGTCATAAAACTGCTCAGGAGGCAGTTCGGCATACGGGATGAGCGGGACAATATACCGTTTGGTTATGATGAACAGGGAGGGCTCGAAGGCTACATCGGCAGAGTCAGAGTGGCAGAAAGTGTCCTTGATGGCGATGCTGCCTCCATAATCAAAGGTCTTCAACGAAATATGGATATCGCTTCAAAGACCATGCAGTATGAGAAAGCTGCAAGTTTCAGAGATATGATAGCAGTTATCCAGAAAACAATTTCAGATCAAATCATACGCAGCCGATTCTATACCGAGGTACACGCGATAGGATTCGCATCCAGAGGAGATTTTGGTAATGCAGTGATCATACAAACCGATGAAGGAGTAATCCAGGGGCAGGTTACCTACCCAATGATTCACAGAGGAGACATTGGGGAGTCCGTGTCATTACTTGTTGCAGAGCATTATTCGAGCCAGAGGCCCCCAAAGATTCTCCTTACACCGAAGGATCTCGGCGAGGACCTCAAAGAATGGTTGCGTGAGAGACGTGGTGCTACTGTGGAGGTTCGTGTTCCAGAAAGGGGGAAGCTTGCAAAACTCAGACGTTTGGCTGATCGTAATGCTGAGATGCATGTTGAACGTGCGAAGAGCAGATCTTCAGGTAAGATAGAACATCAAGCCGCCGAGGATGCAGCAAAATTGCTTGGAATGGGCAGCTTGAATCATGTTGTATGCTTCGACATGGCGCAGCTTCTTGGAGAGTCACGAGTAGGGGCGTCCGTCGTATTCAGGAATGGTCGTCCTGAAAAGTCAGAATATCGAACCTATCGTGTTAAAGACGAAGCTGCGGATGACCTTCGAATGATGACCGGTGTTGTAGAACGTTGGTTGAAACATCAGAATGAATGGCCGGATTTGGTTATCTTGGATGGCGGAAAGACACACTTATCTGCAGTGCTCAGAATGCTCGATTCTCATGGTCTGACTGGTGTTTTCTCTGTAATCGCTCTGGCGAAGAGAGAAGAGACAGTATTCACAGAAGACGGCAGGGAGTTCATTCTAGATAGAAAAGGCCGGATGATTGTTCATGCGAGAGATGAGGCACATCGATTCGTTAATTCCTATCATCGGAAAAAGCGGTCGAAAGGAAGTCTGAGGAATCCACTTGAGAACGTTGAGGGGCTGGGGGCAAAGAAAATTCAGACTCTTCTGAGGCATTTCGGCGGGATTCAAGGTATAGAGCACGCCAGTGTGGAGGAGTTGAAAGCCATTCAGGGAATAGGAAAAGAGCTTGCTGGAAGGATTCGTGAGTCATTCAGCAAATACTAGGTCACTAAGCGACCGATTCGATCCATTCCATGGTTACTTTCTCAAGCGCATCCGCTTTCTTTCTTCTCTTCATTATACGCTTTACACGCCTCCTCCAAATGAGTAAACCAAGGATCACTGAAATCCCAATTAGATAGGGGACGGCCTCTGTTAGAACCAGTGACCAAGATATCATGATTGAGAGTTCTACAGTGTCTTTCTTCGTCTCACATGGAGGCTGTTCTTCCGCATCTTCGCAATCGAAGACCGGAGTCAGATAGACTAGGGTCGTATGTTCTCCTGATCTTTCTATGAATGCTCTTTGCATACTGCTCTCAAACACAAGGACATCTATCGATTTAGGGAGTTTGATGCGTTCGATTACTACTGGTCTTATCGTTCCAAGTTCAGTTTCCTCATCCAGGGGGACGACGTTGACTGCTCCTGAGAATGGTCCGATACCGTCCATGTTTATCTCGGGCGAGATAGAATTTCCGATCCTTGATATGAACGTCCTAAATGCGGTCTGCTCGGCCACCCTGATTCCAAGCTCATCGTCATTGAGTGAAATTCTGATCTGTGCGTCGGACATAGAGCCGCCGATTCGAAGTGGTTGACGATCAGATAGTTCTGGCGACTGCAATGATTCGAATCTATCTACAGAGAGAGCAAGGGGGGCGTCTGAGAGATCGATTATCGGGGTGAAAGAGCCTAGGTTTCCTAATTCAATTTCAGAACCCTCTTCTTTGCTCAATTCAATCATCTGCAAACGGATTCTGTTCGTCATCTCATCTGCTAGGTCTTGCAAGCCCTCATTGGATATGTCGAGATCTATTGGATGATTATCATTGGGAAACGGGGAGTCGATTCGCTTGAATTCAGTTCCATTCAATATGCCGCCCTCAGCCCTGTCCCCTACGCTAACGACGTGTCTCATCAAATCAGAAGGCATTGGAGAAATTTCCACCCCCTCTATCCCGAAGTCCACATCGACTCTGTAGAGGTCTATGGTGAAGTCAAGATGAAAGTCAACTATTGCTGTGGAAGACAGTTCTCGAATGGATATTTTTTCTATGCTCAAGTCAATAGTTGCCGCGACACATGTGGGCTGTGAGGATTTGCAAATCACGTCTTGGCTATCGTCCGTACAGAGGGTTGAATTCATGCAAATCGCATGCCTCCAATCGAATTGTCTGGTTCCTTCAACGCTAATTTTCTGGATAGCGTCTCCCTCAGAGACATCGAGGACGAGGTTTGACGGGTTTCCACTGGTCGATCTGACCCAGCTTGGGAGATCTATACGTATTTGCAAATCTGAATCGGGTAGTATGTCTGGAAGGCTTCCTGCTATCCAACCGACATCATGAGAGAGATCGACTGATAGCACCGACATCATCCTTGCAAGATCTTCGTCTGTGAATGCAGAAATGTCAATCTGGGCAACGTCCATTCCACTATTCTCTAGAAGACGTTCGAAAGTCTTCGAAAGTTCGATTGGGGCCGGGTTACTGTATGCGGATATTAGGATTGGATATGTCGTGCCCATCGAATTGGGCCCAGCTAGGCAATATCGGGAAGGGGACGTCTCTGAACAAGTTGAGCCCGGTGTGTGGATGAACTCAAGCCCGCCAGTTTCATTGGTCTGAGAAAAGAATGGTGTCCCCAGTTGTATATCATTTCCGAGGACTTCACTTAGAGATTCGGATATCTCATCCAGGGGTATGCCATTTATGACCTGGTTCAACCCTACGTCTGTTTCCTCATCTAGAAGTCGGAGTCCATCAGCAGTGACCCATGGAACGTCGACTCCGTCCTGCTCGATATCGATTGACCATGCCTCTAAAGTTGAAGAATCCAAGTGGTGCAGGGCGATATCTAAGCCGAATCTGGCCCTAGATGTATCAACTGCATCGACGACTAGGTTGATGGATAGCCCTGGTTTATCTGTCTGGCTCAAATCAACAGTAGACGTTTCGTCGGAAAGGTGTTGAATTGTTGTATCTAATGTTAAGGGAGATGCTGGTTGGAGCGGGCTTTCTCCGATTCTGTCCTCATCGATTACAGCAAATCTTTGTGTTCTGAAATCAGCGATATCTTGGCTTACAATAGATGTGCCTTGTCTTGCCGAGGTTGCTTCAGCATATGGGGGCGGAATGAGGGACATCTCTAGGGACTGGCCCGGCTCAACTAGAAGATCGAATTCGAGATCTACCGAGGCGCCCATTATCAAGAGGCCGCGCAAGGTTCTATCGAGATTTCCCCTTGTTTCGTCCATGCCGATTGAGGAGGCATTGATTGTCACCGAGAGTGCTGATCTAACACATATGGGGGGCCAGAATGGATTGTTGTCCCTGAATTCGTCTTCATCAGCAGAATCGATTGTTGAATCTGCGGTGCATTGCAGATTTGAGGAAAGTATTCTCGGTACAAGGTTGACTGTGTTCGTAACAGGCTGACCTATGGATTCGAAATTCTCACCGAGGACATTTGCGACCATTCTATCTACCTCGTCGAACATCCTGTCGCTTACGGTTCTCCCATCGCCTGTTTCTTCATCGAAGAAATTCCTGATATGATCAGCGGGGATTCCATCCTCAGGCCCTGAGTCGCCTTCAAGATCTACTTCTTGTAGACCGAGTTGTGTTCTGCTTACCTCGTGCATTGCAACAAATATCTCAATCTCAATCTCACTCGCACTTTCCATGGACAGCTGAACTGCGATTTTCGACCAATCTGGGCCAATGCTTCCATCTAGATCCGAGTCGTAGTCATCGCAAATTCCTCCCGGGGTTGCATTAGTGTCGCAAATTGAATTCTGAACCTCAGGCGAACCGGGCGGGGGATCTGCACTAACCGTCGATATGGCCATTATGACGACGAGGAAAACAGAGATGGATTTCGCCCCCATAGTACTGTTCAGAGGGGTGACCGTCTTTATCATCGCGCCTTCCCGATCACTCATGGCTCGTTTAGACCCTCACTCCAATTTGGAGGAAGGTCTCAGGGATCTATTGATTCAAAGTGGAGTCTCGGAGGATGTTCCTCTTCCATCTGACGTTCCCAAGAAATGGGAGCGTTTCGATGACGTTGTGATTCTCCCACCCTCGGCCTTCGTCAGCGAATTCTGGGATTACGTTTCTGCGTCATCCCTCTGGGTTTGCGTGGCTAGATGCCTAGGAGCGGAGAGGGTCTTCCGTAAGGGAGAGGTAGATGGTCCGACGAGGAGGCCCATGATTGAGCCTTTGCTGATGAACTCGAGAGGAGGATGGGCAGTACGAAAGGAAAATGGCATTCGCTATGGCTACGATATTCTGCAATGCATGTGGAGTGCGGGAAACGTCAATGAGAGGCGTAGGATGCGTGAAATAGGCAAAAGAGGGGAGAGGATTTTGGATATGTTCGCGGGAATTGGTTACTACACCCTTCCATCCCTGATGGCAGACCCCAGCATCACAGTGTGGTCTTGTGAATGGAATAATGCCGCTATAGAAGCACTGAGATGGAATCTTAAGGAGAATAGCGTTGAATCTCAATGTACTATCTTGGAAGGAGACTGTAGAGAAACGGTGACGTTGAGTAATCTAGAAGTCGATCGAATCATCCTAGGGCTTCTTCCTGATGCGACGTCTGCTGTTGATGCGGCTATTGGAGCCATATCTGAAAATGGGGGCATGATTCATCTGCATGGATTAGCAGCCTCTGGGGAGTATAATCACTATTCGACTAATTGGATATCGGAAATTCAAGCTGCTTCGAATGATTATGATGTCCGTCCAGCAACGATACACCGAATCAAGAGTTATGCGCCAAGATGGGATCACGTGGTTCTGGATGTAAATCTAATTCCTCATCACGACTATGAATGAGGGGTGTGTGGATCGGATGATGCGTGAGGAGGTTCCTGATTGGCTGTTTAGTGCGGCCCAGAGGTACAACCTAACGTCTCTTGAAAATAGAGATGCATATGCTGGTCTGATGGCAATCCCAATGAATTCACTATATGAAATACTCAATTGGACATTCAGATCGCTCCCAGATGAGATCTTAGTGGGATTGGATGTCGATACCGAGAAAATAAATTGTTTAGGGGGATTGACTCGTTATATCGGTTCCTCGGATGAGCCTGGCTTATTTGCGGGCCAGGGGATGTTGGTTGGGAGGCCACATCTTGTGAATCGTGGGGATTCCTATGAGGTCCATCATGTTCCAGAAGAGTGGGTTGATGGTCTATTCTCAAAGGACAGAGGGCCTCGCGGAGGGAGGTTTACACACTGGCTACACACACATCCGAATGCCCCAGCGGTTCCAAGCGGGGCTGATGCTGAGGCTGCCCAGTTCACCGAGGGGGTAGACCTGATTCTTGGGGTCTGGTTTTCTCCTGAGGGAGCAGCTCCTTGGTTCGATGATGTAGAAGGCGTGAGAAGACCTCTTACTGAGCTGCCCGACGAAAAAGATCGTCCAGTGATCGGGCGGGCTGTGACTGGTCACAGGATACATGGACTGGAGTTAATTGCATTTCACAGGCGTGGCTTGGCCATAAATGTGGTATTGACTGATTCAGACGGCATACCGATTGAATGAGTAAGTATCATGTTGATCATATTTTGAAAACCGAGTCTCTGTAATACTGCAATTCGCTTATTGAGCCCCTTATGTCCTCCAGAGCCTTGTGGTTAGGGGGCTTAGTGTGCCTCGGAAGATCCGGCGCCCATCTCCTGATGACCTCTTTGAATGACGATACGTCGACAATCCGGTATGAGAGGAACTCGTCCAAAGCTGGCATCTCCTTTCTTATGAAACGACGATCATGATGAACTGAAGAGCCTGCAAGTGGAAGTCCCGGTGGGCAGTGCTCTTTCAGGAAGGTTAGAGTTGCGGATTCTGCCTCCGAAATATCGACGCCTTCCCTCCTAATCCTCTCTACTAATCCTGAGGTCGTGTGAGTCTTAGTATTCCATTCGTCCATGGAATCAAGACGGCTCGGATCTTTTGGGGCTACTGCAAGCACTGGGCCTTCTGCGACGAGCGATAGGTCTCCTTCCGTGACTATCGTGGCGATTTCTATTATGCAGTCGCCTCCATCCGGGTGTAAGCCGGTCATCTCTAGGTCGATCCACACCAAACGCCGCTCGCGCATATTGTGAGGTGCCATACTGAAAACACATAGCAATTGGCTTGATGCATTAGATGATAACCTGCTCCTTCGGGCTTGCGTTGTGGCAAGCATAGGATATGTGAAACTGCTTCGGAGGAATGGTCCGTTCAGGAGGCTCTTTGCTGCGAATATGATATCATACATCGGAGATTGGTTCACAATAATCTCGATGTTCCTCCTAGCAGGCGAGGTCTCGGACGGTTCCCCTCTCGCCATAGCTGGTGTGATGGCTGTTCGCAGCTTGACGCATGCCCCCCTGGAGCCTCTGACCGGGATGTTTGCTGACAGATATTCCCGAAGAAGTCTGATGGTTCTTGCCAATGGTTCCTCATTCCTTGTTCTCACGGCATTCCTATCATTTGACCTGCTAGGCAGTCTTTGGTCGGTTTACGCCTTGACCTCGACACTGGTTTTCGCCAGAGTCCTATTCGACCCTGCAGAAACCGCGTATCTTCCGAATATATGCGATGAGGAAGAGCTCCTGACGGCCAATGCCATGGGGAGTGCGGGGTGGTCTGCATCTCTTGGCATAGGTGCAGGCCTAGGAGGGTTGACAATCTCTCAATTGGGCATCGAGATGGCGCTCTGGATCGACACGCTAACCTTCCTGATTTCCGCGCTGATATTCGCCAGCCTGCCGTTCGGAGGTCCCAGCAAAGAGGAACGAGGTGAAGGGGGGATACTTACCGGTCTTGTGGAAATATTGGATGGTTGGAAACACATAAGGATGAATCCGCCCATACGGAGAGTTGTATTCGCCAAGGCAATGTGGGCTGCTGGCGGTGGTGCCCAGGTATTCCTGCTCATACTCATCGGCATGGAGGCAGGATTCGGATCAGTCGCTGCTGGATCGATAGGAATACTGTATATGGCTCGTGGATTTGGGTCCGGAACTGGACCTGTGCTAGGCAGGAGGCTCATGCAATCAGATAGGCTGAGGCCCTCTCTTCTTGGGTGGTCAATTCTAATTGCAGGTGCGTTCTATCTCGCTATATCGGCCGTTGAATGGACATGGGCGATCTTAGCGCTGGTTTTCATATCCCACGGAAGTAGTGGTATAAACTGGGTTCTCAGCACCACTCTGCTTCAAGAGAGGACGGCGGACGAATGGCGTGGTCGCGTTGCTGGCACGGATTACTTTCTCTTAACGGGGATGATGGGTTTCTCTGCACTGGGGGCCGGTTTAGTCATGGAATATGATGTTCTCAGCCTTCGAGAAACCATTGCTGTCACTGCATTTATTCAAATAGCAATGGGGATAATATGGTTGGTCCTAGCGACCCCCTCGGAGCGTTCGATGACAGAATTAACTAACGCTTCCTAGCGAAGATACTTCAATCGAGCCACCCATGTTGCCATGATTTTGACAATAGTAAAACAAATCATCAGGTGCATCGAGAGGGACAGTGAACGACAGAATCTGGTTCGTTGTGCTTGTTCCAGAAGTATATTGGCCTCCCTCGGCGAGTGTTCCTAGAGTGAATGGATGATATGCCAGTGTAGATGAGGATAAATCAAAGTTGTACGTAAATCCCCTGTAAAGAACGATGTCGGCTTGTTGTATTCCATTGATGTAATACTTCATTCCTGAAACCGTGACTGTCATTTCCATTACGACGGGCATTGTTCCAGGAGGGCCCTGTGCGCCGTCGGCCCCGTCTTGC
>DANO01000003.1:573-22220 GCA_002497295.1 Euryarchaeota archaeon UBA171 | reverse complement strand
ACCAGCAGTGGAGCCCGAACCGGATCCAAAGGTAATGGAAGAAGAGCCACATCAGGATTCGGACTCTATTGAACTGAAGTCCTCTTGCAGTTCCTGCTCAACCTCGTTCAAGGTCAGGATACCGCCCGGAGCCCCAGGTGTCAGGGTTCCATGTCCTGCTTGCGGCTCCATCGAGGTTGTCCGTCGACCGTGACCTAAGAGGGTCACATCGGGGAACATCCTAAATCAGCCTCGTAAGAACTTGGTGACATGGCTGCGGATGCCGCTCGTGTTGTCCATCCAATTTCCGCCGCCTCCCCGCCATGGTCCGCACTGGTCATAGCGCTCCTCTTTCTTTCCGCGGCCTCTCCGACAATTCTCGCAAGTGCTGAGCAGAGGGTCGCCTCTGATGACTTCCGGATTCTTGATGATCTGGATGCAGTTCTGGCAATGGACCGAGCAATAAAATCCGATCCTCAGGCGAGGGATGAAGCCGGTGCAGCTCTGAATCAGATTAGGGAGTCAATAAGAGATAGTGACGAGCTTTCCCCGATTCATGGAACTGGTGATTTATTGAATGGCATCAGTGAAATCGAAACGACTCCTCCCGAGGTAATTCATCCACGTCCATATCGAATCCTAACTGACCCCAATGAACCCCTGCCCGGGGAGGTGAGAAACATATGGTCCACTATATTCAATATCACTGACTATGCTATCTGGGTGGAGTACGAAGATCAAAGTGGAGATGTACAACAAACAATCGAGCTTGTCACATTTACAGATTCGCTTATTTCCTTGATATTCAACAATGGCGATCCGTTCCTGCATTCGATGGATGTAGATGGGGATGGGAATGATGACATCCAGGTTGGCCTAACTCTCGAATTTGATTTCAATGGCGGCTGGGGCGTAAGTGGGGACAGACTGTGGATCAAGCCAACCATCCAGTTTCAAGTCGATGTAATCGATGAAGAGACTCCAGAAGACCCTGCATGGGTGAATATGGAGAGTATGGAGGTATCTCTTGTCAAGGCTTTCGCCTATTCAGATACATTAGGACTCAATCAGGGTGAGAGTTACGTCTGGATTATCGATTCCGCATTCACGCAACCACCACGTCAATTTACATTGGACGTAGGCATAGAGAGAATATTCCTCGATATTTCCGATGCAGGCGCAGAATTCCTGGCAGCAATCACTTTCGGAATATTCAATCCTAATGGCGATATTGATGACTCTGGAATTTCCATAGCATCACTGGCCGCGCCATATGTGATTTCGATAAACAACCCAGTTGAAGACCAGTGTCCAGATAGATATGATCCCGCGGAACTCAACACCCTCACGTCGATGGAGATTTCTTGTGGCATAAGAGCGGGTTTCGGCTACATCCATTATTCTCCACCAGATGAGGGGGAACGTGAGATATGGGAAGTTGCATACATCGATCTTGGTATTCACCCGGAGGGCCAAGAACTCGATATTCCAAGAGAGGTTTCCGTAACCATCCGTACGGACTCTTCTCTCACCTCAGGCATTGGTGGACCAGGAGAGCGAAGTCTGAGTACGTTGGAATACTACGCCGATCGCGGGGCAGACATCCATCTTCATTTTCACGAGGATAGGGTAAATGTGCCCGAGGACCGTGCGGACGGGGATCACGGAAACTCCACAGATTCATTGGGCTGGCTGAGGGGAATGCCCTCAGGTTCGCTTTCGCCCCAGGAGATAGATCGAGTCTTTACGATGCTTGGTTCTAGGTCTAGTCCAGAGTTACCTGGGTCACAACCCGACCGTCTTGGATTAATCATTGCAGTCAAGAATTTCTCCAGAGACACTTCCCCGAATGAAGATAATGAGGACCTTCCAATCAATCCAGCAGACCCACCAAAATCTATGATATTGTTAAGATCAGTGAGTAAAATAGGCGCTATCGAATACGACTCATGGCTTACTAGAGGCGGAGTGATAACCGATCACCAGAAGATATCAATTCTAACTGGAGCGATTCCAACCGCGCTGATTGTATACGGGGATTTCAATATCGGAGGTAATGACGAAGGAAATGACGTATCGTTTGGCAATAACCAGAATCTAGATTTTCTTTCAAGAATTCTGGATGCAGCGTTGGTAAATCTGGTGGATGTGTTCCTGGAAACTGCTCTGATAATTAACTCAGTTCCAACTATTGTGGTTGATGCGTTAAGCGGAGGGATTGAGTTCTCTCCGGATGGCGGTGGACAAAATCTACATTTTGAGATTACAGATGATTTTCGAATCACTAGGGCGCCCGACATACTATCATCGGTGAAGCTGGCTATCGGGTCGCACGACCATATGGAGATCGAGTCTTCCGATCATCTGATTCTCTCAAGAGATCGGGAATCAGCGCTTGTGCAGGGCAATGATGGCCTCGTTGAACCCCTTGTGCCTATCGCAGCATCCATTGCATTCTCTGGCTTGGAAGCAGTACACGTAACTTACGATTCGGCCACGGAGGAGCGAACCTTCCAAATGAAGTCAAGAAGCAACGGCGCACTCAAATTCCTGTATATTGACCATTATGGCAGCAATCTCTCAAATGCCTCGGTGCAAAGCCTCCGCATCTCCGACCTGCCCAATGTAATAGATATGACAATCGATTCTGATTCTTCATCGTATTCTGCTAGTCAGGACATAGAGTCGTTCCAATATCATGCCTCCAACGGAACACAGCGACAGGCGGTCAGGATATTGGGCATCCCCGACTCCTTCGATGCTGAATTTGGAGATACTCTTTCATGGAGTACTGATGGAGCAATTTCTTCGATTGAGGCGCAGATAACCAATTCCGAAGAACCTGAGATAATGGTTGGAAATCACTTTCTTTACACCCATGACTCTGAGAATGAGGCCTCTTCTCTCTCCTCGAGGATATCCGGATTGAATAGTATTTCTTGGTCCCCTGCCAATGACCCAGGCGCATTCGGCAGCGCGGGTAGGAGCACTGCTAGGATAACGACAGCGGAGCCCGTGCCTTTCGGGATAGCAGTCGACCATGTGCCAGTTATTGGCCAGGATAATTCACTCACAGCAACGATTTTGCTCGATCCACTGCCTTCGGATATATCTCTCCAGATCCCCGGAAACTCAAGTGATGATGTCGGTATCGATATACCAGTCCTAGACCGTACAAAAGGCGTTTCAGGTCTAGCATTCTTCTTGGGCGGATTCACAGATCTTGGCCAGTCAGTTAATCGTCTTCTTGCCTCCGCAACTTCGGAACTCTCTACCGGGGCTGAAGGTGCTAGTACCTCATTCAACTATGGAATTGAGCTAGAATCGAATTCAAATTTCGATCTCATCGTACAAGCACAACAGGGCGAAGAGCCAGAGGTGGAGCCTCCTTGGGTACACGGAATCGCAATACACGCACCCACTCAAGGACTGTCTTCCGGATTCTCAATGAAGGCATGGATACCAAACTTGCCTCCCTCAATAGATCTTGAAATGGAAAGGAGGGTGATTGATGACGGCTCTCAGTGGACTGTGGCCGTTGATGCCAAGGGGTGGTTACCCGGTGCGGAGTCCATGATTATCGCAACGGATTCCATCCAGGGAATGGATGCCTTCGTGACTCTTCATGGACTTCCAGTGGGTGTTAGCTCAGATATCGAACTCGAGATGGTAATCGATGTGACAGAGACCACTGGAAGCATATCTGAGATAGATACTGTCGCTAGGTATGCAGCCTCCTTCCCCCTCTCAAGTATCCATGCAGAGCTACTAGACCGGAATGTAGGGGCGCGTTCTGAGATTCTCATTAACGGCGTGCCGAGCAGAGTCAATCTCGACGCCAGTCTTGGAACAGCCATTAGGATAAACATGGACGTTCCAACGGAATATCAGGATTCTCAGGGGAGAGCGGTCGATTCAATGATGGTTCAACAGATGCAGTGGTTCGATGGGGAATGGCGTCCAGCGACAGTATTCCTCAAAGACGTACCCGGGACAATCGCATTATCAACAGAACCTGGAAGGACATTTGACATAACCAAGAGCCTTGCCTTCCAGGGCATTGCACAACTCGACTTTGCATCGAGTACTCCTGGCATGTCGATGTTTATCGAGGCACAGGGAGAGGCAATCAACCAAAGAGGGGACATCCTGATGTTAGCACAGGGGATGGCAGATAGACTTTCCATTAAGCCCACGGAAGACTTTGGCCTTGCTGTGAAGTCTTCTGGTGACGGAGTTGAGGTTCTTTACATGAGGATATCAAATGTCCCAGCTGCTCCCCCGGTTGTATTGGAAGACATGGAGATTCTATGCCAGGACATCAAGAGCGCAACTATAGAGGTGCACAATCTAATTTCTCAATTCGGATACTTTGAGATTTCTGATGTCCAAGGTGGGAGAATTGTTGCCTCTGCCCGCGCGCATGCGATTCTTGACGATGATCGCAGGATAGACCTTCGCGGCGTCCTTCTCGATGCCCAGTTTACCAATGGAATTCCCACGGGGACGACCTTCGGTGTGAATGGCATGGCCTCCGATCTTTCGATCATAAACAGCATTCCAGGCGTCGATGGCTCAACAACCCATATTGTCATCCCAGAGCCCCTAACATCCGGACTCACAACAGTCGTGATGACGATCATAGGGGGGATATAATCGTGGAGGATTCTCGAAGGTTCTCCGATCTTGAGCCCACGGAGGCTGATGAAGAAGCGGCCGATGAACTCTTGGAGTCCATTGAAGAAGCTCTTGAGCGCGTACATCCGGTGAGAGTGATATTCTCAAGTCTAGTAATTCTCATCGTTACACTCCTTCTTCTGGGAAGCTCCCTTTGGGTAATCCCCTATGATGGAGTAACTGCCGATGTCGTCTATCGCCAATCTGGAGGAGGACACATCGTTTTGGTTGAATTAGATAACCGGGGCTCCAGGACCATGGAAGACATTGAGATGTCAATAAGAATGGTTGACGACGTCGGTATTGAAATCGGGAGGACCGATTTTTCATGGGAACGACTTGGTGCCCATACTTCGATTGCCCACGATGATTTGGAACTCATCATTGACGGTGCCTCTGTCTGGGAGAATTATACGATTGAGATAGATCTCGAATACTATGCGTACGATGGGGATAGAAAGACAGAGAGATGGACCCATGACGTAGGCCAATGGACTTCCGAGTATCACATCAATGTGGGAGACTTTACAATCTTCTGAATCCTGAACTGAATACCCATACGCTCATAGAGAGCCAGAAGGCCCTCAATGAATATGAAGAAGCGGGGTGCTCTGCTCATAGCGGCACTTCTTACGACAATGATGTGGGGGTCAATAGATTTCGATAATCAAGACATTCTTTCCGATGAATATCGAATCCAGCAGGTCGATCTTTCAGGACCTTCGAAGATCTCGGATATCTCTGAACCAGTCACATTCTTCGGCGTCGAAAGAGGTCGATCAATGAGTGCAGACACCCCCATTGGAATGTACACTTTGGCTGGATTCCTACCCTCTCAGACCATTCAAGCCGAGTTTACTCAGCCAAGGCAAGATTTGGCAATGGTTCTGGTTGACGATATGATTGGTATGTGGGATGCCAGAATGATAATCGAGGAAATACCAGACATAGAGATAAGAACAGCCGTTCCACCATCTGGCTTCTTAGTCCAAGGTGACGAAAAGGCACTCGAACAAGTAGCTCTTTTGCCTTTAGTGGCGGTATCCCACCCTGTCCCAATAGGTTTGTTGATACATCCCTCGATCGAATCCAAACAGGATATTATCGAAGTGGAGGTACTGGGTTGGAACACTCTAGATGGAGGCAGATCGGACGACTCAAGCCCTCTTGGAATCGGCAATCTCGATACTCTTGATGAGATGGGGTTCGTAGACAGCGGTATTGTTGACAATGGACGGAGATGGGGTTCAATCGATTACGAATTAATCGCTTCTCTAGCTGAAAATCCTGCTGTAGCATGGATCGCCCCAATGCCTCGACTCGTACTCTCAAATGATGAGGTAAGGGACCACACCGAGTCTGAAGATGTAGAGACATGGTTTTCAACCACGCTAGATGGTTCTGGACAGAGAATCGCTGTCGGAGACTCTGGCATAGACCATGATCACGGTGATTTTGGATCCAGAATCGTCTCTAGAACATCAGTAACCCCTGGTGACAGCTCCACAGCAGACGGTTCTGGACATGGTACGCACGTAGCCTGTACGGCCGTGGGTTCCGGATCCAGAAGCTCCGGGCAGTATGCTGGAGTGGCTCCTGAAGCGGAAATCGTTTTCCAAGCAATGGAGGATGATGACTCTGGCGGTCTGTACAGCTATGGGATAGATACAATGCTCTCCCAGGCATACAACAACGGAGCGCGTTTCCATACCAACAGCTGGGGCTCGGGTTCCGGTTACAACACATACACAACATCGGCAGAGGATGCCGATGATCGAATTAGCACATGGGATCAATATTGGACATACGAAGGAATGACCGTCTTCTTCTCGGCTGGAAACGAAGGCAGCAGCGGAATTTCACCACCAGCCACAGCAAAGAATGTAGTCACAGTCGGAGCACATCAGAATAGATACGGGTCCTCTGATGCAATGTACCCTTACAGCAGCGAAGGCCCGACCGATGATGGCCGAATCAAACCAGATGTGATCGCTCCAGGAATGTACGTTCGGTCGTGCGAGGCCCAAGAGTCAGGTGGATCCAATGAACTTGGACAGTGGTATGAAGAATTCAGCGGAACATCAATGGCCACCCCAGCAGCAGCCGGCGCCTCGATTCTGATCAGACAATACCTGATGGAAATCGCCCAGAGGCCTGCCCCACAGGCATCGCTCATCAAAGCCATGCTCATCCTTGGTGCAGAGGACATCGGTACGCCCAATATTCCCAACAATGTAGAGGGTTGGGGAAGAATAGACCTGTCCAACAGCCTGATTCCAGAATCTGACGTTGGAATATTTGTCGATGATCGCCACAGGCTGAAAAGTGGTGAAATTGACGAGTATTCGTTCGAAGTTACTCGTGCGGGTGAGCCATTGAAGGTAGTTCTCGCATGGTCAGACTATCCTGGATCTACTTCTTCCTCAGATCAACTTCGTAATGATCTCGACCTGGAGGTAATCTCTCCGGGAGGCACCTCCACGTATATCGGGAATGTATTCTCACAGGGTCATTCAGTGACCGGCGGCCAGGCAGATTCCGTAAACAATGTAGAAGCGGTCTTGGTCGAATCAGCAGGACTCGGCGTCTGGACTGTCCGGGTTAGCGACGTCTATCACGCAGGAGCACGACAATATCAGCCGTACTCTATTGCACTCCGGGGTGTGAATGTGAATGATCTGACACCCGATCCCGCTGTTGATACAGACAGCTTCACACTCTCAACACCAATCCCACAGGTAGGAGAGACGGTTACCATTGGAGCAACCATTGCGAATCTCGGTGCAGGATCAGTACCATCCGTCTCAATCTCTGCGTCTTCTCCTGGACAGCCTCTCGGTGTACAAACAATAAGCATGGCTCCCGGTGAAGCGGTACCACTGGAATGGCAATGGACCCCAGCGGCATCGGGTATACGTCAAATTTCTATTGAGATTGACCCCACCGACCAGGTGGAAGAATCATCAGAACAAAACAATCTGCTCACAATTCCAATAGAAGTCAGTGAGCCTGGAATTCGCGTTGAAACAGACAATCCTAACCCTGTAATGACTGTTCCAAGCGGCTCCACAACATTACAGATAGCCCTCACCAATACAGCATTATTCCCCACCAACGCCTCGATATCTGCATCGAATGTTGTCAGAATGTCAGATGGAGCCATCGTGCCTTGGTACAGCTCGTTCTCTCAGACCGAGGTCGATCTGAATGCTTCAGAGGAAAAGCAACTATCGTTCGCCTTGGCGCATCCAAATCCTCCTGAACCAGGTAATTACAGAGTCATAATCACAGGTATAGACGAGGTAAATGACGTTACTAGCGAGCTCATTTTGAGATTGACTGTGTCTCCATTTCCCGCTGTAGAACTTAGAGTTCCAGGCGGCACATTGGCCGTCGATGCATTTGACCCATCAACTGCCTCTCTACAGTTGACAAACGAAGGAAATGGGCCACAGACGTACGATCTGGCTCTGGAGGCACCAGCTGGATGGAGAGCAACTCTGGACAACCTCGGAACCTTTGTAGATTCAACACACGGTTCAACAGGGACTCTGGCAAAAGGAGCCCATCGTTCGATCGATATCACGCTCAAACCGCCGTCTGTAGTGGTCACCGCTGGAACACTGATGAGCGCACAGCTGACTATCTCAGCCCGCACAACAACCGATTCATGGGTAGAGGACATACCGTTAATCGTCGCTGCATCGGACAAAATAAGCCTAACACCAGACTCAGGTGGTATAGATGAGCAGGTTAGACCAGACGCTAGACACGAGGTTCCCGTGCAGATTGTGAATGAGGGCAATCGAGAGATTATCCTCACACCTCAGATAATTTCTCTACCTGGGGGCTGGTCCAGTATTTCTTCAACTCAAACCATTACAATCGACAAGTCCTCCACGTCAATCTGGGACCTGGCCCTCGAAGGCAATGGACGCGCAGTCGGCGGACTTGTGAAGGTCAGATTCCTAACTCAGGATGGCAATGCCTTTCTGTGGAATCGAACAATAGACGTAACTTCGGGGGCACAGCCAGTTGTATCCTTCTCATCCATCGTGTCTGCAGACGGGTCCTCGTCCACAAGTCCCCTAGGTTTGGGCGCTCTTCCCGTCGGCACGCAGTTCGATCTTTCTTGGAATGTGGCGAATCAAGGGCTTGGGACGTGGTCTCCAGTTGCTGAACTAACGGCCCAAGAAGATGGTTGGGTTGCTCCCTGCTCGCCCGTCGGCACCATACAGCCGGGTACTTCTTCGAAAGTTTGGTGTTCTGTGACTATCCCTGAGACACAACAGGGAGGATCGGAAGCCATATTGACTCTGAGACTTGAAGATGGGGGGCTTATAGCAATCGATACTGTATCCATTTTGGTCAAAAAGACATCCAAGATGGAATGGTCATTTCAGGGTAATATGCCCATAATTAACACAGGAGACACCACACAGATAACCCTGAATGTAGAAAATCTTGGCAACTCGCCGATAAACAGTAGAATCCAGGTGGACGCACCCTCCGGGTGGTCCCATACGATATTGGGGGATACGATTCTATCTCTATCCCCAGGAGAATCTAGATCGATACAAATTGAGGTCACCGTTGGTACGGCAAGAGGACCGTTTGTCATTGATCTTCAGGGCAGTTCGACCATCGAAGGCTCGTCCTACGAGGTGCCTCTCCAAGTCCGTGCCTCTGAATCAGGGGGTATGCCTCTGTTGACCATACTCATCGGTCTTGTCGTTGTAGTTGCAATTGGTGTATTTACAACCATGCGACTCAGAACAACAACTGAGAGTAAAAGTAAGCTATTTTCAAAAGATGAGATGGAAGATAGAATCGCTGCAATTAGATGGGCAAAGACCGCGTTAGATGCCGGTGAATCCGAGAAGTCAGTCTCGATGCAATTACAGTCCACTGGCTGGTCTGCATCTCAATCGAAGGCATTGATCGATTTATCCAAGAGATGATTTCGGAAAATACCGATTAACGTGTAATTCGGGATTTGAACCACACTGAAGGCCGAAGCCCTTAGAGAGGTTAGGACCGGCAATTAGAGTCTATGAGGCCCCACTCCATCACCGTAGTCGCGGCGCTCATGCTCATCGCGGCCATTGCCCCAACCGTCTCTGCGGATGTAGATCCGCAGCTTTCAACCCCTGATTCAGAGAAGCCTGCAACGACAAGCGATCCAGCGATTTATGAAATCACGATAAGGAATAATGGAGATGATGACATGACATATTCACTCTCGACCCAACAGGGGGCCGGGTGCAATGGATTCACCTCGACCGTCGACTCTCCAACTGGCAGCGTCAATTCAAACAGCGACGAACTCGTAGATCTCGAGGTGCAAGTAGATGACACAGCATCGGGAGATTGCGAGACGACATTGACAATCTCCGCAACTGGAGGGACGCCGCCAACACCACAATCCGATTCACTCACTGTTACTACAACCGCTGAGGACGGAGGCCTCTATTCTGTCGTCTTGACAACCGGTACCCTGACGAAAGAATATGACTTAGAAGGCGACTCAATCGATTGGATTGTCAATGTTGAAAATAATGGAGATCAGCAGGCAAACATACAACTCAGTGTCGAGAACGATAGCGGTTGCGATTCTAATGATGAGACGGTTTCCGCTTCGGTTGACCCCGCCACCGTAACTTTGAATTCAGGCGACAATGAAGACGTTGACTTTCAAATCACCTTGGATGATGAGGGTGAAACTGAAGCCGGCGAGCACTGCTTCATACTGAGGGCCGCGGTCACCAACGATCCAACCAATGGTGCTGAAGACAACCTCACACTTACAGGAGTCGTACCTCAAATAAGAACATGCGATGAAGAACTTGATTGGTCATTCGCGAATTTACAACCTGGCCAGACAAGTTCCCCGAATAACTTCGAAGTCACAAATACAGGCAACACTGCATGGACTGCTGCTGTCCAAGCACAAAGCGCAGGCGGCGAAGACATATCCAGTTGGGTTTCCTTCGACTCCCCTACAAGCAAACTTCTCGCAGAACCCAACAATAACGGAGACACCTTCACATTCGGATTTGACATCACACCAGACTCGTCTGTGGAATCTGGATCAAGTGTCGACATTAGAATAATGGCAAAGGCAGGCTCGTCAGTCGGTTGCGAAGCCACAGTTACAATAAAGGTTGGACAGATACACTCCGGAGATATTTCCACCAATACTGCATCAATATCGAACGTAGAACCCGGGAGCCAGCCGCAGGTTACGATATATCTCGAGAACACTGGAAACGGCGCTGATACTTTCACGCTTGCAACAGAACCCCTACTATCTGGGTGGAGCGTATCGTTCTCACCTCCCTCCCATAGCCTCAATGCCGCACAGACTTCTCAAAATGAGGGCTCCTCAACTGCAGTTATCTCAGTCCCGGATGACGCACTAGCAGGATCAACTCAAGTGATCTTCAAAGTCACAGGCGGAGGTGGTTCAGGAACCCTTGACACCGTTACTCTGAACGTGAATGTCAATCAAAGACATGAAGTTACGATAGACTTCGTCTCAACTGCGCAGAATGGCCGCACAGACCAAATTGTAAGGTTCCCATTCATTGTTTCCAATCAAGGGAACGTGGAAGATACGATCAAACTCCAAGTGTGTAACCCTGGGGACCAGACTGGATGCAACTCCCCTCAGTGGTCTGCATCCTATTCTGATTCGAATGGAAACGGACTCAATCAAGTACAACTCAGTCCGGGCCAATCTCGAAGCCTCTTCCTTGATGTCAATGTCGAAGGCGAAGAAAACGCAGATTCAGCCAGAATCCTAGCTAGAGCTGCAGTTTTCGGAGCAGACGCTGATGCTGAAGAGACAGTAAGGGTAACAGTCTCAAATTACAATTACACATTTGAGCTATCTCCTGTGAATCCCGGCCTTACTCCCGGACAACTTGATGTAACGCTCCCTCCCGGTGGTGAGGTCGTACTTTCCTTCTTCGTGGATAATACTGGAGATTATCCCGCGGGGGATGATGTTGTAATCGATATCTCAGGTCTCGAAGCTCTTGTTGTAAGGACCACAAGCATACAGGGGAATACCATATCCGCTCCAGTTCCAGTTCAACCGGGAGATAGGATTCAAGTCGATATCAGGATGGAAGTGGTGCAGGGCTCCGCTAACGGGCTAAATGGGCTAATGCAGGTCAGCGCATACTCTGCCTTGAATCCAAATGAGGAGTCTTCAATCGATATAGCGGTTGAAATTAGAACCATCCATGACCTTAGACTGACCATTGAAGAATCAACCAAGCAGACAACAGCATACCCCGACAAGGGCGAATACTCCTTTTTCGTAACCAATAATGGCAATATCGACGAGGATGTAGTTATCATTCCAACCGAATCTCTACGCGGTTGGTCTGTTGATATCGTACCTGATGATTTTGAATTAGAGCCTGGTCAAACGATAGAGGTCAAGGTGAGTACACTTCCTCCAGCCGATCTGATATCTGATGACGAGTACAGATTCACGATAGTGGTCCAACCCAAGGGTCTGCCTGCGGCAGGGCAACCATTGGATCTCATTACGGCTACGGAGCTCCCAGCGGGCTTTCTAGCCCTCTCAGAGGATGCTGAGCAGATAATCGTCATAGGACTCATAGCAGTAGGTGTGGCGACAGTGGCCGTTCTTGCCCTCCGTTCAAGGCGTGAAAGCGAGCGAATTCTCGAAGCTCTCAGCGAAGATCGTAGGGTCTGAACGACCTATTCTGATTGGATGGGTTTATGGAGCATTTTCAGGTGGGATGACTCGTTGACCCCCCGTGGGTCTGTGGTGGTGCGGATGGATACCGTTACGGAGGCCTATCTTGCGTTCGCTATAATGACGCTTGTAGGCATCGGTTTTCCCGTTGGCGCATTCATCGCCTCGTACTTCCTCAGGCCCACTGAAGACCCGAATAATCGATCCAAAGTAAGATCAATATTGTTACCAGGGTATGAGCGAGATCATTCACTGTATCCTCGAGCTGCCTCGACATATGAATGTGGAGCAGAGCCATTGGGCGAGGCGCACATAAACTTCCATTTCCAATATTATTGGTATGCCATCATCTTCCTAGTATTCGATATCGCATTCATGTTCCTCGCATTCGGGGGAATCATCGTGATCGATCCGAATCTTCCTCAATCCGATGTAATCGAAGCTCTAGTCACTATGTCCGTGTTCGTCCTACTAATGAGTCTCGGAGTCTGGCATGTCTTCCGGAAGAGGGGCAGGATATACATTTGAGGTGATGATGGATGGCGGATGAAGATCAGAATTTCTCAATTTTCAACAGCAGGATATTGGTGGATACCGTGGGCCATGTAACTGATGAGGCCCTCAAGGCATCGAGAATAAAGGACGTCATAGGAATCCTAGCAGGACGCCTCTTCAACTGGGGTCAGAGAAAGTCGCTCTTTCCACTCCATCTTGGAATAAAATGCTGTGCACTTGAGATGGCTGCTGCTGGAGCAAGCCGATTCGATGCCGAGCGTTTCGGCGTCTTCTTCCGCTCGAGTCCACGACAGTGTGACGTGTTGTTGGTCAACGGCCCAGTCAGCAAGAAGTTCGCCGACCCCCTTGTCCGACTTTGGGAGCAGATGCCTGAACCCAAGTGGTGCATAGCCATGGGAGAGTGTGCGATTTCAGGAGGCCCGTACTTCCAATCTTACAATATTCTTGAGGGGGTTGATACAGTAATTCCCGTCGATGTGTACATCCCAGGATGCCCCCCAAGGCCCGAGGCACTTATCGACGGGTTTGCCAAACTCCGACAGAAAATAATTCGTATCGGAGCTATTCCAAGCGAGGGGCGTTCTGAAATCGATGCCCCACTTATTCTCGGCGATGATTGAAGGAGGCGATTAAATGGGTAAGAGGGTCAGTGCTGAGAATCAGAACGAAGCCGCCATGCAGCTCGTAAATTCTCTCATAGCCATAGAAGGCGTCACCGGGGAAGTCCTCTCTAGAGCTAGTGGGACCCAGACTCGGAATATCGCTCATCTTCAATGTGAGCCGTCATCCTGGAGAAAGGTCGCTGAGACGATGAAATACGATCATGAAGTCGATCATTGCTCTATGATAACAGGCATCCACTGGCCTGATTCTTCAGATAAGAACTGGGAAGTTATCTATCACTTCCTAAGAACTGGAGTAAAGGATCCAGCAATCACAGAAGACGGATCCTCAATTATTCCGAATATTACAGAACCGAAGAAGTTGAGCGGTAAAGAAGTCCCATTAGAAATTCAGGTGAACATAGCAATACCTGAGACACGCACCCCCTCTGTATCCTCGGTCCAAGACATATGGGTTGGTGCCGATTGGAATGAGAAGGAGACCTGGGATCTCGTTGGGATCGATTTTGATGGCCACCGAGGAATGCGGAGAGTGCTAAACCCCCATGAAACCCCGCCGGGCTATCATCCTCTACAGAAACAGCACAAACTTCGATATCATGGGTTTGAGGAAATGTATGACGATGCTCAGGGGTTCTCACGCAAATCTCCTGATTCAGGACGGGTAAAGTGAGGGTGTATATCTATGGCAGAAATGTGGATTTCAATGGGCCCTCAACATCCTATGACCCACGGTCTTTGGACCTTGAAAGTAAAGGTGGACGGTGAAACCGTAGTCGACACCGAGCCCGATCTCGGATATATCCACCGCGGCGTCGAGAAGATATGCGAGGCTCGTGACTTTACTCAGATCACCACCTACTGCGACCGACTTTGCTATGCAAGTGCAAATACATGGTCCCATGCCTACATTTATGCTGCTGAAGACTTGCTTGAGGTGGAAGTCCCTGAGAGGGCAGAGTACATCCGGCTAATCGCGGTCGAACTTCAGAGAATCGCTAGCCACCTCATGTGGCTTGGGGCTTATGGGCCAGATATCGGAAATCTATCGATCATGGTCTGGTGTCTCAGAGAACGGGAGATGATGATGGATCTCCTTCAAGAGTTGGGCGGATCAAGGATGCATTACAACTTCCCGAGGATCGGAGGAGTGAAGCGAGATCTCCCCTATGGTTTTGCACAGCGTGCTAGAGCCAAATTAGACCTCTTTAAGCAGAGAATACAAGAATATGAATCTCTCTTCGATGAGAGCACAGTCTTCCTCGTGCGAACCCAAGGTGTAGGATATACCAAAGCCGAAGAGATGGTCAATCACGGAGTAACCGGCCCAAATGTTCGAGCTGCAGGCGTTGACTACGACGTTCGTTGGGCACATCCATACTCGGTATATTCTGAGTTGGATTGGGCCCCCGCCGTCGAGAGATCGTCAGTCAAGGGTGCTGATTGCTATGATCGTTACAGAGTACGAGTAACCGAGATGGTCGAATCAGCAAACATGGTTCTCGAGGCGATTGACAGAATCCCCGGCGGTTCTGAAACCCACCACGAACCAGGCGATCCCGCCATCCTCGCCAAGGCACCATCAAGAGCGCCAGAGGGAACATTCGGCTCCCATCATTTCGAAGATAGCAGAGGAGAGTCAATGTTTCACATCGTTGGAGGAGGGGATGGCCGAGGCAAGAATCCCTATCGGGTTTCCATACGCTCCCCTATGTTCATCACGTTACCTTACGCATCGAAGTGTATGATTGGATACAAGGTTGCAGACATCCCCGCAATCATGGGATCATTCGACCCCTGTATCGGAGAGACAGACAGGTGAGGGAGATACATGGCAAGCAGCGACTGGCTCAACATCAGGGGATGGATGGATTCCATTATTGGATGGACCCTCGATAATACCCGCAATTTAATGCCCTCCTCGGACATAGGCCTCGGACCCCTAGGCTCGATAAATCTGCAGGAAACATTCTCCTCGATTCAGCCCGGACTACACCTTTTCATATTCACATCCGTGATGTGCACTGTAGTGTTCGCCACCATGATGATCACACTCATCGTAGTCCCGTACATTGAGAGGAAATTCATTGGGAGATTGATGGACAGACTCGGAAATACGATGAGTGCAAGAAGTCTGTGGGTAGGCGAAGGAGGAGTCACTGCTGGAGAATGGTGGAATTCCCTTCCATTCGGCCTCGGCGCACCAATAGGCATGGTCAACCGTGCTCTCAACAAGAATTTCGGAAACGATCATCACACCAAGTCGGTCACCAGAGTTGGAGACAGAGGTTATCATGGAATTTGGTTCCTACTCCCCGGCTTCGTGGCTGCTGTGGCAGATTTCGTGAAATTCAATACTAAGGCACACATTGTCCCTGAGAAGGCCGACCGCTTAGTTTTCGAAGTCGCACCAGTGATAATCATCTCAACGACTGTGATGGTCTATGCATTCATTCCTTTCGGCCCGCATATTTGGGCTGCAAATCCAGAACTTTCTCTGGTCTTCATGATGGCAATATTTGGTGTCGCACCGTTGGGCGTATTCTTCGCCGGATGGGCTTCAAACAACAAATACACCCTAATCGGCGGGATGCGTTCGGCCGCTCAGCTTACGGCTTACGAAATCCCATTACTCGTCACAGTGCTCGGAATCGCCGTTTTGAGTGGTTCATTCAATATTATCGAAATAGTCGATTTCCAAATTCAATCGTCAGATACGTGGAATATCTTCCTAATGCCTCTTGGTGCTGTTCTTTTCATCATCACCATGATTGCAGAAGTAGAGCGCATACCGTTTGACATGCCTGAAGCAGAAGCAGAACTCGTCGAGGGCTGGTGGACAGAGTACGGAGGCATCCGTTGGGGTCTGATGTTTGCAGTTGAGATGATGCGTGCCTATGCAGCATGCATCCTATTTGCATTATTCTTCCTTGGTGGTTGGGAACTCCCCTTCCAAGACACACTCATCGGGCTCCCTCTAGTGGGGGGGCTATTTGCAATCCTCGCGAAAATGACCCCTGGCATCGCCATCCTACTCATCAAAGCATATCTGATGTTCGCGCTCTTTGTTTGGGTACGCGCCTCTCTCCATCGAATCAGGACAGATCAGATATTGGAGTTCGGTTGGAGATACCTTCTGCCCCTTTCAATGCTCAATCTTGCCCTTGCGATGATCATGAGAGTTGCATTCTGGGATGGAGCATGGCCATTCTGGCTTGCCCCAGCTGTGACCCTTGCAAGCTTCGCCATATTCGTCGTATTGGCCATCGATGAAGATAAAGAGGCACTAGAGAACTCGAACAGGATATACCACACACAGACACTCGACAAGGCATATCCGGGCAGGAGGGAGTAAGCAATGGAGAATTATGATTTTAGAAGCGGGCACCCACACGCCCAGCCCAATTTCAGGAATCTGGTTATTCGTCCTATGTGGATCACTCTGAAGACGGCTTTGAGAACAATCCCCTTCGTCGGACGTCTACCATTCCTTCACAATGATTATCACAACAAGAGAGTCAGTATGGCAGATGGATTCACAGAGAGGAGAGTTGGTTCCGATCACGTTTCGATGAAGTGGGCAGATTCTGATTCCTATGCTGCCGATCGTGAAGCGACTGATGTGATGCCCTTCGTAGAGAGGCCCGTCACCGTCATGTATCCATATGAGCGACTCGAGGATCTGGAGCCATGGCTTTTCGTTCCTGGAGCGTACAATGGCCGAATTGGCATCATATGGGAAACCTGTACTGCATGCAAGGCATGTGTACGGGCCTGCCCGAATGACTGCCTACACATGACCACAGAGACTAGAGTCAATGTTCTGGACACAGCAGAAAAGGGAGATGAGTGGCACGGATATGGCGGAGATTTAGAGATCGGAGGCCATGCTGCACTTCCAAGAAGCAACAATAGCGATGCAGAAAACTTTGACCTCGTAAATGACCATGTCGCAGCGCCCCAGGAGTATGATTTCGGAGAGGTAATCGATCTCACGGGCTCCACTGCTACGATAAAATGGCCAGATGGCAGGGGCGTCGAGGATATTCCCGTCACGGACCTGAAGCCAGCTGAGCAGGACATAGTTTCTGGCCGGATTGACATTGGAAGATGCATGTTTTGCGGACTTTGTGCAGAGGCTTGCCCCTTCGAGTCATTCTTCATGACGAATGAATACGATGGGATGTCTGGATATTCCCGACAAGATCTTTGGTTCGATGCGGATAGGACTCGAGTCCTGCCATCTGTCCACAAAGAGAGGGTGGATATGGAGCTTGAGAAGAGAGCCAAGAAAGAGAAGACCAAGCGAGAGAAGAAGGCAGCAAAGGCAGCCGAGGCCTCTTCAGGAGCATGATCAGATGTTCAGCCCCGAAGAAGTAGCCTTCCTGATATTCGCTGCGATAGCAATCGCAGGTGCAATTGGTTGCGTCTATGCTCGACGGGTAGCCCACTCACTCCTCTCCCTGATGATGACCTTCCTAGCCGTCGCCGGCGTTTTCATACTCGCTGAGGCTGAGATGCTTGCAGCCATACAGATACTGGTATATCTCGGATCGGTCATGCTGGTTGTCCAATTCGGAGTCATGCTCACTCGACGTCAGATACAAGAGGGGGACATCGAATGAGAGCTCTTGGATTCCTAGCAAGAATCGGAGTAACGGCACTCGTACTCGTTCTACTGAGTGAAACTATGGCATACGATGGCTGGTCAGAGTCATCACAGCCCCCAACTACCTCGTCTTTTGCCATCGCCATTTTGGATGACTGGAACATGATGACAGTGGTCCTAGGCCTCCTTCTCAGCATGGCAATGATTGGAGCCTCATATCTTGTTAGGGATGAGAGATTAGCAAATTTGACTTGGGACCTCGGTCAAGAAGTTGAAACTCCTGAGATAGGACTCCCTCCCGCTGCTGCAAGGCCAATGCCGTCTACAGGGTTGTACGAAGGCAATGGAGGCGAAGAGGAATGATCGATCCATCCTGGGTCGCCGGACTTGCAGCCATCCTATTTGGCATTGGATTGATTGGAACATTCTCCAGGAAAAATGGCATTGTAGTTCTAATGTGTATCGAACTTATGCTCAATGCTGCGAATCTCAATTTCGTTGCCGGCGCGCTAAATACGGGTGGAGTAGAAGGATGGGTATACACTGCAGCGGCCATTGCCATAGCTGCCGCTGAAGTTGCTATTGGACTTGCAATCCTCCTCTCGCTTTACAGTACTCAGGAGACGATATCTCTTGATGAGGCTACTTTGTTGAGGAATTGAGGTGGGTAATATGGGCGAAAATCACCAACAGGAGTGGAATCTCCTCCTCCCACTGTTGCCTGCAGTGCTCATCGTCCCGATACTGGCGGCATTGGGAGTAGAACCGCTAGACCTCGGCTTCGCTGCAATCCTTGCCCCCCTCCTCATGTTCCCAATTGTCCTGCTGGTGGGGCAGATTTGGAATGGAAATGAGGTATGGGTGGGGAAACTCAAGGAGGGGGGAATCCTTGCCCTCGCTTCGTTAGCCATATCGTTCATAGCAGCGTTCTGGATGATCGTCCATTTCCTAGGCCTCCACGAGAAGAAAGTTCATGGCGACTCAATAACTTGGCTGAATTTCGATGTCCTGAGCCATGATGGCACACAATGGACCGTAGATGCCGGATTCACCAACATATCATTCGGGATATGGCTTGATTCTGTCAGCATCATGTTGTTATTCGTAGCAACATTCCTCTGCTTCCTAATTTGTTGGTTTGCAATAGGGTACATGACAACGGATGACATCAACTCCAATCGAAATCATCGATTCTTCGCTGAGTTCATCTTGTTCAGCATGGGTATGTTCGGCATGGTTCTGGCTGATAGCTTCCTTTGGTTATTCATATTCTGGGAGATCATGGGCCTATGCTCATACCTTCTTATCGGATTTTACTATTGGAAGGAGAGTGCAGCCGCCGCTGCAAAGAAGGCATTCATGACAACCAGAGTCGGGGATGTATTCCTAATGGTTGGCTTACTGATGCTTTACGATATCTACGGATCTCTCGACTTCGCGGTCGTTTTCGATGATCCGTCCACCGGTGTCGGCGGGACGATAGTCGAGGCATCGAGATTACAGCCTGCTTTACTGATGTTGTTCATTGGTTGCGTCGGGAAGTCCGCTCAGTTCCCCCTACATGTTTGGCTGCCCGATGCGATGGAGGGCCCAACCCCCGTATCAGCACTTATTCACGCGGCTACGATGGTAAATGCAGGGCTATATCTGGTGGCCCGAATGGTCCCATTTGTCGACGTATACCACCACGGCGTCCCTGGTATGGAAGAACTGGGTCTAATCGTTGCATGGATTGGCGGCATCACTGCATTTATGGCCGCCTCCATAGCATTTGTCCAGAATGACATAAAGAAAGTACTTGCTTACTCAACTATGAGTCAACTAGCCTACATATTCCTTGGTTTAGGATCCGCCCTATACCTGCTGGCTGCTGACCACCATCATGCGGGATACTTCGTTTTAGGAGGCGCTCTATTCCACCTTTTTAACCATGCAATGGCGAAAGGGATGCTCTTCATGGCTAGTGGTTCTGTGATACATGAAGTACACCATGCCCATCACGACCTACACCATCACGGGCACCATGACGACCACCACGAGGAGTTTGACCCACAGGACATGCGCAACATGGGCGGCCTAGCCTCTAAGATGCCAGTGACTTCAGTTGCAATGATGCTCGGAAGCATGTCCATTATCGGGATACCTCTTGTGGGGGGATTCTGGTCAAAGGAGGCGATAATCGCTGAAACTTGGCTCGGCGCTCTCGAATACGAACCACTATTGCTGGGCCCTGCAATCCTCGCGGTCATGACCGCAGGCATGACGGGCTTCTACATGACCAGAATGTGGATGATGACCTTTGCAGGCCAGCCCAAACACGAAGCATCTGCGCATGTCCACGAGTCGACCCCATGGATCAAGACCCCCCTCGTCACACTCTCCATCGTAACCGCAACAACCGGCGCACTTCTCGCATCCATGCACGTAGGCGAGTTCCTCAGTGGCGAAGAAGCAGGATTCCATCTGGGCGTACTTGATGCATTGAAGCATACTTTCTTTCCCGAAAAACAGGCTCTCATGGTAGTGGGATACACTACCATCGCATTGTCCTCATTGGTAGGCCCAATCATCGCTATGAAGGTCCATGGCGGTAAACTCGCCGAGGGCGAGTCAGCCAATGGAATAGTCGCGTGGCTAGTCGACCTGTCTTCAGTATTCAGGCCAATGGACGTTTCAGGCATGGCCAATAGCAGACTCGCAGAATCTCTACAAAACCGTCTTCACTTCGATGATCTCTACGAGTGGGCCATTTCTAAGACGATTACACCCATGTCAGCTTTCTCAGCTTGGTTCGACGCCAATGTTATCGATGGCATAGTGAAGCTCGTCGAGAGGACAAGCGTTAGCGGTTCTATGTGGATCCGGACATACACCACGGGAAGCACTCGTGATTACATCCTCATGGCTGCAGTCGGCGCACTATCCATATTTGCACTTATTATGGGGGTGAGCCAGTGAGTTTCACAGATCCGCTCAGCATCATTACGCTCGTACCACTTCTTTCCGGGCTCTTACTCCTCATTCTCCCGAATATTCTGCCTGAGCACATATCTCAACGCATGCAGAGTTCAGTTAGAAACGTTGCAATCGGGCTCTCGACAGCTATATTCGCACTTACGACATTGATATTCCTCGGCGTCATCGGCCAAATTGACTGGCTATCGATCGGCATGGGCTCCTTCGTGCTCGAAACAGAAGACCCAGTCTGGCTCATCGAATCAATAGGGGTGACGTGGCACCTGGGAGCCGATGCGCTTTCATTCCCCATGATTTGGTTGACCACACTCCTGATCCCGATTTCGATGCTCGTCCAGTGGGATGTAGAAAGAGGTCATCGATTCCATGCGCTCCTGCTCGTCATGGAAGGCGCGCTTGTCGGCGTCTTCGTCTCTTTGGACCTATTCGTATTCTACGTATTCTGGGAATTAACTCTAGTACCCATGTTCTTCCTGATCATGATTTGGGGCGGAGAGGACAGAAAGTATGCTTCTATGAAGTTCTTCATCTA
>DANO01000003.1:0-266 GCA_002497295.1 Euryarchaeota archaeon UBA171 | reverse complement strand
TTCTATGAAGTTCTTCATCTATACATTCACAGCAAGCGTTCTGATGCTTGTTGGAATCCTCGTGATGTATTTCAATACGGCTGACTCTATGTTCTCCGGGAGCCTAACAGGCCATCATTTCAATCTGGTTGAGATGACTGAACAGGCTAGAGTAGGCGGTTTGATTGCAAGTGAAGGTCTCCGACATCTAGTCTGGCTGCTGCTCCTGATTGGTTTCGCTACCAAGATGCCAAGCGTCCCCGTCCATACTTGGCTTCCAGATGCTC
>DANO01000012.1 GCA_002497295.1 Euryarchaeota archaeon UBA171 | reverse complement strand
GGGTTCGAATCCCGGCGGGCGCACCACTCTAGAACTTGTACTGAAGACTACATACCCCTTATCCACACGGACGTATATGGCGAAGCCTGGGGAAGGGTCTGGAGAACGCGTCGTCGGGGCTCCGAAGGGAATCAGTCTTGACAACTCCGATCTTGGTGAAGAGAAGCAAATAGTTGGTCGGAAAATATGGAGAATATTCCCTTATGTAATGAGGTACTGGAAACTCGCTCTCGGCGGACTTATCGCAAATGCCGGTGCAAGAGCTTCGGACTTGCTCCCATTCCTCACAATAGGATGGGCTGCAGATTTCTATGCTAATGGTACATTCAATCCATCATGGTTAGAGAATTACATCGGGGACTCTCCTTATCTCGGATTCGGAGTTATAATTTTCATGTGCTTTGCCCTTCTAGCCATTTTCCAGGGTACGAGTAACTTCCTCTGGCAAGCAACCTCCTACAACTCACAGCACGATATCAGGATGGATGCAGCCCGATCACTCATCAATATGGAGGCCTCATATTTCGAAGATAGACAAACAGGCAACCTCATGTCAGTTCTCTCTGCAGATATCTCCCTACTAGAAGATGTGATATCCGACTCTAGCACCAGCATTGTCAGAATAACAATTACATTCGCCATGGCTGGAATCTTGCTCTCATTCATGTCGGTAAAACTGACCCTGATGTTGTTCAGTCCATTGGTTTTGATTATTCCAATGGTTATTTGGTTCGCTACGAGGGTCCAGCGCAGATACAGAAAGCAGCGTGAAAGTACTGGAAGCATCGTTTCGATTCTCGAGAATGTACTTGGAGGAATCACTGTAATGCAAGCCTACAATGCCCAGGATTTCGAGAAACTTCGAATAAACAGTGAGTCTGAAAGATACCGAGACCAAGCAATTTCAGCCTCATTTATCCGCAATCGATTCATTCCAGGGATTTATCTCGTGGCCGGTATAGCCTTCGGACTCATAGTGACTGCTGGCGGGTGGGTCCTTGAATCCGGTGAAATCACTATCGGAGAATATGTCACGTTCCTACTAATCAGCACCCGCATGACGTTCCCGCTGTTCATTCTCGGAGCCCTTCTCAATCAGATACAGCGTGGCGAAGCAGCCGCAAGACGAGTTTTCGCAATAGTTGATCTCGAGCCCTCCATAGTTGACCACCCTGACGCCATTCCACTGGAAGACCCTATCAAATCGGTTATGTTTGATGATGTGACTTTCGAATACCCTTCATCAGATACAAACGTACTCAATGGAATATCCTTCGAGGCCAAACCGGGCGATTTCATTGGCATAATGGGCCATACTGGGGCCGGTAAGAGTACAATTCTGAAACTTATTGAAAGATTCTACGAGCCTCAGTCCGGTAGGATATTGGTGAACGGAGTAGATATCAACAATCTGAAGATTGATTCCATCAGGGCACGTATCGGATTCGTATCTCAAGATCCATTCCTGTTCTTCGGGACTATAAGGGACAATATTGCCTATGCTAGAGAGGCTTCAGAAGAAGATATACAAGAGGCACTGCATGCAGCCGGGGCGAAAGAATTCGTGATGAACTTGCCAGAGGGTATCGATACTGAAGTCGGTGATAGAGGGGTGAAACTTTCTGGTGGTCAGAAAGCAAGGATAAGCCTTGCAAGAGCACTGCTGACAAAACCTGATTTGTTGATTCTCGATGAAGCAAGTGCTGCACTAGACGCAGAAACAGAGCAAAGGATACAGAATTCATTATTCTCCTCCGACGATGCAGATAGGATGACTATAGCAGTCGCCCATAGACTGGCAACAATCAGGAATGCCGATGAGATTCTTGCTATGGTGGATGGCGTGATCGTAGAACGAGGTCTCCATGAAACACTCATTGAGGCTGAAAACGTATACGCCTCTCAATGGAGAATACAGACTGGAGAGCTAGATTCAGAGGTCAGTTGAGTATGCAGGGTCTGGATTGGGTCCAAGTGAGCCCAGGATCAGCTACGCTTGGATCTAATGATCGCTCCATTCTAAGGGGGGGCGTGGGCCCACGCCACCAGGTAAAGATATCAAAATCATTTGAAATAACTAAGAATCCTGTACCTGCCAATATTGCATTGGAGATGATAAAATCTGGAGAAGCAGAGGTAGCATCCGAGTCAGAGTGGGCGGTTTCCAATGCACAGGGTCAGATATACGCTGAATTAGGCACAATAGAGACTTTGGCCGACTCAGCTAGCAGTTACTGGGGAAAACCGTGCGATGGTAGGCCATGGAAAGAGGACGGGGAGATAAGGGCCCGCCGAGTAAGAGTCTGGTCTGAGAGAGGAATCTTAGAATCGACTAGACCAATCGAGATAGCCGATTCTCACCCCCTTCGTCTAGTCCGAAGGGAATCGAAATATTCTGAAACACCGATCCGACTTCCAGGGGCCGGCGACGCTACAAGAATCCTGAAGCAGGAAGCCGTAATATGCCTTGCAACGGGAATACTTCCCTCATTCATATGGGCGTGGTTCAATGCTTCCCCTGGATACATTGCTGAAGGGTGGTTGAATTTAGTAATGGGCGGGGTATTTTTCGGATTATCCACTGCCATACTCTGGCGTCCAAAGACACCAACGTACATCCAGACAGAGTCGGGTTGGAAACTTGAGTAAATGCTCACTCGTTTGTCACTCGGGGGGCTAGTAGGAAAGTCCATTTCGCCCCGCCACCGCTACTTACCCAATCCACCTTCAGCGGATATGAGGCCTTGAATTTAATTTCAAGAGATTCTGTAGCACCTGGATTTATTTTCCTGGCCAACTCATTCGGGAATCTGATTGAATATGTTGATGTAGAAGGCTGTTTCACAGATAGTTCACCCAATTCTCCCGCTTCGAACTTAGTTTCAACAGATTCGCCAGTCGGCTCACCCGAACGAACCGCGAAATGACTTGCATCAACAGAAAGATCAACAAGATCGCCGCCCAGCTTGGCAGCCCGGAATGATCGGATGAATTTGTCTGTGGGGATAACCACTTTCATCCCATCGAAATCAAGACTTGGAAGCTTGACTTCTTCGATCATCGAAGTATCAAGCCCCCTGATCGTTCTTCTTACCTCGCTCACATGTACGATCATGGAACTCGTCGTCTCATCATAGTCTAATTCAATCAAATCGTTTGGCCCAGCCAGCGCTAGCACTTCTCCCAACTTACGAAGATCCATTCCGACATCAATAGGATCAACTTCGTAAGTCTCGAAGCATTCGTCTGCGACCATCATTTCAAGCATTGCAACATGACTTACGTCTACTGAAGAGCAAGCCAGACCCTTCTCACCCCACCGAAATTTCGCTTCTTCATTGTCCAGAATTGAAAGTAGGTCTACGATTTCTCTCATGACCTGCTGCTTGGCAGTTACCCTCAGCATGTGCTCACTCCTCAAAATAATGGCTCACGGAGGTTATTCATCCTTACCAGAGCCTCACATCGCTTCATTGATATTCCCTGAATCGATGACCGCATCCCTCGCAGGTACATATTTTCGTCTCAGGCTCGTCGCTAGACCTCGTCTGTTGCAACTCGACGAACACACGGTCCCCATCGCATTTGGGACATCGATAGTCTCCTACACGCAAAGTCCCTCTTGCAACATCGGGGGCTTGAACCTCGGTCAGATGTTTCAAATCAGTCGATTTAGTCGACGATTTAGTCTTGGTAAGATCTATTTCCTTTCCATCAGAGCCTATTACAATGCTCCCAGAACCGTCTCTTCCACCCACGGGTCCTTCATATCCGCATTTGTAATTTGTACATCTTATATTGCCACTAGGATCAACGAAACTTAGTGTACCGCATTCAGGACAAAACATACTCGCACCGCTGTAGACTGATGATAGTCAACGACTTAGTTTTTTCAATGCTCCCATTGGTAGGGACCAATATAGGCCCCTCTGGGGGCCAATTGGAATATTCTAACTTCTCCCATATCGTTGAAGTCAGGCCTCCTCCACGCTAGGCCATGCGAATCGTCTACGACTGGAGACTTGCTAGGGTCATCGATGAAGATCTCAATATCTTAGATGAAGCTGTTTGGACGGGATCAAGGACTTCATCCAAGGTCGCTAATCGCCTAGGAGATCTACAACGCGGAAGGATGACTCAGGAGACGAGTGTCCTTTCCGAGCGATTCCCTGACGCTCAATTAGATCCATTCGGACATCTCGATATTTCTGATTGGCCAGAAATAACCATTGAGGAAGAGCAGATTGTTGCTAGCGCCGCTACTATCCTCGCACGTCGAGGCGTGGCGATGTCTGCGGGCGATCCAGACAGGAGGTTGGATATGCTAGTTTCTTCTCAGACTGAGCTTCGATCCGCTTGGACAACTATCGAGTCGAGATGCATTGAATGGGCAGGATTGTTACTTCCTACCCTTGATCTCGATGCCAAGAGGGATTCGATTCCATCCGCGATTTCAAGCTCCGAATCTCTGCAAATTGCAGCAAGCGATTTGGGAACCGAGCCTCCTCCCTATCCTCCGGGGGTAGAGGAGTGGTGCGCAATGAAGGAATCAGCAGAAAGGTGCATTGGTATCGCCAAGAGCCTCGAATTAAGTGAACAAGCGATACGATCCCTAGCGTCGAACTATCTGCCAACTCTATCCAAACTCGTCGGTCCTCTCGGAGCCGCGAAATTATGTGTTTTAGCAGGCGGAAGAGAAAGACTTGCAAGAATGCCTTCAGGCTCTATCCAAGTTCTTGGCGCACATGCTGCTATGGCGGCACATCGCCGAGGTGCACCGCCTCCAAAGCACGGTTCAGTGATTTTCTCAATGCCCCAAGTGAGCCGATCACCTAGGTGGGTCCGCGGGAAAATAGCCAGGTTTCTGGCCGGCAAGGCCAGTATAGCATCCCGAATAGACCATTTCGATGGGATTCCGTGGTCTGATGATGAAATCGCAGAGATCCATAAAAAATCCGAGGAGATTCGCTCTAGATTCCCTGCGCCTCCTCGAAGAAAGTGAGGTTTTTTTCATGGCCCGATCGCATTCAATAGGGTGGGGGATACGCAGGGAAGGCGGCTCATTGTGGACAAGAAATGCGGTACGTGGTGTTTCAGTAGCGGGTGAAAGACGAAAGAGAGATGGAAGAAATGAATGGAGGAGATGGGACGCTCGTAGATCTAAGGTTGCAGCAAGCTTACTCCGCTGCAAATCAAACCCCTCGGAACTGATACCATCCACTGGAGCAGATTGTGTCTATCTTGGAGCCTCAAGCGGTACAACGGTCAGTCACCTTCACGATCATGTATGTGGTGCTGGAAACCACCATGGCGGACAAATCGTTGCAATTGATATCTCACCAAGGATGATGAGAGATTTCATCCTACTATCTGAAAAAAGACCTGGTATCGTACCCGTTCTCGGTAACGCTCGAACACCCAACTCTATCATACCATATTTGAGAAATAGAGCCCAATGGCTTTTCCAAGATTTGAGCATGCCCGATCAAGCTACGGCATTTATCGAATCAACCCGTGTTCTACTTGAATCGCAAGGTATGGGGATGATTGCCATCAAAGCTGCTAGTGAGCGATGGACCGAAGGAGGCGATGAAGCACTGTTTAGTGGCGCTGAATCAGAAATCCGTCAATCAGAGCACTTGGAATTAATCGAGCGAATAGACCTAAGCGGCCTCGAGGAACAGCATTCAGTCATAGTTGTAAGGAGACTATGACCATCATCCTCATGACCATTTTCCCGACTCATACACCATGCCTGAGTTGCCGGAGGTCGAGACCGTCCGCCAAGGATTGGAAGAGGCCCTCCTAGGACTCAGTATACGAAATGCCGAGAAAAGAAGAAGAGATCTCAGATTCACCATTCCCGAAAATCTGAATGAACAATTACAAGGCAGAACAATATCATCCCTTAGAAGACGAGCGAAGTATCTCTTGATAGATCTCGACAACGGATGGACATTACTCAGTCACCTTGGAATGTCCGGCCGCTGGACCATCCTCCGAGACGATGTCATAACAAGACCTGGAAGATTCGCCCATGGCGGTGAAATCGGATCAGGCGAAGGTCCCCATGATTGGATAATAATCAACTTTGAAAATGGCTACACTGCCGTATATTCTGATCCAAGAAGATTCGGTTTCATCGATCTCATAGAGCCTGGTTCTGAGGATGATCACCCGATGTTAGCTAAACTTGGCCCTGATCCTCTCCCATCCACGCTAACTCCGGATATTCTGAATCGCTCTTTGGTTGGTAGAAAGGCACCCTTGAAGTCGACATTGTTGGATCAGAGAATCGTGGCGGGCCTCGGAAACATCTACGTCTGTGAGGCTTTGAGTAGAGCGCGCCTCTCTCCTAGAAGGAGAGCGGGAACTATTTCTTCAATAAAAGGCCCAACTGAGCGTATTCACAGACTTGTTAGCTCAATACATCAGGTTATGGTAGAAGCAATAGACGCAGGGGGGTCGACATTGAGGGACTATCGCGGAGTTGACGGCGATAACGCACTCGGCTACTTCCCATTATCGTTCCAAGTCTACGGCAGAGAAGGCGAAAAGTGTCTCAATCGAGATTGCAACGGCATAGTCTCAAGATACACTCAATCCGGCAGGTCAACGTATGCCTGTTCAAGTTGCCAGCGATGACTTATCGCATCATCAATGAAGCCCTTACAATCCACAGTTGGATGCTGATGGGAAGCACTCTTCCCAAGATTGGTACCCACCAGTTGACAAAACCCGGAATAACCTCGCGTCTCCCCTTTCTCATCGCCCTAACGGCTATGTTGGCTACTTTGTCAACCGGCAAAGAGCTCCATATTTCGACACCTATAAGGCGCATACCAGATACCTTCTGAAAACCAGTTTCCACATATCCTGGGCACAGGGCTGTTACCGTGACCCCCGTTTTCTTCAACTCAGCGCTCATCGCTCTGGATAATGAGAGTACAAATGCCTTACTAGCACAGTAAACTGCCATCCCAGGACCGGGTTGAAAGGCTGCTATTGAGGCCACATTGAGTATCCTGCCCCCGCCTCGGCTTTGCATTAATGAGGCATAGTGATGCCCCAATGAGGTGAGGGCACGAATATTCACATCTATGATGCCTAGCATTTCATTGCTGTCTTGCTCCATCATTTTGCCATAAAGCCCGTATCCGGCATTATTGACCAGAATGTCGATATCACCAGCAACATCGATCAGACGATCAACTTCAGAAGATATTGCAAGATCTGCCACTACAACTTGGACTTCAGTATGTTCAGAAAGAGAATCTGCCAATTCATTGAGAAGATCCTCACGCCTACTTGTGATGACTAGGCGATCGACATCTTTGGACAGTATCTTGGCAATCTCCAACCCTATGCCGCTAGAGGCTCCCGTGACAAGTGCCGAGGACATAACATAACCTTCCGATACCTGTTTACGACCCATCCGAATTACATGTTTCTTCGGAATTGGCCACCCGTTTCGAATAGTGCTTCTGTGACCTGTCCGACGGTACAATGCTCAACAATATCCATCATAACTTCGAACAGATTACCGCCTTCTCGAGCCGTCTTCTTAAGCCTCAGAATACCTTTTTCGGCTTCAGAAAGATGAGATTCTCGGAATGCTATATTTCGATCAATAACCATTTTCTTCTCATCCCCGTCCGAGCGAGTAACATCCATATTGAAAGAATCAGCATCATCTGCTGACAGATTGACAGCGTCTGGATCTTGGAATGTATTCACTCCAATTATTGGAATCTCGCCAGTATGTTTCCTATGCTCATAAACCATCGACTCATCCTGTATCCTGTTTCGCTGATAGTTGACTTCGAGAGCCCCAAGAACCCCTCCTCGACGATGCATCTCCTCGAATATGCGGAGAATCTCCTCCTCTACATGCCGCGTTAGCCAGGAGGCAACGAATGAACCTTGTAGCGGATTCTCATTTTGCAACCACCCATATTCCCTCGATAATATCAGCTGGATAGCGACTGCATCCTTCACCGTTTCCTCAGTGGGAGTCCCAAAGGCCTCGTCACGGCTGTTGGTATGTAGCGAGTTGGCATTATCGGCGAGAGCGTAAAGCGCCTGTAAAGTGGTCCTGTAGTCATTCCATGTGTACTCTTGAGCATGTAGCGATCTTCCTGAGGATTGGATGTGGTACTTCAATTTCTGACCTCGATCATCAACGCCATAAAGATCCCTCATAGCAATCGACCATATTCTTCTCGCAACTCTTCCGATGACAGCATACTCGGGATCCATTCCATTCGAGAAGAACCACGAGAAATTCCGAAGGAAATTACTTGGATCAAGGCCCCTAGCCTTGAATAATTCAACGTAAGTGAGTCCATTCGCGAGAGTCAGAGCAGCCTGAGTTATCGGGTTAGCACCAGCCTCTGCAATATGGTATCCGGAGATACTCACGAAGTAGTGATTTCGAACCCCATTCTGAACATAGAATTCAGCAACATCGCCCATCATTCTCAATGAAGTATCAAGATTGAACACGAGAGTATTCTGCCCCATGGCTTCTTTCAACTGATCAGCTTGAACAGTTCCTCTCGCTGTAGATAAGGTGAATTTACGAATTTCTGCTTCTTCTTCTCCGTCGGGGAGTCGTCCGTTCTCTTCCTCGAATTTACGAACTTGTTGTTGTATTGCAACTCGGAAAAATGCTGCAAGATGCCACCAGTAGTTTCCGTTTATCGTCATAGAGACGCTTGTCTCGGGCGCGCATAGATCGAAACCCTCGAACAATCGCTCCATTTCATCTACAGTACTTATCGACACCCCGGACTCACATACTTTGCCGAATATGTCGAGTTGAGTGACTGGGTCATGACCGTATAGGCTGGGAGAATCAAAAGCAACAGAGAGACGATTGAATGGCTGATCACCAGCAAGAAAGTGGTACCTCTCATTCGTTCTCTCAGCAGAACCTTCCCCTGCAAACATACGCACTGGAAGCTCATCCTGCCTCTTGAATGGAAAGACTCCTGCCGTAAATGGGAATGAACCAGGGATATTTTCAGATCTAATCCACCTTAGCCGATCGCCCCAGTCCTCTGTTCTCGGTAATGCCACTCTTGGGAGATCCAAACCAGACAAAGTCTTCCTCGTCGTCTCAACTTCAATCTCCTTCCCTCTGACTGTATAACTCGTCTTTCCTGATGAGTAGGCTTCTGAGATATAATCAAAATGAGCAAGATCGTCAAGTGCCTGATTCCCTAATTCGACTCGTAGACGACCCCCCTCCTCTCTCAATTCTGCGGCGACACCATCACGCCCAGCGACCTCCATTTGATCTGCAGACTTCTCTAGGTTCTGTATCGTAGACGCTAAACTCGCTTCATACTCCGTCTTTTCGTGGTATGCTCTGATGCAGTTGGACACCTCAGCCAAGTAACCATGTCGGGAGGGAGGAATCGGTTGAACTCTGTCGGGGAGACCATCATGGCCCATTTTTGCAGGGCTAGCCATGAAGGAGCAACCAGACCTATTATTCAATAATTCAGACAAACGCTCCCATAGTTGGTCCACGCCTGCATCAGCAAATCTGCTTGCTATCGTAGGGACTACCGGTATGTCTCCATCATCCGAATCCCACATTTCTCGATTTCTTCGTACCTGTTTTCTAATCTCGACCAATGCGTCTTCTGCACCCGGACGATCAAACTTGTTGAGGACAACAAGATCTGCAAAATCCAATGCTGCCAGCTTTTCCAACTGACTTGGAGCACCATATTCTCTGGTGGTCACATAAAGGGAAACATCCGCAACAGAGGCAATCGCATCATCTCCCTGGCCAATGCCGCTAGTTTCCACGATAATCAAATCGAATCCAACCGATCTGCATACCTCGATGGCGCTACTCACTGCGTCAGAGAGCTCTTTGCCGCTGTCACGACTTGCAAAGGATCTCATGAATGAAAGAGGATTTCGTAGAGAGTTCATTCTGATCCTATCGCCAAGAAGCGCCCCCCCAGTTCTTTTTCGGGTGGGATCTGTTGCGAGTAGTGCGATTTTTGTATCCGGATTATCCCTGTGTATTCTCAAGACCAATTCGTCTGTCAGGCTAGATTTACCAGCCCCCCCGGTTCCGGTGAGTCCGATTACCGGGCAACCACCCGCATCATTTTTTAGATAACGTCCAAGTTGTTCTGAACCCCCACTTTCAACAAGTGTAAGCAGTTTTGAAACGCCCCCATGGTCCCTAGCACCTACGTCTTGTATGCCATCAAATCTGGATGAAAGGGTAAGATCGACTCCGGAGACCATCCCGATGGCGTCCTCCACCATCCCAGTCAGGCCGAGCTCCCGCCCATCGTCTGGAGAGTATATTCTTGCAATTCCGGAGTCTCGAAGATGTCTTATCTCGGAGGGCAGAATCGTCCCACCTCCGCCACCTACGAGCACAATATGATTGAATCCAGCCTCATCCAAGATTTGTCTAGTATGGGTGAACATCTCCACTGCCCCCCCTTGGTAGGATGTAATCGCTATGAGATGGGCATCTTCCTGTATGGCTGCTTTAGCAACATCTTCAGCACTCCTGTCGTGACCTAGATGAATAACCTCACATCCCATTGATTGGAAGATTCTTCTGAATATCCCGATAGCAGCGTCGTGCCCATCGAAAATAGCCGCTGCCGTTATCACTCGAATAGGCGATTTTACGCTATCGCCCTTCGAGGAATCATCCGACTTGCCCGTCTCTGCCACGTCTCTCCGGTCGCGGGCCTGCCCAAGACCCCATCGGCCCATCGATCGTCTGCGTCCCTCAGAGAGTACCAGTTACCAATAGGCCTGCAAACACGAACATGAGCAGCCCCATTATGCCATCAATGACGTGGGCATTAGCTCTCAATTTCTCAACCGAGTCACCTTGAGTCAGTACCGTGGCCACTGTCACATACCATGTGCCATCAATCGTCATACCAAGCAGACCCATCCCAACCAGCGTTTGCATGCTGACATCAGATTCTATGAATGGAGCGTAGAGGGCCAGCATCCATGCCAGAATTTTTGGGTTAAATAGTGCTATGAGGAATCCCTGGACGAAACCAGCCACGTCAGAAGGACCGTGCCCATCTTCTGCCTTATTTTCAACCGGGCCCTTTGCAGCATGTCTGATGAATGTCACACCAAGCCATATCAGGATCAAGGTGCCTCCCCATTTCAGGACTATCTCTGTGCTCTGATGCAGTGAAAGTGCCGTGGCAATTCCCAATGCTGCTAGGAAAGCATACACCCCGAAACCAATACCATGACCGATTCCTGTTGCAACACCTTGCCTTCTGCCGCCTGCCATGGTATTTCTGAGGACCACTGCCAGAGAAGGGCCAGGGCTCATGGCCCCGACTATGAATACGCTGGCCAATGCAGCCCAGGCTTCAGGAGTCAAACCATTCACACTCAGGCGTCAGAGTACATGCTCTCGATCTCTGATGCCCAGTTTTCTCGAATCTGCTTTCGCCGAATCTTGAGTGTCGGCGTCAACTCTCCGTAATCGACGGAGAAGTCTCGTGGCAGAATGGTGAATTTACGAACCTGCTCAGGTGGAGCAAATTGCGAATTCAATTCCATAACCCTGCTCTCAATTTGTGCGAATAGATTCGAAACCTCTTGCTCGACACTGGAGCCTCTAGATTCAAGCTCAGCAATCTGTTTTGCCGGATCCTTAGGAACTTTCTGCGCATCCACGCCATGATGGTCGCGCAAAACAGCGCCGATATCAAGCGTCAATAGTGCAGAACAGAACTTCCGCTGATCACCCACGAGGAAGCACTGTGATACTTCAGGGATGGACTTCATTGTCTCCTCTATCACCAGTGGGGCGATATTCTTGCCACCCGAGTTCACATAGATCTCCTTCTTTCGGCCGGTGATGTACACGAAGCCGTCATCATCTATCTTACCTATATCGCCAGACATTAGCCACCCGTCATCGCTCATCGTCTCTGCAGTTGCTTTCTCATTGCCGAAGTAACCTTTCATTATGTGTCGACCGCGGAACAATATTTCTCCATCATCGGCAATTTTCAGTTCAGTCCCTGAAAATGCCTTTCCTACGCTACCAATCCGATTTGCTTTGCCGTGACCGAGTGTGGCTCCAGCGGTCGTCTCAGTCATCCCATACCCTTCATAGATCGGGATGCCAAACTTGTGGAAGAATTTGAGAATATCCGGATTGATGGGTGCTGCACCCGTAACTGCGAAGCGTACGTTGCTCATCCCAACTGCTTCTCTTGCCTTGCCCTTTAGCAAACCCCCAACTCCTGGAAGACCACTCAGAATCTTCAATGCACCCGAGCCAAATTTCGAGAATAGACTTGAGTATATCTTCTCGTATATTCTTGGTACGCCGATGAAAAGATGGGGTTGAACCCTCTTGGCGTAGTCCACCACATGCAACGCATTGTCCACGACATACATGTGTATTGCAGATCTGCACCAGAGATGATTATCCACCAACTGGCCGAAAACGTGCGCTAGGGGGAGCCAAGAGACGTAGTTCTCACCTTGGTTCAATGTTATTATTTCATCCACCTCACTGAGTTCCGCATCCCAGTTGTCGTGCGTCAACATGACTCCTTTCGGATTACCAGTAGTTCCTGATGTGTAGATCAACGCCGCCAAATCGTCGGGTTCGATGCCATCAATTCTTGCATGCACTTCCGAATCATCCACGTCTTTGCCCATGGCCATGAATTCATCCCATGACACCGCCTTCTCATTATCGATCGATTCCACACCATCCAAGACAACAATGCACTCAACGTCTGGGAGAGCATCAGCAATCTTGGCAAAGCGCCGACTTGGCGTTTTCTCAGGATCGCCCCCAGACTGCGGGTTATCTCCGATAATCACGACCTTCGATCCAGAGTCTCCTATGACCCATTCCACTTCTTCAGGAGAGCATGTGTGGTAAACGCCCACTCCAACACCATTGGTCATCTGGGTTGCGCCGTAGCATGAGTACCATTCTGGCCGGTTGTATGCGTATATGCTCATCCTGTCCCCTTTCTCGAAACCCATCGAGATTAGAGATTTGGAAATTGCAATGACTTCGTCCGAGAATTCTTTCCATGTCTTGGTTTCCCACATCCATTCTCCGTCTTCGCTCTTTCCAGACTTGACGGATAAAGCCGGTTTATCGGCATAGATATCGGCATTTCTTAGCAGATTGCGGGGCGTCAGTGTGATGCTCATCACCCGGTGTATCCCGCTACACCGTATAACCATATTCCGAATTCAATCGGGAAGAACGGCCCCGACATTATCCCTCCAATCAGCCCCTCCATTTCGATTTGCCAACGGAGATGCAGGAGAAGGATGCCAGCATGAATCGATATCTATATCCTCGGACAGTAGGGCTGCTTTGGCCCTCTTCGTGGCGAAGGCCCCAACCCCTATCACGCGTTTAACTCCAAGAATACCAACAACTTCTCTGAGATGCTCATCGCAACGGAGGAGGAGGTCTCTCATCGTATCTCCAGATATTTTGTCGGGAGTCACATTTGTACCTCTTTCCCCCTGTAACAACATTAATGGACAGTGATTCAACAAGAAAACCTTGGACAAAATCCTCGAGGAATCACCGTATTTTTCCGCTAGAAGACCCCATAAACGCGTACCCGATACCTCTTCTCGCTTCCATTCAAGACCCTCGACAGGTCTTTTGGGGTGTAAGCGTCTAGGCTGATCAACTGGTACCGAGGATATTCCAAGTACATCACGAACCATCGATGTTGCAGCGAAAGGAATCCCCATTTGGCCCATTCCATGAGGTCCTGGATTCATTCCTAGTAAAATCGTCTCTGCAGCGCCGATTGCAGCCATGCGAAGATACGTTTCATGGATGTCCCACGCATATCTAAGCGGATTGTAGACGCAATCCACAAGCCCATCTTCGACTATCCTATCTGCATACGCGTCACAATCGTCTCTCAACCGAACTGCTGCTTCTATCAGCCTATGATCGATCATGTCTGTCGTACTCCCACAACCACCCTGCACCTCTCATCACGCATCAAGATATCACAATTAAGCCATTGACTTCTTCATGTGAACGCCTGCCCCACCTGCGTGATTTGGCCGATCGGACCCTATGGAACCTCCATCGGGCTGCTGCTCGCACTGACCGCGCCGCTCTATTTGTTATGGACTCGAAAAGACTCCAATCGCCGCCTAAGTCTACGTGAAATACCCTCTGAGATTATGAATCAGAGATATTATTGGCACATCTTACTCTATGCTGCGATGTTTGTATTCAAGGCATTCACAGACCATCACAATGAACCACTAAAGGAGCTGGTGGGCGGTTATACGCATTTCATATATGCGATCGAGGGAAATTTCGTACATGGAGTGCAGTCAATCATCAAAAGTGAGATGATAATTCAGATACTATCACTTCACTATTTATTCGCCTATCTGTTCATAATTTGGTACCCACCAGTACATCATATTCTTTCTGGAGACAGGGATCTTGCAGATCTATCTGCTATGAACTATGTATTCATCTATCTGCTCGCCGTCCCATTCTACCTTTTCTTCAACGTCGAAGTGACATCGAGCTATGTCCCGGGTGTCGAGGCGCTGATGTACCACGATAGCTGGAATATTGCTTTCTTCACCAGTAACGATCCTTTCGACAATGGGGTCCCGAGTTTGCATATCGGTCTACCGATCTCCCTCCTCCTGATACATCGAGCACATCTCAAAGCCAATGGGATCGAAATCTCCAAATGGCGCCACCGGGGCCTTGATAGATTCATAATGGCCAATGTGGCGATATACTCATTTTCCATCCTATATCTCGGAATTCACTGGGTAACTGACATATTGCCCGGCTTGTTATTGGCGGTTATTTGTTCTAAAGTGTGTATCCACATACAGCCCCTGCTGAGGGAATCAGGAATCAAAGGTTCCATTCGGACCCTCATCGACCCTCGCCACATCAAGGCCATCCTATTCGCAATCATATTGGGGATGCTATCCATATCGGCCTCAATAAATGGCCCTGGAACAGATAGCGATCATCCTGACTTCAGGATGGAGGGCGATGATGTACGTCTAGATACATTGGAAATTCATAGTCTCTCAACACCCACAGTTGTTACTGTGACGAATGTTGGCGATGTCCCTGTCCAAATCCTCCTTGTCGGCAGAGATTTCATCGAACCCCTCGCAGATCGCGGTTTCATAGATTTTGAATCAGCGCTCGTCCATGGGTCCTCTAAAACTCTAGAGGCAGGTTCAGAGTGGTCATTCGAGCACCTTCCGGAAAATTTGCTGAATGTCGATGTAATATTGATGAGGTCCGTAGGGGGTTCAGACGAGATTGCAGAGGTCTCAATATTGGCAGTTTACCCATACTCGGATATGCTGCTCGTGTCTGGAATACTCCTCTGCCTCCCCTCTTTCGGACTCATGGGGCTATTCGTGGGACTCGTCCGGTCTGAAAGAAGGCCAGTTCATTCAGGATAATACGTTGAAGGCAAAAAGACTGCCGAGGTAGAGGCCAGACATGCCTCCTGCCCCTAGCCAGATCCCAAGTCTGAAAGTAGGATAGTTTCGCTTCCAGACGTAGAGGGACTGGCTCAGCCAGAATAGGATGACAAGCACGAACCATATCGGGAATATGAGTTGAGGTATGACGGCCAGAAGAATCATCAACCATATCCCTAGAATGCATTCGAACTTGGATTCATACCTGTCTGGGAGAAACATCACAAGAACCGATGAGGTTGTGAGTGCCAGTATGGGCAGCAGTAAAGCCTGTCCGAAGAGGCCTTGAATCGAAAGAATCTCATCTGCACAAGCTATTGAAAAGCCGAGAATTGATGGCACTGCGACTGGCCAAATAGGGGGGCTGTCCCACTTCACGCTAATTACGCCCCAGGGGATACCCATGAAGTCTACTGGCCGAGCCGGAAGGTTTTCTTTAGATTTCACGACCTCGTCCAGCATGCCGAAGGGAGAGATCGTACTCGGGGCCCTCGCCCCGCACCCGCCACACGTCGTCTATGCAGAGAATCCTAGTCAGAATGAACCGATCTCAGAGGGAGGATGGGAGACTCTGAGATGGGGCTACAATCGCCTTGCGAGGAAACTGGAGAAGCTCGATTACGATGCCATTGTCGTATTCACACCTCATTGGCAGACCTATGTAGGCACACATTTCCTCGGTCTGCCCAGATTTAAATCGAAGTCGGTAGATCCGATATTTCCGAACATCTTCCGTTACAACTACGATATGGAAGTCGATGTGGATTTATCCGAGGCCATGTGCGAGAAGGCTGCTGAGGCCGGGCTCATAACCAGGATGATGCGAAATCCTGACTTCAGGGTCGACTACGGCACAATCACCTCCTGTCACATGCTAAACCCGAAGTGGGACAAGCCGGTGATCACAATAAGCTCGAACAGGAACACCCATTACTACTCTGCAGAGGTAATGATCGAGCAAGCGCTCGCACTCGGAAAGGCTTGCAGAGATGCCATAGAGGAGAGCGGGAAACGCGTCGTCCTCGTTAGCAGCCACAGTCTCTCGCATCGGCATTTCGTAACCGAGTCACCTCTCCCAGAGGACATGAGCAGGGAGCACATCTACAATCACAGCCAGTACGTTTGGGATATGGCCCTGATCAAACTATTCAGAGAAGGCAAGATGAAGGAGGCCATAGACATCATGCCCGAGTACACAGAGCAGACCATCGCTGAGACAGAAGGGGGAGGCATCATCTGGATGATGGGCGCCATGGGCATGCCAGACTACCCTGCCGAAATATACGGCTACCAATCTGTAATCGGCACAGGAAATTGCATCGCAGCATGGGTCCCCGAGCCTGATGCACGGGAGATAGTCCTCTGAGGTGGTAGAATGGACGAGGATATCATTGAATTCGGACTCTACGTCCCACCGCACCCGCACCCCCTCCTTTCCCCGGAGGCGAACGACGGATACGGCCGTCTGAGAGCGGCCTATGACGAATGTAGGAAGAGAATCGAAGAGAGTGATGCCGATTTAATCATCGTGTACTCGACGACATGGCCCTCAATAATAGGGCATCAGTTCCAAGCCAACCCGAATTCTGAGTGGATTCATGTTGATGATGACTTCCACTATCTAGGGAGCATGCCCTACTCGTTCACCATGGATGCAGAATTCGCCGCATCATGCGTCGAAAAGGCAGAGTCAAGAGGACTTCAGGCGAGGACGGTTAACTATGATGCATTCCCCATAGATACCGGTTCTATAACGGCCCTCTCGCTTCTTAATCCAGATAACAGACTACCAGCAACGATCGTCTCGAGCAATATGTATGCGAATCGATCTGAGACCATCGTTCTGGGGAAGGCGATAAGAGACGCACTCAAGGAGGGGGGCAGGAAGGCCGTTGTAGTCGTGGTTTCCAGTCTGTCGAACCGTATGTTCACCGAACCAATCGATCCTTCCGAAGATAGGATACACAGTCAGAAGGATGACGACTGGAACAGGAAGATACTGGAGTTCTTCAAGGACGGCAGGCTAGAAGACCTCAGCCAACTCTCTCGGGAGATACATGGTCAGATTCGAGTCCAGAAGGTCGTCGCATACAAGCCCGCTTGGTGGTTGGCAGCCACCATGGGACAGCACAATAACTACTCGGGCGAGATACTCGCTTACGAGGCTCTCAATGGCTCCGGCGGAGCTGTAATTCAACTCACGCCAGCAACAGGGTCTGTTGGGGATAAGGAGTTCGACGAGGATGATGTGGAGTACTACAAGGGCGACCGCGAGGTACTCAACAAGGGGATGCTGGAATGACCAGCGACGGCCCCGTCCACTCAGACAACGCTCCAAGCGCGGTTGGCGCTTACCCTCATGCGCACCGAGTGGGAAATCTGATCTTTGTCAGCGGCATAGGCCCCCGCCAGGCAGGCAGCAACGAGATACCAGGCGGCCCCATACGGGATGCGGCCGGAAACCCGACTGATTACGATATACGCGCCCAGACCCGCGCCGTGATCGAGAACATCAAGGCGATACTCGAGGATGCCGGCTCGTCCCTTGAGAATGTCGTGGACTGCTTGTCGTTCCTCGTTGACATGGACCGTGACTTCGCCGGCTACAATGAGGTCTACGCCGAGTACTTCTCGGACATCCAGTGCGCAAGGACAACAGTCGCCATCCGCGCGCTCCCGACCCCCATAGCCGTCGAACTCAAGGTCGTAGCACGCTGTTGAGGTGCTGTATTCCCAGAACTGCTAGTGTTAGTTGCAGCCACAGCCAGGGCCGCAATTATCAACTTCGCTGACATCTGTGACTGTTACTGTGAATGTAAGAGTCTTGCCAGCCATGACGTGGTTGAAATCCAATGTGACGTCATCTCCATCTATTGCAGTAATGGTGAACATTGTCATGCTCCCGTCTTGTAATTGGGTGTAACTCGAGAGTCCAACCTCCAATTCGGCGCCCTCTCCGAAGACGCTTCTTTTCACTGTCTGAAAGGCCTCTTCATCTCGCTCTCCATAGGCTCTGTCTGGAGTTAACGTGAACTCTCGAGTCTCACCAGGCTTGGCACCGATCAATTCCTCCTCAAATCCTGGTATCATTTGTCCCTTGCCAACAGTAAACTTCAGCGGATCTTTACCTTCGCTAGTATCGAAAACTTCTCCATTTTCGTATCGTCCAGTATAATTTACGCTTGTCATTGTGTCGTTTGCAACAGACATCATGAATAATCGGAGACAGCCGACTCTTGTAGGATTATGGGTCCCGCGGGATAGAGCATAATTTCAACAAGGGAAAGGATTTGGTTAGGTACATGGACAAGGATCAAGGTAGTGGTTTCAACCTCAAATCACTGATTTTCAAGCCCTTGGACATCTCCGAGAAACTGGACAGAAGCCTCGGGCTTTACGGGCTGATCGCAATATCTCTATCTGCGACCCTAGGGAGCACTTTGTTCGTCATTCCAGCCCTTGGTGCCGATATTCTAGCTGAATCCGGGGGGACGGGAGCGGGGCTTTGGTTGGCGTTCATAGCCGCAGGATTGATCGTACTGCCAAGTGCCTTGTCCAAAGCAGAACTTGGTACTGCAATGCCGTCATCTGGCGGCTCATACGTATACATCCGTCAGACGTATGGAGCATGGATGGGGATGATCTCCGGTTTGGGACTATGGGCATCATTCGGGCTGAAGTCTGCCTTTGCCCTCATAGGATTCAGCGCATACATCTACGCTGTACAAGGCTCTCTTGGGTTCGAACTTACCGAGAATATCTCCAAGATTATTGCGATATTCTTGCTTACAATCATAGTACTCATCAACATCATGGGGGTCAAGAGCATCAAAAGGATACAATTTCCAGTTGTTTCAATCTCTGTACTTTTCGTTCTGCTCCTAGCGGTCTTGGCTGCTATGGACCCATCATTTGAATGGAGTAAACCGATTCAGGGAGATGCTTTCTCAGAAGATGGATTATTCTCCCGGAAAGGAGCCATAGGTATCGGAAGTGCGACCGCATTCGTATTCCTCTCTTTCGCAGGAGTGACCAAAATCGCAGCGGTAGCCGGAGAGATCAAATCTCCCTCCGAGAATCTACCCAAGAGCATGATATGGACTCTTATCATATCCACTTTGGTGTATGTGGTGATCTCATTTTTCTTGTTCGGATTAATGGATCCAAGTCAGCTTGGAATAGGTTCTGAAAAGCCAGACAAGGCCCCTATTCACACATTCGCAGTTGAGGTCGGGGGCACTTATCTTGGACTGTTAGCAGCTGGTGTGGCGATCGTTTCGATGGCAGGAATGGCTCTATCTGGCGTCCTTGGCTCATCGAGATTCATTTTCGCCATGTCAAGGGACAATTTGCTGCCCCAGTGGTTTGAAGATTTGAACCCTCGATTTGAGACGCCCCACTATGCAATCATAGTCACAGGTGCGGCAATGGCAATCGCCATACTGACAATACCCGTTGGAGATGTGGCAAAGCTCGCCTCCGGATTTAAAATTATGATTTTCATGCTCATAAACTCGACAGTCATTGTCCTTAGGAGGCTCCCTGATGGGGAGACATGGTATACCCCGTCCTTCAAGAGCCCGATGTTTCCAGCAATGCAAATATTTGGGATAATCTCGGGCTTCTTCCTGCTTGTTCTAATGGGCACCAGTGCCCTCATCGGAGCCGTCGCCGCAATCGGTGTCGGTTCGGGAATATACCTCTCCTACTCTAGGAAGAAAGTCGAAAAGAGTGTTACGCCCTGGAGGATTATCCAATCAAAAATATTCAACCAAGAGCGATATGAGGTAAAGAAATGGTGGCTGGTGTTCAACGCATGTGCCCATTCCAAACATCCAGATCACCTGACTCTCAAGGAATTTATCAAGGCCCTGGGTGTGCTGGAGCCCTCAATAGAACCATTTCATGCAAGAGTGTTATTCCATGAGATAGACTCCGATGGGGATGGAATGATAGACATCGAAGAGTTTGTGGGATCAATGTCAGACGGGAAGTACGAATCAGAATAAGTCATCATCATCAGTCGAATCGTCATCGAAAGACATCATCTTACCGCTCTTCTTGGGTTTAGGGGCATCTTTTTCTGGCTCCGCCTGGGCAACAGAAGACTCCCCAGAATCCTCGGTAGTCGGGGACTCTTCCTCTTCCACTGGGTGCAACTCTTCCGGGCTCATTCCTGCTTGTGAGGCGATCTTCATCCTGCGCTCATCGCGAGCCCTGATTTCCAGCAACCTCTCACGCGCCTTGTCATGATGCTGTTGCATGAACATCGCATCATGCTCAAGGAGAGGGGAATCCGAAATTATTGTCAGATCCATCCAGTCTCCATCCTCGGCCAGGAACTCAGCGAAAGGCTCGAATTTCAAGTCAGACTTCTTGATTTGAGTGTAATGTAGGGCATTACCCATTCGATGCTCGACCCCCGCGAAGTGACAGTAGAACTTGCTGCCGCCGAGACCAGTCCTCACCTTCTCAAAGAGCTCGGCGTAATCCTCACTAGTCCTCATGCATCCGTGCCCTCTTGCATGTATGTGCGCCATATTCAGC
>DANO01000021.1 GCA_002497295.1 Euryarchaeota archaeon UBA171 | reverse complement strand
CCTTCTTCGGCGGCGGCGGCGGTGATTCCTTCGTCTTCTTCAAACGGGCTGCCAATTCATAGTCCTCGTTTGCGACTGCCTCTGCTATTTTCTCATCGATTCCGGGGGGTAGAGGAGGTGTGTCCGGCATGGCAGTCGTCCCCCTAGGTACACGCACGCGATTTCAATGAATCGGGTCTCAGGCGGGTAAAGCGATCAGCGAATGGATGGGTATTGGCTCTATTCTATCGCGCCCGTTCAATCCAAGAAGCTCGATTACAAAGCATGTGCCAACGGTCTGGGCCCCAGTTCCTCCGATGAGGGAAATTGCGGCTTGGATGGTGCCTCCTGTTGCCAGAAGATCATCCACTATGATGACGCGATCTTTGTGATCGAGTGCATCCTTATGCATTTCCAGGGTGTTTGTTCCGTATTCGAGTTCATAAGCCACAGAAAGGGTATCAGAGGGTAGTTTTCCAGGCTTCCGGATGGGGATGAATGGACAGTCTAGCTTTGCTGCCAAAAGAGGGCCGAAGATGAATCCCCGAGCCTCTGGGCCTGCGACGGCTGTTGGTTCGGCCTCTACAACTGACTCTGCAAAGGATTCCGTGATCTGCTTCATAAGGACTGGATTGGCTAGTACGGGGGTTATGTCCCTGAACTGTATACCGGGTATAGGAAAATCAGGTACCGTCCGTATGCATCTTTCCAACGCTTCATGCATGTCCATGATACCACCTTTGTGCCACCCTGGGGCACAATGGCCCCAGGGCGGTTCGGGTTATTTCTTCACCACTCAAAATATCGCACTGAAGATTGCCTCAAAGGTGGTCTGATCACCAGGTCCTAGATAGAACATGGTCATGAGTACGGCAATCCCCCACATGACTGGATTGATTTCACTGGTCTTCTGCGTACCGATCTTGATGGCGACGTATGTGATGACGCCCCATGCGATTCCGTCTGCTATCGAGTAGGTGAAAGGCATGAGCACGATCGTTAGGAACGCTGGAAGAACCATCTCGTTGTCATTCCAGTCGATGTCAACGACCGATTTCATCATCATGGCGCCGATGATCACCAGAGCACAGGCCCCCGCATAGGTCGGTATGGCCTGGAACAGGTCGGACAGGAAAAGGCCGGACAGCATCAGAACGCCGACTGTGACGGCCACGAGGCCGGTCTTGCCGCCCTCTTCTACACCTGCACCCGACTCGATGTAGGTCGTTGTGGTGCTGGTTCCCGCGAGGGCTCCGACGATTGTCGCTGCTGCATCCGACATGAATGCCTCGTCGCTGTTCATGAGCTGGTCGTCAGCGTCAACGTAGCCGGCCTGACGGCCTACTGAGTAGAGGGTGCCAGCGGTATCGAAGACATCGACGAAGAAGAAAGCAATGAGTACGAGCAGGAATATGTCCATGTTGTCGGCCACTGCAGAGAGGGTGTCGCTCGAGAATACGGCGAACAGGGTCTCCTCTGGCAGTGATGGCATGCTCACGATGGACCCGGGGTCGGGTGCAGATGAGTACATGCATGCGTCTCCTGTTTGGGCTGTGGGTGGGCAGTTCCATCCAGCTCCCCCATATCCTGAGGGGTCGTTGTATGGATCGTATGCCTCGAATATCCAGCCCCAGACCGAGGCTCCCATTATGCCCCAGATCATGGCGCCCTTGATACCCCGCGCCATGAGGACCGTGATTAGCACCAATCCGAGCATTCCGATCAATGCCCCGTGATCTAGGCCCCACGTCTCATGAGGCCCGATGTTCACCAGGGTCGCTGGGTCATCCCAGACGACACCTATCTCTCTGAGGCCGATGATTGCTAGGAAGGATCCGATTCCGGCTCCTGTTGCGATCTTGAGGTCCTTTGGTATGGCGTTGATCATAGCCGTTCTAGCGCCTACCTGTGGGAGGGAGAGAATCAGGAATAGGACCCCTTCGAGGAAAACAGCGAGTAGGGCTACTTCCCAGGCACCCATGTGCCAGTCGACTCCAGGGATTCCGCTCGGTACGACTGTCTCGCCTAGCATCCCGTCGCCTTGGTCCCACACAGTTCCTACGACTGTGAATGTGAAATAGGCGTTCAAGCCCATTCCCGGAGCGAGGGCGAAGGGCAGATTGGCCCATAATCCCATGACTATGCATCCTACGAATGCTGCGATCGCGGTCGCGAACAAAGCGTCATCGAAGGGTATGCCTGTTAGGGCAAGCATCGACGGGTTCACGAACAGGATGTAAGCCATCGTTAGGAAGGTGGTTATCCCTGCTCTGATCTCTGATGATGCGGTTACGCCATTGGCGCTGAGTCCGAATGTTCTGTCTAGTATGTTGTCTACTGCGCTCATAATTTAGTCTCCTGAGGAAGCCTCTTAGTCGACGCTTATACCTATACGGCATATCAACGATTCGTCTGTCATGCGTCAGTATCGATGACCGTGTCTCTGCCATTTTCAGGTATTATTATCTGAAACGGGGGAGTCTCGCCGAAGCTTCTTGCGAAGTCATCAACATCCTCGTCAGGAGTGTGGAATAGAACGAGGTGCTTCGGTTTGCAGTCTAGAGCAAATTGAATTAATTCGGTTTTCCCAGCATGGTTCGAGAGGTCGAACCGATCTATTTCTAGATCTATTTTCGTCATTTTTCCAAAAATTGGAAGCATCCCGGTATCCAAGAGTGACCTTCCGCCGGAACGATCTGCCTGATACCCCGTGAGGAAGATTGCATTGGCAGAATCGTGTCTAAGACGATTAAGATACCATATTGCAGGGCCGCCGTCTAGCATACCAGATGTGGTAACAATCACGTCGGCCTCTAGAGCTTTGAAGCGATCCGACTTTCCACGCACTCTTTTTGACCAGCGATATGCTCTCTCAAAGGCAGAAGGGTCACTCAGATAGGATGGGTTATCGATCCAGATTTGGGATATTCTCGTTCCCATTCCATCATAATGTACATTCAGCGAAGGATCGTTCTCATAGAGAATCTTGATGATGTCTTGGCCTCTTCCTGAGGCGAAACTGGGAATAATGGCAGTACCGCCGCGAGATCGTATTTCCTGAACTCTTTCAACGAGTCTCTTTTCTTCTTCTAATCTATCGTTGTGATCTCTTGCGGCGTATGTTGCCTCCATGACCAGGATGTCGCATTTGATGGGTTTGGCGCCGAGGACATTTGGACTGTTTCGTGTATCGATATCTCCTGTCCAGAGTATTGTCAGATCTTCCTTCCTCAGTTCGACCATGGAAGCCCCAGGAACGTGGCCTGCGAGATGGAGCGTGCAGTTCCATCCGTCCAATTCGAATGCCTCACCATGATCGTGGGTTTGCCAGGAGTCGAGGGCATCGTCGATATCTCTCTTATCCCATGTCAGGGGATAGCCCTCTATGCTGGAAACTTTGTAGGTGTCTCTCCACATGATTCCGGACAAATCCGCTACAAGAGGAGTGGCGTGTAGTTTGGCATTATGGTGGCCTACCAACCACGGTGCCATGCCGATGTGATCGATATGTGCATGCGTAATTATTGCATTATTCACATGGGGCGAGGGGGATGGATATCTGGGGGGCCTCGAAGCTGCTAGCCCATAATCAATCAAAATTCTTTCAGTTCCGTGCGTTTCGATAGTACAACCCACGTTTCCAACTTCCCTCGCACCCCCTAGAAAGTGGAGCCATACTCTGGGCATGCTTTGTTATTCGAGCCGGAGTTCATGAAACCTCGGACCCACCCCCTAATTTCTAGTAGAATTATAATTCATTTGAACCAAGAAAAAATAAATTGAGATAATTATCAGCAATTAATTCTCAATATGGATTCTGGTTTATGATTATTGAGTTACTAATTGTTACATCAAACAAAATGAATTGTAACCTCCACTGGAAGACGGGGGGTGGGTATCAATGAAAAAGGATGTTCAACGTGAGATCTTCATGGCGAGGTCGCCCGGACATAATCTAGTTCTTGATGAGCTCAGATGTTTTGGCTGCGCCGCATGCATAGCAGCATGCCCCATTGATGTATTAATTTTAGAGCCTCCCATAATAGCAATCCGAGAAGAATCCTGTACGCATTGCGAGATCTGTATACCCACCTGCCCCGTCCACGCACTTTCAATCATGGAAGTATGATCATGAGAATTTTGGTGAAAGGAATTACAATCCGACATCTGGCATTTGCTCTTGAGGCACTGGTTAGTGAAGATGACGTACAAATTCACATAATCACCGAAGAACCAGAAATCGGTCTTTCCCAATCTTTGCAACCCGGATCAAAAATGAACTCCCATCCAATCCTGAAAATTTTGGTTAGACACTTTCCTCGAGACGTGGATATGAACACATTTGTTCGGGGCATGTGGATTTCAAGAGCCCTAGGAATCGAATCTGCAGAACGTGGGGCTTTGATTCACTTGCGGAGCTCCCTAATTCTAATCACGGACAAGACCTTCCAAATTGTTGGCGCGGGGCAGATATCCAACGATCCAATTGTTTTCGATTATATCTATGAACCAGAATTCAAAGAGTCAGAAAAATGGTTCGGAGCCTCATTTTCATGCCCCTGCAGTGAAGAAAAGTGCCTATCCAGGGGCGATGGAACGTGTGAGTATTGGTCCAAGAAACCAATTCAAACGAAAACAGCATTAGAAACCTCGATCTGGCTCGGAAAAGACCCACATGAAACCGTTTCAGTCGAACTCGAAAAGGGAATCGAAGATGCGAGAGAATTTTTAGAATCCCCGAAATACTCCTAATACCATTGTCCCCTCTGCAAACACGTGGTCGGCGTTGAGAGCATAGTGCGTAGAAATATCCCAAGGCACGCCTTGCTCATAGATCCGGCTGACCAATCCCCTGATGTCGCTGCAAAACGCGCGATTGCAGGCGCGATGGCAGGATCTTCAATGATCCTGATAGGAGGCTCGTCTGGCACAGATTCAGATAACGTGGATCGAACTGTAGTGGCAATCAAAGAAGCATTGGAACTGATAGAGTGGGCAGCAACTCAAGATTCCGATGCACAAAACCAAGAGAGAATACCCATCATACTCTTCCCCCAGGGGGCAAACGCACTGTCCCCCAATGCTGATGGAATCACCTTCATGATGCTGATGAACAGCACAGATCCAAGGTTCTTGATCGGAGAGCAAGTCGCAGGCGCGCCTTTCATCAAAAAAGTAGGAATTGAACCGATATCTATGGGCTATGTGATATGTGCACCAGGCGGAAAAGCAGGCGAAGTGGGCAAAGCGGATTTGATCAAACCCGAAGATGTGGGGAGAGTGGCATCATATGCAGCAGCGGCTGAATTGTTCGATTTCAAGCTACTATATTTGGAGGCAGGAAGCGGGGCATCGACACCAGTTTCTCCAGATCTCATCTCCGCCGCTCGTAGCAGTACCGACATACCCATCGTGGTGGGGGGCGGCATTAGAGACGGTGCCACTGCCAGAACTGCGGTAGAGGCCGGTGCCGATTGGATTGTAACAGGTACACTGGGCGAGGAATACGCAGATGCGGACGAGCTCCGGGAAGTGCTATCCGAACTCATAATATCCATGCGATTTACTGATTAGGCCTGATTTTATCTGCGACGGCACTCATTGAGAACAAGCGAACTCCCGCTCAAGATCCAACAGGGCCGTTAGCAGAGTCTCTTCTTTTTCCCTGAGACGCGCCAACTCTTCATCCCCCCCTCTTCCTTTGCCTTCTTTCACAGATAAGATGGAAATTTCACTTTCCAATTGTTTGATTCTATCTGCCATTTCTACCTTGGTCGAGGATATCCCCCGAACCCCCCTCATTTTGGCGATTTCAACCTCTAGTTGCCTTGCCTTGATTAGCGCCTCGTTTAACTCGGCCTCGGAAGCTGCCAAATCATCCCAAGTTTTGAGCACTTCTTCAACAAGCGTCTCTTTTGGAAAACTGGACAATCTCTTTTTGTGATCTACGGAATTCACCTCGTTTGCATCCACATTAATCACCGACGTTAACACCGCCCCGGCGATACACGATATGGACTTTACATTAACTTTAGATGTTTAACGAGTTCAAGTCATGATCTCAGATCTCAGATCATTTGCGATTTGTATGGCGGCATTGTAATCACTAAGAGTGTCTATTTCAGTCCACAGAACCCCATCGGTGCTAACACAATATACTGCTAACTTGCCCGTGGCTCTGTCGATTGCATCTTCGTAATACATATCAGTCCCTCCATTTCTCAAAATATCCTCAGTGCTTTTCACGAATTCTACTATATCTGTTTTGGAAAGCCTCAGGATTCCAATATATTCACCTGCGCTCTCCTCGATATCGAGGGATTTGTTGACTCGTGTAACTATGCCGTTGGTGTTTACATAAACCTTCATCGACTCTTCGTCAACTTGGTTGTGATCGTCAACCATCATGAAGCTTTTTTCACTAACCTTCATTCTGTCGACAGCAAGCTGAATTATCCTCTTGCTTACGACTAGGTCTGAGTTCATGATAAGGGTACTATCATCCAAAATATCCCTTACAAGATAACAAGTGTAAATGTTATTCATGGTTGCAAATTCGTTATTACTCAAAGTTTCTATATGCATACTAGAGACTCTGTGTTTTACGAAGTCTTCAATCACACTCCCAGCATGACCAGTCACAACCACAGCGCTCTCAAAACCACACTGTTCCAGAATTTGTAAATTCCTCTCCAACATCGTGATTCTACCATCGATAGGAAGACATGACTTTGGTAGTTGCACGGTCAACTCCCCCAATCTGGAGGACATACCTGCTGCGAGGATTATGACTTTCAGCGTATCAACTGGCATGGTCTCACATCATTGACAACACATAGGCGATCAGAGTAGTCTCGGGGCAAACCCTATTGTCAACATTTTGGATAGGCAGTCTCTAAGACATGTCTATGTCAGGAACCCAAAGGAGGAAGGATAGTTTGGAAGACGTAAACCCTGGCAAAGTGCCCCCTCTCCTCAGGACCCACTTACTTTTGAAGCGGTTTTTTTCCTCCTACATGCCATGGGCTGTGTACTGGGCTCTCTACTTTGGCCCGTGGACATGGTTGTTCAGAGGGTTAAGTTGGATTGTTCCAAAAGAAGCGAATCTGGTCATTTTTGGCTCCAATGAAGGCAAGCATTTCTCCGATAACTCGAGGTCTTTATTTGAGTACACCCAAGTCAATGATGAACCGATCAGGGCCGTGTGGTTTACCAATAACAAAGAAGTTTACAGACAGATTGAGGAAAAATACCCTGGCAAAGTCGTGATGTCCCCTAGCTTCAGGGCCTCGTTCCTCTATCTAAGAGCGGAGCAGGCGGTTATTTCATTTGGATATCAGGATTTGTGCAAGATGCCATGGATACCATCCATAAAAGTGAATCAACTTTGGCACGGGGTACCATTAAAAAAAATTGGATTACTAAAAACTAGTCAACGAACATCCGATGATTATGGCCCTACTTGGAGAATTTTCATGAAGTGGATACATAAGATAGACCGCTTCTTTGTAGCATCTGAGTATGAACTTAAAATTTATACCAAGGCCTTCGGAATACCTGAAAATCGATTCATTATCTCAGGAAATCCAAGAAATGACAAGCTCTATTCGCATAAAAAAGCCAACAAAAAAAAGAATAACGGCAGAACGATCCTATATGCTCCTACGTTCAGGGTTGGAAAAGGAGACGCTCATGATCAAGAATCAATACTCATGCATCCTAAAATAGACGAAAGGAGGATGCATGAATTTCTGGTGGAAAATGATGCCAAACTCATTATTAGGCCCCATTGGGTGTCGACCACCCCTGAGCCTACATCCGACAGGATTACGCGCGTAACCCACGATGATGAGCCAGATCTTAACGAACTAATGATCAAATCAGATGTTCTTGTGACAGATTATTCCAGTGCTTACATAGATTGGTTGATTCTAAACAGACCAGTGGTATTTTCACCTTATGATCTCATGGCATACACCAAAAATTACGGACTTCTTGATGACTACGAGGAATTGGTACCTCCACCGATATGCCACGCCCCCAATGATCTATTTTCGGCTATGGCGGAGGCCTTGGAAAACCCATCAATTTATGCCGATCATCGGGAAAAAATGAAACAACTGTACCTAGGAGATATAGCTGGAGAGGCATGTGAGAGAGTTTTCAAACATATATCGCAAGATATGTGAATATCAGAACCACCTTGACATCGTTAAGGAAATCCCCAATTTAATTCGTAGAATTACATTTGCTTGAGGCGCGACCCTCATCTCTGCCCTGCCTACCTTAGAAAAACCACATGGACTGGATACTCAGGCGGATCAAAGGCAGTTTTCCTTTAATGATAGAAACTGTCCAACTGAATCGCCCCCCCACCACCAGCGCCCGTGAATTAGGAGATCAGAGAGATGGATATCGAGTATCAAAGAATCATGGGAGGTAATTTCGGGGACGATATGAACTCTTGGTTCTGGGATAGATTGAGTCCGGGAGGGTGGAATGAGACGGAAAACACCTTGCTGGGAATCGGCTCATTATTGGGAAGAGATAGAGATTCAAAAAAGAGGTATCACGTAATCGGCTCGGGAGCTGGTTATAGATACCCTCTAGATCTTTCATCTTCTAAACACTGGAATTTCCTAGCCGTCAGGGGCCCTCTAACAGCACTCGCTCTCGGCCTTAGTGAGGAAAAAGGATGTACTGATACAGCCATCCTTCTCGCTCTTATTTCAGAATTCCAACCCTTACCAGAAGAGGAAAGGGAAGGAATAATTTTCATACCACATCATGGGGCTGCTGAAAATTGTGAATGGAATAGCATTTGTGAAGCTGCAGGCGTCAAATATATTGATCCAAGAATTGAATCAAAAGAAGTAATAGAAACGATAAGAAGATCAAAATTAGTACTTTCTGGAGCTATGCATGCCGCTATCATTGCTGACACTTTCAGGGTCAACTGGCTACCAATCACTACTTCTAGCACCATCAATCACTTCAAATGGTTGGATTGGACAATTTCGATGAACGTCCCATACGATCCCGTTTTTGTTGGTCCCGGATCTTTGGGCGGAAAAATTCAGCATCTTGTCTACAAATATTCTTGGGCTTCTCAGAAAATACCAGAAAATCGCAAAAAGGCAATTGCTTACCTCAAAAAAAGGAATCGGCCAGGAACTTTCCAAAATCTAAAAGCCGGTCTGATATGGAAATTAGGAACTTATGTAGAAAAAGGCCTGCGTTCTAGACCACTCTCCAAGGTAGGTAAACGAATGGATAACAAAGCTATGAATGACGCAAAGAGGACACTAAGGGCAGCATCCAAGTCTGAGGGTACCTTAAGCGATGATAACACATTCAAGCTCAGACTGACAATAATGGAAAAACACCTGAACACCATCATATCCATTAAAACCGATGAAAATCAAAGTAATTAGATACACCACTCTAAGTCTACGGAGCCCCTTGTCATTTCTTCATCCAGGAGCAATCTGACTAATTTTGTCACAATAGTGATACACACACCCTCCGAGGCAATGTCATGCTGAAGAAGACGGTGATGCTCCATTATTGGAGGGTCCAACAAAGCCAAACCCTCATTTCTATGGCCTTCTGGGTCACGACTCTTACCCTGCTGACATGGCCCTACGTAAAATGGCGATTTGATTCGAATACAGAGCTCTTCGGAGTTTCGATGACCTATTGGGGATTGCTGTCGATAGGAGCCTTTGTAATCGGATGTGTCTTGCTAATAGGATGGATGTATGACGCTATATTCTCCCTTTGGAGAGCCCATATCTCAGTGATTCAGGAAAGGAATCCCTATACTACCTACATGCTCAATGGGCCCATTGGTGCGATACTTGCTCAAACAAATGAAATCCTCAAAAGGCTCTCGGACGATGAAGAAATCAGGAAGCACACTGACTTTGTCGATAGATGGTTGAAATGGAGTGGTGAACAGGAACTCTGGAAAAGAACTATGGATGGTTTTACAGAAGTGATGGGTGATGAGAGCCCGGTAATGCTTCACATAGAGGAAGACAACGATACTTGGATAAAATAAAGATTTGAGTGCCAGCAAAGGTTCGATTCAAAGGGTTTCGATATGAAGGACGTTCCAATAATTGGATCATTCTTACTGGGAGCACCGAAATGTGGGACAAGTTGGCTTGCTGACGTTCTATCGCAACATCCTGAGATATGCATATCGAACCCAAAAGAGCCGGATATTGTAGCCACACACAAGGGAACTTTTGTGAGAGACGACTCGAGTCTGGATCTATCGGAATACGGTGATTTCTTTCAAGGGGAGGGTGTAAAAGTAGATTGTTCTGTCCATGCTTTTTCTTGTCCAACAGCGCCCTCAAGAATAAACAAAATTTGGCCGGATGCGAAATTTATCGTCTCCCTGAGAGACCCCATAGAGAGAGCAGTCTCTCAATGGAATCATGCTCTTGACTACAGTGATGACAAGAAGGCCGGTGTGGATTGGAGCGAATTCTCTACAGCTTGGGCTGACCCTAGATTAAGATGTGATTCCTTGTATGGTGAGTCTCTAAAAAATTGGTTAACCTTTTTCCCAATCGATTCTTTTTTGATCATTGAAACAAAAGTCATGCGCAATCTCCCACATCAAGTTTTGAAGGATATTTGCAATCATATTGGGGTAAGTGAATACCGATTTAATCTAGATTTAGTAAAGGGCCACAATCTTGCAAGTCAAAGAAGGACGATCAATTTCCTCGGCAAATGTATACGAAATTCCGCAAAGGCGACTCCTCGAGTACTCAGAGAAAGAATTGCGAGCCAATTGCAAAGACGGGGCATTAACATTTACAAGACTAAGTTTTTGTCAACCAGGACATCGGGTGGCAGGATCATCACGGATAGTGAGAGAGATATGGCGAAGCAGAGTCTTGTGGAAGACCAGTATCTCTTAGAGGAATTGACAGGGCTCAATAATCTCATACAGTGATCTCACCTTTTTTCTGTTCACTGGCCTGTTCGACCCTAATGATTTTCCAATCTCAATACTGGTGCCAGCAGTTTTTCTAGTCTTGATGAATATGAACTGATTGCGATGGGAGACAACCAAATTATCACCTCAACCCTAGCTTTCTCATAACCGCTAAAAATAGTGATAAAGACCAGAGCCGCATTGACTCATAACGGGTCAACGGCGAGACATGAGTGTCCTCATATGTTCGCAATAAGAATCTTTTTTTCGCCCAATCCCCATTCAAGATTTTCTTGATAGAAATCATTCCAGCTGCTATCTCATGATACTTCTTCCTGTCAAGACGGTAGAGAAGTAATTCACTTCTAGCCCTGTCTCTTTCTATACCAGCTCGATCAGGATGGTGCACGATACAGTCTGGAGCCCATTTTACATTGTATCCAGACTCGATAGCCCTCCAGGCTAAATCTGTGTCTTCTCTATGAATGTAGTATCTTTCATCGAAGCCATCTAAATATTCCAGCACGACTCTTCGATAAGCCATATTCGCAGTTTTGAAACGATTCCACCGGTCCTTTGGGTGAGGATCCATGTTTGACAATTTACCATCAATCTCTGTCGTTACGCTACCTTCGATAACATGAACAGAACTTTCTTCAAAGTTCAATAGGATTTTTTCGATCCAATTGTCCATGGGAACACAGTCGTCATCTGTGAAAGCCACAATTTCAGCGGAACCCTTTCGCCAACCCTTGTTGCGAGAGATGGCAGGACCCAGATCTTCCTCTGAATCATCGATGATAGTTATCGATCTCGGAGGCACGGTTTGAGACTGCAACGCCGAGAGACACCTATCTAATGCATCTTTTCGATTGAAAGTAGGGATTACCACATCCACTGCAAGATCAGAGTTTGAAGGTTCGATGCCAATCATGACTCATCCTTATCTTCGATATGTAGCATGACTGTCCCTCAAAGCCCGACCGTATCACCATTGTGACAGAATGAGTTGGAAACTATCATTCTCTAAAAGCAGAAATAACTCGAGGATCTGTTGATTCGGAAGGATCGATCTCATTCATCGATGAAACCACCACGAACCTTCTTTTCACACCGTGTCGGCTGCCGAAGTTGGAGTATACGTACTCCATAGCACCACTCTCATCATCAGCTACCAAATCCATAGTAAAAGGCTGATTTTTCACACCGCTTCGAAACGTCCCAACCGCTCTAAACGCCTTGACCATGACCGCCCGTCGAGGGAACCTGATTTAATCCGCACGGATGCTTCGAACCACTCTACAACAAACCATCTTTCCATCTAATACCCCCATCGTTTAGAATAGATGCCCTGCAACAGGCACCCATGGAACCAGATGAAGCAAGGCGAATCTCGCGCCTCATCGAAGCCAATCACTCCAGACAGGAGGCCCTTAGAGCCCAACTAGAGAGGCTTTCAGCACTACTGGATGAACAAACCAGGGCTCAGGGAACGCTCGAAGCAGCTGCGTCGCAACCCAACAAACGCACGCTCATACCTCTCGGAAGCGGCGTTCAGATTCCAGTGACAATCGAAAAAGGAGCCCTCCCCATCATAGATATTGGCTCAGGAGTCCAAATAGAAACAACTCACGACAAGGCTATTGAAATGCTGAATCAGAGGAATACAGAGCTAACAAATTTGATCGAAAACATGGTCGAAGAATCGAGAGCAATCGAATCCACAATTCTAGAACTCACCACCCAAATCGAAAAACATCAATCGGACACTAATTTGGAAACGCCAACAGAATCACCGGATCAAGAACCACCACAGAACCAACCAAAGAAGCGAACTCCAAGACGTAAGAGAGGAACAGAGCTAACGCTCGACGACTGAGGTGAATATATGGGCTTCCTAAGTCGGTTTAGGCGCAACACCAAAAGGATTGAGAATCCAGATCTCCTAGCCGGGGATCAACACGAAGAGCCAGAAAATCGTATCATCGATGAGTCATTGGAATCCCCCCACCCGCAGAATCAAGACAATCGTGGTGGTGAAAGCGAATGGGAATCCGATGAATCTCTGGGCTCGATTGAAACCCCTTCTGATAAACGAGCGAGACGACTCAAAGAGCGAACCTCGAAGACAATCAAGGCTCCTGTGAAATACGCTCCAGAAATCAAGACGTCTAAATTGGTTCCAAAACCATCACAGGGTCTTTCTATCGATCTCAATAAAATAGTGAACCAGCCTTCTCGAAGAAGGATATCAGAAACACCTGTCTTTGAAGAAATAATGTCAGAACTCGAGACCACCTTGCTCGAAGCGGATATGGGACACATCGCTGTTGACGCAGTGCTTGCTGAGATGAGATCGAAACTCATAGGCGCACCCCTCCCCAAGAAAGGAGACGTAGGAAATCTCCTAGACGCAACGCTTGTTTCTGCGTTGGATTCGCTGTTGAGAGTTTCATATTGGGACTTCGACCAGACCATCGAAACACTACTCGCCGAGGATCCGCCAGTAGTCATAATGCTCGTTGGTGTAAATGGAACTGGCAAGACAACCACGGCAGCAAAGATATCCTACAGATTAATCCAACGAGGCCTATCCGTAGTTTTAGGAGCAGCAGATACATTCCGTGCGGGCGCAATAGACCAGTTGAGCGATCACGCCGAACGAATCGGCGCACGTTGTGTCAAAAGTCAGAGAGGAGGAGATTCCGCCGCAGTGGCTAGAGACGCAATAGACAGTGCCAAAGCGAGAGGCGATGACGTGGTCGTGATCGATACTGCGGGCCGAATGCAGAATAAAACCAATCTAATGCAGGAGCTGAAGAAGGTCCACAGAGTAGCATCCCCGCATATTGTTCTGTTCGTGGGCGATGCGTTGGCAGGAAACGATGCTGTTGAGCAAGCAACAAAATTTCAATCAATATTACATTTCGACGGTGCTGTTTTGACTAAGTTAGATACAGATGCAAGAGGCGGCGCAGCCCTTTCAATCGCCCATGCTACGAATAGGCCGATCGTACTAGCCGGCTCCGGCCAGGAGTACCAAGATCTGATAGATTTCGAACCAGTGCACTTTCTATCAAAATTACTTTCTGAGGACATCGACCCCTCTGTATTCAGTATCTTTGGAGTTGATGCCTGATGAGCGATACACCATGTGCATTGATCGCACTAAGAGACCCAATAACCACGGGCCGTTTGAAAATGATCCTGAAACAAAGGGGATGGACCACTGAGTCCACATCAAGCAGCGAGGACGCCGTCTCCATATACAGAGCGATACGCCCGAGGGTTGTGTTCTTGGGAATAGACTTGCCACCAAATGATGGACATGATACCGCTCTTCAGATAAGGGCTGATGACAACCAAGGAAGAATAGTCATAATCACTCCTAAAAATAGGGCAGAGGTAGCAAATAAAACATCCATCTCAATCGGTGCTCTGGCTACCTTGATCACCCCTATCATCGCCTCAGATGTCGAAACTGCGTGGCCCAAGATAATGGGGGTAATACCTCCTGCTCCGGGCCTGGCAAATTTCCAACCACCGCTGCCAGAACCACCACCCCCATCACTGGAGCCCCCGGCGATGCCGCCCCCAATGCCGGTCAACCCTGCCTCGCTCGCACCAGCAGAAAAACCGAGGAAAAAGGGACGTTGGATCATCCGTTTCACACTGCTGATCATCACTATCGGAGCGTCTGTCGCTGGGGCGATATACGCTGGATACATCCCTATTTGATAATGAGATCAGTCTTCTACAGCAATCATCCTTATCGCGTCTACAGCCATGCTACCCTCAGGCGCCTGAACGATTTCAATCACCTTGACCCGCGAGTCGTTCAGAAGTTCAGCATCTCTCATCAACACTCTCAATCGAATACGCCACCTGAACACGATCTCCCTGAGAATAAGGAAAACTATCAGGAAGAGAACTAGAACAGCTGACATATCTGTGAGCATGGATTTCATGCGGAGGTCTCCTCAGCATATTTCTTAGCAGCAGCCAAGGGCTCGGCGTTTCTGATGATGCCCGACCCCACAATCACTGCATCGGAACCAGCCGCAATCGCCTCTCTGGGGTGCCCATATCTCTGGCCCATACGCGCCTCTCCTGAATTCAGATTGATGCCTGGTGTCAGAATCATCTTATCGCTCCCCACCAAACTTCGTAATTCGGAAATATTGCTCGGATTGCTCCCATTCCCTATGAAACCACAGACACCATCCATTCCACGGCATGAGTCCACGACCTTCCTGCAGTACTCTTCATCCAATAGATTGCCTGAACTGGACATTTGCGCCAAAACAGCAACCGAACCCCTCCTACCACATTCCCTCCAAGCATCGTGAATACCCTCTACGATATCAGGCCCAGATATTCTATGCGCGGTCACCACATCAGCCCAATCAGCTATTCTTTGATGTCCGAGCATCTGGATTTTTGACACGTGACCTATGTCAGCGAACTTCCTATCCTCAAACAAAAGAATGCCCATTTTCCTAGCCGGCCGGACCACTTCATCCATCCACCTATCTAGATCAAAGTCGTGTATCCCATCAACGTGAGTCTTCAACATGCAGATGTGACGCCCAACTTCATTGAGGATATGCGAAATTTCAGAGATTGTGAAGAGGTCCGCTGCAAGTATCACACGAGTCCCCTTCTCTTCCATCGATAAACGAATTTCATCGACGGATAGACATGCATAACCAGCACTCATCCTAACGTCCTCTGATGGTCAGTACCTCAAGGTTCCCGAGAATTGTATTGGAACACGTTTAAATTAGACCCCAATTAGTCAACCATGGGTTGTATAGCCCAGAGTTGATTAAATGTCTGTCGGAATAGAGCCAATGGGGGAAATGGTCCTCCTAGAGATGGAAAACGCACCAGAGAAGACCGAGTCGGGACTCTTACTCCCTGAGGAAGCCCGTGAGAAGATGAATGTTGGAAAGGTGGTGGCTACAGGGCCGGATGTCGAGGGTCTCAGCATCGGTGATCGAGTCATCTACCGCCAGTATAGCGGTACAAAGGTGGAATGGCTTGGGATAGAATACATGTTGATAAAATCCGAAGATCTCCAGGCTAAGGTACTGGACCTCTGAACAAAAGGAGTTGAAATGAATGGCAAAACAAATGTTGTATGGAGAAGAAGCACGAAGAAAACTACTCGAGGGTATCGACTCAGTTGCGAATGCGGTAAAAGTCACGCTTGGACCCGCCGCCAGGACAGTTGTACTAGAGAAGAGTTGGGGTAGCCCGACCATCATAAACGACGGCGTCACCATTGCCAAAGACATATCTCTAGCCGATCCCTTTGCCAACATGGGCGCCAAACTAGTCCAGGAAGTTGCGAGCAAGACCCAGGATAATGCTGGGGACGGCACCTCAACGGCCAGCATCCTCGCTCAGGCGCTCTGTCACACAGGACTTCGTAATGTCACTGCCGGGGCAAGCCCCGTGGAGCTGAAATCAGGATATGACGAGGCGATATCGGTTGTAGTTGATCGTCTGAAAGAAATGGCGAATCCGGTAGAAACCAGTGAGACGATCCATCAAGTTGCTACAATAGCCGCGAACAACGACGCAGACATAGGGTCGTTAATTGCAGAAGCCGTGGAAGCCGTCGGTCAGGAAGGAGTCATCACTGTGGAAGAAGCTAAATCAGCTGAAACCGATCTTAAATTGGTAGAAGGCATGCAAGTCGACAAAGGATACATCTCGCCATATTTCATCACCGATCGAGAGAAGAAAGAAGCGATTTTGGAAAACCCCATGATTTTGATCACGGATCAAACGGTCAACAGCGCCCAAGACCTACTTCCCAGTTTAGAAATGAGTATGCAGCAAAAGAGACCACTACTCATCATAGCAAAAGACGTCGAGGGCGAGGCCCTTGCAACGCTCGTTCTAAACGTAGCCAGCCGCGTAGTCAAGGCAGCAGCCGTGAAAGCCCCAGGCTTTGGTGACGAGCAGGGCGAATTGTTAGATGATATAGCCATCTTAACCGGGGCAACAGTACTTGCAAAGGATAAGAGTGCAGATCTGAAAGCCCAGGGCCCAACGTCACTCGGCGGTGCTGAGAAAGTTATCATAGCCAAGAATAAGACAACATTCGTTGGCGGCGAGGGGGATAAAAAGGCCATAGATGAACGAGCTGACATGCTAAAGAGCCAGGAGAAACTCTCCAAGTCAAAGTGGGACAAGGAGAAGATGCAGAAGCGAATTGGCAAGATGACCGGCGGCGTAGCCGTTCTGAGGATAGGCGCGGCCACGGAGACTGAAATGAAGGAGAAGAAAGCCAGAGTGGACGATGCACTGAATGCAACCAGGGCCGCTATGGCTGAAGGTGTTGTAGTCGGTGGCGGCGTGGCTCTTCTGAGAGCTAGAGACGCACTCAACCCCCTCATGGAAAAGAGCTCAGGAGACCATTCAATAGGAGTCCAAGCAGTATACGACGCTCTTTCAGCCCCTCTCAGACAGATTAGCGAGAATGCAGGAGAAGAGCCCAGCGTGGTCGCTGCCAAAGTCATCGAGAACGATTCAGATAATTTCGGTTATAACGCCAGGAATAAGAAATACGTCGATCTTTTGGATGAAGGCGTGATCGATCCTGTAAAGGTGACCAGAAATGCTCTTCAGTCAGCTGGATCCATCGCAGGCCTCGTCCTTACCACCGAAACTCTCGTCGCGGACGAGCCCAAACCCGATTCACCTGCGGGCGGTCCAGATATGGGCGGCATGGGCGGCATGGGCGGCATGGGCGGCATGGGCGGCATGGACTTTTGATGCAACTCATGCGCATCGTTGATGGACGTCCCGCCTGACCCTCAGCTGGGAATCATCAATGAACAACAACGTTTCACGCGTGGATGTACTTCCGAGAACCGGCTCCGGATTGATCGACAGTCGAGCCATTTCAACGAAGAAAATACTTCCAGAAGATATTGAAATCAATGTGGAAACCATCAGGACCAGCTTGGGATACACCATTCAAGGCGATTTAACTGAGGAAGAAAGACAGATAGCAGCAACAGACCTCTTTTCAGATCCGATCATAGAACACCACTCGCTCGACGGCTCGATAGCAGCAGGACTACTCCCCGAAATCGGCTATTCGGATATCACCATTCAAGTCGGTTTCAAACCCGGCGTAACCGACAATAGAGCCATGGCTGCTGAAGATGGCCTCAGAACACTGTTTCCCAGAAGAAAGACAAATGTTGCCTCAACAATATCATATCATTTCTGGTTTGGGAAAAATACTCCGGACATTGAACCGATAATTACGCTACTGCACAATCAAATGCTCGAGCAATGCGCCATTTTAGATTCAGATAGAAGAATAGAGAAATTGATCCCGTTCCCTGTACTTCCCGCCCAGAACAAGCGCAAATCAGAATCCATTGATCTCGAGGTGGGCGATGATGAACTCGTTGAAATCAGTGAGAGGGGGTTGTTAGCGCTAAATCTGCAAGAGATGAAGGCGATACAATCACATTACAGAGACCCCAATGTAAAGCGAATAAGGGAGAAAATGGGACTGCCTGTAGACGCACCCACCGATGCTGAACTAGAGTGCTTAGCACAGACATGGTCCGAACACTGCTCACACAAGATATTCGCAGCTAAGATACACCACAAAGACACCGAAACCGGCGAATCAGCCACGATAGATTCTCTATTCAAGACACACATCATGAAACCTACTCTGGACATTCAGAAGGAAGTCGATTGGCTACTTTCGATTTTTCATGATAACTCTGGAGTTATCGCTTGGAATGAAAACTGGAGCCTCTGCATGAAAGCCGAGACTCATAATTCACCTAGCGCCTTAGATCCGTTCGGTGGGGCGATGACTGGAATTGTTGGAGTCAATAGAGACATCCTTGGCACAGGATTGGGTGCAAGACCGATTGCAAACACAGACGTATTTTGCTTTGGTCCCCCGGATTACACAGGAAAAATACCCAAGGGATTATTTCACCCTTCCAGAGTATTCCGCGGGGTCCACGCGGGAGTCAGGGCCGGTGGAAATGAATCTGGAATACCTACGGTAAACGGGGCGATTATCTTCGATGAAAGATACCTAGGTAAGCCATTGGTGTATTGCGGCACTGTCGGCATAATGCCACGACTACTTCCCGATGGAAGGGAATCACACGACAAAACCCCCACTCCCGGGGACATCGTCTACATGGTCGGTGGAAGAGTAGGCTTCGACGGTATCCACGGCGCTACCTTCTCCAGCCTTGAGTTAACAGAAGACAGCCCGAGTTCAGCGGTTCAAATCGGCGATCCGATTACTCAGAAGAAAATGATTGACATGATCATCGAGGCAAGAGATGAGGGATTGATACAAGTCATCACCGACAACGGTGCAGGTGGCCTTTCAAGCTCAGTCGGAGAGATGGCTGAACTGACAGGGGGAGCAGACCTAGATCTCGCTGCAGTGCCTCTCAAGCAGGCTGGGTTAAGCCCATGGGAGATATTGGTCTCGGAGTCCCAAGAAAGAATGACTGTGGGCGTCAAACCAGAGGATTGCGAATTGTTCGAAGCACTCGCAGCGCTTCATGAGGTCGAGGCGACAGCTGTTGGAAAATTTACTGATTCAGGCGCGTTCATCGTCCGAATGGGAAACGATGTAGTTGCTCATCTGCCCATCACATTCCTGCATGACGGCTGCCCCCAATTAGAACTCGTATCTGAGTGGACCCCACCAACACACGCGGAAATGATACTTCCAGAAGTTTCACAGATGGGGGAAGCACTCGCGCGACTCATAGCTAGACCTAATGTCGCTAGCAAAGAATGGTGGGTCCGTTCATACGATCACGAAGTCATTGCTCAATCGGTAATTAAGCCGTTCTGCGGTGTCAATCACGACGCCCCGGGTGATGCTGCTGTCATCGCCCCAATCCAAGGCGAAACACAAGGCGCGGTGATATCGAATGGAATCACTCCTAGATATTCTGACATCGATGCATATGCAATGACAGCTGCAAGCATCGATGAAGCCCTGCGTAATGCAGTTTGCGTCGGTGTCGATCTCGATCTTATTGCTGGTCTCGATAATTTCTGTTGGCCCGATCCTGTAGAATCAGAAAAGACCCCTGATGGCCGGTATAAATTGGCCCAATTAGTCAGAGCAAACCGTGCTTTGGATGATGTATGCCGAGCTTACAAATTACCATGCATAAGCGGAAAGGACTCAATGAAGAACGATGCTAAACTATACGGTGAAAAGATCAGTATTCCCCCAACGATCTTATTCAGCTTAATTGGAAATCACCAGGACGTCCGAAAGGCCGTATCGAGCGATTTCAAGGTCCCCGGAGATAGGATATATCTCTGCGGACAGTCCCATCAAGAACTCGGAGCCAGTGAGATCGCATACATGCTCAGAGACGAGACTCAAGGACAGTCTGGGATCGGCGGACGCGTACCAGAAATAGACACGACTCGAAATCTGGCGATGTATAGAGCTCTAACAGGAGCGATGCAAAAGGAACTCGTCGCAAGTGCTCATGATTGTAGTGACGGTGGATTAGCAGTAGCGATTTCAGAGTGCTGCTTCGGCTCAGATTCCGGAGCGCGAATAGACGTATCCCCAATCATGTCTGACTGCAATCAGATAGAGCCATGGGGGGCCATGTTTGGAGAATCTCTGGGCCGAATACTCGTAAGCGTCAAACCTGAAAATAGTGAGGCCTTTGAAAATTCAATGACGGACCATGCGTGCTATTTCTTGGGTGTCGTTGAAGAAGGCGATACAATCTCAGTAACCAATGGAGATACCACATTAATCTCTACATCGATGAGCAGCTTACGAAAAGCGTGGAAAGCAACCCTCGATGGAGGTGGCCCACAGTGACACAAGTACGCGTCGCTGTCCTTTCTGGCTTTGGGATCAATTGTGAAACTGAAACTATGGCGGTGTTTGAGATGGCCGGCGGAAGCCCAGAAAAAGTACATGTCAATAAACTCGTAAAAGGGGATTCGAATCTGGATGATTACCATATCATGGCTGTTCCCGGGGGATTCTCCTTCGGAGACCATCTAGGCAGTGGCAGGTTGCTGGGCAACAGACTAAGATTCGGTCTCCGTGATCAGGTCAGACGCTTCGTACGCGCTGGCAAACCAGTAATTGGTATTTGCAATGGGTTCCAGGTCCTGGTAAAGATGGGGTTGCTCCCAGGTGACGAGGAAGTAACACTCACTCAAACAGCATCACTCGCACTCAACGACAGTGCTCATTATGAAAATCGATGGGCGACACTCGAATTCGATCCTAATAGTCCCTGCATTTGGACCAAAGGGCTTACCAGAATCAGGGTGCCGGTCCGGCATGGAGAAGGCAAATTTGTCACAAGTGATAGAGAGTTGCTAGACCAATGGGCACAGACGGGACAACTCGTGGCCAAGTATGTCGATCCATCGACAGAATACCCCAGTGCCACCGACGAAGTGCTACCTTATCCAATCTCTCCGAACCAAAGTTGGAGAAATATTGCAGGGGTCTGCGATCCAACCGGCCTCGTCTTTGGACTCATGCCCCATCCCGAGGCATATCATAGCACATGGCTTTCACCTGACTGGACGAGAGATGGTGAAATTGAACACGGGAGAGCTCCTTCAATCACTATCTTTCGCAATGCCGTAGAATATTCATTTCAGTGCCAAAAGGGGAGTTGAGAGATGGTTTTGAGAAGCATTCTCATATCTCCCATTGCAAGATATTTTCGTACAAAGAGAATGTTCTCTGAAGCATCGGGATATGCCAAAAAGAAGGGAAAGCCATTGATGATGATTGGCGACCCATGCAGCGGTAACTACTTCCATTTCATGTCCAGTATGTTCCCGAACAGCGAGCATGGGGACGTTACCATCGATCTATATGGCTGCCAAGAGTGTAATAAGATGGATATCAATGATATTGACTCATGGAAACAATTCGACGACGACTCATTCGTAGTCATGGAGACCGGCGTATTGGGATTCTCAGAGAATATAGACCTTGTAATCGCTCAAATCAAGAGGATATCTGGGGGAGACTTCCTCTCGGCAGGAGGTAACAAAGGACTACTGTGGGAAATGCTGCTATACAAGACATACAGCAAGAAGTTGAATTACACCATGAACCCATTCGACTCGAGAAAGCATAGACATTACACTGGTAGGAAATTAGGTAGGAAAGAGAAAGTCAAACTCGAATTTTGACTTGCTCGAGCCCATTTCTAGGAAGGCGCTTTGTACAACCAGATTAGTCGCAGGGTGTGCTGCAGCATCTTCCATGTCGTGACAGAGTCCCGATCGATGCCCCTCTGAAGCTACATCCCCTTCCAGACTCAACACAGTGGTCTGGTGCCATCGCATATCTTGATCGGGACGGGGTGTTGAATATCGGGTCTGAGAATTACATCAACTCCCCCTCCGAGGTCACTCTGCTCCCAAATGCAGCCAAATCCGTCGCTAGATTACGTAGATTCGGCTTACGAATCGCTGTTGTGACAAACCAGTCTCCAATAGGAAGGGGGCTCTGGAATTCTGAGAATCTAGCCCTTATTCATGATCAGATACAGAAACTCCTCCTGATTGAAGATAAAGATGCGATTCTAGATTTGATACTCCACAGCCCCTACACCCCGAGCCAGAATGCGTGGGCAAGAAAGCCCAATCCAGGCATGTTGGAGGCAGCCCGTCAGCTGATCAACCACGCAGAATCGACCAAGGAATGGTCTGAGCTATCGATGAGGTTTGCTGGCGAGTGGGGCGAAAGGCCATCCGAGTCTGATTCAGTCATGGTGGGAGACAGGATTTCGGATATGACGGCTGCAAACGCATTCGGAGTCAGATCTTTGTTATGCCCCGCCGAGCTCGGGCTATCAGCCGTGATAAATGACATTGTCCCGACAGATATCCAATGACTCAAAATACGACAATAACGCAAGACGGGAAGTCTTTGAAGATTGATTTTTGGCGCCCCGACCGGGATTTGAACCCGGGTCGCAGCCTCGACAGGGCTGCATGATAGGCCACTACACCATCGGGGCTTGTTTCCCAGCCGAGTTGGGGATTATGTTTCAATCTGCCCCTCGTTCATATTCTCCGATTCCACTGCAATGTATTGATGACCCGCCTAGATACGCACCTCGTCATGGGCGATGCCCCACTCATCATTGACGTCATCGATAATGGCGGTCAATGGACACACAGGGAGTGGCGCATGCTCCGGTATCTTGGCGTTGATACGAAGATATTTCCAAATGACACACCGCTTAATGAACTCAGAGAAGTCGATGGATTGATTCTCTCCGGCGGGGCAGCACGAGTGGGACTGACAGGAGAATTGGGCCATTGTGCCGACTATCTTTCATTGGACGTGCCAATTCTTGGAATATGTGCAGGCCTCCAATTCATGGCTGGTTTTTACGGAGGTAGAGCAGCGGAAGCCGACGAACCAGAATTCGGCGCGGCTACGATGAAGCTGTCTGACGACCCCGGCCCGCTGTTCTCATCCACTCCCTCGGAACAAATCGTATGGGAAAGCCACAATGACGAGGTAGTAGACGTACCTGAGAATTTCAGAATAACAGCATCTAGCGACTCTTGCCGCGTACAAGCAATGCAGAACGACTCCGGCGATCGTCTAGGGGTGCAATTCCATCCAGAGGTCAATGATTCTGAGTTCGGTGAGACCATATTCAGAAACTTCGTCAACATATGCGATAGAGCGCGGAAGACCGACTGATATAATGGGCAGGTTGAAGAAGGCTGCCAAACCGGGCCAATTCATGACGAACCGCATGACTTTGTACAAGTGCCGTTCTTGCAACCGAACTGATAGGAAGCCCTTCGACGCAGAAGGACCGGCCACTTGCAACCACTGCTCATCTCCAATGGACCCCCTCGAGATTAGATATAGATGCGTTCGATGCGGTCATATCGAGTTCATTGAGATAGGCGCTACGGGCAAATCATGTCACAAGTGCGGCTACCGAATATTTGTCAAGCCCAGGAAAGAAGGCCCCGACGGGATCAAGACTCTACGGGCAGAGTAACGCGGACTTCAAGACCCCACCCGCAATACACAGTACGTGTCCGGTTGGCTTGTCGACCATGCCCCTCGAACTTTCGATCAGTTTGCAGCCCCTTCACGCGTCATTGAACGTGTAACTGCAATGTCACTTCTGCCTCAACCACCGCATCTCCTCATAACAGGCCCCCAAGGCTGTGGTAAGACTGCTCTGTGGCGTCTTTACGCGCGTCAGGTTTTGGGACCCTCCTGGGCATCTACCGTTCATGTCAGAAACATCAGAGATATGAAGAGGAAAAGAGGCGCAATGGAATTGTTTGAGACTTTCCTCCGTCCGGAAGGAAAAGAATCATCGGATACTCTCGCTGGCAGGATGTCTCTTGCAGCATTTTCAAACAGCCGGGAACACAATTCCAGAGACGACCCACCCCCTGCTGGCAAAGAAACCAAATCAAACAGCGCCCAACCCCTGAGCCGATTAATCATCCTCGAAGATGCAGATCATATGAGTATGAGATGGCAAGCATATCTCCGGAGGATGTTAGAAACAGTCGGCCCGGCTTCTAGATTCATATTCACAGCTCGGGCCCCATCTGCTATCATAGACGCACTCAGATCGAGAACACAGATGATCCGCCTCCCCGCATGTGATAATAAAACCCTCAAGAGAACTTTGGAAGCAATAATTGATGCTGAGCGCATAAATCTGGAAGAAGGCATTATCGATGATATCCTATACGTCAGCCAGGGCAATATCCGAAGAGCGATATTCATGCTCGAATTGCTTTGGGCCCACGACAAACTATCCGACCGTTCATCAATTCATGATCTAATCCAAGGAATCACCATGAAAGCTGGTAGGGATATCATTGAGATGGCCCTTCAAGGAAAAGTCGTCGGTTCAAGATGGTTAGATCGTAATGGGAGGAGAATAAAGGTAAGAACAGGAGCAGTAGCTGAAGTAGATCGCCTCTTAGATGACCACGGCCTTGAGCCAGAGGATGTAATAGATCAGATACATTCAGCTCTCGTTGGTCGACGACTCCCATTGAATGACTTACTTAGGAGCGAGATACTGCAAGCACTTGCTAAATGCAGTCGAGATATCCAATTACACACCCATGCACGTATCCATTTTGAGGATTTTCTCCACAGTGTCGCCGAAGTCGGGCGTAACCGCCCCGTCACGATATAATGGCGGGCGCGGCAGGATTCGAACCCGCGGTCCCCGGCTTAGGAGGCCGGTGCATTATCCAGGCTATGCTACACGCCCGTCTCGCCCAGGCCGCCTCCTTCAAGAAAGCCTCCTATCGAATTGCCATATTTCTGTGCAATCAAGCGATGACCTCAAACACATCCAGCAAAAGCGCCGAGCGAACGACATATGGATCTGCCAACACCCTATGCCGAATCTGAGCAGCAACAGTCTTCGATTTCATCAGCGATGGAACGAAGAATATTGTCGAGAGACAAATGGAGGGGAAGATGGACAAACCTCACCACGAACCCACTTCTTCGCTTTACAAGATACGCGCTCGCATTTGCTCTTCCAGCATCCATCGTAGCCGCATCAACATTCCTAGACTCAGACTTCCTTAGTATCTCTAGAATAATGTGGTTGGCCTCTATCACTATGTTCATACCCCCGCTAATCGCATCTTCTTATGCAAGAATGGCTGCTAAAGACCGCTTAGAACTCAGAAGAGAAGGATTTTCACTCAGAGAATCATATGTTGGCGTTGATCGGATCTTGAACCAACTCGAAGAAAACAAGCTCAGAGAGCGAACTAGGGTTTCTTCCGCCATAGTCGGCTTCATACTCGCATCCATCGTTTCTTCCGCCCCCCTTCAACAAGATCTCTCACTGACTCTTCTGGGTCTCACTGCCATTCTCTCCATTGTTATTTTACTCGCCACATTATCGATTGAAAAACAAAAATCAATGGACACAGGAAACACTCCTTTGTTGAAACTCCACACCCCCTCTCTTCACGACACTCTTGCTGAACCCCTGCTAGTCGATCTGGTCTATGCACATCTCGACCCTGAAACTTCTAGCAGATGGAACATTTGGATGGAAAAAATCAGTAAAGGAGTAAGACGACAACAGCAATCAGAAGATGCTATTGAAACAATCTTGAGAGCCATCTACCTCTCAATGGTCGGAGAAATCGATCAGAATGAAAAAGATAAGATCTGTACTGAGGTCTTGAATACCAGATCTGTAGAACGTCTAAGGGAAAACCAAGAGCCCTTTAACCTCGCTGAGCTCGAGAAATTATTGACTCATGTCATTGAAAGAAAACCAGGACTCTTCCGACTCTTATCTAGAACGATGCAAAGAGCCTCAAGAATTCGTAAATCTGAGACATGGACACTAGATGCAGACCTCCCTCCTAGAGCAATGCACGGTGAGAGCGACCTTTTCGTCTTAGCAAGCCCCGATCAGAACTCTTCGAAACCATTTGAAATTGACATAATAACCGTTGAAGGCGAACCTGAGATTCAGATAATTCGCCTTCCCCCCATAGGTCGAAGTGTAAGGCCCGGAAGAACTGGCGGTACTGATGTATGGAACAGGTTCAACGCAACCATTGACAATTCTCACATCCTCTGGATTGGTATGGCTTGGAATAAATCAGGACACGAAGGCCGTTCTGTCCAAGTCAACCTTCTTACTGAAAACGAAACCACAGTAAAGTCACTCGTACTCTGGACTATCATGGAAGACGGAGATGGATTCATCTTCAGTACAATTCGAAATGCAGTCAAAGAAGTGTATTCTATGATCACTCGAACTATAATCCGATGATGAACGAAGCGTCATGTTCATTCAGAACATGCATCTGGAGATGACTGAGTAGCATGGAGTCGTGGGACGTATTGGTCATAGGAACCGGACCTTCAGCGCTTCGCGCTGCTATTGCGTCTTGCGATTCCGGTGCTAATACTGCCATAATCCATCAATCACCCGGCCCAATCATCAGTCCCCCCACCGCTGGTCTTGCTACATCGCTGGGGGAGATCACCCCCGAAGCGCATATCCAAGACACAATTGCATTGGGAGATGATAACACGAATGAGCACGCCGTTAGAAGAACGTGCTCTTCTTCAGTAGAGATTCTTTCTGAGCTAGAGCGATGGGGGATGATAATTCGTAGAGACAAAGGGGGACTACCACATCTTTCATCAGTGCCCGGTCATGCCTCCCCGCGACTTTCAGGCGCAGGAGATGCTACTAGCAGATATATAACCCAGATTCTCGATGAACAGGTTCTGAAGAGATCGATTCAGAGACGACAAAATCACATACCATTATCTCTGGTAATGGATAATAGTCAGATTCGAGGAATTGTGGCGTTCGACTTACTCGACGGCAAAGTAAAGCCATACCAATGTAAAGCAATAATATTGGCCGATGAGGGATATCAAGGACTTTGGTCTAACCCATCAATCGGCTCAGGAAATGCGATTGCAATGGCGATAAGAGCAGGCATCAACCCACAGAATTTGCACAAGGTGCCGCTCCATCCCATGGTTATCAGGGGAACGGACATCCCAATCCCCTTCGAGATTTTAGGCGCCGGTGGAAGATACAGGTCTGAATCCGGGGATGATATCGACCCATTGAATCATGAAGGAGATGCAGTGGTCGATATGAGATTCATCAATGAGCAGCATTCACTATGGTTCGACTCGATTAGAAAGACAATCCTAGACTCTACAGGACTAGACGTCTCGATCGATGTGATCCCAGTAACACACCAGGTCATGGAGACCACTGGCGGGATTCCTGTGGATGAAAAAGGGAGAGTCACAATCGAGTCAGGCAAGATGTGGGCGACAGGCGTTTATGCAGCGTCCCCCTCTGCAAGCACAGGTTTTCACACTTCATCGATATTGCCTGGGAACACCATGTTAGAAAACCTCTACACTGGCTCATTAGCAGGCAAAGAGGCTGGAAAATGGGCACTAAAATGCGATTTTGGAGGATCTAAGAATATCCTCCAAAGTCTGGATTCGGCGAATAAGAGAATTGATGACTTATACAAGGAAACAGGAGATTCAGTAGGTGCTGCTGGGACAAGATTAACCGCACAAGCAAAGTCTTTCTTAGAGGGCAGTGCAACTATTGAGTCCTTGATTGAAACTGCAGAAAAAACTGCTGAAGCAGTGAGAACTACAACCAATACGCGAGTCATGAACCAGGAAATTGTAGGGGCCATAAGAGTCCAAGATCTTGGCACTATCGCAGCATCATTCGCCATGTGATTGTATGACTGAGCACACACTCTTTACCAGAATAATAGAGGGAGAGATTCCTTGTTACAAGTTGTATGAAAACGAGTATGTATTTGCTTTTTTAGACATAAACCCCCTTTCAAAGGGGCATACGCTGCTTGTGTCCAAGGAGCCAGCACCTTCGATTGATCACCTGAGCCAAGACTCTGCAGCAGCCATCGGAAAGGCACTGCCAATCCTCTCCCGTGCAATCAAGGAGGCTACAGGGGCCATTGCATACAATATCATTCAGAACAACGGGAGAGAAGCGGGTATGACTGTCCCACACGTCCATTTTCATATAATTCCGAAATATAAAGAGTCCAAACACGTATTCACCTGGGAGCCAAAAGCACTCGATGCAACCGAGGGGAAATCAATCGCCGACGCTATCCAACTCAGTTTGAATGAGTGAATGCTTACAACATCACGCGGCCCATGGGGGGTCAGCATGGACTCTAAGCCCGAGGCTCTGGCTCCGGAACTTTCCAATAGCGCAAGGCGAATAGATACAAGAAAACTCAATTCAGTTCCATGGGATCATTCGGGAAAACATCCGGGATCAATAATCGTGTGGTGGCTATTCAGAGCAATGATATCCATCGGCCATCGAATCATCTTTAGAAATTCAAAAGCCGATGAAGTACCCGATATAGGTGGAGGCAGAATATCTGTTTCAACTCACATCAATGGATTAGTTGACCCTTTAGTAATAGTTCACAGCCAACATCGCAGATTTACAGCACTCGGACGTCACGATTTAGTTACAAGGCCCATACTTGGTTGGTGGACACGAGGTCTTGGTATACAGCCAATTTTGAGAAAGGCGGAAACAGATGAAGGCATAACTAACTCAGACTTCGCAGGTGAGATCAATAGAAGAAGCATGCTAACTGTTTCAAATTGTATTTCTAATGGTTATTCTGCAGTTGTGTTTCCTGAAGGCACCTCACACCAAGACTCCGTTCTACATGGTTTCAAAACCGGACCATTTCGTACGGTTTTCGCTGCTGCAGCGCTTGCAGAACTCCGGAATCTGCCACAGCCGCATCTGCAACCCGCTGGCCTCCATTGGAGAAATCATACGAAATTTAGAACGGACCATCATGTCGAATATCTCGATCCGATACCCATCCCCAATCCTTATTCTCAGGAGCAAGCCCAGATTTTGTTGAATGGAGAATGGGTCGAACCCCCGAAATCGCAGGTTATCGCCATGCGCGATTCAGTATATTCAATTCTCAAAGACGCGACTCCGGATTCCCCTGATTGGGAAACGTACCGCGCATGGGTATTCATGGCGCACAGAAAATCGAAAACGCCCATCGTTGATCTTCATCAAGAGGTATTGGAGACAAGAGAGATGAGACAACAATGGAGAGAGGGGAATATCCCTCAAGAATTATTCGAGAACGCATCAAATGCAGCTAAGATACTACACGATCACGACTTGGATGCACGTGATTTGACTGTAGAGGGACAGCTCATAAGAAAAAGAAAAAGCATATTTTCTTTGATTTTGGGAGCCTCTCTGATGCTAATTGCAATGCCAGTTTTCGCACTAAGTACTTTTCCTCAAGCCATTCTTGCATGGTGGCTGGGAGATAGAACAGACGAGGGAATCGACGCCAGAACAACGTATCATCTCATGGCAGCAATGTTCTCATTACCGCTTTTTTGGCCTATAATTGGAATTATATGGACCCTTTCAGCCGTTTTATTCTACGATCTTCCCCCTTTATTCACACCTCTCTTCTTCGTGGCACTCTTCCCTATTTTCTATCTAGCAGCCATTCTAACGGCCCTGGGTTACGATCTTGTAACTGATTTCAGACGAGACCGAAGAAGAGCCGCATTAATCCATAGCAAATCTTCCCGAACTCTTTACGACAGCACGAATTCAGTGGATGAATATCTCGTTGCCCTCAAATAGGACGCATTTAGAACACATATCCGTGGATGCAAAGGATGCCACTGCCGCAATCCGTACGTGGCTCGATGATGAGAATTTAGAATACAGGGTCGTCGATGACGGAAAAGCAACACTCCACCTTCATGTCAAGTACCCACCTACGAAAGACGGCCACGTTTTCAATATCGTGATACCTAAGAAAAGATCACTTATCTTGGTTTACTCGATCACTCGAGTTGATCAGGGACAACAAGACGAGATGGTGAGTTACAGAGATGAGGATCTAATCGGGTGGAAAGGCTGGCTACATGAGATTAGAATGCATCTCACTAGATCAACGCTCGATTGGGTTTTACACGTCGGCAAAGAAGACGAACAGAATAGACCAGGACCACTTCAAGCATTCAATATATCACGCCCAATTTGGTTTGACGGACTCACCCAAAACGAACTCATGCAGACAATGAGGGGGGTTTGGCTGACAAAACTCTCCATAATTCATCAAATAAAATTCGACTACGGTAAAGGAATAGGTAAACCAGGCCCGGTAGACGATTGGAAAGGTAGGAAACCAGTATCCAAATCAAGTCAAAAATCAACGCCAAAATCTGCAGAGATAGATTTCGATGAACAAGCCGGCTTCGGTCAGAGCTTCGACCCTAGTGAGTGGGTCTAGCCATATCTGACCCGAATGGGTCGACATTAAGTATGGTTAGAGTTGCATTTAGCATACTGAGTGGTATCCATGCAGAATAGAAAGAAGCGTTCCAGCATCATGATGACTTTGCTAATGCTTTCCAGCATAGTCGCCGCAATGGGTGTTGCAGTTCCGGTACAAGCCAGTGAAATTGTTCTTACAGACGCAATTAACATCGTAAATAGCGGGCCTAATTCAGATTCAATGGTGGCTGTCGACTCCGACTCAGAGGGCAATGTGCACTTTGTGTGGAGTCGGAATACTCAGCATTTGTACTACAAGATGCTAGGCCCCTCGGGCGAGACACTGATCTCTGAAACACAAATCTCCAATCCAGGTGCGCATCAAGCATGGCACCCCGACGTCGCAATCGATTCTGAGGATAAAGTGCATATTGTTTGGGCTGACAGGTCCGGACAATGGACAATCTGGTATCAGCTGTTAGATCCTGCAATGCATCAACAGGACGGATCGAATGCAATTGATGGCCTGAATGGCATATCCATAATCGACGACTATGAAGTAAGAACTGGGAGCCAAGACAGGGATTGGCCTGCTGTGGCTGTAGACTCTTTGGATAATGCACACGTTGTGTGGCAAGATAACAACGACCCATTAGACCTCTATTATTCACAGACTCAGATTTACTATGAAATGATAGACATAGATGTTTCTAGTCGAGAGGCGCAGTCGAAAATAGACGCCACACTACTGACACCAATAATTGGGATGAAGGGCCATCCAGATATTGCCGTAGACAACGACGATTTTGTTCAGGTGGTATGGGATGATACAAGAGGCGGCAAGGTCGAGATGGTTGTGCCAATCGATACATCCGGTTCAATGGGAACTGAATGGGCAGACATGTGTACAGTTTTCTATGGCGGCCAATTCTCATCCGGCGGCAATTTCATCGGACTCAAACCTATGTTGGAACAAGCCAATATGACGGTATTTGAGACATTATATGGAATAGGTGGGGTGCAACAAGTCGCCGCTGCAACTTCCGGTTATTGCACAACTGCATATCAGACAGGGGGATCAGGAAGCCAAGGCCCTCGTTCCAACCATCTCGGTCAAACCCCCGCAGATACATCTGGAGGCATTCGAAAGTTGACGGGTGCAGTGTTGAGTAACGCCGCGATATCACTGAGTTACGATGGAGGAGGTCAGGGTTCGGAAGCATGGGGCCCATCCTCTACATGGTCGTGCCTTTCATGGAGAGATGCACAGGGGAGGCTCGGCAACCTTGCCAACCCTCCGACAGCAGAGGACCATCGATGGAATCCAAATGCGACCAAGATCATCATCCCAATTTCGGATGAGAATGCTAATGACGGATCTCCAGAGGATGCTACTGACCGAGAGAGCGTGAATGAGGCTCATGATGCCTGCGTCCTCGCTGGAATCTCACCAGTACCTCTCTGGGCTGGTGCAGACAGCAGCGTAGGCTCTCAGATGAGGGATCTTGCTGAATGTCCCAATAATCAGCCAGGCACTCCTTCAGTGGCTAGATATTGCCCCGGAGGGACACCTAGAACGACGCATGCCGAAGGAGCAGTCTATGCATTCCCAACTGGAGCCTCCTCAGCAGCTGAACTCCAGTTCATGGTAGAGGCGCTCATATATTTGGCAACCAATGCCTCTCGCGAAATATTCATTTCAGTACTCGACCCATATGCCCTTCTAGACAACCCATGGGTCGGTTTCGCCCCAGGCCAGCCAGCCACCCGCTGTGTGCCACAGTGTTCAGCGACTTCTGGAAGCCGATATTACATCGAAGACGTAGGGCCATCCCTCGATATCCAGGGATACGGGCATCTCGTTGTTGTAAACGACACCCGCGTCACTCTACAAGATGCATACAGTCTTCACCCACAAGTCGCCCTAGACAGCCAAGGGAACACACATATTGCGTGGATGGATGGGAGATCATATGGATTCGAATTAGATGTTAATTACGAGGTTTTCTACACACGTCTCAAACTCAAGGGCGCAGGACAGTGGGACGGTGCAAGCAACGGATTGCCAGCGTTTGGAATCAAGCAAATCATGGATTCTGCGATTTCCAATGTCGAAGGACTAGATTGGTTTGACGACAATCCCGACAGAGGCCCGTATGAGGCCACATCCTATCTTCCAGGCATACTGGTCGATGATTTTGACAACATACACATTGCATGGCTGGATAATAGCAATCAGTCCCAAGGCGAGTCGATCATGTACACCCGCCTCAACAGCACCACCGATCAATACCCCGACGGATTCCCTACTCTGAACAACCTCGCTATAGCTGTATTAGATGAGTGGGAGATATTCGAGGTGTCCACATGGGAATCTGGCAAACTGGGTCCCAACTCCCCCAGGAACCCACAACTCGGAACTCCTCCGGCGTTCTCTAACGACCTTGGAAGCGGGGCCCATGTAGCTTGGTCTGACTCTACTAAATGCGGAGAAGCAAACAGCCCCAAACAGACATTGTGCTACGTCCATGTTCTAACGGGACTTGTCGATGTCGCACTTGCACCTTCAGAGACGTACTATCACGTCATTGAACCGGGTGAGAGCACGATCTACAACTTAACTATCGATAATCCAACGCCTGGTCCCTCCGATCTTGTGGCGGATACATTTCGCCTCACTGTAGAGGACGTTCCCATGAACTGGAGCGCTACTCTCTATTACGCCTCCAATCACACCCCAATTTTCGAATCCACGCCTATACATCTCAAGGGCAATTCAAACGGTGAAAACTTAGTTCCCCTTTACTTGAGGGTGAGGGCCCCCACAATTTACCAAGCCGAGGGCGACCAACTAGCGGAAATCAAGGTCAGAGCAGTTTCATACAAAGACCCCGCTATTGATGATGAGAGACAACTCGTGATTTTGATGGACGTGGTCCATGGCATTGACTTATCCACAATCAACAAAAACATCGATGTTGAGCAAGGTGGCTCAGGCACCTTTTCCATAATTATCAGAAATACAGGCAACGTTTACGATACGTTTGCCTTCCACGATCCGTCCACGCTTGATGGCCAAATGGAGTGGGGCCTACAATTCGGATGGGGTGTAGATTTCCCTATGGAAGTCTCTCTCGACCCAGGACAGGCGGTGACCAAGAACCTCAGGGTCACCATACCCACTTCACAAACTCCGGGGACCTATGTGATATACCTCAAAGGATGGTCCACGGGAGAACCGATATTCCAAATCGATCATGGCACCTATGATGTACTTGGTCTTTGGATAAACGTCTCAGTGAAGACTTCTGGAAACATTGTGTTCAAGATACCAGACGGCACGAATCTAAACGTCTTGCCTGGAGATTGTGCCGAATTCGATATCGAGGTGACAAAGAACTACTCTCCTGGGTCGTTGATATTTACAACACCTGGCGGGCCATCAGAGAAGCCATCAGACATCTCTCTAAGCGTGTGGAGATACGACCATTGGACTGTAGACTTAGACTTCTCAAGCGCACCCGGCGGTAATGGAATCCAGGAAAACGCTCCAAGATATTGGGCAGTTGTCGGAAATCCATATGCGGTCACAGCGAATATGTGTGCCCCCTACAACGCAACAGCCGGCTTCGGAGAATCCGTTGTGGTCAGAGCACACCTCGAAGGAACACCCGAAGTTAGAGACTCTGCCCTACTTCTAACAAACGTGATTCAAGTCTACGACCTCGAAGCTGAAGTTGATTCCAATATCTTAGAACTCTATCCTGGACAAGCATATCCTTTGACCACAGAGATCACGAACACTGGTAATGGCCCTGATCGATTTGACATTACAGTCGAGTCAGTCACCGGCCCGGAAGGCGCGTATATTTGGGATATAGATATTCCAAGAGCTTACTTCGGCGAACTTCTGAGAGACGACTCAAAGGAATTTGACTTAATCATCAACGTTCCAGAGAAGACGCTGGCAGGAACATACAGCGTCGTGCTGAATGTCCTCAGCGAAGAACCGTATGAAGGGACCAGGGTCAGAGAGAATATCGAATTACAAGTGGAAATCAAAGAATTTCACGATCTCCGGATTACGCTAGACCCAGCCATGGAGTCCAAGATAAAGACGAGCGCCCCGGGAAGAACAGTCCGCTTCCTGATGAATCTCACAAATGCCGGGAATGTCCCAGATACTCCAATGCTCCACAACCATACAAAATTACCCGGTGGAGGCGGTTGGGATGCAACTCCGGGAATGAACACACTATCCAAGTGGATGATCACATACGCGCTGGTAGAGGATTTTGACACAGAGTATCCGAAAGAGGCGCCCTGCCTCCCCCCTGAGCCGAGCATAGCACCTGAATCGGACGCATGTTACACTTCGACAACGAGCACTGTAACATTCCCGGAGATGGACGCATTCACAACCATTCAATTTGTAGCGATTATTTCGATTGATGATCAAGCACAGTTAAGCGACAGGATGATCGGTATAAAGGCAACATCAATACACGGCTCCGCCGCTAATGATGGTGATTTTGATGAGACCCCTGAATGGGACGATTCATGCACCCTTGATGAGAATAAAGACGGCCTTCCGGACAATTATCCTCCGACTTGCGATTCTAATGAGCAAGTCCTCCAATTGATGCTCAGAGCACCTGATCTGAAGATATTGTCAGCTGAGGCCCCGCAGTCCAGAGCAGCGGTCGGCGAAATGATCTCAGTCACCGTCAAGCTTCAAAACATAGGAAATATACACGCTACCGATGTCAGTGTAATCCTCTGTGCCGACCAGAGCCCATCAGATATTCGAAAGAACGGTTGTGATGAGGACAACATCGTCTATCGTCAGCTAATCGAGGCAGTTATGCCCGTGTCTCAATCCAGCAATCAAGAACTCTTGGAAATATCTTTGCTATACATCGTAGAAGCAGGCTCTCAAGACGTAGTGGTGTACGTAGATCCAGATAACAACATCATCGAGTCTGATGAGTCAAACAACTACTGGTCGCTATCCGATAAGATGGGCTCCAATAACAGGTTCCTAGACCCGCTACTAGAGGCCATTGCAACTTATTCCGTCCCTGTGATTATCATAGGGGCAACCATCGCTCTTGGAGGAGTTGCTGCAGTGGTCATTTGGGGCCGAAGAATTGAGGCAATGAAAGAATACGCCGAAAAGAGGAGCATGATGGTCTATACTGATGATGACATGGAATTCTAGTCAACGCACCAGCCACCAGGGAAGAGGAGCACCTTCGCCTCCAGCGATAATATTCCCTTTGCTCCGTGCCAGATCTCTGATTAGGCGATCGCGTAAGCCTGCCATGATGTCTTCAGCTTGGGAAGACTGGATTCTGATGCTCTGTGAGAAGAGATCAAGATCTACAGGACGAATTGGCTGATCTAACATGGCATGAGCCAATTGACGCTCCTCATAATTATCCGTCAGGTCCTCGATACTCGGGGCCACCTTCATCATAACTTGTTGATGGAGAGCAATCAAAGCATCCCGCTGTTCGTCCATTTTCTCAAGCTGCATCTGCAATTTTGAAAGAATCGACATGGCCTCATTCATAGGTATTCTACGACGAGTTCCCATTGTGTCGATGACATCTTCTAGACCTCCTGGAAGCTTTGAGGAAAGACGCATCGGGCCGCCAGAAGGCATCATTTTACCACTTGTTTTGAACAGTCTGGGCCCAAGATCAAGACGTAAACAGAACGACTCTGTGACCTTGTACACTTTCCTGGGCGGCCCCCCCTTCTCTGAAGGAACCTTATCCACTGAAACAAAACCAGCCTTCTCCAGTATGCTAAGATGTTTGACCACTGCTTGTTGGCTAATTTGCAGAAGCTCAGACAACTGAAGAGCATAATGAGGCTCCTTCGTGAGCAGCTCTAATATCTCCCTTCTCGACTTATTTTCGAGAATTGAGAGGACATCGTCGAACCCCGGCATGACTTCCCAACCGAGAGTTGGTTAGTGCCAACTCGCATAAACCATACGAGCCGAATCTAACCCTCGTCCCAAGTTTGCCAATCCCTCTCAGCCTCATCTAATTGAGTCCCTTTAGTAGAATCATGTACCTTCTCAGTCATGCCTTCAACTTCAGAAACTTCTTCTTTCCAGGGATCCGGGGTAGCGGCGTCAGTCACGCTTTCTTTGGAGATATCATTCACAGATCTGAAAACTTCCTCAGTCGTTGGAATGCCCACATTCGAATCAAATACCAATATTTTCGGGCCTATTTTGGAAGATTTTGAAGATCTAACGAGACCAACTATGCCCATTATAGCCAAGAATGGAGAAAGGCAGCATGAAGCGGCCATAATCTGTACAGAGGACTCTTGCCAAAGATTCTCCCCTATGCCTACCATATCAACGAGATACAACAAGGAAGCCCCATCATTCTCAAACACATATTCGCCTTCTGCCCCGGGCCCAAGTTTAGTCAAAGGCACATACACCCTCGCCCCGTCTTCACTTGTGAGAAATGTATCCCACCATTTCACCGAAGTACCATTCACAACTGCTCCATTTAGCGTTATCTCGACGCTAGCATTAGAACTCCCCTTATTTTCAGAATAAACCCAGATCTGGTCAAATTCATCGAGGACGATAGAGAAAGAATCGCCAGATTCCATTATCTGTAAGCTATTTTGCTCAGGATCAAGATCACCATACCCATCAAAATTCGAGTAAGATACAGCAAAGGAAGCCACACAAACAAAACTCGCCACCAGGGCAATGACGGGGTAACTCACGCGGGCCATGCACCAATCACAACAAACTCTGATTTGGAGTTTAGCCGATTACAAGCCCTAATTTCTGCTGTAACTTCTCTGGAAGATATGTGTCTGTGACGAAATCAAGACCATATTTGGCAAGAGACTGCTGCTCCGCCTTCTTCCCAAGATCGAGCATCAAATCAATCTGATCAATCCATTCCTGACTTTGGAATCGAGGATCGCTCTTCTCCGCTTTCAATGCCTCTATGTCCCGTGGTGTTAACTCATCAGATGGAAGATCATAAGCTTCAATATCTCCAGATTCTATACCAAGATACACCGCACTTGGGGTCGCTAAATATTCTGATATGTGGGCTGTTTTAATAGCACCATATGCAATAGAAGCAAAGATTCTGAAAGACCAGGGGTCCGCATCCGTAAATACGACAATGGGAACTCCCCATTCTTCGTTAATCCTCTTCATCACACGCCTAGTAGAGCGAGCCGGCTGCCCTTTCAGATGAATCAAACCACACCTTGCTAACTCATCAAACCCATTTTCCACTAGCCGATCGAACATCCCTCCTGTTTCGATTGCCATCATGAAATCAATATCGTGTTCTACCAATTGTAATTTTTCAGACTCTACATTATATGGAACTCCATAGCCCGAATCACCGACATCATCTCTGCAGTTTATCCTCATCCATTCTCCGCGTCTGTTTCTTTCTTGGAATGTAAGATTCCCAATTATTCTAGCACCATCCTCTTCCGGTCTTAGTTTGAAATCCTCTCTCAAACAACCTGTCACAATCTCCAAGTCCTCAGCGAGATTGTTACTTTCATTCTGGGAGCCGAATTTTCCATACCCCCAACCTTCAGAGATGTAGTACATCTCTCTCAGAGTTGATGATTTTTTACTTTCAATCATGTCCTCCATGAATTCAGTGACATGCAATGCCCTCAAGAGTTGATGCGCAGAACCGAGACTGGTCGCATCCCTAATCGTCTTCTTGCTACCATATTTGTACACATTCAACTTTTCATCGAAGGCTATGTTCTTCTTCGATCTAACTGGCAGAGTCATTCTCGGCGGCTCACCCCTCATCATTCTATCATGCATTTCTGCTGCAACCGCATGAAGTGCGTCTACCGTCTCTTCTTTGCTTCGACTTCTATCTTGCATAACAATCACCATCAGAATAGCTTACCATCGCTTCTCCACTCCTTTTCTCCAGCTGTCTCGACGGATGAATCCCCCTCTAGCGCTTCCTCAATCATCGGACTTTGGATAGGAGACTCATCCACGAACTCCTCCACTACTCCTTTGAGTCCCTCCTGTTTGCGAATCTCTTCTAGCAAGGACTCATCTATTCTTTCAGAGCCTATTATCTCCCCATTACCACGGTAGAATACTTCGGCCTCTTTCCAATCCCCATGACTCAGACCGTTAACCGCGAACGAAATCTCAGTCATTCCGCCTGGATTTATGGCATCTAATCGCCACGCCCAAAGCCCTCGAGTTTCTTTCCGACCGCCTCTTTCATTCTCAACTAGGGCCACTCCATCCCTTTCTGGCCACTTTACAATAATGGTATACGCCCTAGCTCTTGCTGTATAATTGTAAATTTTTATGGAGCATCTGGCCAACTTTTCCTTGGAATCCCAAATTACCCCCTCCTCACAAAATACAGCATTCATAATCTTGGTTATTATGGGTGAGAGATCTGGCTCAGGGCGTCCAAGCATCGATGAAGATTTGGAAGCGATTTCTGGCAAGATCTTATTGATCAAGTCAAACTTCTCACGAGACTTCTCTCTCTGACCGATTCTCTTTCTATGTCCTTGAAGCCCTCTTCCCACTTCGAAAAGAGCCCTTCGTAGCTCATCAAGAACCTCTTCATTTTCTGATACAGCCTCTTTTGCTTCACTAGTGAATTGAACATTAGTTGAAGCTAGATGCACAAGTATAGCAGCCGGGCCTTTGGGAACCCCCTTCCCCCCCGTCTGCTCAAGACCATATCTTCGCCAGTCTATCGATTCGATTCCCTTCGTCAGCAAACACCCTCCTTGTTGATACATTAGAGGCACCCTGTTTGCGAATCTCAGCACTTCCACAGACCCATCTGAAGGAAGATCGCCGCCAAAGACTAGACCAACCTCCACTTGGAACGGATTCCCTTGGCTTACAGTAGGAGTCCTGGTGACTGTCGATGCATATCTCGAATCAATTGCTTTTTCAAGTCCTTTTTTGATTAAAAGGTCTTCAATGGGTGAAAGACAATCTGTTGGAGGGGCTTGTATTTTCACCGCCATGAAAGCAGAGAGTAAATTTTGAATCCCCTCTACACTCAAACCAGAAGGCCTACGCTTCTCATCTATTTCCGCGTATTCCAAGATTTTCTTCGAGACGAGTGGAGATACTTTCTCAAACTCCTTTCTAAGAAATGATTTAACATTCCTCTCTTTGGTATTTTTCAGCATTCTCTGTAGTGTTCCAAACTGCATACCATGGGGATGGGGACGAATCTCAACAACGGGCCTCGGCAATATCTTGGTGGTCCTTATCCATTCTCCTTCATCGATAATTTCCCCATCTTTACCAATCACTTTCAGTCTGATTGTTGCGTGAGGATTGACAATCGAAGTCATTCTCAGATATTGATGGACAGATTGCCTCCCTCTCTGATATTTAGCAGCCATTACCGTTTTAATTCTGAGGCCATGAAGCGATTCCATACCGCTTTCTTCAAACCATTCTTCCAAGGGTATTCTATCTTCATTAGATCTCAAGGCCCTGTTGTTCTTCGTATCCAATGCAAGATCAACTTTGACAGCAGTTGATTCTGTTTCAATCTTTGATAGCACAGTCGTCGTTGAACCAGTCGTTAGCTGAGCGTACATCACGACTCCTGTTATGCCTATACCTTGCTGTCCACGGGTTTGACGGATGGCGTGGAACCGTGAACCAAGTAAGAATTTACCAAATACATTGGCTATCGAATCTCTTGGAATTCCGGGGCCGTTATCTTGAGTAACAAGCTCTAGACGATCTCCCTCAAGCCGTTTTATCTCAACACGTATCTCGGGTAATATTCTCCCTTCTTCACAAGCATCAAGAGAGTTATCCACAGCCTCCTTTACAGCAGTTATAATTGCCCTTTGATGAGTATCGAATCCAAGAAAATGCTTATTTTTCTCAAAGAATTCGCTGATTGAGATTTGCTTTTGTTTGCTTGCAATCCTCTGAGCCTTATCCATTTCGACCACCGTCCTACAAGGTCCTCCCTATGCCCTAATGACATGGGGCCTCCTGTCGGTAGACTGAACATAATGTCAGATGGCACTTAGAGCATGCCCTGTCACAATGCAAATTTTTGGCAATGAAGCACATTCTGTATTCAACCGAAGTCAACCCAGGATCGAATTACCATGAGTTACCGTTGAAGCATATTCCCGGGCAGGAAATCAATTGAAAAGACCCGGATCCCATGCAGATATCTTCCCTGTAAATGCACTAGCCATCACTGTCAGCGGGCTGGCTAGATACAGTTTGCCCGGACCAGAACGACCCTGAAAATTTCGATTAATTGCAGATACAGTAACCTGATCAGCATCATTCGAAACTCCAGGGCCAGCCCCGATGCATGCACCACAACCAGGATCGATCAATTTCACACCCGCTCTTTCGAACATCGAACTCCATCCGTTTCTTTCAGATAGATCTTTTACGGATTTGGACCCGAATTGAATGTAACACTCTACACCATCTGCTATTTTCATACCCGCATCAAGAGCGGCTTTAGTGACCATTGCATAATACGCAAAATCATCATCTTTTCCAGCAGTACATGAGCCAGCATATGCTATGTCAATTCGAACATTTCCAATTTCGTCAATGTAGGCCCCATTAGTGGGATCAGAAGGTATGCCTTCATCTGGATTGCCTGGATGGGCGACCATTGGCCGTATCCGATCAAGGTCGATTACGTGTATACCCCCATCATAGTGTGCATTAGGATCTGGGAACACAAATGAACTACGGATATCCGATTCATTCAAGTCCGCTCTTCGCTCTAATAACCAATTGATTGTTAGCTGATCCGGCTCACATATGCCTGTCTTTGCACTACACTCTGTTGCCATATTGCACAATGTCGCTCTTTCATCCATGGATAAAGAAGCAAGGCCGGCACCACCAAATTCCATTGAACGATCCAGAGTATCCGAGTGCCTGGCATAGTGCCAAAGTATGTGTAAAATTACATCCTTAGCAGTGCAACCTGGATTCAACGACCCTGTTAACTCGAAACGAATACTTTCTGGAACCTTTACGAATGCGAATTGATTGTGTATAAGATTCGCATATTCTGTCGAACCGACGCCATAGGTAAGGGCGTTAGATGCCCCGCCCATGCAAGTATGACTATCAGTTGCTTGAATGAAATCTCCCACATCAATGAACTCTTCTCGAGCCACTTGATGGCATATCCCCGGGCTTACCCCATCCTTTGCAGAATAATCTCTCACTCCTGTATGTTGTTGGAAAACCACTTGCAAATCACGTAAGGTTTGGATCTTATCGGTGAACGCACCAAACCTCGGAACTCCTGGTGCATAGAGCAGATGATCTTCAAAGACAGCAAATTTTGGAGGGTTTGGTAAGGAATAATCGCTGCCATATTCCTCCTTCAGAAAATTGTGGACTTGAGCTGTTGTGAACTCATGACTGTATCCTCCGTCTACTGTTGCAAGTACTGCGTCGCCTGGAGAGACGAAACACGGAGCACCACCTTTGCCAATTAATTTGTTAGATATGATCTTCTCCACCATTGTCATTGGTTTTTCCCTGGTCGAGATCTCTGGCAAAACCACATCACCTGCTCCCAATTTTTTTGCGAATGGCAGAATCCCTCCATTTTCTAAGATGAGTCTGGTTACAGGATCGTATTTTTCAGTGAATTCTGACAGAGGAATGATTTCACCATCCTGCAATCGTTCCAACATCGCATGATTCCCCATCACTTGACCAAGATTGATGTTGTTACGCTCATGTATGGGGGCAAATGAGGCTGCGATTACTATTCGTATTCCAGACCACCTTTCGCATTGCGGAGCCGTTTCACGGCTGCTCCCCGTCCCTTTTCTATGACCGCTGACAATCACTTCAAATCCACCTTCTTTCAATGCACTCTGGCGAAATACCCTTTCACCTTCATGAAGCAAACCCGCGTAAGCATTCTCTGCAATCACAGCAGGTTCATGATCGAAGCAAACCCACGCTGGAGTCATCACGTCAGTGTTGATATCATCCATCAAATCTTCAATATCCAAATCTTTCATTTCAAGATCAAGGCCGTTGTATAATTGTGCCTTAATGAGCGAAGGATCCTTTGTTAGGAATAGAACGCGCCCATTTTCGGACAGAGATATTTCACTCGGAGGCCATTCTCCCATCGTACTCCCCAACGCTGAACCAGAGGCCCAAGGTTATGATGCCAACGGCAAAAATCTAAATTAAAGCACATCTGGTAAGATAGTGATATATTTAAATAAAAGGACTTTTGGAGATTATAATACCTTCTCTTTAGAAAGTAATGATAGGTGGTAAATAATGTCAGAATATTTGGTCGAAGACACCGTAAAGTGTTCGGAATGCAGCAGTCGAAATCTAACCCGTGACGAAACCCGTGGCGAAGTGGTGTGTGACGATTGCGGACTTGTACTTGAGGACAAAGTAATCGACCAAGGAGCAGAATGGCGTGTCTTCAGTCCCGAACAAGGAGATCAGCGAGCACGTACTGGAGCACCAATGACTGTCATGCTACATGACAAGGGCCTCTCAACCGATATCGATTGGCAAAACAAGGATTACTCCGGGAAGACAATTTCAAGTAGATACAGATCGCAGTTCTACAGAATGAGAAAGTGGCAGAAGAGATCCCGAGTTTCTAATGCAACAGAGCGAAATCTTGCTATGGCCCTTGCAGAATTAGACCGAATGGCAAGTAGGCTAGATCTACCAAAAACAATCCGTGAAACCGCTGCCGTGAATTACAAGAAGGCTGTAGAAAAGCGATTGATACGAGGGCGTTCGATTGAAGGCGTGGCTGCAGCGTCATTGTATGCTGCATGTCGACAGTGTAACAATCCGAGAACACTGGATGAAATTGGCGAAGCTAGCCGAACTGGTCGAAAGGAGATTGGGAGAACATACAGATTCATGGTCCGTGAGCTGAAGATGAAAATCCCTCCAACCAAGCCAGAAGATTACATACCCAGATTCTGCTCCGGTTTAGATCTCGATGCAGAAGTTCAGTCAAAGGCATACGAACTTATCGCTAAAGCTCAGGAAAAAGAGTTGACAAGTGGGCGTGGTCCTACTGGAATCGCTGCATCGATAATTTACATTTCGAGCGTCCTCTGTGGCAAGCGCCGTACACAACGAGAAGTCGCTGAGGTGGCTGGAGTCACAGAAGTCACAATTCGAAACAGATACAAGGAATTAATCCAGAATCTAAATATCGAATTAGAGATATGAATTCCGGTGCTAAGATGCACCGACGAGACTCACGACCACTCATCTTTGAGATAGTTGGAAATCTGATTAGGGAAGCTATTGAGGCCGCATGGTCGTCTGTTACGATACACGACCCCATTCATGAGTTACCAGATTTTCCAGCCCTTAGACCCATGAGCCCGACCAAACTGACTCAGCAGGCAGCAGGATTGCATGCAGCCGATCGAAGAGGTTTCGATCTCCGTCTTGAGGATGTTATAGGAACAACATACCGGCCCATTCCAGGCTTATTTGATCATGAAGAGAGGCTGGAAGCATGGCTTCACAAGAACATCCATGATATCGCAGATCAGATATCGATGACGATGGCCATCGACTGGCTTAAATCAGCATTGGATGAAAATCATCCAGATACAGATCGTTGGTATCTTGGTTATGCCTTATTCGCCGGTCGGACCATACAAGGATCATTTGCAGCGATTGAGAAAGCTAATTCGATACTCTCAATGGTCTTTGGGAGTACGGACATACCAAATCACGGTGAACAGATACCACATCCACAGGGGGTACTCGCGGTTAATTCGATTCTGGATGCCATGGACAATTCACAATCTATGCCCGCCGTTAACTCATGGCTCCCCTCTCTCGCAATGTATCCTTCCGTCGCATTCAGACTCCAAATAGCAAACAGGGCACTGGAAGCAATAATTCGATATCCGGAGTCCAATTGCTCTGGATGCTTGGACGCTATGGTGCAGATTTCAACGCATGATTCAGATTCTGCAAGACGCACCCTCATGAGCACATGCGATTTGAAAAATCGATCTGTAAGCCAGTTACTCGCCGATCGACTCGACTCTATATCCGGAAGAATGCCAAATCTAGCGTTAGAAATACACGACAAGCTCGCCATCACTGATGACTCTTCATTGATATCTATACTTTCCAATAATATCGCCTCTCTATGCACTCAGAGACCCGAAGAATATCCTGTTCGTGCAGCACATCTCATTTCTATCGGAAATGATCGTTCGATTAGAAGACTGGTCGAATCTGGCTTCAGAACTTACCTGGACAACGATCCGAATGACGAACATGGTCTACTGAGCCATGCATGGGTTGATGGCGGCGATCTCTCTAAATCACGTCTCAAAGGACTGATTTCCGAACAACGAAAAATATCGGTTGACGCCTTTGAAGCCACATTAAGCCGAATTAATGAGAAATCAGAAAACGAAGCGAATTCTCTACGAGAAGAAATTACGAACAGAGAAAGAAGATAATTTCACGAGCATCCGGTCGTCGATCCGCATGCATTGCATTTCAGACAGGTTCCGTTTCTGACCATCTGGCTGCTCCCGCAATCATCGCAAATATCGCCTGTAAAACCACGTTCACGCGCTAACCTTCTTGTTTTCGTCATCTCATCTTCAACCGGTTCCACCGTCGAAGATGTAAGGGTCATCTGAACCTCACGCTTCTCTCCTTGATGCCGCAGAAGACCGTCATCTGTTGGAACAGGTCGACTTATCGAGGTCGTCTCAAGATCTTCTTCAGATACATGCGCGAGATCGCTTCTTCCAAGATATTCAATGGCCAACTCTCTGAAGATATAGTCTACGATACTCGTCGACATCCTCACTCTCCCAGATCCGCCAACAACCATCCCGCTGGGTTCGAACTTTTGGAACGTGAACGATTTCACGAACGCATCAAGCGGAACCCCGTACTGAAGACCAATGGAAACCGCGATTGCGAATTGATTCAACATAGATCTCCATGCTGCCCCTTCCTTCGAGGTGGTTATCATGATCTCTCCAAGCCTACCATCCTCATACTCACTCGAAGTTAGGTACACCGTGTGCCCACCAACTCTCGACTTCGTCGTCTTGGAAGACCTCACATCTGGCATGGCCTTTCTCGTCGAGATGAAGCTCTGTACAAGATTTTCTGCTATTGGCTGAGCCAGATCGTCAGGAACTGGTATGATTTTTACAGCCTCCTTAACCATCTCATCGATAGTGCCGGACTCATCTTCATCTTCGAGGATCGAGGTATCTACGATCTGACTCATCAGCGGCTGTGACAGTTTGCTGCCGTCCCGGTATACCGCACAAGCTTTGTTCATAGTGCTGTGACTGAGCTCATATGCTTCCCGGATATCATCGATTGAGGCATCCCCTGACATATTTATTGTCTTTGAAATGGCTCCTGAAATGAATGGTTGTGCGGCTGCCATCATGAGAACATGAGCCTGCCATTCAATGGAGCGCTTTCCATGCTTACCACAAGGCGTCGCACAGTCAAAGACAGCCAAATGCTCATCCTTCAAACCCGGAGCGCCCTCTATGCTACCATATCCAAAGACCACATCATTCGCCTGCTCTATTTCATCTGTTGAAAGTCCGATATGGGTTAGCGTATCAAAGAAAACATCTCCGCACTCCTCTTCCGAGAGGCCTAATACTGTCGTGCAGAAATCAGTTCCAAGAACCGATGGAGAGAATGCAGATCGAATGTCAAATACATCGGGCATCGACGATTCAATTTTATTGATCACTTCATCTGTGAATCCTTTCTTCTGTAAGAGATCAGTACTCAACCCAGGGCAACCTGAAAGACGACCAGTTCCCATAATATGCTCAACGATGGAGGTCACATCTCTCTCGGAATAACCGAGACGCTTTAGCGCGCTTGGAACTCCCTTGTTGATGATTCTAAGGGTGCCGCCACCAGCTAGTTGTTTGTACTGAACCAGTGAGAATTGAGGCTCGACACCAGTCGTATCGGCAGCCATCACAAGGCCAATAGTTCCCGTAGGAGCAATCACAGTCGTCTGAGCGTTTCTGTACCCATATTCTTCACCGCCCTGGACGGCTCTATCCCATGCAGACTTCGCCGCGTCTAGTAGATCACTCGGACATCGTTTTGCATCAATCCCCATAGGGGTTATCGTGAGTCCTTCATACTCACTACCTTTACTGTCGTAAGCAGCTCTCTTGTGATTTCGAATCACACGTAGCATATGTTCAGCGTTCTCTTCATAATTCGGGAATGGTCCAAGAGCCCCTGCGAGTTCCGCTGAGGTTGCATACGATTCTCCGCACATGATCGAAGTAAGAGCGCCGCATACAGCATAAGCACGCTCATCGGCATAAGGGAGGCCCATGTGCATCAATAGAGAGCCAAGATTGCAGTATCCGAGTCCGAGAGTCCTGTACTCATACGACTTTCTAGCTATTTCTTCAGATGGGAATTGTGCCATCAACACGCTCACTTCGAGAGTTATGGTCCAAAGTCTGACACTGTGTTGGAATGAAGCGATATCGAATTTTTGAGCCCCAGTATCAAAATAATGTAGAAGATTTATGCTGGCTAGATTGCAAGCCGTATCATCCAGGAACATGTACTCTGAGCATGGATTCGATCCATTGATTCGCCCACCTTCCGGACATGTGTGCCATTCGTTTATGGTTGTATCAAATTGAACACCAGGGTCTGCGCAGGCCCATGCTGTGTACGCTACTTTGTCCCACAACTCCTTCGCGGGCATAGACCGGCAAGGCGACGGCTCGCGCCCTTCTTCACTAGCGCTCTTTAACTCGGTTCTATGATACAGGTTCCATGTACCATCATTCTCTAATGCATCCATGAATGAATTAGGAACTCGAACGGAATTGTTTGAGTTCTGTCCAGAAACGGTCCCATATCCCTCTCCTTGCCAATCAGTATCCATTGTATCAAATTGTATAGATTTCCAACCCAGGCCAGCAAGATCGAAGAAGCGCTTCACGTGAGAATTTGGAACATGATTTTTCAGGGCCTTTGCTGCTGCAGTTCTGAGCGCTGAGTTGTCATTTACATCCAATTTATCCCCTTTGCCGTCATAGTTCCAGATTGCGTCCATTATTGCATTCGCATGACTCTGTAGCAGATTAGAACCGATAACCAGAGCGGAAACTTTCTCTTCCTCAGAGAGCTTCCAGTCGATATACTCCTCTATATCCGGGTGATCTAGATCAAGCGTCACCATCTTTGCAGCCCTGCGTGTGGTCCCTCCTGATTTTATCGCGCCTGCAGCCCTGTCCCCGATTTTAAGGAAAGACAGCAAACCACTTGACGTCCCTCCCCCGGAAAGAGGCTCACCAGATCCACGAATATTAGAGAAGTTAGAGCCTGTCCCTGACCCGTATTTGAAAAGAAGAGCTTCACGATTCCAGAGCCCCATTATCGAATCGTTCCCTCCAACTAGCGAATCAGATACGGACTGAATGAAGCATGCATGCGGTTGAGGGTGTTCATAGGCGTTTGTAGAAGTCATCAACTCCCCTGTGGTCGGATCGATGTATCGGTGACCCTGCGCAGGCCCTTCGATACCATATGCCCAATGAAGGCCCGTATTGAACCACTGCGGACTGTTTGGCGCTGAACGCTGACTTGCGATTAGGTAGCACATCTCATCAAAGTAGGCCCTTGCATCAGCCTCAGCCTCAAAATACCCATGTTTCCAGCCCCAGTAGGTCCATGTTCCAGCCAATCTTCTGAATAATTCTCTCCCATGATTTTCTCCAACGTATCTTTGATTTGACTCAAGTGTCTGCAGCTTTTCATGATCCGGCTCACTTCGCTGAAGCCACTCCGGTACGCCTTCTTCCGCTACCTTTCGTAGAATTGCTGGAACACCTGCTTTTCGAAGGTATTTCTGTGCTAGTACCTTACCTGGGACGCCTGAATATCCAGAAGGAAGCCGTACCTCATCTATGCGATGAGCTAGAGAACCGTCTGCATTCCTTATTTCGACATCCATTTCAATCCACTCAAATTGATCGAATGGGTCCTCACCGACCGTTGTGAAACGACGTTCAATGACCAGTCCTGTTCCAACTGGTCTATCTGAATCCGCTCCTCCTTTCTCAGTTCTAGTTTGCATAGTATCAACTCTCACGCGCACACGCCCCGAAACCTCAGAGCGAGGGACTCAACATCGACACTGGGGGGTGTTTAATGGTTCTCTAAAAGAACTCCAGAGATAAGACAATACGACTAATGTTTAGAATAACAGCAGACACGCCGTTTAGCAAATTTAAGATTCAAAATCAAGCTCCCATGTGAGATTTACACCACCGCGAGTTAACATGATGCCCACGGAGCACAGGGACTCATGAGACCGATGAATGATCCTTTCAACAAGGGCCTTTGGAACATCTCCTCTGATCACATAGACAAAGTGCACTTTTTCAAAGACTCTTGGAGAATTTTCAGACCTGTCTGAATCGATATCAATCCGTGCTACTCTTAGGCCATCACGTCTTTCTTTGAGCCCTCCAATCACATCAATGAGTGAGCACGCCGCATGTGCGTGAAGAACCATTTCCATGGGGCTGGGTGAAGAACCGTCATAGATTGAGAACTCTTTCCCACCACCCGTTCTGCCTTCATACCCGTCTCCTTTCCATCGCACCATACCCTGCATGAACGAGCCTCATCTAAGCACCATCATGAGGGTTGGCTTCATGAGGGGGTCACCAGCCAGTGGTGACGAGGGAATACCATGGGGACACAAATCGAGAAAGAAGGACAAACCATCATCGTACCTGAAGACCCTATAATCCACTATATCGAGGGCGATGGAATAGGCATAGACATAACTCCTGTCATGATACGCGTAGTAGACAAATCTGTGGAAAAGGCATATTCTGGTTCAAGAAAGATCACATGGAAAGAGGTATTAGCCGGGCAGAAAGCCTTCGACAAGACAGGAGAATGGCTGCCTGAAGCAACGCTCGACTCAATGAGGAACGGCCTAGTCTCGATTAAGGGGCCGTTGACTACCCCTGTCGGCGGTGGAATCAGAAGTCTGAATGTGGCACTCCGTCAGAAATTGGACCTATATGCCTGCGTAAGGCCCGTTCGTTGGTATTCTGGAACACCCAGTCCTGTAAGAGATCCAGCTGCAGTTGATATGATTATCTTCAGGGAGAACAGTGAAGATGTTTATGCAGGAATTGAATGGGAAGCAGAAAGTGAGGAAGCGAAGAAGGTAATCGATTTCCTCAAAACGGAGATGGGCGTAACTAAGATCAGATTCCCAGAAACATCAGGCATAGGCATCAAGCCGGTGAGTAAAGAAGGTACAGCAAGAATCGTTCGAGCAGCGATCAACCATGCCATTTCAGAGGATAAGCCGAGTGTAACGTTAGTTCACAAGGGAAACATCATGAAATTCACAGAGGGGGGCTTCAGAGATTGGGGCTACCAGATTGCATGCGAGGAGTTCGGGGCAGAGGAGCTTGACGGCGGACCATGGTGTGTTTTGACCAATCCTGAAACTGGAAATCAAATCACAATCAAGGATGTCATCGCCGATGCAATGCTCCAGCAGGTACTAACAAGACCACGAGAATACAGTGTACTCACGACGATGAATCTCAATGGCGACTATATTTCCGACGCTCTCGCTGCTCAAGTGGGCGGCATAGGAATTGCGCCCGGTGCGAATATCAACTACGAATCTGGCATCGCTATATTCGAGGCGACTCATGGAACAGCACCGAAATACACAGGCCAAGACAAAGTAAATCCTGGATCACTCATACTCTCAGCAGAGATGATGCTTCGTCATATGGGTTGGTTTGAAGCTGCTGATTTGATAGTTAAGGGGATGGAAGGAGCCATCTCTTCAAAAACAGTCACATATGATTTTGAGAGATTGATGGAAGGGTCAACACTCTTGAAATGTAGCGAATTCGGTGAAGCAGTAATATCCAATATGTAATCAACTACAGAGATGTCAATAATACAGTAGCTTCTCGCTTGTATTAGCTTGAGAAGTTTGAGCTGAAGACAGACGGGGAGGTCCTCGAGAGGACCCCCGCCGCCTTGTTACGTTTTTCAGTTTCAGTTTACGGTTATTGTAATCTGAATCAGGCCATGGCTGCGGTTGCCTTCTTGGCACCCATCCATGCTACGACACCGAATCCGATCTTGTTGATCATGTCAGCGATGTTGTATAGAACACCCATTAGCTCTTGGTTACCATCTAGTAGATTGGTCTCTGGGCTGAATAGGTAACCGATTGGGTAGATGACCCAGCCGACAACGATGAACATCCTGAGAGCGTTCAGGCTCCACTGTAGCTCATCCTTGACTTTGCTGTTGTCGATTCCCTTTGGCTCCATTAAGCCGAATGGATCGCCTGCAGCCACGATGATCATTGCCCATCCTACCCCACTAAGGAGTAGGCAAAGGAGGCCGGCGCTGTCTCCGAATGTGTCGACCATAAGCCCGGTCTCTCCAGCGAATCCCCAGCCAATCATCCACACTGCACCGAAGAAACACACATTAGCGAATCCTCCAATCACTGGAATCTTGTTGTCAGTTATAGCACCCTTCCCAACTAGGCTTGGGAATTTCAGGGCCATCAATGGGACTGTGATGAGCCAATCCATGTATCTGTAATGTACACTGACTATTCCATCTTCGACATATGCGCCGCGCATGTAGTAGTAGTGGAACGCTGCGATACCGACGATCAGAGCGGAAATCGTCATTGTTGTTCTGTATTCTTCTGCAACGCTATTCCTCTCCATGACGAAGAAAATAAACGCAGCTCCCATCGAAATGTACCCGACGAAAAAGAGGAAGAATGTCAACAGAGCCATTCCACTGTAATCGTTTGGATCTGCGTATTCTGCTGCAGAAGCAGTCGACAATCCCAATACTCCCAATGTCAAAACAGCGAGTATAGGGGCACTCATTCTCAGGCTTTTCCTATATGATGGAATAGTTTCCATAATCCATCCGTTATAGTTTACATGTTTAAGTCTTAGTTTAAATTTAAGTAGACCTAACACAATCGTGCGACTAAATTTAGAAAACCATCGGGGAAGAACAATTTAGTGAATGTTCCCTGAGCGGGACGTGGAAGAGATTAGACACAGACTGAAGCGGATGTCAAATGCTGCGGCATCTACAAATGAACCTCTTTCTTGGTTTGAAGAACTCTACTCTTCAGCACGAGGCGATGATAATTGGATACCTTGGTCTGATGGCTCTCCGAGCCCATTTGTCGTCGAATGGGCGATTGGTAAACCCCCTGGCCGAGCATTGGTCGTGGGGTGCGGTCTTGGTGAAGATGCGGTTTTCTTGGATAAAAATGGCTGGGATGTAGTTGCGTTCGATCTCTCACCCACTGCGATTGAATGGGCAAAAAAAAGACATGAAAAAAGCAGCATTGAATGGGTAGTGGCCGATTTACTCAACCCTCCTGATGAATGGAGAAGCCAATTTGAATTAGTTCTAGAAGTTCACATCTTACAAGCAATTCCTGAAAATATTCGGAACAATGCAGCAAGAACACTCCCTATTTTTGTAGCCGAGGGAGGGCATCTAGTTTGCATCGGTAGATTTGATGAAGCCGGTAATCCGCACGAGGGCCCACCATGGCCACTTAATCAGGAATTCATAGAAAGCATAGGAGAGTCTCTAGGCCGAATGAGCATGGTTAAGGCCACTCTGCCAGACGATGACCCTTCCACAATACGCTATCGAGCAACTTGGTCAAGTGCGGACTATTGAGAGAGTATCAATTTTGAGACTTCTCCAGCATCACTTACCACACTGAAACCATAGGACTCTTCCAGAGACCTTCTAATCATTCTGAAGTCAGAATCACGGGTTGCCACGTGCACTGATCCAATCTTTTTCAGATTGGATGAGAAAGCACTCGTGTAGGATGCAAGACTAGCTGCATCCAGTATTACCCGCAGATCGCCTCCTTCAGGATATATCGCACGACCACCAATAACAGATCTTGCAGGCTCGTCATCTCTTAGAATACGCTTCCTTTCGTCTATCCGCTCGAATATTCCTTCATGTCCAATTAGGAAATCACTCAACCCGTCCTCTATATCCGAGCAACTCTCAAACGAAAGGGAAACTGTGTCGAATAACTCGATAACATCCTTCTGAATTTCTTGCAACCCTTCATCCTTAATTTTTGACCACATAACCTGGTCCTGATACTCCCCCTCGAACAACCTCTTGGCGGACTTTACACTCCGAGTCCTATTGGCGAACTCTCCTTTTACAGCGGATGGAACGTATAGCAAGATATCCCCACTACCCCCACGTCGTCGCAATTCCCATTGGAAAGCTCGTTCTACGGACCAAACAAGCTGTCCAAAACCATCGGTCGATTCTTTGCTGAGAAGTTCATCTTTGAATGCCTGTATGAGTATGTTCGTGTCTACAATGACGAGTGGCTTCAATCCAGATATTTCGAATATCTTTCGATCTCTTATTGGTATCGAGGTCTCTAACTCTGTGAATTTGATCCTCAACACCTGGCGGAGCCTCTTGACATCCTTATCGTCGAAGAACCCAGACCTAATCGCGGTTTGGAATACTCTCAATCCCGCAAGAGGTTTCACATCTGCCTGCTGAGTTGCAATATCATCAACGTCGATCACTGTCTTAGCGTCATTCAAGGCCTCTTTCCAATCATCTTCTCGACCAGCCCCTTTCCTACGTCCTGAACGCTCCAGTCGTTTGACCGCCGCTTTCAACCTCCCTTCAAATGGCTCGCTGGGAAGACCCAATTCGGAAGAGTAACTCTCAAGGCTGGAAATTTCATCAGACAAGTCCTTACTCGAATCTCTGATATAATTTACAATGAGACCGGTTGCTGCATCTTTCTTTCCACTTTCATACTCATTGCATACTCTGAGAAACAGCCGAAACTTGTTTGTTATTGCAGCTAGTAACTCTTCGTTTCTTTCAATAAGATCGACAGCATCTTTCCAAGCCTTAGCATGAGCGAGTTGAATCAATGCCTTTCGATTCAATCCAGTTCGGACTTCGAAGCCCTCTGAGCGATTTGCAGCTTCTTTGAATGCTCTGCCAGCGTTTCGATGATCACCCTTGTCTAGCCAAATACCAGCCCTCACTATTTGAGCAGATATCGTATCAGAGGCGTGTTTTCGATACCAGTCATCTAATTCTTGAATTGGAAGGCTGTGTTCTTCAACAATTTCCGAGATAGACATTAGGATCTCCATCGAAGGAGGTTTTGCCATCATAATTGAAGAAAGAGAAGAAATTGCTGCTTTACGCTTTTCATCAGTTTGCATGTGTAAGTCGACACGCGCGCGATTCAATCGCAATGATGTTATCAACGATCTGAAGAGCCCCCTTTCAATCTCATTCATGTTAGCCGCCTCAGATGATTTCGAGAGATGTTCAAGAATACTTTCTTTGACAATTCCAGAGCCTTCTGAGAGAAGCGCCCTCCTTGTCTGATTCAGCTCTATCACACCTTTACTTCCGAGCAACTCATGAAGAGCACTCAAGTCTGTTGAGAAGCCATTCATGATGGACATTAGCGCTATCGATACATCGCTTATGCACTCGTCTTCAATCATTTTTAGCGATATTAGAGATTCTCTTCGCAGCGACAGGATTGCGTCAGAGTCATTCATGCCAAGATGAGCGGGAAGTAGATGCCATACCAGCAAACCCCTCAAAGGAGACACCAAATCATCATTCTCCATCAATATCTTAGCGAGCAATTCAATTTCACACCCCAATGTTAGGACGTCCGCAAGATCAGCATCGTTGTAAGAAATGTCTTTCCTTTCAATGAGAGCACTTGAAGCTGATATTTTTACACGTAAAGGTAATGACTCATCTCCGAGCATTTCTTGTAACTCGACAGAATCTAAACGTTTGACAGAATCCTCTATTATTAACTGAAGAGATGAATCTTCCAATGGTATACCGGCTCCAAGAATGAGACATTCTCTGGCGCCAATTGGCCTCTCGACCAATATTTTTGCCGCCTCCTCATACCTTCCATTCTCAATTAGGAGCTCCACAATCTTAGATGAAAGATCAATAGGCCACGCCTGTTTATGGAGATCTAGCATCTTCCCTCCCGATAGAAGCCCCTCTATACCCAAATCAATCTCTTCTAAATCGATGTGTTTCCAAGCCTCGAGAACTATCGAAGAGGTCAGAGGATCGACCCCCTCTTTCCCTATCCAGTTTGATGCTTCGTTCGACCCATCCCCGCACCTCATTTTATTGAGGGCAAGATGCATCTCAGCGACTTCTCCGATGCTGCCATTCTTGGCAGCATGTTCAAACCGTTCTATCACATTCTCCCCTATCGACGATCCAATTATTCCGTAGAGGAAATTTCCTAATTCACCCTCGTCCTCTATGCTGCTAAGATGCTCCCTGACTCTCTTCACGAAGACTTTCGATGAGTATTCCTTTCTGAGAACATTGAGGGCTCTCCTTTGACTGCCCGTCAAATGGAATGGAGGCTCGATACTCAACCACGAAGCAACTTCCCTGTGATTAATCGGATCAAATTTTGCAGATTCTGACCAGAAATTGATGTCTACAAAATCCTCCCCCTGCTCTTTAACGGGAAATCTGCTTAATTCAGCAAATATAGGCGCTTCCCGAGCAAGGCGCTCCCAGACGGGATGAAGCCCCTCCTCACATTCACTTCTAATCGATTCAATATCAGACTCAGAGGCTTCCGAATCTTTATTCGAAATTAACAGCATTCGACAAAGTCGGTATCCTGCATTACCCTCATCCATATCGGCCATTACCTCTTCAACCGGATCACGACCCCTTTTTCCGCGTACGGACCTCCTCCCACTTCGACGAACAGGCCTGTTCGAGTTCCCCGCGTCTTCCACTCCTTTCGGACCCATTTTGGACACGGCGATTCTAGCTAGCGCTTTCCAGGATTTCGGAAGCTCATCATATCCGATGTTTCGAGCAACACGGCTCAAACGCGATCGCTCGTCATCTCCCGCAGCAGACATTACTTCGAGACATTCCAGAAGTTGATTCTCCATGGTGCGATGCTCCGACATCCGTTTGCCGTCAAGGAGCCTACATCAACGCATCGTCGAAAGATCACATTCGTTTCGACCATAGGCCGACCCATTTTTCGATATTCGACTCAATATCCTCTTC
>DANO01000022.1:11204-13664 GCA_002497295.1 Euryarchaeota archaeon UBA171 | reverse complement strand
GGAGTGCCGTATGAGCAACTCTGCAGGTAGCACCCTTGAGGAACGACTCCTTCATCCCCGAAGGAGTCTCGGAGACAGATATAGGACTCAAGCGGAGAGGTTTCTCTCATCTGGCAATGAAGGCGATGCCATATGGGGGGAGCAGATGGCTTCCAAGGCAGTTCTCTATGACTTTACAAATCCCAGAAATTGGAAAACTCTGGTCAAATCTAGAATCAAGCTTGGGGATGAACATGGTGTCTCTTCTGCGTTGAAGGATTTGTTCAGCGTACTTGGCAGGGACCCGAATTTAACTGATATGCTGAAAGACGTAGATATGCTCCTTCATGGTGCCTCGATTCTTGCCGAATCGCTTCGAATAGACCCCCTTGACCCAGATGAATGGTGGGCACTAGAAAATCCGATTGATAATCTCCTTGAAAAGATAAGATCCCTGGATTTTAGCGACCCTAGAGCGAACCTCCTATTTTCAAGGAGGCTGGAACGAGCTCTTGACAATGGATTTGAAGAAGAATACTTGGAGCATGCTACGATACTTCTAGCACAACGTCCGATGAATCATGAGGCGTGGACTAAGCTTGGAAAGATCCATGAGAGGCGGGGCTCTACAGATGAGGCATGGCATTGCTATGATCAGGCTCAAGTATCCTATCCGTCATGCGAGGAGCGTGATCGATTTATCGAACGAATGGAAGCTAGAATGGATGGGAGTGGAAGACTTCCTTGGAAGAAGCCGCCGATAGAGAGTCGTGCTGAATTCTTGGAAGGGATGCGTCTTCTGGCCGGAATCGAGTCGAATTCAATCTTGGAACGAGATGAAGTGACTGTCACAGCCAATCCGATAAGGGCCCTCATGGATTCAGGCAGGTTGAATGAAGCTTTCTTCCTTGCTCGGAGAAGGGCTGCTGAAGGGGATCTCGAAGCCGAGCACCTCATGAATGAGATATCCGAGGCCATATAATGAGTAGACGATTCGCGCTATGCTGGGTAACTTCCTCACAGACGAAAACCGAAGATCAGGAAGCATGGATAATGGTCAATAACATCGAACGTGGATGGGAATTACCCGGAGGGTGGATCGAAGAAGGAGAATTATCCGAGGAATCTGCTTTAAGAGAATTGTTCGAAGAAGCGGGTTTTCTCGGAGTAGCCACCCACATAGAGAAGGATTTCTTCGAGGAGGGTGATTTGGTTAAGATCGAGGTCAATGAAGTCCCCGAACCGATAGGCTGGGAAAGCCAAGATGAGAAGATATCCGAAGTCGGATGGTGTCTTGAAATCCCTGAAATGAAGCAATGGGATGCGGCTGAGATCGAAAAAATCAGAAGTCATGATTGGTCTGATTCCAAGTCATTAAGATCCAATTCCTGAATCCACTTTACCACCTCTCCATCTTCGATGTCTTCAGACCTCGAGGTAAGAAGTTCCGCAAGAGTCTCTGATTTGAGACAGAAAGCAGCATCCACAAGAATCCCCAAATCTGGCCTCTGGGAACCCGATAAGTCCTCCAAGATAGTTTCAGCAAGTCTCATTGCGACTTGCAATGCATCTTGAGGATGGGCCGACGCAGCAGTTTTGTGCTTGGGATCTCGTGGAGCTGCGTCCCTAATTATCTCGTCCATTGTTCTTGCTTCGAAGGATAGAGTGTCGAGTGCAATATCCAACCACTCGAGTAATGCTATGGCTTCCTCGCCGTGCATCTCCTCAGATTCAAATTTCGATGCTGAAGACCATAAATGGCGAAGGGCGGATTCATTATCTCCAAGGCCAAGGTGGAGCCTTCCAACCTCCAATCTTGAGAGTGCTATGAGATCATTTGGATGCCCGGCCAAGGAGGTTATCTCACTGTGAATTGCAAGCGCCATCATGTTCTCACCTGAAGATGCATGCCAACCAGCCAGATTCAGAAGAGCCAAAGCATGACCCGGTGAACCCGGATGGATTGTCGACATTCTCTCAGTCGCCCATCTTAACTCAGCTCCTACCATGGATTCTTCAACTGCTCCAATTAATGCTCTATCCAGACGTATTCTTGCCTCAGCCTCAATATCTCGCTCTTCACTGCCTCTAGATCGATTTAGAAGCTCCTCTGATAGAATTACTGCAGAGGCTATATCACCTCCTGAGATAGATCTAGAAAGTCTCAAAATATCTCTCCTCAAAGGAGAAAGCTTCAAAATTTTCTCTGGCTCGAGTTGTCCAAGAGAATCTAAAGATAGGGCTATGTCAAGTTCAGTCGCAGTAATTTAATCACCCCCTAGCCTGTATTCCTATCTCAGCGAGTAAAAAAGCAATTGCCTCTCCCCGATTGGTATTTCCCATCCATCCCGCAGCCCCTGTATGTCCGCCACCCTGACCACCCTTGGCAATAGCAAGTGAACTCATTATGGCTCCCATATCCAATCCAGATTCTATTGACCTCCACGAAGCTCTAGCGGTAATTCTAATGTCTCCATCCTC
>DANO01000022.1:0-10908 GCA_002497295.1 Euryarchaeota archaeon UBA171 | reverse complement strand
CTCGAGCGGTAATTCTGATGTCTCCATCCTCAAGATGCTTTGTCACGATGGAGGCGTCAGCACCCGACGAAACCAAAGACATGGCTATCCTAGACTCATGGCTACCGCCTTTCGCTGTGGCAACTATCATTCCGCCGCAGTGGTGTATCTCCATAGAAGACACAGAAGAAAGGATTCTCTTCCTCTGATCTGACGGCATGCCGTCTCCCTCGATAGTTTGTAGTACGTCCTCTGGGCTCAGTGTACTATTATCTAGAAGTCTGACTACACTCCTATGGCCATTCTCTGATCCATGCTTGAAGCGCCCTGTATCCGTCACTATGCCTGCGTACAACATCTCTGCCCATTCAAGGGGTATCCTGCCCCTATCCAAGAGTATCAATTCGAGTATTACCTGGCATGTTGATGACGCATCGGAAGAGACGAGCGTTGTGTCTTCCGGCCATTCGTCTGAAGAACTGGCATGATGATCTATGACAAACAACGGAGTACCATCTGGCAGTTCAATTCCGACTTGAGAGGGCCCTCCTGTGTCTACTGCTATGATTCCTGACAGCAGTCTTGGGAAAGTTGGATGGCGATGATCCATCCATCTGAACTTCATCCCAGTTCTCTGGAGCATTCGCTTCGATACTTTATCTGCATGCAGTCCAGTTGCACGGGCTCTCGATCCAATCCATGCAGCCAGTACCGTCGCTGAACCGATAGTGTCCATATCCCCGTTTTTGTGAGACAGTACGGCGATCGCACCATCATCGAGGGACGATATCCATGGCTTGAGATCATCAATTCGTGCGTTCTTGACCATTCAAGGCCTCCAATCATGATTCGATCTGTGCGGAGATACGTTCGTACTCACTCAGTAGTTGCTTTTCCAGTTCTTCTAGCTTGGATGAATGGCCTATGAGTGCCTCCAGAGAACTATTCAGCGAACTTTTGAGTTTCGACCTGTCCCCCACTTCGAGAAGTAATGGGCCCACTGCCCTGAAAACCGCATTAGCATCCGGTTGCTCGTCGAGTAGCTCCAATGTTGTTGTTATCTCCCCAACCTGCGATCTCGTGGTCTGCAGTTGTCCGCGCACATTGTTGAGATCTTGTGCTATTCTCTGAATCGATTGAATGTCAGGCTGCATTAAACCCACGCCCCTATGGCCTGACCGGTTCGATGTGCAGCAATTAGGCTTCTTAGAACCGTATTCATTCTAGCCCTAGCATCGCTAATCGAATCTCCATGAATCTCGAATTGAAATCCGCTTGGAATCTCGTAAGTTTCTACCTCAGTTTGAAGGGCTGCAGCCAGCCTGGGATCCGCTGAAATAGAAACAAAGACCTTGACGGACTCATTCTTCCTCGTCGCTGGCATCGACCGATCCCTCCGCTATGCGACGCTCGTAATCGAGTGCCGCCTGCTGAGCGATAACTGCGAGATCTGTGGAGGTCGCACCCTCCCTACCACGACGGATGATTCTGCTATTTGCCTCTGTGGCCCTTGTGAAGGGTTCCCAGTAACCGCCTGTGAATTTATTTCCGCATTTTTTACATGACCAGATTCCTGCAACGTCCCTGGTAACCTTCTGGTACTGGCAACTAGGGCATGTGAATTTCCTGCTCCTCTTCTTCAGAACAGACGCTGCACGTCGACGTACGCTGACACCATATCTAGGTCCGAATCTAGCCGAAGCGCCGGCTTTCTGAGTTCTCTTTGCCATGATATCACTTCTCTATCGCATTGTTAACTAAGTCACGTAGTTCAGAGCACCTTTCGATCGCATGCTCCATGATCTCTTCGAATTCATCCGTTGTGAAGATTCCCTTTAGACCCTTCTGAAGCGAATGAACGTGCCCATCGTCACCCAGTGTGATGTGTATGCGCTCATCGCCGCCTAGCTCTTCTTTCTTACTTGCGTCCAACACATACCTGCCACCGACTCGATGGTAGGAACACATGGTCGGGGTCTTGGAAACTGGAAGAGGGTAATCTTCGCCTATCTCAAATCGCTCAGCAGGTACGATTGCTGATCGCAATGCCGCTATTCCTGCCAATGCGAATGCATCGAAGAGATTCCCGTCATCAGATATAGCGAATACGTCCAATATGACCTGCCATGCCCTCTCCCCGGGTATTATACAAAGCTCATCGACGTCTATGCAACCCGATTCACGAATACCGCGGTCGACGACCCGTCCGAGTTCTATTGACTGTGGGCTCGGGGGTCCGGGCTCCCAAGATCGACCTGCTACCGGCCTTACTTCTGCACTGCACATTAGACCTCCTTGATTAGGGCGATCCGGATAGGGAGTCATTAATTGGAACTTCACACCAGCGAGTACAATCGTGTTTCCCATCTGGACCCTTGCTGATCCCTCTGCCCTCGGGAGTATTCCGACCTCGAGAGAGATTTCTCTCGATTCGAATCTTCCCCGTCCGTCGATTCTTAAATCGGATTCAGCCAGATCTGCCAGATGCTTCCTGAGAAGCTCAGGTACAAGAGGTATGGACATCAAGCATCACCCCCCTTCAGGGCTCTAGCCATTATTTCGTGGATGTGGGAAGCAGCTTCCATGTTGTAGTCCCAGGCTATCTTGAAATCCTCTTGTGAGAGATCGCCGTCCATCTGTAGGAATACAAGTTCTCCACTGTTCGGAAGGATGCCCATGGGGAGGTCCGCCTCACCATAGTTATCTTCTTCCTTGTTGAGGTCACATACTACCACGCCGTTTACCTTTCCAGAGGCAACTGACACGACGAGATCGGTCATTGGTATGCCAGCATGTGCAAGAGCAGCGGATGCAGCGGTTATTCCTGCACATCGAGTGCCTGCCTCAGCACATAGAACCTCGATTTCGACTCTTATTTTTGATCTGGGATATAATTCTAGCATTACGACGCTTTCTAGTGCCTCTGCAGTCACCTTACTTATCTCCCTGCTTCTTCGGTTGAATCCTGGCCTGATTCGATCAGTTGTACTGAACGGCGCCATATTATAACGTACATCGAGGACTGCTCTGTCTTGGCGTTGGATTTTTCGAGGGTGTGCCTCCATAGGGCCGTACACCGCTGCAATGACGTCATTCAAGCCCCAGCGAACCCTCGCGGATCCGTCGGCGACGGGGACGACGCCCGTTTCAATCTCAATTGGTCTGCACTCAGATGGCTTTCTGCCGTCCATGCGTAGTCCCTTGTCATCAATCATCTGAACATCTCCATATCCGCCCATTATACATCACCTCTGTACTCGGAAATCTTTGCTTTCATCATCATGGCACCGAGCTCTGCCCTGGCCGAGATGATTCCTTCTACATCTCCATCGATCCACACTCTCGCATTGTCCGCGACAATGATTCTAGTATCGGTCTTTTCCTTTAGTTCCGACAGATTCGCCCCTTTCGAGCCGATCACCCTGCCAAGCAGATGCGGATCGACAGACTCGACTGAACCAGTCTTGAGTTTCCTAAGGCCCATGCCCTTCATAGTTGCAACAGAGGAGTGGTTTTCCTCAACCTCTTGGATTCTACAGAGAATTGCATCGCCCACATCCAATACTGAGCGAAGTCCGCCGAAGGATGCTTTAGAGGGTCCAAGTGACAAAGGAAGAATCGCATTGAAAGGAGCGCCGATATCAATGAACCAGATATTGTTCGTCATGCCCTCGACGAATCCAATCACCAAGTCGCTTGGACGTGGCACATACGCGGTTCTACGTGGCTGTATGCCGACGTTTTTTCCTTCTTTCGTCATTCTTCCCTGTTTAACAGCCTTGAGCCTTCCATCAACGACGATTACGCCGTGACCTGGCTCAAGCTCTTTCGAGTCTCCGAGGTCGTCGCCTGGTGCGACGAGAACGGACTCTCGACTTCCGTGCGGGCCCCCCGCACCTCGTCCTCTTGTCATGTCTATCGGGCCGGCGACCCTCCTACCCCTCATAACCGTTCACGTGGAAGGGGTGAGATGATTATCAATCGAGATGCTTGACTTCAGCACGGCTACAACGCTTCATCACCTGTTCTATCAGATCATGCCGCATACCTCCTGGACAGGAGACGACACAGGCCCAGTCACCGTTTGAGAGCCATTCTTCTTTCTCAACTAGATCTCTTAGAACGCCCAATGCTCCACCGTAATCTGAACCTGGTATTCTGAAAGCGATTTTTGCCATCACGAATTGAAGCGGGATGAGGGGCCGGAGCACTTTGATCGCATCTTCGACCTGTCTTTCTACAGAGAGGAAGGGGTCCACCGAGAATCTAGACTCATTCAGAGCATTCTCTATTCTCGTCCGAGGGTGAGGGGACTTCGTCTTGGGGTCCGTTGCAGTAGTAGCGATTGCATTGATGATTTTCTTTCGCTTTTCCTCTGTCATCTCTTTTCTTTGTTGGGTTGTCAGTTGAATCGAGCCCTTTTCCAATATTTTGGCAGCGCACTCGAGTGTGTCATTTGTTTCGAAGCTCTTCACTAAATCGCTTTCATTCGGTCTATCTCCTTGACGCGAGTCTGACCAGATTTCCTCAACAGCCAGCACGTCTTCCATGTTAACGCTACCAGGATTCTTTTTCCACTGTTGAGCGAGCTCCGGGTCCACGAGTATCTCGTAACGGGAACCGCCTCGCTCAAGGCGGGCTATGACTGCATCATCCAGACTTACCATGCCGGATGAAAGGGGAGGCGGCGCATATGTGTGCCGGCATCAGACCTTGCTGATGTGGGAGGCGGTAGCGTCGCGATCGAGTTTGGTATATCCGTCAGAATCCACATATGCTATCTCAACGGCGTCCCCGTTCAAATCATCGTCAAGAGATGATTTCAATGCTGTGAGCCCCATCTTGACTGCGGCGTTGAGAGTCATTCCCGGCTTCCAATTATCCTCGAAATACTCTATCACTTCAGAGCGGCCCCGACCTATGGCGCCAGCATGGTATGACTGATAGGCGCCGGATGGATCTGTTTCGAATAAGTGGATGCCTTCCGAGTCTACGCCAGCAATGAGTAAAGCGGTTCCATAGGGTCTAGCGCCGCCGTATTGGGTGAAAGACTGCTTATGGTCGCACATTCTCTTGACGAGAGTTGTAACGGGAATTTGATCCCCATAAGTCATTCTGTTCATCTGACACTGGACTCGTGCTCTGTCAACCAACTGCCTTGCATCTGCAATCAATCCCGATGTGGTGAAGCCTATGTGGTCGTCTATCTTGTACATTTTCTCGATGGAGTCAATTATGATCAACTTGCTAGAGATTCGCTTGTCTACAATCAGTATTACTCCATCTCGATACTTCAGGCCTACAGTGGTTGTCCCTCTCTTGACGGACTCCCTGGCATACTCCACCTGATACAAACGTCCATCAGGCGAGAATGTCGAAACTCCATGGTCATATCCCCTTCCACTAGGCTGCATCAATCTTAATCACCCCGGAAGGCCTCTTATCAATCTTGGTTGTCGGAGGGGGCGTGGCAGTCAAAGAGAGCGCTTTGCAGACTCGTCGGGTCATAGTTCTACATTCAGGCGGGAAAGACTCGACATATGCAGCATGGTGGGCACAGATGAAGGGGTGGGAAATAGCGGCCTGCTGCACAGTACTAGTTGACTCCGACGATTCTATGATGTTTCAAACCGATTCATCGTGGATTTCAGGGCTTCAAAGCTCAGCCATGGGCTGTGCGTGGCTACCTGTTGTCAGTGCGGGAGAACCTGAGACTGAGGTCTCAGACTTACTGCAAGGGCTTCATTCGGGAGTGAGCAGGGAGGCAGTCGAGGGCTGGTTCGAGAAAAGGGGGATAAACGCCCCAGAATTTGTAAATGGTGTTGAAGATTCTTGGGACGGTATAGTGGTTGGTGCACTTAGGTCGGACTATCAAAAAACCAGAATCGAGAGATTGGGCGCGGAACTGGGAGTCTCGGTGCACACCCCCTTATGGCATCATGATGGACGGCGCCATATGACAGACATAGTCTCCCATGGGTTCGAGGTTGTGATGGTCTCAGTTTCATCGGATGGATTAGACTCTTCGTGGTTGGGGCGGGTTTTAGATCATGGCTCCCTGAAAGAGCTGATTTCGCTTTCTGAGAAACATAGATTTCATCCAGACGGGGAGGGCGGAGAGTTCGAAACACTGGTACTGAGTGGACCCCACATGAGCGGTAAGATACTCCTTGAAGGGGCTCCTCGATGGGATGGTAAGCGAGGCATATGGGAAATCAAAAATGTTTCAATGTCCGATTGACAGAAAGCAATAGGCTCAAGGCGTGGGCCTCGGCCCACATAATGTGTCAGTATCTCCGATAGACTACCGCTATGGACGTCCAGAGGCTAAAGCGATATGGTCCAGAGAGGGGCGGCACTCCCGTCAGTTGGCTGTAGAACGGGCTTTGGTTTCCGCGCACGCTAAAATGGGCCGAGTAAGCGCCGAGCATGATGATGAGATCGGGAGGATATCCGTCCCAGAAATCGTGACGGCGGATCGTGTCGACGAGATAGAGCAGATTACCCGTCACGACATTATGGCACTGACGAAGGCTATGGCCGAACAAGCCGGGGATGCAGCTTGGTGCATACATCTCGGAGCGACTTCCAATGATATCGTCGACACCGCAGTTGCGCTTCAGATAAAGGATTCTTTGAGGATGCAGAAAGAGGCTCTATCGGCTTTGATATCTACTCTATCGGATCTTGCTGGAAGGGAACGAGATACGGTCATGCTGGGTAGGACCCACGGACAAGCCGCAGTCCCAATCACCTTTGGTCTGAAGATTGCAGTCTTCATCGATGAATTCGTCCGGCACTACGAGAGGCTTTTGGAAGCAGAGGGACGGGTAACCGCTGGTAAATTCCTCGGAGCGGTTGGAACGGGTGCAGCCCAGGGAGATGGTGCCATGGAACTTCAAAGACTAATATTGGAGAGTTTGGGGCTGACTGTACCTGTTGCGACTACCCAAGTTGTTGGGAGGGACAGGTACATCGAATGGGTTTCATGGATGGCTAACACCGCCACCAGCGTTGAGAAATTGCTTCAGGAGATTAGGAACCTGCAGAGATCCGAAATAGCCGAAGTTTCAGAATGGTTCGATGTGAAGAATCAGGTCGGATCATCAACAATGGCACACAAGAGAAACCCCATAACAGCCGAAAATGCATGCGGCTTAGCGAGGATTGTCCGTTCGATGGTCATCCCCTCTTATGAGAATGCGCTACTGTGGCATGAGAGAGATCTTGCGAACTCATCGGCCGAGAGATTCACACTATCGCATTCGATGATACTGTTGGACGATATACTCTGGAAGTGCAATCGGGTCATGTCGAGATGTGTGGTCGATCAGGAGAGGATGCTCGCTAATATCGAGTCCCAACACGGCCTCGTGATGGCCGAGAAGGTCATGCTCGCACTTGTCGATGTCGGGATGCACAGGGACGCGGCTCATGAGGCACTGAGGGTGGCGTCGATGAAGGCGTTGAGTGACGGTTGCAATCTTCTCGAAACCTGCAAGCTAGACACCCAGATAATGAGTCTTGTATCTGAGGCGGAGTTGGTGGAAATGTTCGATCCCAGAGGGCATCTCGGAGTTAGCGGTGAAATTGTAGACGCAGCGATCAGCAGAGCAGAATCAGTCCTGTAGAGATAGAGGAAATCAATAACCCTGAATTGGAGGGGGGATCATGATTGAAGAGCATCGGTCAGTACATCTCGTACATGGGCCTGGCAATGACGGCATGCTGCTTTGCCTGCAGGTGGTGAAAAAGGCCTTACTTTCCGGATCTAATGTCTTCTGGATTGGTGAACTTCCAGCTGCATCAGCGAAATCCGTACTAGGTTCAGTTAATGGTGAGCTCCTTTCTAAGCTATTGGTCGGGTCCACTGAAGCAATCGAGTCAGATCCTATAATCCTAAGAACGGCGGACCTGGTGATAATGTGGCCATGGTGCAGAAATCACGGCAGAGCTGGGAAGTCGGAGATTTCCAGGTTACAAAAGATTCTGGATTCAACCAACGGACGGGTTGTGGCCACATCCTTAGGCAATCAAGACGCATCAGGAGGGACCGACATGACAGCCAGGTCACGACATATGCTCGAGAGGATGGGGCTGGATACATGGTTCCTAAGTCGGCAAGACATGGGTTCTAGACGCGTCCTCAAATCCTCAGATTGTGAGGTTGAGCTGGAACGGAATAATGGCGAGTTCTCAGTCGTATCAACATCATGACGTCATCCCTTGGCGTCCTTTACGCTCAAAACAATAATTCAGGAAGAGCTATGCTCAAGATTAGTAGCGGGATGCATATTGAGAGGATTACGAGGTATGCCAATATTACGAACCACGCTTTGTCGTGATGGCGGTCGTGGAATCTCCCAAAGGGCGCCATCGAGCTGCGGATACCATTCATGAAGAGGCGGATGGGGCTGTTCTTGTCGCTATATTCGTTGGAAACGTATTCCGCTGTTTTTTTTGTATACTTCTGGGCGACTTCGTCGGGGGAGGGGATTTCTTTCAGAGCCGCCGCTGCTTTTTCCAGCACAGGGACCCCTGTGGTCGTACCATCCTCCCTCCAATCTGGATTGAAAATCTGGTATAGTTTCACTAGGTACATTCTCACGAAGAATAAGGGCACTATGGTGACGATCCCCGCCCCGCCAGTACTAATTGCGATGACTAAAAGGGGGACTAACCAAGATAGTTCGATTATTGTGGGGGCACGTTCATTCTGAATTCTCTTGTTCTCCGGTTTAGCCGCTTGGAAGAATAACCACACAACAACCAGCATCATCAGAGACAAGATAGCCAAAGGTAAGATCAAGTTCTCAAGACCGAAGATGAGTTCCACGAGGGTGAGACCAGTGAGTCATTTTTAGGTTTAGTCCAATGCACTTCTTCGCATTATTCTTCTCTCAGAACCTCTTCGAGTTCCCGATTTTCAATCATTATTATTGATTAAGTTAAATTACACCAGATCGATTCATTTCCAGGATTACGATCGCGATACAAAATATGCTGATTATTATTCCAATCGGCCCCCTCTTGATTTTCGATGACGGCTTGAATCCCAATATTGGTTCAGCCTTGTTCGCCAATTCTTCTTCTATCTGACCTATGTCCTTCATAGCAAAGACAAGATTAGACCCCTTTATTATGAAATCTCAAATCGGGAGGTATAAATGGCAACAAGAACCAGATTGTTTCATTCGATATGTTGTAGAGATTCTATCTCACAATCTCATCTACGGACAATCTATCGTCGACCCATCTGATTATCCGGTTACAACCCAATACTGGCTGCATGCTGTCAATTCGATTGTCTATTCCTTTAACTAGAACATTCTTGACGAGCATCTCTCCACCAGTATATAATTCACCATCAACAATACGGACTTTCCCATTTTCTGTTAATCTAACATTACCTGCATGAATATCATCAATAAACAAACCACAACGTTCCAAATCATTGTTTAACTGCACAAATTGTTCGACAATGTCTTCAGGGACATTATCTGAAGTCAATGGATTGGAGACATAATCCTGGATGTACCTATGTGATTTGGCTGTAATATAGGTTCGAGGGATTGCCTGTATTTCGTGTTCGTAAATCATTCTACGGTGGACCCCTATCATTTGGTAAATCAACATTAGATTGTGCATCAATACAAGAGCAAGTGGATTCCACTTTCCGCATATTTTCTTCCCAATTACTGGTGCCTTGTGATCTCTGTAGTCATTATGTCCCCATCCACAACGATATAATTGCTTTACAACCAAGCTATCTGTTTTCTCGAATATCTGGGTCCACGTGCCAGTATTTATGATATTTAGATGGAGCAGATCTGAAGCAGGATCCATTCTGACTCGAGGAATCCGAATATTAAGTAAAATTAAAACAAAAAAGATCATTGAAATTATACTTGCTAAGATTCGGAAAGAGGTTGAAAGTTCGTTGAAGTAAGAATACATTATGGAGAAAATAACTACATTAGCAGATAATAAAATAGTTAAAAATGTAAGAAAGGGGATTAGGGTGCCCGTCCAAGAAGCACGCTGGGGATGCGGTTTGATGTCATAATCATCTATCAATACACGTCGAACTTCCATTGGTTGATGTATTCCAGATACCATATGTTTTTTTGCAGCATGATGTATGGTAATATCTCCAAAACCAAAAAAACCGCCCGCCATTCTTATCCTAACCTCAACCGCTAAATCTTTCATCGGAAATGAGTCTCCATGAATGGAAATCCCATCATTCGAGACTAATATTGGAGAACGGCGATAATACGAGAATCCAACTACTATCTGGAAGATAACAAGTATCAACATAATCCAATACTTTGAGAAATCATATGATCCAAATGAAAGTATCAATTCTGAAATAGCCGCCATCAATATCAAAGAAGTCTGGGCGGGAGTTACTGGTGAAAAGTCCAGAAAAAAGTAGATCAAAGAAAAAACTGCAAATACTGAGCCACCCAAAAAGGACACTTCGTTAATATCAAATTGGAAATCAAGCAATATATTTATGAAAATAATCTCTAAACTTAGAAAAATTGGATTGACAAAAAACCATCTCAAACAAGTATGAATCAAGAAATCCTGTGATTGGGGCTCGCTCACCACCTAACCTCTGGTAATGATTGACATAAATATTGGGCCGCCATATCACCTCTGAGATCGCCTGTTATGGCATCAATATTCTGTCCATACCAATTACACTAGGTAATGTTGGGTATGACAATAATGCTTTTTCTGTTATCACAATTGTAATCCGGAGTTCCGGGGGCAAACCGCCGAGGACAGAATGTATCTTAATCGCTCAATGCTTATTCCTTCGATGAAAAGAAAATTTTCTCTATCTTATTGAAAAGATCATTTTCTGTACGAGACAATCTTGCAATTGTTTCGCTACTTGTGGCTCCCTCTTCCTTCCAA
>DANO01000007.1 GCA_002497295.1 Euryarchaeota archaeon UBA171 | reverse complement strand
CCAAGGACAGGGCCAAGGACAGGGACAGGGCCAGCAGGGCCAGAATGGCCAAGGATCTCAGAGCGGCCAAGACGGCCAGCAGGGTAACAACGGCCAAGACGGTTCGCAGTCCAATCAACAGGATAACGGTCAAGGCCAGCAGCAGAATGGCGGCCAGCAGGGCGGCCAGCAGGGCGATCAACAGAGCCAAGACCAGAATGGTAACAACCAGAATGGACAAAACCAGCAGCAGCAAGGCGGCACACAATCAGAGCAAGGCCAGCAAGGCACACAGTCCGATCAGCAACAAGACCAGCAACTCGACAACCAGGATAATAATGGTGAGAATGACAACGATGGTGACGGCATCCCGGATGACGTGGATACGGACGATGATAACGACTGTATCCCTGACGTGATAGACACCGATGGCCAAGACCACGATAACGACGGCATCCCTGATGCAGATGACGACGATGATGACGGCGACGGACTCGATGATCGAATCGAGGTCCAGGATGGCAACCCATTCACCGACATTTACGATCACGATAACGACGGTATCTACGATTGCGTTGACATCGACATTGACAACGATGGTCTGGTGAATTATGCCGACGATATGCCCAGAGACCACGACAACGATGGAATCAACGACGCTCTAGATGATGACGATGACAACGACGGCATACTCGATGTCGATGAGCAGGGCGGTGAGTGGAGCTTATACAGATACGACCACGACAACGACGGATATTCCGACTTAATCGATACTGACGATGACAACGATGGATTGTCTGACTGGTTCGAGATGTATGATGGGAACGACCTAACCGGTCAGTTCGACCACGACAACGACGGGATTGATGACCATCTGGATGATGATGATGACGGCGACGGCATTCTCGATGAGTTAGAGAATGACGCCGACGTCGTTTGATAAATCACAACTGAACGCTCTTCGTGGGGCTCTTGCTACGAGTCTCACGAAGAAGCCTTCATCGTCAACAGATTCACTCAAGGAAGCCTTGGGCGTTCCAGAAGATTCCGTAACGTCCTTTGTTAACTTCCCATCTTATCTGGTCGACGGGTCTCGAAAGCGCACTGAGAATGACAGGAAAAGAACAATTGCAAACGTAGCTAATAAGGGATAATCTTCCTTAATCTCAGATATAGCAAGGCCAATGCAGAATGAGATTAGACAGACCCCCATCAAGCCTAGCAAGAATAGGGGCGCAAATCTAGGTCGAGAATCTATGAATCCATAGACATAGTAACCCCCTCCTCTGATTGCCCAGAATTCGGCAAAGATAAGGTACAACGCTCCAACTATGAGACTCAGGCTCATTAATGTCCAAAGAACTACCATACCGCCTAATAATAGATCAATTGAAAGTAGTATTAGAGCAAAATTATGCATCACATGCTCATGTGGTTTGAACATATAATCCAGATCCTCTCCGTTCTCAATCATGGACGGAATTATGACGTGACGAACAACAAGTGCGGTCAATGCGGCAGAACCGAATCCAGTTGCGAATATCGATACGCCGCTCATAACCAACCAAGATGGAATCTCAACGCCTACCCCAACCCCGATGGATATCAGACCATTCAACAGCATAGATGCTCCAAACAAAATCAATGTCCATGAACTAAACGTCCCTAACCTCTCTAAACCCTCTGAAGGATACTCTCTGAATTCCAGGCTCTCTCTGAAGAGAACAACCATGATTCCCGGAACTGGATTTAGAACCATCCAGAACAAGGCCGTGTGGATGGCTAGATATGCACAAGAAAGACGGAAAAAAACTCTCAACCAAGTATCTATGCTACCAGTCCCATGCAGATTTTTTATGTTTAGTGGACCACCTTTGTCATAATTTAAGATGTAAAACAAAATTGAGAAAATGAGCACGAACACGATAAGTACGCGAGATATCAAACTACGATCGTATCCCTCTAAACTCACCTTTCTGACCATGTTAAACACTCAGAAGTCGAAAAGAGTAGGTTTACTAGAAGACCGAAGTCGATTCGAAGATGAGAGCCTCTCTATTGCCTTCATAACCCGACTTTCACCAAAACCGAGCTCATCCCTGAGCATCCCCATGATCCCTTCCTCGTGACCTGTGGTGTATGCTGGAGGGTCCTCCTCTACAGTTGGATGATTATGGAAAAGATTTCGAATTTCCACGATATTTTCAGGAATTTCCACTCCCCGATGACCAGCCACTTCTTCCAACGTTCCGAATTTTCGAATTAATTTGACGCCTGTTTTCGGGCCGACCCCCTTGAAGCCCGGATGGAAATCTGTCCCAATCATTATACCAAGATCAACAAATTGCTCTCTTGAGATTTCAAGATTATGCAGAGTCTCTTCAAGTTCTATGCGTTCTGCTTTCAGAACTCTTCCAAATCTCCTTGTCCCATGTGCGGTCAGATTTCTAATCATCATCGGAGCCCCATAGAGTAGAGTGTCCCAATCCTGGCTCGCAACTGCTGAAACACCTCCACGTTTGCAAATCATCGCTGCAGCACCTTCAGCCTCCATGGGCGCGTCAATCCATACTACTCCCATCAAGTCAAACAGACGCTTCGTGTCTTGAACCATGGATGGGGTATACTCTGCAATCTGAGGCCCCAACTTCTTCGCAGAGTCCAGATCCTCTGCTTCAACTGCCGCCTCCCACCGCCGTCGAGCTTCTTGCTTCCTAATCCTACGCTCATCAAGCGTATCGCGCTTCAAATCAGGTGGTTTGCCATCGAAGACAAAAACAGGATCTATTCCATGTGCTACAAGCGATGAAGCCCGATCGAGAAAACCATACAGATGCGCAGTCACACGGCCCTCGTGAGAAAGAGGCCTCCCATCTGGTCCAGTAAGGCTAGTGATGAATTGATATGCATTCAAGAAAACATCTACTGCAACTCGCTGCCCTCGCAACTCTGTGAGATCTATGGGATGCGCCGATACCAAGTCTCTGAGGTTGCATCCCATGGTTACGACCATCCTTCGCGAGTCGATTTAGGGCTTTAGGGTTGAAGGACTGTTCCACCAGCGCACACCATGGTCAGGATGATAGTTGGGTCCGGATGGCATCCACGACTATTCAGAGAGGAGGTACTCAGAATACACAACTCTGATCAGGCTATACATCCCAGAATCGTAATCATAGACCAACAAAATAACTTCGACGTCACATGCTCTCATTCTAACATGACTCTCGATAACGCCACTATCCTTCCAATGCGGGTGGAGCAGATATCGGAATCAATACGCCAATGGCTATCTGATTATCCGATAAATGATACATTTGCCGTTAGAACCACAATTCTCGGTGATGGCGTTCCGGGATTCAAGAGACGGAATATTGAGAGTATCATTGGCAAAGAAATCTCTGATAGAGGAGCCTTCGTCAATCTCAATGATCCTGAAATTACGGTGCGCCTCATCCTTGCTGGCGCAGCAGATCAGCCCCAACATCCAGACCCCATGATTTCAGAATCCATCGCAGTAATAGGCATTGAAAATCCAGTTCATCACCCCTTCTTGAATCGCCCAATGACATCTATGCCCTTCTTCAAACCCGTGACCCTTGATCCACGTCTTGCAAGCCTCCTTATCTCCATGTCTTACTCGGAAGGTGCACCACCTTCTATCGTAATAGACCCATTCAGCGGAACAGGATGTATTCCTATTCAGGCGCATCATCGCGGAATACCTGTCTTAGCCAGTGATTTAGATCCAGAGATGATCAGGGGCTCCAAATTAAATTTCGAGAATGTATTCGGAAAGATTTCTACTGAATCAGCTTTTCATCAATCTGATGTAAGTAAAATAAGTGATTTGTGGGGCTTGAGAGAAAATGTAGCCTTCATCTTCGACCCTCCCTATGCCAGGAATTCCAAAACATCTTCAGATGCCTTCGAGGTATTCATATCAGCATGTAATGCTGCTTCAAAGATAGATCCAGAAGGACGCATAGTCACGATATTACCCACCTCTTCAGAATATCGAGTTGACGATCTCGAAATACCTGATGCTGCAGAAGTGTTGGGAAGAAAATGGAGCGATTTGATAGATGAAATGGAACAAATCGGATGGCAAATCGAATTGGCAATCATGACTAGAGTGCACAGGAGCTTGTCAAGAATAATAGTTAGAGCAGTGGGCCAGGGAGCCTGAAAAAGAGGACCTATCAAAGAGATTGAATATAATCCGATATACCCTCAAGAATAGCCTTCAATGCCCCTTTTACACGTTACCGACCACCCGTCGCATTGAAGACGGGGAGACTGTCGCCAATGGATGGGCGATTGGTGTAGTCTGGATATCATCTGGCGCTTCGGACGCTAGGACACGGGTTCGAATCCTGTATCGCCCACCATTAACCGACTATATCGGAATCCGAACGGCATTCAGGAGTCTTGAAGAGAGACGAACTCAACCAATGATCATGCGCAGGGTCCCGTTACTGCTGGTTGCATTATTACTCGGGACATCAATTTCCTCCATAGTTACCGCCGATCCAACGTCCCCCGACCATTCAAAAATGACATCAGAACTTATTCATGAGCTTTCCAACCCAGATAGAATTGAGGCGATTATCCAATTTGATCAGGGTGCTGAAGACGATCTATGGAGAGCCATTGAATCAACCGGCGCAGAATTAATCCATGAAATGGAGGTTCTAGATGGTGGCTTGATATCTGCAACTCCCGACTCCATTGCCAAAATATCCAGATTCAGCTTCGTCAGACACATGGAGGCAAACCTTCTCCTCGAGTACTTTTTCTTGCCCGGCGATCAGAATAACGTAGAGTCAATGATGCATGAGACAGTCAATGTGGTCAATGCTAGCCTTGCCTGGCACAGGGTTATCATTGGTACTGATGGAATTGTAAAGACCGAATCTGACCTGTCATTCTCTGAATATGATGGCGAAGGAGCAACAGCAGTCGACCTGGATACGGGAATAGATGGCGAGCATCCAGATTTTGATTGCGGCGAATCGTGGTCTGGAGAGAAGCTGATTTGGTCGGCAAAATGGACTGGTGTAGCATGGGTTGATGCCCCCAATTGTAACTCCGATACTTCGTCGGGCCACGGAACGCACGTAGGTGGAACGATTGCAGGAAACGGAGATGCCTCTGCAGGAAGGCGATTGGGCACTGCCAAGGGAGCAACGATAGTCGCGCTTGGTACAGGGGATGGAGCATCCATCTTCGCAGCAGTGGAGGGATTGGAATGGACCTACCAGCATAGTAGGCCAGGATTGAATGAATACAATATTCGCGTCGTGTCCAATTCATGGGGCACCAATGGAGACTACAACCCTAGCAATGCAGTTACACTACTCACCGATATGCTCACCTACGATAATGACGTTGCAGTAATATTTGCCGCTTCAAACTCAGGCGGCAGCGGTGAAGAATCGGAAGATGACCTTAGGACCAACGTATATGCAAATACTCCTAGTGCCATTTCAATCGCTGCCCTCACTCATGATGGCTCTGCAGTAACCTCCTTCTCAAGTCGTGGCTGGTCAACACAGCAGCATACATGGCCTGATTTGGGAGCCCCAGGCCGAGATATTTGGGCCACATCTCCTAGAGGCACCGCTATCGATGCCTCGACAACCGCACAGGGAGACATGTACTACATGTCAATTTCAGGAACGAGCATGGCGACTCCCCACATCGGAGGGATAGCCACATTGTTACTTGCAGCAGCACCTTCGTTGGGAGCTGCTGACTATCAGATCGAAGATCACGACGAGGGGGAAAGCCTCTATCTTAATGGTACAGCAAAGGGTATTCAATTCGAGAACTGGAGGGAAAGAAATGAGTCGAGAGTCCACGAAGTGGAACTCATCCTCGAGTTGACATCAAACTATGATTTAGTTCGAAACTCGTGTGAAGAAGGAAATGACGACGATGCATGCAGCAATATCCCTGAGGATTGCCATGTCTCTGAGAATACAGGAAGATGCCATGATTGGAGGGTAGGCCACGGTCTTGTAGATACGGACAAGGCACTTGCCCTTGCAAGGACGCTTCAGGTGATGAGAGACCCTGATGAGGATGGCTTCATCGATCACCCGAGTGCCACGGTGTGGGATGCATTAGATCATTATGAGAGTGTAATGGACATCCGAAACATACCTCTGAAGACAGATCAGCTTAGGCATGCGTGGAAAGGCGAGTGGAGTCACTTTAACAACGGCCCCACCAGCACATTCGGTACATTCTCCACCGATGATCGACACTATGTGTGGGTTCCAAATGGAACCTTTGAGATGCAGATATCATTCAGCTCTTTGGGCTGGGACACCAATACAGCTCAGGCAGCACAGATCAGGCCTAATGTAGATCTCGGATCGGATGGAAATGACGATGCACAGGGCCAAGGAACAGCGGTCGGAGACACAATCTACATCCAACTCGACGTCGATACCGAACATTGGGGTAAATGGGCTGAGTTTGATGTCACCGGGACTGCTGTTTCTCTACCATTCAATTCGATATTATCCGGTTCTGAATTCTTGGAACCTAGAGTCCCCTACACGGTTGATGTACTGCTCACTATCGATGTGAGCTCTGAAGTGATCGTAGAAGTCCCCATCAGAACTGACGGCTATTCAGATCTCGACCCTGCTCAACCATCCGATCTCTATGACCCATCGTCAGCATTCGACTTGATCATGACCCGTCCTGTTTACGACGAGAGCGTCATACCGGCTTTCAAGGAAGAGACAACATTCCTTTCAAAGTCAGGAATATCCTTCTTATTCGTAATGGTGTTTTCTACAATTCTTCTTTCAGCGATCGCTATTGGTATATTCTTGTGGACACGTAGAGAAGAAGGCGAGTTTGAAGCTGAAATTGTCAACGATGACGACTCCACACAGTCATGATGTCTCCCCCACAGTCTTCTTGTGAAATTTGTTCCATGCCAGCTTCAAGGAGATACGACTCTCCGAAAGCATTCGACTCACCGCTTGACAGGTTGATTTGACTACGAATTAGAACAGCATCATCAACAACATCTGCTTTCAAGAATCTCTTCCAAGTCAGGGGCCCGCCTTCGACAATTAGCGATTGAATTCGAAGATCGCCTAGTAAATCAAGGATCTTCTCAACTTCGATTTCACGATTTTCCGAAGGTACCACATATCTCGTAACGTGCGCCATATCCTCGGATAATACTGGTTTTGAATGGATAAGTATGGTAGGCGCTAAACCATCACAAAGTACCTTGCTATTTTCGGGAATTCTCGCATTCGGATCTATAATAACCCTGATTGGCTGAATTCTAGCATCGACCCCCCTTGCTGTCAATTCTGGGTCATCTCGAACCACCGTCTCAACCCCGACTAGTATTGCCATGTGTTCAGACCTTATTTTGTGAGCCCACTTCAATGAGGAATCAGAAGTAAATCGTTCTGAAGGTGAGGAATCATCCACATCGACTCTGCCATCGGAGTCCAATGCCGCTTTCAGTAGGACAAGCGGTCTTCTTTCCTTACACCAGTGCATGAAGGGGCGCATTTGAAGGACGCAGTCTTCTTCCATCAGTCCTGATTCAACATTTATGCCCTGTTCCTCGAGGGCTTTCATCCCACCTCCCCTCACTGTTGGATTCGGGTCTAGGGCCCCTATCACCACTTTCTCGACCCCAGCCCAAAGGAGTGCTTCAGTACAGGGAGGAGTCCTTCCATGGTGATTACAAGGTTCTAGTGTAACATATGCAGTACACCCGCTGGTCGAAACTCCCTTCTCCTCTGCATCAGCAATAGCAGCTTGCTCAGCATGAAGACCACCAAGATGGCCATGCCAGCCTTCTGCTATGATTTCACCATCTTTGACAAGAACGCAACCGACTAATGGGTTAGGATGTACGCTGCCCTTGCCAAGATAAGCGATTTCTATCGCTCTCCGCATGCAATCAGCCGCATCCATGCCTCCGCGTCTCCATATCTTCCACATCATATCTCGCATCGCGCCCTTGAAGTCTTCATCCCCACGTCGTCGACATGATGCGAGTCGCATGCATAGTGAATCCAAATGCCAGAGACGGTAAGCTGGGGAAGAATTTCCATAAGATCGAGAAGGAACTCGAGTCATCGGGAATAGTGTACGATACGTACATGACGGAAGGTACCGGTCATGCAATTGAAATCGCTAGCAGCTTGAGAGATAGTGACTTCGATTTGGTAGTAGCTGTTGGTGGTGATGGGACCGTTCATGAGGTTGCAAATGGAATAAGAGACTCATCGAAACGCCTTGGAATCATCCCAATGGGCAATGGGGACGATTTTGCGAGAGCAATAGGGATTCCTCTGAATGATATTCAAGGAGCCATATCCCTCCTCAAGGACGGGAACGACTACTCTGTTGGAGCGATTAGGGTCGAGGGTCTCAAAGCCCCGGAACATCCAGGGATAACCCCTCCACAGCATTATCCTGTCACGGGAAACCCCTCTCGTGAGGGGAACTTGGTTAGATGGGCATTTCTGGAATGCGACGGGGGAGTCACATCCTCCATCAATCGAATGAAAGACGAAGGCCATTTCTCATGGATCAGTGGCCAGAAGAAGTATACATTCCTTGCAATTAAGGCGATTCTTGCATGGAAGAGTCAGATGGCATGGATCAAAGTAGATGACCAGCCAGGCTCAGAAGTGGATCTAACGGGGCTTTTCGCCATGATGCAAGCAGAGACGTTCGGAGGCGGATACAGGGTCGCACCTGGGATGCACCCATTCGGTGATAGTGCATCAATCGTACTCGGGTTCGGACTTTCCAAGGGTCAAATGCTCAGGGTTATGGGCCCATTAGAGAAGGGGAAGCACATTGGAAGATGGGGCAAGATTACCATGGAACCCTGTAAAAAATTCGAGATAAAAGCACTAGATTCACAAGGAAAACCCACTGAAGAACAAGGTCACAATCCACCCCTATACATCAGTTTGGATGGTGAGATATCCATGACCACCCCTGTAAAATTCGAGTTTCACAAGGACCAATTAGATGTCCGCGGTGGATCTGAACTTCCGAATTATTAGTGGCGCAGACGGAGAGATTCGAACTCCCGAGTCCAAGGGACACCGGATTTCAAATCCGGCGCAATACCAGGCTATGCGACGTCTGCAGCGTATCGGCCAGTAGCAAGTGCCGAATGAACCTTGCAGGTGTTAGAGGCCCCATGCACCCGGCCTGCACCATGCAGGGAGCCCACTCGCAGCATCTGGGTGGGTAAGGCCGATGAACAGAATCATGATGATTATGAAAAACGCGGGAAACAACGCGGTCATAGTCAGAATCCCCGAGTCCGGATCCCCGTAGAGGTGCATGAATATCCCTGCAATCATGAAGAATTTTGGAATAGCGATAATGGTCAAGATCCAGAGAGTAATCCCATTCTCAGTCATTCCGAGAGTCTCAGCGGGAGACTCGAGATTCGCCCCCACAGCACCGACCTCTATCGCTGTCAATAGCATAAGACCGTAGAAGTTCATCCAGTATGGGTCTCTTCCAAGAATTGTGTAATGTGCCAAGTCAATCGCCTCAATATAGGTAGAAGAAGGGGAATACCAGAACCCAGACCAGGTCCACGAAGTGCCAATAGAGTCCAAAGTACTCAATCGACACGGCGTTTGAGGGGGTGTATCCTCCCCTCCATGCCTTGAATGTCATGTATGTCAGGCCTATTATGCCGCCAGCTACGTGGGCTCCATGCGTGCCGGTGGTGACGTAGAATGTCGATGCAGACACTCTGATGTTGGCAGTCATATGAGCTCCAGTCGCCTCATCAACGTAGCTGTGGTGTTGATAGTGATCATTCCCGATGGTGTAACCTTCAGCAACCAGGGACTTGATGTCGTGCTCATGTATGAATCCTAAATCCGGGATATAGAATCCAACGAACCACTCGACCATTTTCAAGGTCAAGAACAGTATTGCCAGCACCCAGGTCGTCCCGAGAAACATCGTGACTCTCTTCCTTCGTAGCTCTTCATCGATATCCGTCTTTTTCGCATAGCGGAGGGCCTGAACTATTGTGAACGATGAGATGATGAGTGCAAAGGTATTGATCGCACCAGGCGCCAAATGCCACCAACTCGATGCTATCAGGTGGCTGGCGGGTTCGAAGCAAGTAACTGGGACAGCTTCCTGCCATCCTGTAGGATTCGTCACGGGGTCAAAAAGACCGTCTGCGAAAACATCGTCACATCTCCTGAGGCCTAATCTGTATCTCATGTAGGTGCTGAATAATGATGTGAAGACCATCATCTCCGACATCAGGAACACAAACATCCCGACTTTACGAATCTGTATATTTCTGAATGGCGCACCCGTGGCAAGAGGCTCATAGGTCCCATCGAAAGAAAGATCCTGCCTCCACCAAATGAATAGCCCCGATCCGGTTATGATTATGGCAACGAATAGCCAGAGAAGACCGTGACCAGTGTATACATGTTCTGATAATTCGAGATCGTAATCAAACATTCCCGCGAATACGAACAGGAACAGCCCTATTCCGATACTCATTACTATGGGTGCATAGGAATTGTGCGGCGCTCCATGACTCCAGTCATGAGGCCCAAGCGGACTTGGATGATGATCGTGGTCGCCGCTCAATGTGTCACCTCCTCATTTCCATCATCGGGAACCATAAGGCGATTGAACCACCTGGCGAACCGGCCGGGCTCAGAAGTAACATGCTCATTGGCATCGCGAAGTTTTGGAAGATCGTACCACACACCTTCCTCATATCGACCGAATGAGGGCGTTGGTGGTGGCGAAGCAGTCATCCACTCGAATGACCACCCTCCCCATGGGTCTGCCGGAGCCTTTGAACCTCGGAGATATGAAATCACCATATTGGCCACCATGATGAAATTAGACAGGAAGAACAAGAATGCTGATACAGATATGAAAAGATTCCAATCCGCAGCCTCAGGAGGCAGGTTGGCAAAGTCATCTGTGCTGATGAAGTACGTGTGATGCCGTCGTGCCATACCCCACACGCCAAGCCTGTGCATAGGCCAGAAAACTCCGTTGTATGAGATGAATGCTGTGAGGAAATGAAGCGTTCCAAGGCGTTCATCCATCATGCGACCAGTCATCTTCGGATACCAATAGTAAATTGCAGCGAAGAATCCGAACACCGTCCCTCCTACCAAGACGTAGTGGAAGTGGGCGACTACGAAGTAACTCTCATGAAGATGCGTATCCATGGCAATCGACGGGAAGAACATCCCGGAAATACCTCCCAAGGTGAATGTAACGAGGAAGCCGAGTGCCCATAGCGTATGCGTTCTGTAAACAAGGGATCCCCCGTGCATAGTTTTCAGCCAGTTGAAGATCTTGATCCCAGTAGGAACCGCCACTAGCATAGTGGTGACCATTGTAACGAATCGGAGGACTGGCGACATGCCTGATGTGAACATGTGGTGCCCATAGACAATGAATGCGACTATTCCTATTCCAGCCATGGCGAAGACCATTGACCTGTATCCGAATATAGCCCTCCTTGAGGAGGTTGCAAGCACTTCTGAGATAACCCCGAAGGCTGGAACGATGACAACGTAAACTTCTGGGTGCCCAAAGTACCAGAATAGGTGACTCCATAGCAATGGGTCGCCACCAGCGCCCACATCATAGAACGCAGTACCAACTACACGGTCAAGATAGACTTGGATGAGCCCCACGCCGAAGGCAGGTATCGAAAGGAAGAGCATGAGGTTGGCTACTAATATTGACCAGGTGAACAACGGCATTTGCATCCATCCCATGCCCTCTGCTCGCATCACGGCGATAGTGGTTAGGAAGTTGACTCCAGTTAATGTGGATGATGCTACGAGCATAATCTGGCCAGCAGCCCAGAAGGTGTTCCCATCATGCCCATTGACCATATCTACGACATAGGGGGCATACCCAGTCCATCCCGTATCGGCCCCCTGTCCAGAGAATACTCCTGTGAAGATCAGAAGAGCACCAACAGGCTGCAACCAGAATGACATCGCATTCAGCCTAGGCATTGCAAGATCTGGAGCACCTATCTGCAGTGGAACCATCCAGTTCGCAAAGCCATTGATTAGCGGCATGGCTGCAAGGAAGATCATCGTAGTACCGTGTAGGGTGAAGAATTGATTGTATTGGTCTTGAGTAAGGAAGTCGTTACCCGGAGTTGCCAGCTGTACCCTGATGAATAGAGCCATTATGCCGCCAATGCCGAGGAAGAACAGCCCAGCTAGGAAATACAGAGTACCGATCTTCTTGTGATCCGTAGTTGTCAGCCAATCTGCTACCCACGGAGAGAATGTTTCCCAACTGAAACCGTCCGGATCGGATCTGTAAAATCCATACAAGATCGTAATTGCGACAAGCGCCAAGGTGATCAGGATGAGCGTAGCCAAGACCACGAACGGTTCCGGCGCTTCTGGAATTACGTCGCCGATTATTCCAAAGGAAGATTGCAAAGTATATTCTGCACGATTCCACTGATCGATTTGCCCAGTCTGCACACCGTCCCCATTGACTGAGTTGACATGGAGGATGAAATCGACATCCTTTCCACTCTCGGGAGCAGTCCAATCTAGCGCCCATGATGTGTAGTCATTGCCTGCTTCAGTGTGGGCGACTTCAGTCACAGAACCGCCCCATAATTGCGTCAAACCATCAGTGGGCGTGAATACTCCATCCGATGCCCAGAGGTTGAAACCTCCCAGATTAGCATTGCCTGCCTGGGCGGGTCCTCCAGTGAACGAAATACTGAGAGAATATGTTTCAGAAGCATTGTATTGTTCAGGAAAACCCTGAATATCTGCTACAACACTGCTGTCGGATACGCCATTGTGACAGTTGCAACCTGCAGTTTGAATCGAGGAGCCGCCAATCCCCGTTGGAAGAGAGGACACAAGCGGTGCCAGTAGGAGCACCCCTGCCATCACAGCCAGAGCCACGATCGCCCTGCTGGAATTATTCATCTTCATTTTCTTCACCAACTCACGCATTGACATTGATCTGAGCCAACATGTAGGCATGATTGTCGCCACAATATTCTGTACAAAGTAACAGGAAATTCTCCACATTATCTGCAGGTAGCCAGACAGTCATGAGGCCCAATTCTCCTATCGAGCCAGACAGGGTGTATTCGCCATTCTCTGTAAGAACCAGATTATCACTCAACCCATCACCATTTTTATCCACAGTTCCTTGTGAATACAGTACGTCTTCCTTAACACCCCATGAGACAAACCATGGCGCATGTGTGACATCTGCCGACCCCATCGCAGCCAAGTAGACCTCGCCCTGTTTCAGAGTCAAACTTGCAGCGGGCGTTCCATCGATTACTACTGTACCAACTTCGCACAGATCCGGGACAGTCACTTCGAGACAATCGAAATTCCAGCCCCACTGGTAAGCCTCTATGTAGATCACATGGTGACAGTCAGCAACATACCTGCCTTCACTTTCCGACCAAGTCATGTTGGACAGCTCTCCAGATGCGCATTCGCCACCATACCCTCCATCTGCCTCTGCTGATGACCAAATGGCATCGAGTGGACCCCAGGAGATTAGAGCTAAGTATACTATGAGAAAGAATGGCAATACTGTCCATGCAATTTCCAGCGTGAAGTTGTCATAGTGCTTTGGAAAAACTCCAACCTCTATACCGTCTTTGTTATCCCAATCTTCTCCTTCCTCACTTTTGTACCACAGCGAGTGATGATAGAGCCAGATGAATGTAAACCCACCAACTAAAAATGACCAAATAATGTACTCATTCCATAAGTTATCGAACAGAGGGGTGATACCTGCCATTCGATCCCCAAGTGTAGGGAACAAACGCACCCTCATAAGGGTAAGGACCATTATCAGAAATTATTTGCATGGAATGGTTGGTTTTGGGTTGCCTCTGGGAGAGTTTTTCAGACTAATCTAAATTAGGGAAAACGAGGTAGTTTCCAAAGAAGGGGGGTAATGTAAGTGAATATCGAAGATTTACCGGACGCTCGTCCCAGAAATGCACTATATTTGCGCCCAGACAGCATCGAGCGATATTCAAAAGTTGCAAAAGTATTCGCCGAATCTATTAGGAGGAACAATTCAGTTGAGAATAAAGGTTCCAATTGCCCGATTTTAGTTGAGGGTAAAAGAGACGAAGAGACTTTGAGGGATATAGGGTTCAAGGGCACAATTGAACTGTTAAACCGTGGTTGGGATCAATCTAGGCTCATTGCCTACCTATACGACACATATGGCAGCAGGAATCCGATTGATGCAGGCCCACCAGTGATTGTGTTAATGGATTGGGATCGGACGGGAGGGAGATTACAGTCTATGGTAAGAAAAAGACTCGAATCCCTAGACGTCAAAATCGACGAGTCGTTGTGGTTTTCGTTAATGCGAACGATGAAGCCAGAAGGCCGTACAGTAGAGGCCCTCCACGCGCACGTAGACGCCCTGTTACCATTTATTGAGGAACACATTGATTTCGATTTATAATGCAGCAAAAATCAATTTTCTGGAAAGGATGTCGATTTTTCCTTGACCGTATTAAGAACGAAGTGAGTCACAGACCGAGAAATCCCATCTAGAGAAAGAACCGTTTTCGATAGATCATCAAGATCTCCCCTATCAACTGCTCTAGCCACTACCATGGAATCAAAATCTCCAGTTACATCGTAAACTCCGAGAACACGATGATCTTCTGCTATGCGCCTCTGGAGTTCTAATAATCTCCCCTTCTCTATTCTGAGTCCCACGACAACAGTTAGGCCCCAACCAGCCTTTTCTGCATCAAGACGAATTGTGTAACCTGTCACGACCCCCGAGCTCTCCAGACGTCGAAGTCGATTACTAACCGTGCCTAAGGAAACACCGATTTCCTCGGCGACAGATCTCAGCGACATCCGTGCATCCGACTCAAGACATTTGATGATCGCCCGGTCGGTATCGTCTAGATCCATGGAGAATGTAACCGGCGGGATATGATGAAAGTATTGTTTATGCCGTTCATATCTTCCCTAACCCTCTTAGCCCCACTCGGCAAGTCTGCTCATGTTTGGACACCATGGCTGTTATTTTACCTCCTATCCAAACAGGAAGCGGCTCTTGATTCGACTCACTGGAAACCAGCCATCCACCTCTAATGTCTGTCTTATCCGGAGGCATGCAGTCTGTTTCAAGTGCCTCTCCAAATAGCAATTTCTCGAAGTCATCATCCCCAATCTTGACAATTCTATCAAGCGCAATTTCTCTAGCTAGATGCGCACCGTCTTCGATAATCCTCGATGGTCTACCAGAGCGTATTTCTGAGATTTCACATCCTACATGCACGATCTTCATTGGACGCCATCGACGCCCACTAACACTCGCTTTTCCATTGGATACTGTTGTTCTCTTGCCCCAGATATCAAGCATACGTTCAGTTCCGATAGCGATTCTTTTCCCTCGTCTCCATAGTGGTTTATCACAACCCCCAAATTCCTTCTCGAATGCAAGGCGATCACCCTCGCAAAGCGGTTGAGAGGCTTGTACGGAATCTTCAGGAAACCTCACCTCAGAAATATCTTCCAAGACGTCTTTGGTCTGAGCATGATTCTTTTCAATTGTTGCAAGGAAAAAACCTCCAGCATCCATCATATGCCCCCTTACTCTAATGCATTTATTCAACTCCCCAGATATCTCCTCCGATGGAGGATGAGCCCATGGACTCCCTTCGAGAGGCTGCATGTTGTCATCAGTGGGGACCCATGATCGCAAGCCTTTCTGAACGCTCACCCCCTCTATCTTATCCGAACAATCGATTAGTCTCACGTCTCCCCGCTTCTGAAGGATCTGGGATATGACGGCTTCATTCTCTACAGGATCAAGTGAACAAGTTGAATACACAACTCTGCCACCTGGTTTGAGAAGATCCAAAGCTCTGCTGAGAAGCCCAACCTGCATCGAATGTAGTCCCAAGCCGCCACTCGGCTTCCACTGCCTCCACACTTCAGGATTCTTCCTAGTCGTACCAGATCCGGTACACGGAGCATCCACCAATATAGCATCATAACCCTCTTCTCCGCTAAGATAGGGGATGTGCCGCCCATCATGATTGGATACGATTGTCACTCTCGAACGATGACGTTGTATGTTGGCAACCAAGAGATTACAACGTTTTCTTGATCTTTCATTCGCTATCAGGACCCCCATTCCATCCATGAATTCAGCTATTTGACTTGTTTTTGAGCCGGGACTGGCGCACATGTCCAATACGGCCTCTCCAGCTTTCGGATTCAGAGCCATCACTGGAATCATAGATACCGCTTCTTGTCTGGTCAGACGTCCTGTTTCATGTAATGAGATAAGCAATTTTCGAACCTCGCCTTCTGCCCCTCCACGTTCAAAGGGCATTATCCATGAAGATCCAGGTCCACGATACCAGCTCATCGGTTCGGCACCCACAGACCGCAGCCAAGCTTCAACAGAATCACTATCCTTTCTCAGGGGATTGACCCTGATAGTTTCAGGAAGTCTCTCGAAAGATCGTTCGAACCATGCTTCAGCATCCTGCATCCATGCGGCCGCTCCACGCCTCAACAGGCTGTTGTCAGCTGAAATCCTCCAGTCAGAATCTGATTTCATCTACAATCCCGCCCCCTCATGAGCATCATGTGAACGGTTAGCAGTTTCAATGATCCCTCTAAATCGCTCTCAAACAGCCCCTCACCCAGAGAACGGTTAAGAATACGAAAAGTGACTTCACTTTGCGGCTTCGGTCGCAGGATGGGATGCGTGCACATAAAGAGCGGAAGCAGGAGAATACTCAGGAAAGTTGGAAGGAGGGTTCGTACAACCCCCAGCAAGGGGAAAAAGAAACTCGAAGAACTCGTTCTCCGTGCGAAAAAAACTTCTGACGTTCTCGTAGATCTACTTCCTGTAGAGGCAATCATAACTGTGACCGAACATGAATGGATTTGGCAGGTGGTAGACAGTTCGATGCTGACATCGCTATCTCATCGCGTAATCTTGGACAATCCTACCCTCGGAAGAAGAGAACTAGTGATGACTACGGGCATAGATGCTGCTATGGGCGTCGCTCGTACAGTCACTGAGATAGAAGGTGGTTGCGTACTCATCGAGACGTTGGAACCTTGACCCTGAGTCATCACTCACATTCTGGGCTTCCTTCAAATACACTGCCACAGTCCGGCGAATGTGGCTAAGAAAGACAAGAACAGCGGAATCCAGCAGGCTGCTGGTTTAATTCGCTATTTCGACGAAGAGTCCGAAGATGCGATCCAGATACCAAAAAGTGCGGTATATGGAGCCTGCATAGGCTTCTCAATTGTCATCTATCTCGCTCAACATGGCGTCATACAGTGGATATTCGGATGAGTCAATCAATCGTCGGTTAGGTCAACTACCGGAACTTCCTCGGAATCAAGCAGTACACCCCAACCGCCATAATCGCTTTTCGAATCAAACCCCTTTTTCATTTTGAGAGTTGTAAGGGCCCTAGACATGGCACGTTCAAAGGCCTGACCATTACGATCCTCCAGTGCAAGTTTGGCAACCTCAAGATCCGATGAAGCAGATGGTGGAACCTCTTCTTTGTTCGCAGTGTACAACTTTGTAATTTCATCCAGCATATCGCGCATCATCCTTTCAGCCCGTATCTCGCAATCTCGCCATACGTTTTCGTGACTGTCCAAGTCCACACCGCTCTTCTTCTCAAATCGACTTCTCCAAAACGGCTCCCATGGATTCCTCCCCAAGGATGCCATTGCATCAAATACAATCCTATCAACAGACGGCCGTGATCCAGATATACAGATCTCGTTTAGGAAGCATTTAGTGAAAATACCGAACCCCCAGTAAGGTTCTGATTTGATGGACACGTCTACTCCAAAGGCACTAGCCAAAATCTCCCATCGTTGTTCGTCAAATCTAAGCTCACTCAGAATTACAGGGGGGTCCGAGGGTCCCAATGCACGAATGAATGACTGAGCAACATCACCGAGTATTATGGAGCCCTTCTTCGATTTCCCTGCAACCATCCTCAAACAATTCTCTGAGTCAATTTCCATTCTGGGCATCGCTGCCTCAACTTGGGCCCAGAGGCGAATTGATACAGTTTCGCGGGGCTCCATGATGGGCCCACGAAGCATGGCGGATTGACCCTTCGCATTAGGTGAAGGCTATCTGCCGTCAATCACAATTCAATCTCGTGCCTCGCCGGAAGTATGGCCGCCTCACCAAAAAGGTCGATAATCCTCCAAAGGACAATTGTAGTCGGTGTAGGAGTGGGAAATATTGTCCGATAGAGGGCCATTCAGGACAAGAAGTCAGGCCCGACAGGTCTTGGCAAGGAATCGAGCGACTCAGTAAGAGAAAATCGAAGAAAAATCCCTCACGAAGATAATGGGTACGTGCTATGCAGAGTACCCTCGATATCCTCTTCAGGAGCGGGGTCCCCAATAGGAGGAATAGGGCGCTGAGCTCTTCGATAAATCTCCCTCAGCGTCTGGTCGCTTATTTCGAGATACACTCTGGTAGTCGCAATACTGGCATGGCCAAGCAGCCTCTGAATTGTAACTAGATCTGCCCCTCTTTCGAGAAGGCCAGAGGCGAATGTGTGGCGTAGTGTATGCGGAGTCAATCGAGACTTGGGTATGGAAGATGCTTGAGCCAACCTATCCATCAATTTCTGTACCCATCTCGGGGATATCCTGCTACCAGTCTTCGATATGAAAAGAGGATGCCTCCCACTCTTTTCTTCTACGTCCCCCCGCGTCTTGCGTTCAATTAGCCATGACTCAATCTCATTAGATGTCAAGTCTGTGAATAGGACAGTCCTATCTTTCTCCCCCTTGCCTCCGATAACTAGGGCTGAAAGATCGTCGAGGTCAATATCTTCAACATCCATGTTGCATGCTTCAGAAACTCTGAGGCCTGTTTCAAGCATCATTATTGTCAGAGGTCTCGCTATAGGATCCTTGAATTCGAAAACAGCAGCCTTGAATCTCGACAACTCTCGTCTTGAGAGCGTCTTTGGAAGAGGCCTGCGTCTTGTGGGCCTCGATACCCATTCAGGTAATGAGTGGCCAATCCATCTAAGCAGATGATTGCAGGCCGCAATCCTCGCGTTGATGCTTGAGGGACTGAGTTCTTCCAATCCAGATATCCATGCATCTATTCTCCCGTCATCCGGGTCCAGAAGAATGTGTGCATGCTCTACATCAACATGAAGAAAACCATCTCCCTCGTATTCCTCGCCTGGTAGAGTCGTACTCGCAATTCCCTTCGCTGCACGTTCGTAGGCTCTGATTGTATGCTCACTCTTACGCTCTGCTTTGAGCTGTGCTTTCCAGCAGTCAAACCAAGGCAACCCTCTGAGCCGATGAAGCCGATTAGGAAGCAGTCTGCCTCCGCCCAGAAGGGTCTGCTGCCTAGGCGAGGCCAAGCCCTGTCCAGCATGTCTGTTCAACGTCTCGCCTCCTGTTACACCCGGGGGTGCGTGCATCCCTGTCCCTCACGGAACGTCCCCCAGCCCCCCAATCACAACTTCAATACTTGCCCTAATCCGCCTAGATGTAACTCAAAAAGGAGACAACAAGTGCATACGCCGAATCCTAATCAGATTCGGTCGCCCAGCGGGGATTATTCACATTTTTTCCCAGAGTATCTCGCATTTCTTCAGCCGCCTCTGATGCCTCCCTCACTCTTGCACGGAGACTAGACACGATCCTAGCAGCTACATTGACCCCCGTCGCTCGCTCGATGCCCTCCAATCCAGGACTTGAATTCGCCTCGAGAAGCAGTGGACCTGAAGCCGACTCAAGCATATCCACACCAGCAACATCTAATCCAAGCTCATTTGCAGCTTTGACCGCGACATTGGCTTGATCGGAAGTTAAGCTAACAGCCTCAACGGAACCGCCCAGATGGAAATTAGATCTGAACTCTGAACCACGTGCCTTCCTCATCATGCTCGCCACAACCCGTCCTCTGACTACTATCACCCGAACGTCTCTGCCATGAGACTCTTCGATATATTCCTGAACTAGTGGTCTCATACCTCGGTCAAACATCTGAGAAAGCAAGGAGATAGCACGGGCCTCATCATCCATTAGGAATACGCTTGACCCCTGAGTTCCCTCACTTGCCTTGATTACCAAGGGATAACTGCCAATTGCTCTAAGTGCATACATGCAATCATTCATTGAAGCTACTCTGATCGTCTTAGGAACAGGCAATCCGCATTCCGCCATTACTTGGGTAGCCGCAATTTTGTCCCTACTCAAAAGAATGGCACCTGCAGTGTTGTGAACAATCGAACCAAGTCGCTCGAATTGCCTGACTATGCTAGCCCCGGGGCGAGTGATTGAGAAGCCAATCCTCGGGATTACTGCATCGGCCACAACAGGCCAGCCCTTGTGATAAATACGACCACCTTCACCATCGATTGCAGTGGTTATGCTCATCGGATCTATAATCCTGGTACTGAACCCATATCTCTGCGACTCTTCCATGAGCCGAGTTGTTGAGTACAAACCCGGCCCCCGTGAGAGTATGACCAGCCTAGGATCCATGTTTGTGCGCTCAAACCCTCATACTTTGAGTCTGGCGTATGCCGGACCCCTCGCATAAGTGATTCAATCACCCGCCCAACACAGGGAGGTATTGAAAGCGGCCTCACTCCGCTTCACGTGCAAAGGGAGGCCGACTAAGGTGGATTCTGAAGTTCTTGAGAGCAAGAAGGTCTCCGAACTCAAGATACTTTGCAAGGAGATGGGATTGCGAGTCACGGGCAATAAATCCGAGCTAATCGAACGAATTCAACAGTCTAGTCCTAGCTCTAAACCCGTGAACAAGGATACAGCCATGGATGCAGACATCGACAATGCCATCGATAGGTTACTCGATCGACATGATCGAAGAAAACCCAAGCCTGTCCCCAAGGATGCACCAGAAGCCCTTCAACCGTCGGTAGTCGAAGCAGAGTTAATCGAAGCAGAGTTAATCGAAGCAGAGGAACCAGAAAAAGAGGAATCAGCGAAGGAGTTGATTCTCATAGACGATGAACCTGATATCGAACCTGACCGAGAAAAGCAAGATAGAAAGCCTCTGAAGAAGAAGGTTGAGAAGAAGGCTAAGAAGAAGGCTAAGAATGAAAGCACGTCGCCAACACGACCATTCAGAATCACACGGCTCCAAGTGGCCGCGGGATTCGCAGCCGCTTTGATTCTGAGCGCAACTCTCTGGGTATTCTTGCAACGCGACTCGTCCTTCACAGCACAGCAGGCTAGGTATGGCGATTCGATTGAATTCTCAATCCAGCAAACTAGCATCAACATAGAGGGCGATGACATGGTAGCGATTCTCAGGGATGCCATCTCTCCGAGCGCATTTGATCAGGTCTGTTCTGAGATTGATGTCGATATATCGGGCATGGGCTCCCTCTCAGTGGCAAGAGGCACTGATCTCGACACGGTATTCCCCAGCGATACAGAGCATAGGGGGGCATACAGCGTGTATGATGCATACGGGAGGGTAAGTTTAGCAGCCAAGCAGTCATTGAATCATGAGTTGGATGTAGACCTCCAGGGGAAAACGTGGAGAGAAAACGGGATAGAGTGCAGTAATGCGGGTTGGTCTTACCCCGAGAACAAATTATCCATGACCACTGAGTCATGGCGCCATATATCCGATAGAGACGTTATCAGGACAGAGACAGACCTAGAATTCACAGATTCAGACGGAGAATCGACGCATGTCGGCGCGACAACTTTCGGTACTAGCATACTCCCCGGCTTAGGCTCCATTGCGCCGTTGCTCTCAATCCCGCTACTTCCAATGGATTTGCAGGAGTTCTTCGGAGACACTGTTCTGGAGGAAGGAGCATCATCTTCCGAGGACGAATCATGGACTTGGAATGTTAAGAAAGAGCGAAATGACCCAATCCATGGATATGTATATCCGATTTCAATCTCCAATGATGAGATAGAAGCCTGCTTCGGATACCTTAGGATGGACATTTTGGTAGATCCCGATATCCCATGGCCGGTGCAGCAGACTGCAGACATACGATTGGACAAGTCGCTGACAACCTCTCAGTGCAGCGTCTTCGCCAGTGCGGTTAGCGATGCTGCACTACCAGAGGGCAGATTGGACATGCGGATGGACATGACAGTCACTTCATCATCCATGGGGGGCAATGAGATTGATTGGTACGATGAATACGATTCTGAGCCATCGCCAGGAGACGATCGGCCCACCAGCGCAGGCAAGCAAGATTGGGCATCGCATATGCCTGATGAGTCTGACAGCAGAACTAGCCTAGAACAAATCACGACCTGTCTGCGAGCATCGCACCCCATCTCTGATGCGGCTAAAGCACTCGATGGTGGCGGGTATATTTGGGAGGCAAGTTATTCCTTGAATAATGAGGATTGGAACCTCTCATGGGTAGACATCGAAGATCAATCTGGGTGGATAATACTCGACTGGGAACTCAATGACGAGTCATGTCCTATAGTGGACTCTGGAGACTGGGGCAATGACAATCCAGCCTCATGGGATAAATCTGCTATCCCCTCAACCCTAACTTTGGATTACCTCGAGAATAGGCTCCTCAATGAGAATCGTTACGAGGAGGTCAATGAAGTGATGATCTCCGACTCGCCAGAAGAGCTGCAGTATCTTGGATACAGAGCAGTATCCGGGGAGATAGACGATATCTCGGACTTGCTATCCTCTGAACTCTCGACGGGAGTTGTCACTGTGGTGTTGCACAGTGAATGGACCAGTCCCGATCGTACAAGAGACTACACGTTTGACGTTGCGATGGATGCAACAACATCCAGAGTGATCGGTTGGATCCAAATTTCCACGTCCTCTGAATGATTATCTCTGAACCCTAACTCAATAGTCTTCAATCCAAACAGTCGGTATCTTGAACTGTCTCTGAGACCCCCTCGGTGTGTGTATGAGGGGGGCGACCACAGCATCAGCGAGGATGTTGAACATCCTCGCATTATTGATGTTGAATTTGTTGAACATGAGAGGCAAGATGCCACTGGACGGAACGAGAAGCCTCCAAGTCACAATCCACTTGCACTTCCAAGGGGCGCACCTTCGCAAAGAGGCCGGGCCAGGGTCGTTACAATCACCAATCAAAAAGGCGGAGTAGGAAAGACCACTTCAGTCATTAATATCGCGTCGCAACTCGGTTTGAGAGGCCACCGAGTACTGGTTATCGATGCGGATGCGCAGGGTAACTGTGCAACTGGACTCGGCGTAGACAAGAGACTCGTTACAGCCACGACCAGAGATCTCATCCTGCAACCTGAGCGAGCGATAGAAGCACGCCATCAAACAGCTGTTGACGGTGTACACATGATCGTCGGAGATAGATCTCTTGTGGGGCTAGACCAAGAACTTCTTCGCCAGTTAGGGCGTGAAAGAAGACTCTCAGATGCAATTGCTCCGCTATCCCCACATTATGATCTCATCATAATTGACACGCCGCCCTCACTTGGTATTGTAACGGTGAATGCATTGGTCGCAAGCCATGGCCTAGTTGTCCCGGTCCAGACTGAGTATTTTGCATTGGAAGGACTGGCAATGCTAGCAGGAACCGTAAGGGAAGTTAGGAATCTCTTCACAGCATCCCTGGGTGTAGATGGAATATTGTTGACAATGCACAATGAAAGAACGCTCCTGAACGTGCAGGTCGCGAATGAACTTCGGGATACATATGGCCCCCTCATCGTAGAGCCCGCAGTACGAAGGAACATCCGACTAGCCGAGGCACCTGCACATGGCGTTCCGATTCATCTACATGATCCATCGAGCCATGGTGGTAGCGACTATCTTTCAGTCACATTGGAACTTGAAAGAAGGTGGGGGTTAACTCCTCCATGAATGATAAGGACGCTCCAAGAACAGCTGTTGCTTGGATGTTATTTGCCAGCTTTTCATTCGGTTCCATGAACGCTCTGGTGAAATGGACTTCCGCTGAAGTGGATGTCTGGACGACTGTTTTCGTTCGATCGCTCGTCATCGCATTTGCGATCTACATCATCGCCAGAATCGCAAGGGTGGATCTCGTGGTGCATGACCGCAAGAATATGGCTTTCAGATGTTTCACCGGATTGGCTGCAATGATTCTCTACTTCTCAGCACTAGGGTTGATTCCCATCGGGCAAGCAGTAACTTTGCAATACACAAATCCGCTCTTCGTAGCACTTCTATCGGGATTCTTTCTTTCAGAGCGGGTCCACCCGCAAGTATGGGCCCTAGCCATGGTGTCCTTCCTAGGGATTGTACTGATTGTATCGCCTGATCTAAGGACGATAGAGAAAGATGCATTGTTTGCTCTCGGCTCAGGATTCTTCGCTGGGGTCGCATATCTTTACGTGAGAAGGCTAAAAGCGACTGAGGAAGCACTCAGTATCGTCTTCTGGTTCGCTGCCTTCTCCGTTGTGGCAACTGCACTCCCTGCTATTCCGAGTATTGCTTACGTCATTTCAGACCCGATTCTCATGTTGGCACTAGTTGGCATAGGAGTAGGGGCTGGAGCAGGACAAGTAGGGCTCACGTATGCATTCCACAGAGCAAATGCAGCATGGGTAAGCGCCTTCTCCTACCTCACAGTAATTGTTGCCACAGCCTATGGGTATCTGCTATTCGATGAGATCCTCGATACAAGAGACATAATCGGAGGAATAATGATCATCTGCTCTGGAATTATTCTGTCACTATTTCAAGTAGGTTCAACCGATGATATGGCTGAACAAGAATGATTCATTATTGGATGAAATCTGATATGTCTGCAAGTCCTTTTCGAGAAATTTCAGGGATTTTAGCATCTCTTGCAGGATAACCCACCGGCATAACAAGCATTGCATGCTCGTGTTCCGGTCTGTTCAATATGTCTCTCAGAAAACCCATTGGGGATGGAGTGTGGGTCAGCGTCGTAAGGCCCATGTTGTGGACTGCTGCAATGAATAAACCGGCAGCGATTCCACAGGATTCTTGAGAGTAGTAAGTCGGACCTATTTCCCCATTACTTCTGATTCTTTTGCTCTGTCTGAAGAGTATCACCACCCATGGCGCATCAGTCAAGTGTGCCTTGATGTGATCAGTCCCCAGTGGTCTGAGGACTTCGGACCAGGCTTCTGGCACTCGATCCTTGTAGAATCGCCTCTCTTCATCCTCAGCAGCATCGCGAATCCTCTTTTGTAACCCCCCATTGGAAATCGCCACAAATGTCCAAGGTTGAAGATGCGCTCCAGATGGAGCTGTGCCTGCTGTTTTTATAGCCAGCTCAATCAGTTCTCGTGAGACGGCTCTGCTAGAAAAATGACGAGTAGTCCGACGCGTGTCCATCTGATCGTAGAAGTCGCGCGCGCGTCGTGCCATCTCGTCAACAGGCAACTCATCAAAGATGAGATCGATGAATCCGCGCGCGTCGTGGTCATCGACCATGCTCTGTCTCAGACGCGTCTTGGCATCAATGCTGCCGTTCCAAGAGACAAGATAGCAAGCACTGCCCCGCCAAATGGCACGGATAACAACCCATCAGATGACCTTGAGCCATCATCTAGAGGACTTACACAACTCTCCCAGGATTCAATCTCCGTTGGAAAGTCATCTCCACCCCACGAAGCCCCATCAAACCAACACGTAGACCATATCTTCCACCCCCATCCCAAGGATGGAATGCGTTCCGAAGTTGAATTGTTAGTGCGTTCAATGTCAAATCTCCAATTGATATACGAAGCATCCGTCTCTATCTCTACATCTGCCACCCATGTCCCATTCTGATCAATCATATCATTGTAAACTGGCGGGTAACACACCCCGCTGTTCACGCAGACTTGAGTTACCCATTCGACCGAACTGACATTTTCATCCATTTTAATCTCAAGTTCGATGGACATGAAGCCATCTTCTCCGTCAAGGGCTGTGAATGAGTGGGGATAGGACAAAGATTCGATCGGAGTACCAGTCAAGTCGGCCTCAGAGTTAACCCCGCCATCTTCTCCTACCACAGTTGGAAGAATGATAAGAACAACCAGCAGTGGAGCCACTCGCATGAAGTCCTGTCGCCAGACCTAGGTAAGAATGAAGCGATTCAATGCTCAATCAATCTACGAATCCAAACTCCAGAGGTCATCCCCGACCCAATGCACCGTTTGGATTCCTTTGCCATTCTTCGCATTATCCATTTCTTCACTATCCATTAGGGCCCATCCCAATGCGAGTGGTCTTCCATGGGATTCATCCCTTATCCAAACAGGATCCCCCTTCCTTATCCCGTGCTCTGATTTCTGTATCCCTGCTGCCATGCAGTCAGCACCGTTCATCAGGAACGGTATTGCCCCATGATCGACTTCTGCCCAGTTCAAATCTATGTCCCAAGTAAGGAGCCCTCTCAGAGTTGGAAACCACACGCCTCCGCCCTCATCTTTTCCAAGCTTCATCAACCTCGGCAAACGATCAACCACAATCAAGTCAACTCCTTCAAAATGAGCTTCCTCCAGAAACGAACTCGAGAGATTCAGAGTCACATCGAGGCGCGCTTCTATTTCGGATGATATGGCCTTGATTTGTTTGAATCGAAGAGGCGTTCTACGCCTCAGACGTTTCTCAGTCATGCACTCGCGGCATCAATCCAAAGGATGAATCTCACGGAGACAATATTGGCCGTTAACCTCCAATCCATTGAAATAAGGAGGGTCGGTCGGCAAGACTCGTGGCAAAGTGGCATGGCATGTCTAGGAGAAAGCCAACCGGCGGACGCCTGAAGCGTCCTATACGCTATCGGGGCAAGCGGAAGAAGGAAATATCCAGTGAGAAGCAGTTCGCCTTCGTCTCCGACGAGAATCAGAACAAAATCTACCGGAAGCATGCTGGCTTACAAACTGTCAGGGTCATGAGCGCTTCACAAATCAATGTCAGCATTCCTTCTGAAGGAGTCACGAAGCGCGTCGGCATTACTAATATCATCGAGAACGCAGCTGACCCCAACTACGTCCGTCGTAACATCATAACAAAAGGAGCCATTGCCGAGACAGAACTCGGACAGGTCCGAATCACAAGCCGCCCGGGAATGGACGGGGTAGTCAGTGGCGTTCTTCTAGATCAGTGATACACGAAGAACTCAAGTCATCCGTTCTACGGCGGATATCATATCCATGACAGGCGACTCTACCCGAATGACGATTTGGACGGGCTACTTCGATTCCAGAACCTCCAGGAGATCCGGGAGGCGTGTCCCACGTGATGCCAGCATACCGCGCCCTTCTCTCGATCAAATCGCAATGGCTGCGAGATCTGCAGGCATAACAAAAATGAGGCGTGACCAGGATGCAAGTCACCCCCTCCGGCCATCATCCAAAGAGGGTAGGCTGGTGGTCTCGACTGATGACGCACTGGCATCTACCAATTCGGTCAACAAAGAAGACGTCCTCAAGGTGATTGGTCAGAGACTCAAGGCCATGGCTTCCGAAAGTGAAGATACGGCTGCCCAACGTATCTCCAAGTTGTCCGGTAGAGCCGGCGCTAGGCAGGCAAAGCAGAGGAAAGCCCCTTCTCGAAGACCTTCTAGTCAGCGCAAGAAGAAATTCGGACGTCGATAACTCATATCTCTAGGGTCCATCCAAAGGGATCCTCGGATGAACCGTCCATTATTCCTGTAAGACGACTATACAGGTCTAGGGTAATCTTTCCAACATCGCCGTAGTTGACAACTTTCTCGCCATGTTCAATCGAGCCTATTGGCGATATTACCGCAGCAGTACCCGCGCAGAAGGCCTCATCGCACTCCAGAGCGAAATCAATATCCACACGCTCTTCCATAACTTCCAATCCCATTGACCGAGCGAGCTCTATGATTGATAGTCTTGTTATTCCAGGCAGAATCGTACCAGTTAACTCCGGCGTGTATAGGACATTATCACGCACGCAGAAGAAATTAGCAGCCCCGACTTCCTCCACATACTGATGATCCACAGCATCGAGATAGATGATTTCGCTGTAACCTTCTGATTTGGCCTTCTTGGATGGCATCATGCCAGGGGCATAATTGCCGATGGCCTTCACACCTCCGGAACCACCCGGCGCAGCCCGATGATGCTCTTGAGACACCCTGAGTGATATTGGCGTCATTCCCCCCTTGAAGTAGGGCCCAACAGGAACTGCAAAAACCACGAACATGTATTCATCTGCGGGAGCCACCCCGAGTCGTGCGCTGCTGCCGAATATTATTGGTCGGATATACAACTCGCCCCTTCCATTAGGAGGGACCCATCTTCTATTCTCCGTGGCTACTCTCCTGACCACGTCAACAAACATCTCCTCTGGAACCTCTGGCATGACTAGCCTTGCAGATCCATCGGCCGCTCTTCTAGCATTCATCTCGGGCCTGAACAGAGTAATCCTCCCGTCAGGAGTCATTCTTGCTTTCATCCCCTCGAAGAGGCCCTGCCCGTAATTCAGCACACAAGCAGCCGGTGTGAGAGTGAGGGGCTGGAAGTCCATCATCTCCCCTTCACTCCAACCATCTTCCCATGTGCCATGGGCTACAAACATCCTATCAGTCTCCGTAAAAGAGAATGTTAGAGCATCCCAATCAATCGGTGGGAGGGAACTCTCCGCCGAGGCCATGAGGGGAGGTCGCACAAAGAAGGCATTCAACGCTTCCGGCGATAATCTAGTTTGAGCGAGTAACGCTGCAAGCATTGAACCACAACCCCTCCATCCGGACTCATGGGACGTGCCATGTGGTCCGATGATCTTTGCATCGTTTCAGGCGATAACCGTTCGTGGGGCGATTCGAATACTGTGGTCGAATTATGGTGCAGATCAAAACAAGGTCACTCGACACTCCTCCTCGTCAATGGTCTGAGGCCATACATCGAGATATCTCCGAGAGACAAGGGATGTAGCGGCACCGAAGAAGAAATCAAACAGGTCCTGGCGATTTCTACAGTCACCGACATCCGTCCTCCTGTGATGAAATGGACATCCCAAGGGGAAGCGCCACATTGGAGAGTGATGGTCCGCGATACCACTGTAGTCAGCCGTCTAAGAGAGCGACTACGCGAAGATTGGAGAGTTACCAGTGCAGATATCCAGTTCCATAAAAGACTCATGCTCGATTTAGATCTAGGGCCGCATATCCGTGCTAAAGGCCAGATACTCCATGCAAATGCTAGGGCACCGGAAGAAGCCAGAAAACTCTTCTCAGAGTCTGAGGGAGCTCTTGAGAACATAATCCGAGTGGGGGGAAGAGGACTCTACCCCGTAGACATCGTGATGTCTTGCGAGGCAGAGGATCTTGAGACATGCGAACCATTTCAGACGCCTTTCGTGACTCTTTCGATAGATCTTGAGACTAGTATAGCGACAAATGAAATCCTCTGTGCTGCCGTTGTCGTAGACAGAGCGGGTGAACGTACAGAGCACGTCTACAGGGGTGATGAGAGGACAGAGATCCTTGAGCCGATATGCCAACTTGTGAGGGAACAAGATCCTGATATTGTCACTGGATACAACATAGATAATTTCGATTTACCGCGTATCCTAGAAAGAACCGAGGCACTGGCCAAGAAAGATGAGAGGCCAGATCTGTTCGGTTGGGGAAGGGTCCCCTTCGATGAGAAATCGAGAAGAATTATCCCGAACAGAGGTCAGAATCGTACATGGAATATCTCCGGAAGAGTTCCAATGGATGCATGGTGGCAGGTTCGCCAGACCTTGAGACCAGAACGAGAATCACTTCGTTTTGTAACTGCCTTGATTTGGCCAGAAGATGAGGACAGGAGAAAACTCGACGTCGACTCTAGCCGCATGGATGAAGAATGGGCCGCAAGGCCGGAAGAGGTTATTCGTTACTGCCTCAGAGATACGCACCTGCCGCTCGACATCTTACAGCATCTCCAATCTGTACAGCAGAAAGAAGCCCTTGCAGCTGTCGCTAGAACCAGTTTCTCAACTGCGGCCACAGAGACCACAAGTCAGTGGATAGACTCTTTGGTGATACGATTAGCAGATCGAGAAAACGTTGCAGTACCCACAACCCGCCAGGGGCGAAGAGGCGAGCAAATAGCCGGAGGATACGTGCATGAGGTTGAACCGGGGCTCAGGTCATGGGTAGCAGTTCTTGATTTCAAATCGATGTATCCGTCGATTATGATATCCAATAACATCTGTTCGACGACCTTGGTGGACGGTGCCTTCCATGAGAATATGGAAGATGATTTGATTTCCCCTTCCACGGGAACAAGATACAGATCGCACAAGAACAGGTCGGGCCTGGTTCCAAGGTTGCTCTCTGATCTCATGGCCCAGCGAGATCAATACAAGGCTGAAGCCAGAAAAGCTAGGAATGAGGGCAATGAGCAGGCTGCTTTTCTGAATGAAAGGCTACAGTTCGCAGTCAAGATACTCATGAACTCATTTTATGGCGTCTTCGCAAGTGCATTCTACCGCTTCACCCACAAGGATATCGGTGCAAGCATCACAGAATGGGCGCGCCATAACATCCGATCAATAATCTCGGATCTTGGAAACGATGGCTATGAAGTGGTATATTCAGACACAGATTCGATCTTCGTTCGTACGAGGGGGCTCGACAACGCACCAATAGACAAACCAGATGAGTCTGAGGACAGCTTTGCTCTTTGGTCGAAAGCAAGGAGCGAGACAATTAATTTTGGACGCATACTCGCAGAGAGATACTCCAAAGAGGGCGCTGAACTTGAATTCGAGACAGCCATGTCCGCATTTTTCTCGCATGGGGCTAAGAAGAGGTACGTTGGAAGAGTTGTATGGCCAAGAGAAGAGATGCTAATCAGGGGCTATGAAGTTAGAAGGACGGATTCATTCAGACTGTTAACTACGACAATGACCATGCTCTTCGAGCATATCCTGCAAGGAAAACAGGAGTCTGCCGTCGATCGGACGAGAAAGGTCATCGACAGAGTCCGAGGAGGCGATATCGATACCGCCGATCTCGTCATCAGCCGCTCGTGTAAGGGAAAATGGAACAAGAGGGAGAGCAAGTGGGATTTCAGCGTATACAAAAATGAAGACGGCCTCCCATACGTGAGAGCAGCAAAACAGAGGATAGAAAGAGGCCTTGGATTTACACCCGGAATGAAAGTCGGCTACGTCGTGTCGAATGCTAAGTCATCACCCATGCAGGTCAGTGCGTGGCTTACTGATGAATTGGGGGAAGAGCCGCCAACCTATGACGCTGATTACTATGCAAAGCGGCTTGCTACAGCGCTTGGCCGTATCACAGAAGCATTCGGGTGGAGTGAGAAAGAATTGCTCCAGGGGTCAAGACAACAGTCCCTTTTTGATTTCTAGGCCCAAATCATCGCAGGATTCATGTTCAAATGCTTTCCGAAAGAAATCATGGAAGCCATCTCCAAGGCCACAACGATCGCACTCCTCATAGCGATATCGTCTCTCAGCGGATGCCTCGCAACACTCGGGCTTAATGAAGCCCCGACAGTCCAAATGAGCATAGATCCCACTGGTTCTGTGCGAGAGGGCGACACAGTGACGTTCAGTGCCGCTGGAAGTTCAGACCCCGATGGAGACTCCCTGACATTCTCATGGTCTTTCGGTGATGGAAATTTAGGCTCCGGCCTAACTACAAGTCACGTCTATACGAGCACGGGCACATTCGCGGTCAGACTTACCGTTGCCGATGGCAACTACGAGGCCACAATGAGCAAGAACATCACAGTAATCGACTCTGACGCCAAGAAACCAACCGCCTCAATCGATGTGGAAAAGATGGATGACTGCGATGGCGAGGAACCTCCAAATGGAGATTTCATCCTCATATGGGTCTGCGACGATAATAAAGATGAGGGAGACAGAACAATCGGATTCACCACTGAAGTACAAATCGATGGCTCTTCTTCAGACGCAGGAGGAATCGATTACATCGACAGGTGGGAGTGGGATTTAGACACCTTTGAAGACTCAGACGGCGATGGCATAAGAGACAATGATGTCGATGCATCTAGTTCGGAGGATGGCGTTGTAACATTCGAAAGAAGCGGCGGAACAGTCGAAGTCAAACTCACTGTGGTATCCAGCAACGGACTCACCGATAGCACCAAAATCACAGTGTACATTAATTATCGAGGCGCATGGTCCGACTTCGAAATAGACAGGAGTCTCGGGGACCCCGTTGAGATGATGTGGGACTTCCCAGTCGAGTACGACGATGGTAAAAATCGAATTAGATATCTGAGGGTGAAACTCGATTATCCGCAGGAGGATGACGACCAGCCCATTGGAATAGGAGGGGCAACCACAGCAAACAAGCTTGATTTGTACATGTACAACACAACATCCCAAGATCAGGAAGTCACAAACACTACTGGCATAGAGAATGATAACAGGGATGCAGGGGAGTGCAGTAGCGACGATTACTGCGTATGGCAAGTCGTATCCGGGTCCACCGTCCGAGGATTTCAGCCAGGAACCTGGTCCGTTGACTTATCTAACGATGAGAGCCACAATACGCGTATCAACTCACTCATCATAGAGTTGCAGTACCGCTAATCCGGCATTGATATGTATCTTTCAACCGATACCAACAACCCCATTCTCTGTGAGTGAGGTTCAAATACGGACCCAAAGTGGCCGGCTCACCATAGAGGTGTATATCATGGGCTCACAATGGGAAGATAAGAGCAAGCCACACTTGAATATCGTATTCATCGGTCACGTCGACCATGGAAAGTCAACCACAGTTGGAAGACTACTCCTAGACAGCGGCCACATCGAACAGCACGTAATCGATAAGAATGAACAACTGGCCTCCGAGTCAGGTAAGGCCGGATTCGGTTTAGCATACGTCATGGACGGGTTGAAGGAAGAGCGAGAGCGTGGAATCACGATCGACGTAGCTCACAAGGAGTTCTACACGCCCAACTATTACTTCACCGTCATCGATGCTCCAGGGCACCGGGATTTCGTGAAGAACATGATCACTGGAACTAGCCAGGCAGATGCTGCTGTACTAGTCGTCGCTGCTAATGACGGAGTTAACGCTCAGACCAAAGAGCATGCATTCCTAGCCCGAGTCCTCGGTGTGACTCAGTTGATAGTCAACATCAACAAGATGGATATCAGTGGTGTAGATTACCAGGAAGCCAAGTACAACGAGGTCAAGACCGAAGTATCGAACCTCCTCAAAATGGCCGGATTCAAGCCAGATGGCATCAACTTCATCGCAGGCTCATCCCAGATGGGCGAGAACATCTACAACAAGAGCGACAACATGTCGTGGTACAACGGCCCAACTTTGTTCGAGGCCATCGATGCAATCACAATGCCACCAAAGCCAACCGATCGACCGCTAAGGCTACCTATCCAGGACGTCTACAAGATCGGCGGAATCGGAACTGTTCCCGTCGGCAAGATCGAGACAGGAGTCCTCAATCCAGGTAAGACAGTCGTGTTCAATCCAAGCCAGAAGTCGGCAGAGGTCAAGAGCATCGAGATGCACCACACCATGGTTGACAAGGCCGAACCCGGCGACAACGTCGGATTCAACGTCAGAGGCCTCGCTGTGACTGATATCCGCCGCGGAGATATCGCAGGATACCAGGATAACCCCCCTACGTACGTCCGACACGACGAGACCTTCCTCGGTAACATCCAGATAATGGATATACCAAAGGCTGTAGGGGTCGGATACACGCCAGTCTTCCACGCACACACTGCACAGGTTGCCGTCAGGTTTGTGGAACTCGTCAAGGATCTCAAGACTGGAGAGTCTCCAGCATTCTTGAAGTCCGGCGATGCAGCTCTGGTCCGCTTCCAGCCCACCAAGCCAATGGCCCTTGAGCAGCAAGACGCCTTCCCCGAGCTTTCCAGATTCGCAATTCGCGATATGGGCAAGACCGTGGCTGCAGGTGTCTGCGCCAAGATCGAGAAGAAAGCGTGATTCGTAGGTTTGGGGTGTACTCTGAATGCCAGTAGTCACCACAATCAAACTGACCGGAGAAAACCACGAAGATGTGGATACAGTGTGTTCTCAGATAAAGAGAATATCTGATGAATCCGGAGTTAAGCTAAGGGGCCCGATCCCACTCCCAACTCGAAGACTGGTTGTACCGTGCAGGAAAGCACCCTCCGGCGAAGGATCAGAGACTTACGATCATTGGGAGATGCGAATACACAAGAGATTGCTTGAGTTAGTAACCAATACTGCCAAGGATGAGACTGCATTGAGAAATGTACTAAGAATCCCAATTCCTGATTCAGTCACGATTGAACTCTCTCTCAGAAACCTTGCTTGAAAAAGCGTCAAGACTCATTTGCTCTAGCAAGAGATCCCATTGGATCCCATGCTGGAAGAATAACAGGTTCGCTTTCCAAACCAGAGGCCATCTTTTGATTCAGTAAATCACGTGGAGCCGCTATTTCGAACATGTAATCATCGAACCAACTGTCATTCATAGTGTAGAATCCTTTCTCCCCACTATCCTTCGCTCCCCATGAATTCTCCACCCTCCATCTTCGAGGGGACCCATCTACAATATCCACGCCTGTGAAAAGCATTGCATGAGTCATTACCGTCTGCCCATATTCCAATCTATTCTTTTTGTCCATCCCAAATTCAAAACCGTATAGCGATTGGAGATCATACAGACGAGCATCCCAAAGACCACGCTTCCTATGCATCTGCTTACCCACATCGCAACCCATCCAAACTGGAGTGCCTTGCTCAAGCATCTCCATGGTAATCCGCTTCATCTCTTCGATTGGGATGTTGAGATACATGACTGGAGGGCCGCCTGCAACATTCTGAAGTCTGTCCACAGTGTATGTTTTGTACATCTCATTCCTAGGATCGTGAACAAGACAAACAAAATTATCCCAATCGATATCTACGAATTCTGAAACGAATTCAATCGGTGTCATTACGCCCTTTCGGTGAAAATCTCCATCTTTGTCTCTCCATTGCCAATCAAATGACTCCGGTGGTGTACCAAGATGCATGCATAGGAGCCTCCATACATCAGCAATACGATCTTCTTTCTTGGACCTAACTTCACTGAGGGATGAACCGTCAGAAATCATCTTCCTCAATTCAGATGCAGAAGATCTGAGTAAATCCCTCAGACTCGAGTTCATCCATCTCGTCGCACTACTAGATGTCGATTCAGGATATGCCGACTTTGGGACAAGGCCATGCTTTCGAATTAGATTCATGGCCATATTCCATTGACCTCCGTCTCCGATAGGGTCGCTAAGAAGGAAATGCACTGTACGATCTTCCACAGATTCCTTTCCAAGATCAATAATTGACTCGAGGAAGCAATTTGATCGTTCGAATTTATCCCAGAAATGGATATGAGATTGACTGAATTCAAACTCCTTGATATTCATCTTCTTCATTGCCCCCGGTCTAAACAGATTCAATGCGGCGAAAAGCCAACATCTCCCGCTAGATTTCTGATTAGTCACAGACCATTCATCGAGTTTGATACTGAAACTAGAATCCATGGTTTGAACTAGATCACGATCAAGAGCCACGTCTATCAGATGCCCATTCGAAACAGCATTCTGTACGATTTTAGCAGTGGGGTCGTCTGAGAAATTCTTTCTCAGCCTCTCAATCATGATATTTGTCACTGAGCCATTGTCGGGCATGCTGTGAAGAGCCCGGCACAAGGCCTTTGGTCATTACCTGAATTATACATCTGCTAATTCAGCAAGCCCAATTGAGATTAGAGTCTCACTCATAGTCATGGAACAAAGATGAAAATCACCCTCAATAATACGAATTTCATTCCCCTCTTCATCAATTATCGGGTCATCACTATCTTCGATTATCCGTATTCTGACCAAATCTGGCTTGATATCCTGAGGGATCGGATTTGGGGGCGCTTCGGGATACCCGTCATCGATCGTCCTAATCCTATCCTCCTCATCCATTTCAGGATCATTCCATTCAACTTCCTTCCCAGGAGTAGGCTCTGGTAGAGGAGCTAATCCATCCAATTCCTTTTCATTCTCAAATCGATTTAACTCAGGAACTCCGATTGCCTCTTCTCCGCCAGACTCCTCGATTCCCATCAGAACATCCCAAGATGCCTGGTTGCGGAATCGATCGACACCTCTCGACACCTCTGAGTGGAAAGCCCGCTCTTTCGAATCCATTCTAGACCACTCAATAGAATTCCCATTGCCCCGAGATTCGCCTCCTTCCAGTAGTGAGCCAATGACTGCGTGACTGGTGAGGGCGTTTAGGCGAAGATTTGCAAGATTCCTAATTTGCGTCCTTATATTCGCCATTCTTCGAATTCCTGTTGATAATCTAGCACTCCCCACACCCTCTCTACGCATCCTATCGGCTTCCTGCTCAAGATGAATAACCAGATGGACCGCACGATCCCAGAAGTCAGGAAATGGGAGAGGTACTGGGACCCTCTTCCCTCTTTGTTGCCGGGCAACTTCGAAAATAGCCTTCTCAATACGGTCGAGCTCACTCGCTGAGAGAGTATCATGCTCATCCGTATCCACGCAACTTCCCCGACTCCACGTTCTGCAAACGCTCCTTGAACAATTCCTATGGCCCCCCTCAGGAAACAGGCCCTATTCCGTTGAACTCAAGTGGGGGAGCGTCCTCCTAATGGTGCAGGTGTACCCGAGTGGTCAAAGGGGGCGGGCTCAAGATCCGCTGCATAGTGCTTCGCAGGTTCGAATCCTGCCGCCTGCACCACATCATGTCAATTAGAGGATATTTCCGAAGCATAAATCGTACAAAATGCGATTTATCCATTACTCGTGATATCGCCTTCTAACTCAACGAGACCAGAGGACAGTTAAATCAACGAAGTCCTACAAACCTACTATGAACGCCCAGAGGACGTCTAGCTATCTCCTTATCTCACTAATGCTGATAAGCTTGCATTCACCACTGATACAGGCTGAGTGGGATAGCGAAAACGGAGGGGAAGAGTCCAATTCTCTATTTTCTCAACATACTCCAATAATCGATTCGATGTCAGAAAATTTGCAATGGTCATTCGCAAGGCTTCAGGCACCATTGGAGGATAGTGGCTATTCCGAGGTACCAAGTGAGTGGATCGTAGTCACAGATCAAGTCACCAAGATCTCTGAGCAAATGAAACACGGCAAGATGGTCCAAGACAGATTCTTGGACCATGTTTACACAGTTCCAGGATCCTCGATAAGTCTGGAAAACCTCAATTTTTTGAAAGAAAATGGGGAAATAGAGCTTTTTGCTCCCAGTGAGGATAGTTTGCAGCCCACTCCAATGACCATTCCTGATGATCCATTGATTCCCGATCAATGGCATCTAATCAATACCGGACAAGACGGCAACAGTATGGGCGTGGATCTGAATGTCACTGCAGCATGGGACAGGTACAACGGCTCTGGCGTAATGATACGGATAGTGGACGACGGCCTTGATATTCTACATGAGGACCTCCAGCCTAATTTTGATGCATCCACTTCATACGATTATTGCGATAACGATGAGGACCCTAGTCCGGTAGCGCCCGGCGACAACCATGGAACGGCAGTTGCCGGCGTTGCAGCGGGTATGGGGGACAATGGAATCGGAATAGCAGGCGTGGCATGGGGTGCTAGCCACAACCATGCCAGATTCCTTTGCGGAGGCGCTGCGGTCCCCGCGCTATCAGACTTCAACCAAGACATTGACATCTATCATAATTCATGGGGCTACAGCGGTGCTGGTTTCGCGAGTCTGGGACCTAGTAGTGCAGCCATGTTGGAATCAGGCGTATACGATGGGAGGTCTTCTCTGGGAAGTATTTTCACATTCTCAGCAGGAAACGAGTATACTACAGATGAAAATGTGAATCAGAAAGGATTCCAGAAGTCAAGATACACTATTGCGATCGGAGCGATAACTTACAGTGGAGTACAATCTTGGTATTCGAGCATAGGCGCACCGGTGCTGGTCGTGGGTCCCTCGAATGGCGGTTCCTTGGGGATAACAACTGCTGATAGGACAGGCTCTGTAGGATATAGCTCCACGAATTACACCAATAGCTTCGGAGGTACGTCGTCATCGGGCCCCAAGGTGGCCGGACTGGCCGGACTCATACTTGAGGCCGAGCCCACACTCACCTGGCGGGATATGCAAGCAATATTGGTGCATTCCTCCACTCCAAATGATCTCAATCATGAGAATTGGAGCGTCAATGGAGCAGGATTGCCAGTGAGTCACTACTACGGGTTCGGCATGGTGGATGCGACTGCTGCGGTAAATCTAGCAGAAAATTGGACCTTCTTAGGCCCGGAGGTGAATATCTCTACTCCACTATACACTCCATCAGTGAACATACCTCCCTCGGGAACACCACTTTCTTTCAGTCACACTGTGACTGACTTACTAAACATAGAGAGTGTTGAACTATTCATGGACGTTGACCATCAAAATCCTGAAGATCTGATAATCACATTGACCTCACCGAGCGGATATACCTCCATTCTCGCTGATACGAATCCAGCTGAATATGGCAATATGCGCTATCACGATATGGTAAGCATGCACCACTATGGCGAACTTACCGCGGGAACATGGACTGTGAATGTGCTAGACGTCAACTCCACTGGTTCTACGGGCACTGTGAATGATTGGCAACTCGTTTTCCATGGAACAGAGGCAGATGCAGACGGAGATGGGTGGACGAATGAAGAGGAGAATCTATGCGGTTCCATGGTAAATGATCCAAACTCAACTCCAGACGATGTAGATGGGGATGGAACCTGTGATGCAATGGACGACGATATCGATGGGGATGGGTGGTCAAACGTCTCAGAAATGGCTTGTGGGACCGATGCCTACGATCCCCTCAGCTTGCCTTCGGCAGATACCGACTCCGATGGACTCTGTGACAGCGTAGATATCGATGACGACAACGATGGAATTGAAGACAATATGGATGCCTTTCCCTTGGATGGGCAGGCTTGGCACGATACCGATGGAGATGGTTTAGCCGACGAGACCTACAAACTGGTGTGTTGCACTTACTCGCTTGACGAATTCGAGGACATTCAGTTGAACTCAACATTCTCGTGGAATCTAGGGGCGCCCCCCTCTTGGAGTCTGGACAACTCCTCATCCAGCAGCGGGAACGCATCACTTAGATCCGGCGGTATATCTGACAATGAAGCCTCATCAATTTCGATGACGCTTTTCACCGAGAGTGCAACTGGATCATTTGCCTACAAGGTAGACTCCGAAAGTGACTATGATTTCCTGATGTTCTCAGTGGATGGCGCACAGGTGGAGTCATGGTCCGGAGATACCGGCTGGACGAACTATTCATTTCCCCTAAGTGCAGGCACACACACCCTACAATGGACCTACAGCAAAGACCAATCCGTGTCCACCGGCCAAGACGCAGCGTGGATAGACAATCTCAATCTGCCAATCGACCTCTTCATGACGAATCCAGAAGTAACAGATTACGGAACACATCGCGACCATGATGATGACGGAGACGGGGTCGACGACCTATCAGACGAATTCCCTCTCGATGGTTCAGAGACTGCTGATTTCGACCAAGATGGAATAGGAGACAATGCCGATATCGACGATGATGGAGATGGATGGTTCGATATCATGGAGATTCAATGTGGTTTCGATCCATTGAACAGTACTTCCATTCCTAGCGACAATGATGCTGATGGGGTATGCGACTCAATCGATCCAGATGATGACAATGACGGATATGCGGACCAATTCGATGAATTCCCGATGAACGCCACCGAGTGGGCCGACTTCGACGGCGATGGTACAGGCGACAACGCCGACTTCGATGACGATGACGATGGCGTGCCCGATGAGGACGACGCATTCCCCACGAATATCGCGGAATGGAACGATCTCGATGGTGATGGCCTCGGCTCCAACGCCGATACAGATGATGATGGGGACGGCGTGCTCGATGTGAGCGACGCATTCCCGATGAACGCCACCGAGTGGGCCGACTTCGACGGCGATGGTACAGGCGACAACGCCGACTTCGATGACGATGACGACGGCGTGCTCGA
>DANO01000039.1:13546-80425 GCA_002497295.1 Euryarchaeota archaeon UBA171 | reverse complement strand
ACCTCTCCGCTTGAGTCCTATATCTGTCTCCGAGACTCCTTCGGGGATGAAGGAGTCGTTCCTCAAGGGTGCTACCTGCAGAGTTGCTCATACGGCACTCCTGAATGCTGAATCATCGGTTCCTGCTTTGATGGTCGCATCCATGCCTATTTTGCTTGTTTTCCCATCTTCATAGCGGCTGGGGTCCAATGACGAGCCTTTCTGATCGCTAAGAATAACCGTATCTCGATCTGGCTGCCACCTTGTCATGAGGGCCCATTCGACTCTGACAGGGTCTGCGATGTCAATATCTGTGTCCACAACAACAACTTGTTTCATGGATCCATGTCCCTTTATAGCAGCCTCGATAGCCCTCTGCCCGTCCCCCGGCTCTTCGGGAACGATTTGGACAACTGCCGATAGCCATCCTGAGCCTCCATCTGTCAGATGCACATCGGTACATGTGACAACTTCTGATACGGCTTTTTTTATCGTAGGCGCCCTCGGGAGCCCCATGAGTGTCCTGTGCTCCCTTTCAGCCGGTATCAGCGCATGGAAAACCGGTTCGTCTCTATGGTGGATTGAGTCATAGACTATGACCGCCTCTTGCCTAACATCGTCCAAGGTACCGGTAATATCTACATATGGACCCTCATCACTTTTGTCTGATGTTATCCTCGCTTCCATGGCATACTCTGCGTCAGCAGGAACAGCAATACCATTGTCAAGTGTGACTACTCTTAGAGGTGTACCGTGAATTCTCCTATGTAACGCGGCTGCGACCTTCAACTCATCTATATGCTCAGTGAATGACATTGCTGCAGCCAACAATACCGTGGGATCAGGTGCATTTACCACGCATACTGAAACCTCGCTACCATGCGAGTGCGCCGAATCAACCATTGTCTTCAGATGCCTTGGAACGAATCTCGAAACGCAGCTAGTGGCATCCCTCAGAAATTGCCTGTGAAATGATACGTTCCGTGTACCGCCATGCTGTGCTATAATGATAGAAGCAGATTGGTACCTTCCCCTGTCAGCTCTATGATGCCACGGTATGGGAATCGCACGGAGATCAACCTCATCTTGCCTATTCTGGAGAACGACAGCATCAGAGCGGTCAACCTCAACAGGCTCTTCGGGATTGTCCATGGCCCACGCTAGTATATCGATCAGCTCACCTGGTTCTATTGAGAACGCTTTGCACAGCCTTTCCCTAACTAGGACATTCGCAGCTGCTCTATGTCCTGGACATTCAGATATATTTTCGAACACTGTTGCCACGTGTCCCCCTGATTGAGAAGCGTCGAGTATCCCGTGATTCACCGATATTGCCTCCGAATGGCGGATGGCGCCACCCAGCAGATCCCTGAAGGCCATGTCGGTCGGTTTGGCATCGTGTGCTTGAATGTTGAGGGGGCCAATGGTCGGGATACTAAGTTCTCTCCCCTGCGTCACGCTCTTATACCCCGGGCAGGTGGCCTCGCCTGCTTAGGGGTGCTTCACTTGGGTCAAGGGTTGTTTTCAGGACCGAAGATGAAGGGCGATCGTAAGAAATTTAGGTGGAAGGAACGTAAGTTCAAACAACGCCAAGATAAGCGCAAAGCTGGAGGGGTATTGAAGCACGACCCCCTCATGGGCAGCACACAAGCGAAAGGGATAGTCATAGAGAAGGTCGGGATCGAGGCCAAGCAGCCTAATTCTGGTATCAGGAAGGCTGTCAAGATCTCCCTAATACGAACTGGGAACAAACTGACTGCATTCGCACCAGGCGATGGAGCGATATCATTCATCGATGAACATGACGAGGTCATGGTTGAGGGCATAGGTGGCCGAATGGGAAGATCCTACGGCGACTTGCCCGGTGTTAGATTCAAAGTCATCAAAGTCAATGGCGTCTCACTAGACGAGATGGTCCGGGGACGTAAGGAGAAGCCAGTAAGGTGATCAATATGTCCGATGAAGAAGTTCAGACGCATGAGCAGCAGGCTGCCATAGCAGGCATAGGAACCATGGTTTTTGGGAAGTGGGATGCAACGGAAGTGACCTGTAACGATCCTGGCCTAGCGCCCTACGTCAACCTCACTACAATCGGGACACCACATACCGGAGGGAGGCATGCCAGAGTATGGTTTGGAAAATCCAAACTCTCTATCATAGAACGATTCATCAACAGCCTCATGAGAACTGGAAAGTACGCTGGTAAAAAGCAGCATTGTGCCAAGGCATTCGAGGCAGCACTCGACATAATGGCCGAGAGGAAGGGAGAAAACCCCTTGCAACTTTTCATTGATGCAGTTGTCAACGCTGCACCTTGTGAGGAGATAACCAGGATAAAATTCGGTGCTGTGAGCCAGCCAAAGGCAGTGGACTCATCTCCCAGCAGGAGGCTCGACACTGCTATGAGGAATCTCACCAAGGGATGCGCTGCAGCCACAGCGAAGAGTACCAGAACCTTGACGCAAGGGATAGTATCCGAACTTAGCAAGGCTTCCGAGGGAGACATAGCCTCGTTTGCAGTTTCGAAACGAGAGGAAGTCGAGCGTATCGCGGCCTCTGCAAGATGATCCAGGCGCTCATTTCGAGTACGTCCAAACGGTCGGCTTTATGAACCACTCAAAGGTGGCCCGAACCGTCAGTGGTGTGCTAAATGGGACGTAAGGAAGACAACATCAAGCGAGCAACTGAGGTCATGCATGACCGAGATCGAATTAGGAATCTAGCAATCGCTGCTCATATCGACCATGGCAAGACAACTCTTTCGGACAATCTAATCGCTGGAGCAGGGATGATGTCCGAGGATCTGGCTGGGAAGTCCAGGGTCCTCGATTTCGATGAACAGGAGTCTGCAAGGGGAATCACGATCAACGCTGCTTCCGCATCGATGGTGCACGACGTATCTGGTGAAGACTACCTCATCAACCTGATAGATACACCTGGGCACGTTGATTTCGGCGGAGACGTTACACGTGCAATGCGAGCTGTCGATGGATGCATAATCCTCGCCTGCGCGGTGGAAGGGACAATGCCACAGACTGAAACTGTCGTACGTCAGGCCTTGAAGGAGAAGGTTCGACCTGTTCTTTTCATAAACAAGGTAGACCGATTGATCAATGAGCTTCAGATTGATGGAAAAGAGATGATGGAGCGCTTCTCGCTAATCATTGCTAAAGTCAACAAGCTAATCTCCACGTTCGCTCCAGAGGGGCTCAAGAAGGAATGGAGGGTTTCCGTCGAGAGTGGGACCGTAGCCTTTGGATCTGCATACTACAACTGGGGAATGTCAGTACCATTCATGGCAAAATCTAAGTTGAATTTCGTCGATATCTTTGAGCACTGTAAAAACGATCAGCAGAAAGAACTCTCAAAGAAAGCCCCCGTACACGAGGTACTATTGGATATGGCTGTAGACAAACTACCTTCTCCATCGGTCGCGCAAGTTTACAGGATACCAAATATCTGGCAGGGCGATCTTGATTCAGTCCAAGGAAAGGCCATGATTGATTGCGACGAGGATGGCCCTCTTTCTCTAATGATAACCAAGATATGGATGGACCCTCATGCAGGTGAAGTTGCAGTGGGACGTATCTATTCTGGCCAGATTAAGCAGGGTGAGAGCGTCTGGGCACTCGGTGGTGCAAAAGCCGAGCGGGTTCAACAAGTCTCCATGATGGTCGGGGGGGACAGAATATCAGTGCCTTCCGTGACCGCTGGCAACATTGCTGCAATCACAGGAATCAGAAGTGCTGCCGCAGGAGTCACAGTTACCAGGGATCCCGAGGCTACACCCTTCGAGGCAATAAGGCATTATTCTGAACCGGTTGTCACCAAAGCCATCGAACCAATTGCCATGAAAGACTTGCCGAAGTTCATAGGTGCTATGTCGAGCTTGGCCAAGGCCGACGCTTCACTACAAGTTAGCACCAACAGCGAGACTGGTGAAGCACTTCTGGCAGGGATGGGGGAACTCCATCTCGAAATTACAATTTACAGACTCGAAGAGGAACACGGCATAAAAGTCAAGCAAAGCGATCCGATTGTTGTTTACCGGGAATGCATCCAATCCAAAAACGAGGGTCAGGCATTCGAAGGCAAGTCTCCGAACAGACATAATAGGTTCTACGTAGAAACAGAACCCTTGCCCACCGAGGTCATCCAGGCCCTCAGGGAAGGCGAGTTCGGCGAGGGTACAGTCAGGAACAAGGACTCCAAGGAAGTTGGCGATAAATTTGCTGCATATGGCATGAAGAAAGATCTGATGAGGAAAATATACGCAATCCATGGGACAAACGTCCTTGTTAACGATACCAAGGGTATTCAGAATCTACATGAAACACGAGAACTAATCATCGAGGGATTCAATGAGGTTTGCAAGAAAGGCCCACTTGCAGAAGAACCCTTGATGGGTGTCATGGTCAGACTTACCGATGCGAAACTCCATGAAGACGCGATACACAGAGGCCCTGCACAGACGATCCCCGCTGTAAGGAACTCGATAAGAGGCAGTCTCGTAAGATCGAGGCCTGTTATTTTGGAGCCGATACAGAATATACGAATCGACGCTCCAAACGACGTCATCGGCGGCGTTACCAGGGAAGTCACCAATCGAAGGGGAATAATCGAGGATATGCCGGTAGATGGGGGAACTGCATCAGTGATAGGTAAGATGCCTGTGGGAGAGTCCTTCGGATTCTCTAATGACATACGCGCAGCAAGCCAAGGCCGGGCTGTGTGGAACACCGAAAATGCGGGATTCGACATCCTCCCGATGAATCTCTTTGAGAAGACTGTAGGCGACATCCGTCAGAGAAAGGGCCTCAAACCAGAGGTTCCTGGTGAGGCATACTACTCGGATTGAAGAATCATCGAATTCTTGTTATCTGAAAGTCTGTGATGGTTCTCAATATATCCAAGCTGGGCGATGGATCAATTTTGTCAAGTGCCTGGTGTGCAGCCTCATGGTAATCGAGCGCGCGTTTCCACGCATAATTCAGACTTCCAGAATCCTCCAAATCCGCAATCGCCATGCTGATCATACTTTCAGATGCGTTTTCATTCCCGAAGGCTGCTTTGAAATTGGGCATATCCGCGCCGCTTGATAGCGCATGAATCGCAATCAGCGTCCTCTTACCGCTAGAGATATCTGAACCAGAAGTCTTTCCCAGAGTTTCCGTATCGGACCTCAGATCAATAACATCATCCATTATTTGGAAGCACAGACCAAGCATCAGACCCCACTCCGACATAGTCTCTATCATTTCATCCGAAGCTCCGGAAATTATAGCCCCTGTCTTGGCACACATTTGGAACATTGCACTTGTTTTACCTTCTATCATGGCGAGATAATCTTGCTCTGACACGAAATCTCTACCCTCGAACTCGAAATCCTCTTGTTGTCCCTCTGCCACTCTTCGAACCATTTCCCCAATATTCTTTACAAGCAATCGTAATTGGTCATCATCAATATGATTGGAATCTGCAAGCATTTCAAAACTTAAAGCGAGCATGGCGTCTCCAGCATTAATGGCGGTAGAATCATCAAATTCTATGTGCACTGCTTTCAGACCTCTTCTAACAGGGTCCTGGTCCATGATGTCATCATGGACAAGAGTGAAATTGTGTATGATCTCAATACAAGCGCCAAGAACGTAATGTCCTTCATGCCCTTTCCCAATAGCTTCGCCAACCAGAATTGGGAGCATTGCCCTGAGACGCTTCCCCCCGCCTGTAAACAAGTGACTCATTGCTGCATGGAGTCTTGATTGGCCAATCTTTGAAAGACCTTTCAAGATATGGTCCTCCGCATGCTCTCTATGCTCTGAAATCTGCGCTAGAATCTGGCTAGAATCACCCAGATTTAGAGACATTCTTCCGAATTGGAGGATTTCATCAGACTTACTTTCCATTGCCTCATCTATCGATTTGCCCTCTGGCAAATACGCACTCACTATGGTCTTGAACCAGGGGGCTACTATCTCTTCAGACCAACGCCCGGTTTGCGTTACCATACTCCTAACTTCATCTAGACTCAACCATTCGAACGCTTCAACCTCGTTCGGATTAGGTTTGATATCAGTATCACCCCTAACCAATAGGACATGGTCGATTTCCCTTTCTATCCATTCGAAATCCCATCTTGAACTATACTTGAATTTACCAATCTCCCTAAAATCCCATTTATCTGATATTTCCGAGGGGACGCCGAGTTCTTGTTCCATCTTTCTTATGGCTGCAGAACGAACTGACTCTTCTGTAGCCGCCCCTCCATCCGATACCATGAGTGGATGACTGCAGCAGGTATTTGCCCATATTGATGGGAATGTGATCTTCGTCGATGCTCGCTTTTGCACTAGCAATCGATCGTCCTTATCGAATAGTAAGACGCTAAAGGCCCTATGGAGAGCGCCCTCGCCATAGTGGCATTCTTTCTTGGAGGCGCCACCAATCGGATTATCCTCCTTGTCAACCAGGATGCATAGCTCCGACATCATGGATCTCTGATCAGAGTCCAGGCCTTCTAGTACATCCCGCATGGTTCCCTCCAACCATTCGTCATTCATCACTTTTGGCCCCATCAAACAGAGTTCCGGTAAAATCTTCCCCGATTAGTAGATCATGAAGATTATCAGGGTCGAGACCATTCACGAATGCTACTAATGGGGCTTTTTTAGAAATTCTAGAAGCGACATCGACCTTCAATCCCATGCCGCCTGTGACATCAGTTAAGTTGTTGATAGAAGTCTCGTAGGTCGTCGACGAAGTCCAAACTGGTATCATCTCGGAACCCTTCAGGGTAGGGTCCATATCATACAACCCGTCTATACCGTCTAACAAGAAGATGACTTTCTCCACTTCTGGAAGTTCAGTTGAGAGCCTCTCCATGAGGTGATCACCAGATAGAATTCCAAACTCTCGATCCCCTGGAACATCAACAACATCGCCAAAGGTAACATGCACGTATCCATCTTCTTCGAATCTTTTGATATCCCCCTTGAATTTAGGCCCCGTCCCATTAGCCCAATCTCTTGGAGGATGGCACCGACATCTAATTCCATGACTCTCAAGAATTGATATCACAGAGCCATTCAACTCATACATGGATTTTCTTACCGTTTCCTTTGCTTGACGTTGCTCTTCCTCTCTACCGGGCAGACGCCCTCTAGAAAGGTCCCCTGACTTAGCGTCTATATGGCCGAAAGAACCCGCGCCATGTACGATTATGAAGTCCATTCCAGAATTTGACATCTTGGATATTATTGGTGCGATAGCCGATATTGTATCTGGTCTGAACACTTTCCTTGACTCCTTCTCAGTAATTAGAGCCCCTCCAAATTTGATTACGGTCCGTCCCACGTTTGTACTCACGTTAAGCGAAGCATTTGATTGCGCCGTCGACCACAGGTTCTTCTGTCCTCGTCCGTGCAGAACGTCATGGCCGAGGACGCGGACATGTCTAGATTCAAACGATGGTTACAGGCAAGAATTGAAGATTCGGAATCTATAGAGGATATCGAGGAGAGGAAAATAACCCTGAGGCGACTCAACTCCGCTTTGCATGAAGCTCAGAGTTTCTCAGATCTCGTTGCATTATCTAGTGGAATAATCAGTAATCCATTCGTTGAGAGGGATGCGAATGTAAGACCTGTAGAGATACCCTCTGCACGAAACCCCGATCCGACGGTGTGCCCATCTTGCGGGGAGAAGGTCTCATCCGATCTTGGATTCTGCCCCCTTTGTGGGACATACAAAGAGTCCTAGTTCACTCTTCTTCATCCCATTTAGCAGTCATAATCTGCATTTCTGGGTCATTCGGATCAGCGACTGATAGGAATTCAGGATCTACGCTCTCTGCAAGATATACTGTGACTCCCGCATGCCAAACGGTGTGGCCGGAAGCTACCATTCTTGCGGTGTCCACGTCAAGTATAACTGGTCTATCGTGATGTACCTTGCCTGCATCACCTGCGGATCTTATACTACCTGAGAGGTGAACATGAGCCCTTCCCGAGGGTATCAGACCCGCTTCCAGAAGCGCTTCTACCTCATCAGGGCCACAAGGGAAATACAGCGAGGAGGGAATGTTCTCTGTAGGAAGATCCAGTTCTATTTCGACCGTATGCCCGTATGTCGCTCTAATCATGTTCCCCCGAACCTCGTATCTCCCTTTCGGATCTGTCTCAGAGACTGCTCTGAAGTGATGCGGCCTGAGCCAGTGATATCGTCGCTCATCTCTTTTCTTGAATTGACGAATGATATCTTTGATGTCTATCCAGCCGTTAATGTCCATTTCGAGATCGAATTTCTCAGGCGCGTGCCTCAGAATAAGGGCCAGCCTCCTGGCCATGCTGTTCCGTTCACCGGAGCGCATGATGAACTTCCCCTCATCATTGCAGGCGGGACATAGGGGCTCATCAGAGAAATAACCGTGTACGCTACATTCGCGAATCATGAGCCAGCGAACAAAGGCCCTGATTAATACACACCGGTCAGAGGTTCGTCCGACTCAATCGTTAAGCAGCCATGTCCACCCTCGCGGCCATGGCTCCTATCATTGCAGGCTGGGTCCGAACCCCATTTCACAGAGCACACAAAGGAAAACTTGTGAATATGAGGCCAGAGAGCATGGTGGCGGCTTGCATCAGCCAGATTGTTTCACGCCTCAAAATAAACTCGGACGATATCGATGACGTTATTGTCGGATGTGCGTATCCCGAGGGCGAACAGGGTTACAACATAGGCCGAATGGCCGCCTTGCTTTCCAATCTCCCAGAAACTGTTCCAGGTATGACCATCAACAGGCTATGTGGTAGTTCGATGCAGGCAGCAATATCAGCTGCGAACGCCATTAGTGTCGGACAAGGAGAGTGCTACGTAGTCGCAGGCGTAGAGTCGATGTCCAGAGTGAAGAGGCGTGGTTTCAACTGGAGTCCTCACCCTGTTCTAGAGTCAGGAGTCACTGATGCGTACATATCAATGGGTATAACTGCTGAGAATGTTGCTAGAGAGTATGGTATCACACGAGAGCAACAGGAGGAATTTGCCTTTGAAAGCCACATGAAGGCTGCCGAGTATGAGACTAGTAACAGGCACATTATCGGAGTCTCTGACATAGATGGAAAGGAGGTATTGCTTGATGGATGTATAAGAGCAAGTACCACGATCGACAGTATGGCACGCCTTCCACCCGCGTTTGATGAGAATGGAAGCGTAACAGCCGCAACCTCATCCCCTCTCACAGATGGAGCCGTTGCGATGATAGTCTGCTCTGAAGAATACGCTCAGAGGATGAACATATCTCCGATGGCTAAGGTAGTTGCAGGAGCAGTGACCGGAGTCCACCCCAATATGATGGGAATCGGTCCGATATCTGCTGGAAGAAAGCTTTCGGACAGAACCGGATGGAAACTCTCTGATGTAGATATATTCGAGGTCAATGAGGCATTCTCATCGCAGAGCATTGCAACTATCTCAGAACTTGGTTTGGATGGTGAAAGGGTAAACATCCATGGGGGCGCTATCGCAATAGGGCACCCCCTAGGCGCCAGCGGGGCTAGGATACTGGGCCAAGCAGCCTCGTTACTCCAGAGTACGCCAGGGTCCAGGGCTATGGCACTCATGTGTATCGGTGGGGGCATGGGGATAGGGGTAGCAATTGAGCGATTGTAGGTCCTACTCCAAGATGATGCATCAGACAGTCAATCTTCGCAAAAAGGATAATTATCAGCCATCGGCGGCAAAAAGAGATCATTGCATGAACGATTGACTATTGAAAGACCCAATGTGGACGCAGCATCAGTCGATATGGTAACTGCTTGCGTTGATACCGGGCTTGGCACATAATCCTCCCCTGTTTGACTCAAGAAGAGGGAAATCCCATCGCCCGCCGGTACGACTACGTCCATGCCGAAAAACTCCATCTTTGCAATAACGGTACTCCCTGGTGCTAAGATCTCCCCGTCCTTCCCCCCCGAATGGAATCTGAGGTCCATCACAGCATGCCCCAGGTGCAGTCCGTCAGAAGATCTCTGCATCTCTACAAAGAGATGTCCAGATGTCGAGAAAATCGATATCTGGGCTTCGATATGGAACGTTGGAGTCCCAACTATGCGTGTATTTTCCTCGAATTCAGGGCATGAGAATTGCGATTGCGTGTTTGAGCCTATAACTGCACTTCCGATGAAGTCGCACTGATCCATTCCGATCATTAGCCATTCTACATCCTCGGGGGGGTAGGTAGATTCTACTCTCCAACCACCCATGTTATCCTGTATCTCGGCGATCAGCCGTGGTTGCGGTCCGATGTCCCTCAGGTAGAAGTCAAACCATTCGAGAAGATCATCCCCCCAATCCCAGCGCAGGGTATAGGGGTAGGCTTCGCCCCCCCTCCCGCTCGAGAGGCTGGAATGGCCGCTATCACGATCAGGATAATCGTGCGCCCACTGACCATAAAGGCCCTTTACTTCAAATCCTGCATCGATAGCCATCTGGTGCGTTGGAAATGCCATATGAGGATCAACATTCCAGTCTTGTAGTCCATGGATGATATAAATCGAACCACTGTACATTTCGAGAGCGCGAGTTAGAAAATGTCGCTCCTCCCAATAGTCCGAGCCCACCCATCCCAGATTATCCCCTGTCATGTAAGCCGCTGGACCTGCGTAATACCCTTCGAGATATCCCTCGCAAGCATTCTCAATATCGCCGCTGTCGCCATCAAGTCCGAAAGATCCGTAGACCCCATTATGCATAATGGCGCCACGAGCCTCCATGCTCCCGTTCCTCCACATCAGGTCATGCATCCCTATCAAGCCGGACATCGGGATTATGGTAGTGAGATATTCTGAACCAGAGGCAGCAGCGTTCCATGGCGTACTCCCATCATATGACTTCCCTATTGCAGCAACACGGCCATTCGACCATACCTGCATCCCGAGCCAGTCAATGGCGCCCTTGATGCCAGATTGTTCGTCATGCCCCATCAAATCCATGCAATGGTTAGATTCTCCTGTGCCGAAGACAGAAACTTGAGCGACTGCAAAACCATGGGGGACGAAATTTTCAATCAAGAAGCGACCAAGGCGATCCGCAGGTGTCAGTGCATCTACATCTCCATCATCGTAATAGGGTCCAATTTCCGTTATTACAGGAATCTTACACTCGTCTTCGATTACTTCCGATTCCCAATCACACCCCTCTATCACAGGCATCCAGAGGCCAAGATGGACCTCAGCTCCCCCTGTGATTCCAGCTCCGCCGTCAGAAGCCTCAATTTCAGGGATTTCAACGTATATTGAACGAACCAAGTCTATTCCATACGTGCCATTCCTTGACACTCGGGAGAACACATCATCGGTTCTATACTCCATGGCGTGTCTGTCCTCTACAGGTGGAAGCCAATGCCCCTGATCTTCTTCCATCATGTCTCCTTCTGAACTGAAGCATCCGGCTAAGGGTGCAGAAAAGAATGCCAGGGCTAGTAAAACCGCATTGACCCTCTTCACGTTGAACACCATAGAGTCAGCCTCCAGTTAGGGACTTGCCGCAAATAGGGCAGAGATCGCCTTCTTCAAGCTTCTCAGGAATAACCGCGAGCATGGATGCGCACGATGGACAAGTTGCGAGTAATTCTCCCTCGGAGAGTTCGATTCCCAATACATCTTCTCCTGTGGATATCGTCCACCATGATCTAAAACGAGGATCGTCTAAAGCCCTTCTCCGTTGTAAACACGACCGTGCCAGTAGTAGAACTAGGAAAGCCTGTATGAATAGCCAACCATCACCAATCAATCCGGCTGCAAGAAAATCAATGATGCCAATTGCCACATACAATGTGAAAAGAACATAAAACGCATTCATTGCCTGAGATAGTGATCCTAGGCGCATTCTCCTGAATGAGTAGGCGCTAAAAACAACATACAACAATGCAGAGGCGCCCACAACAGAAGCTATGGAGGATAGCAGGAATCCAAAGATGGTTACGTGGCTGGCAAGAAGGACAGCAAGTATAACTGCATCAAGGAGGATGAACGGACTTGTCCGACGGTGAAGACGTGCCCCTATCCCCTCCATGTACCCACTCCGCCAGCCATCTAGGTTTAGTCTGTCGATGAACTGAAAGCAAACAACGTTGGCCGTGTACATGTGCGCGACTCTGATGTTCAACTGTCTGGTGACTCCCTGAGGGGTAAGATGGTGCACCTTGTTGTGACTGGTGGAATAGCTGCTGTAGAGACAGTACGCTTGGCGAGAGAGTTGCGCAGGCATGGGGCAGAAATCACAGTGACTATGACGTCAGAAGCCACAAAAATCATTTCGCCGCTCGCCGTTGGGTGGGCAACCGGTAGCGATGTGAATACCGGTTGGTCTTCTGATTTGCCTGGTTTGGACACACCAGATCTCGTGCTTGTTGCGCCAGCAACGAGGAACACGCTATCCAAAATATGCGCTGGCGTTATGGATGATCCTGCGATGATGGCAATAACGGCTGCCTCTGGAGCCGGGAAAACTATCCTTTTGGTTCCTTCAATGCATGATGACTTGTTTGACGATGCAGTTACGGGGGATATGATCGAGACAATCAAATCGATCGGCTACAAGGTGTTAGTTTCCCCATCTGTAGAGGGGAGAAGGAAGCAACCTTCTCCCACAAACATTGTCAGATTCGCAGCAGCGAAAATTAACGAAAATCTTCCGAATAGAGCAAATGTTGTAGTCATTTATGGAGCCACCGAGTCATCGATTGATCCTGTACGTGTGATTTCGAACAAATCCTCTGGTAAAACTGGCATTCAGATAAGCGATTACTTGGAGAGGATGGGGCACAGTGTCACCAGGATATGCGGCATCGTGGAAACGAGTGGGGTTCAATCGGACATAATAGCCAGAACACCTCAGGCGATGGTAGAAGCAGTTAGGGGCGTTATGGCCAAGTCCATCCCGGACGTGTGGATTGTAGCAGCAGCAGTTCTCGATTTTCAGCCAGTTAACCCTTCAATGGTGAAAATGTCATCCTCCACACCTCCCGCGCCCATAGAAGTTGAACCATCTCCTCGATTGATCGATTCCATACGGTCTAGTGGCTCAAATTCCAGAATAATCTCGTTCAAACTAGAAAGTGAAATAGAGGTCGAGGAGCTGATTTCTAGAGCGCGATCTCACATGAAACGCTGTGAAAGCGATGCAGTTGTTGCAAATCTATTGGAGAATCTCGATGGCCCTGGGCCCAGGGCACATTTAGTTACGAAGAACGATGTAGATGAGATATCGGATTTAGAACATCTATGCATATCCATTGAATCGATTGTTTCATACTGGATGGAGTAGATGCATCCGGCATTTTGAAGGTTATAACGCGGTGGAAGGACTATGCCCAAGGGACCAGGTAGCGCCAAACGAGGCATCCCCCCCAAAGAAGACTTCAACTCTTGGTATCCTGCGATAGTGGAGATAGCAGATCTTGTCGATAAGCGGTACCCGATCAAAGGAATGGATGTATGGAAACCCTATGGATGGAGTGCAATGGGGAACATAGACGCACTCGTTCGTACGGAGATGAGGAACACGGATCACGATGAGTACAACTTCCCATTGTTGGTGCCCCACGATCTTTTGGATAAGGAGAATAAATTGGTACAGACTCTTAAAATGGCGAGAGAACAAGGCGTTGACCCCTCTGAGTTACGAATTGAAGAAGAGATTGGGGGCTTCGAGAAGGAAGTCTATTGGGTAAAACATGCTGGTGAACATGATCTTGATGTCCCGATGTTTCTACGTCCCACTAGCGAGACTCCGATGTATACCATGTTCTCCCTATGGATCAGATCACATGCAGATCTACCTCTGAAAACATTCCAGATTGTCAATACATTCCGATACGAGACTAAGCAGACCCGTTCCTTCATCAGAGTGCGCGAGATCCACTTTTTCGAAGCTCATACTGCGCACGCAGATCAATCTGGAGCCGATGCCCAGATAGATGAGGATTCAGATATAGTGCGGAGACTCCTTCATGACCTCTGTCTCCCTGCAATCATATCGAAGAGACCTGTCTGGGATACATTTCCTGGAGCATGGTACACAAATGCAGTTGATGCAATCATGCCTAACGGGAGGACACTGCAAATAGCCTCATACCATCACTACAGAGACCAATGGGCTCGCGCATTCGACATCACATACGAGGGTGCGGACGGCAGTCAGAGTAATTGCCATCAAACGACATTTGGAATGAGTGAGAGGCTCTTAGGCGCTGTGGTAGGGGTTCATGGCGATGACGCCGGACTCATAATGCCCCCATCGATCGCACCCATCCAAGTCGTGGTTATGCCTGTAGCGGCGCATCTTGACGAGGCCGTCGAGCCTCAGGCGTCAACTATTGTAGGGCGACTGAAGAAATCTGGAATCAGGGCTAGACTCGATTCAAGGGACATGCGTCCTGGTGCTAAGCATTATGACTGGGAAATCAAGGGAGTGCCCCTTAGGATAGAAATCGGTCCACGTGACCTATCCAGCGATTCCTTTGTGATGAACCTCAGAACTGGCGGGAAGGCGAGTCATTCTCTCGATCTGTTAGAAGATACCGTGATGAAGGCTCTCGAGGACGTTTCGACAGAGCTTAGACTGAGATCTTCAAATCTAATGGAGTCCAGGATGTCTGTCCTCCTGTCACTGCCTCAGAAACCCTCCGATTTAGATGAAGGAATGGTGTATGAAGTAGCATTCGACGGTAATGATGCGGATGCAGAAAAACTAGAAAAATCTACAAATCTAACTCTTCTTGGAGATTTGTTAGAGCCATATGAGGCACCCAGAATTTGCATAATAACTGGGAAGGAGACTGTCAGGAGGCAGCATCTGGCTAAGATGTACTAACCCGTCTTTTCCTACTCCACTCTATGACTCCAAAAATAGCCATAATAGCCATTCTGTATGTTAGAGGCGTCTCAGCTCTGAAACCAGCAGAATAGGCATACCCTCCAGAATTCATTATCATCACTTCGATGACATAGTCCGCCACCCCCACGAAACCTGCAAACATGATGCTTAGGGCCCTCATGCGCATCTCATCAATCTGCATAAGCCCCCAGACGCCGAGTGGCACGGATATCATTACCAGAGCTACCGGCTGATCATTGTAAGTCCTAAAGACGTATACAGAAACGCCAAGAAGGATGATTATGTTTAGAGAAAGACTGAGTGAAATATCTAACTCAGATACATTTAGCCATTCATAGATAAAAGCCATCAACATTCCAAGAGAGAAGAAGATTGGAACGAGTTCCACCGGTACGCGACCTTCTAGAAATATAACGGAGTCTACATATTCCCATTTTCCCATTGAGGTACCGAGAAGTTCTACAAAAAGATCGGCTACAGCAAGTAAGGTACCAGATAGAAGACTCATTTCAGGAGTGATAATCGAACTTCCAAAAAGGCCCACAAGAAAAGTACTACAATCGTTATGAGTCCGACTATGCTAAGAGTAACCAACTCCATTTACCAGACCTCGATGTGGATTTCTATCGGTACCTTCCAGTCAGACCAACTACTGCGATTATGGAGGTGGCACTTATGGCAATGATATCCTCATTTGTCAGTGTCCCGGGCTCTCTCCAACTGTCTGAAGATTCAAGGTCCGGAGCATGTCCAAGCGTGTAGGTTTCCCCGCAGGAGTCAGATTCACAAAGGTCAACCACGGTTCCAACGCCTGCATAGACGTTGAACACGAAAAGTCCAGTTGTCAGAATCCCCAATATGAGAATCGTCCATCTCGGACCCCATCGCCCCCCTTCGTCTTGAATAGTTTCAATTTTCGCGATATCGGACTCTGGGGAATCAACCTCCTTGGGAATAGGTTCAGAAAAACTCCTAGGAGCCAAATCTTTCTGTCTCAATCCAAGCTTTTCAAGTGCTTCTGCACCGTATATTCGCTCTATGAGACTTACAATATTTGGGTCATCGACCTCCTCAGGAGATATCTTCCCGTCGAGCAGATCTCTTAGTACGGACTCGTCAACCATGAGTGATTCGGATACGAACGCCTACATCAAGTACGCCCAGGTTTTTGTACTAATTCCATCACTCTTTGAACTATATTCTCGGAAGTCAGCCCCATCTTATTCATGATTTCCTCTGGAGATCCGCTTTCACCGAATTTATCTCTAACTCCGACCATTTTCATCCTTGTTGGACATTCCTCTGATAGTATTTCAGCAACTGCAGAACCGAGTCCGCCGATAACTGAATGGTCTTCTGCGGTTACTATAGCCCCGGTCTTTGCTGCTTTGAGAATCGCATCTTTATCGATCGGCTTTAAGGTATGCATATCAATTACTCGTGCCTCTATGCCGTGATTTGAGAGCTCTTCTGCAGCATCCAGCGATCGCTCCACCATTACGCCACATGCGATTATCGTCGCATCTTCGCCAGCCCTCAACTCAGATGCGACACCTATCTCCAAATTATCTGCCTCTGCCTCGGAATATATTTCTCTAGTTTTATTACGGGCAGTTCTGGTGTAAGATGGGTAATCATGACTGAGGAGATTGCGGGTCAAGGATCGTGCCGAGTTTCTGTCACATGGATGCATCACAGTCATTCCCGGAAGGGTCCTGAAGATGCCAAGATCTTCAGTAGACTGAGCACTGCTTCCATCTTGCCCAGTATGCATACCACCGTGACTACCGCAGAGATGCACAACGAGCCCTGTCCTAGCTATACCGTTTCTAAACTGCTCAAAGGCTCGTTCGGAGAATATCGCGAAAGTACTCGCGAAGGGGATCTTGCCGGCTTCTGCAAGACCCGCTCCGACAAGTGCCATATTCTGTTCAGCTATGCCAAGACAGAACGTTCTGTCCGGATACTGCGCTCTGAAGTGGCAGGATTTGGTGGACTTTCCAAGGTCCGCCTCTAGAACTACAACTCTCTTATCAGAGGATAAATCAAGTAATGCATCGCCATATCCATCTCTTGACGCTCCTGGCTCCGATATTCCGGTCATGACAATTCCTCCATTGCCTCAGCATACTGATCTTCATTTGGAGCAGCTCCGTGGAAAGCGGGATTATCTTCCATGAAGGAGACTCCCTTCCCCTTTACTGTCGCTGCCACAATAGCAGTAGGCCCGACACTCGCCTTCGCCTCAGAAAGAGCATTAACAATCTCCTTCATATCGTGCCCATCAATTTCGATAACATTCCATCCAAACGAGCGGAATTTTGAGGCTACGTCCCCGACTCTCATCTGATCTTCTACGAAATTATCATTCTGGATTCTATTCCTATCGATTATCGCAGTGAGATTAGTCACCTCAAGATGAGATGCGGCCATAGCCGCCTCCCATATCTGGCCTTCTTGTATCTCGCCATCCCCTAACAATACCCATGCATGCCTATCAGATACATCGAGTCTGGCTGCAAGTGCCGATCCAAGTCCAAATGAAAGCCCCATGCCCAGACTGCCTGCGGAGAAGTCGACCCCTTCTGTCCACTTCCTGTCAACATGGCCCTGACATACAGATCCAAGTGATCTGAAACCATCTAGATCTGAATCCTCAAGAACTCCTACATCTCTCAGTATCGAGTATACTGCAGGACTAGCATGCCCTTTGCTCATGATAAATCTATCACGATCGCCCCAGCTGGGTTTCTCTGGGTCAAATCGCATAACGCCTCTGTATAGGCCCACAAGGATGTCTATACAAGATAAGGAGCCGCCCGGATGGCCGGATTGGGCCTTGTATACCATTTCGACAATCCTCCTTCTACACCTTAATGCAGACTCATTCAATTCCTCTATGGCGTCACTCTGCATGTACTCACGTGATTCTATCAGTCTTTATTGGTTACCTATCGTTTTGGTTGCTATGGAGTTAGCCATTCAGTTATAGATAGGGGTCTAGAGAGGAATACCATGCATAATGACAGCGGCGCTATGCCGCTGGAACCCAATATGGGTGATTTAGAAGGCAATGAAGCCATGGCTCGCGCCCGGATAATCATTTCCGAAGGGGGTCGAATCGATTTTGATTTGGGCTTGTCGCTATACAAACATGCGCCCCTATTGCAACTCGGCGAATTAGCCCATTCAGTGAAGAGGAAAATGCACGGAGAAAAGATACATTTCAATCTAAACCTACATGTCAATACTACCAATATATGCGTTCTAGCTTGTAGGTTCTGTGCGTTTAGGAAAGGCTCGAAGCATGAAGATGCGTATTACTTGTCAGTAGAAGAATATTTGGATCGCGTACGCCCATATTCGGAATCTATCGATGAAGTACATTCAGTCGGAGGACTTCACCCTGAATGGACTATTGACCACTATGAAAATCTATACAGGGCCATGAAGAAAGAATTTCCACACATTACGATCAAATCTCTAACTGCGGTTGAAATCAAACACATCGCCAAACGTACTGGGATAACTATACCTCAAACTCTGACTCGTTTGATGGATGCAGGTTTGGACGCTATTCCTGGTGGAGGTGCAGAGATCCTCGTAGATTCAGTCAGAGATAGAATTTGCAGGGGTAAAGAATCTAGTCTCGAGTATCTTTCAATCCACAGATCAGCTCATGAAGCAGGACTTCCGACGAATTGTACCATGTTGTTCGGTACCGTTGAAACGCTTAGAGACAGAATCACACATCTGGATTTGCTTAGGAGATTACAGGACGAGACTTCTGGATTCCAATGCTTTGTACCATATCCTTTTCTGCCTGATAAAACACGTTTACCAGAGGCAAAGATACCAAGTGCAGAAGAGGTCCTCAGAACTATCTCCATATCCAGATTAATGCTTGATAATATACCTCATCTGAAGGCTTACAGGATGAACATTGGAGACGATCTAGCATCTCTAGCGATCCTCAATGGAGCCGATGATCTGGATGGAACTGTTGAGAAAGAGGAAATCATGCACTCTGCAGGTTCGAGCACCCCCCTTAACACAGGCTTGGAGGGCTTGGTACGCATGATAGAATCCACGGGACAAGAGGCTGTCCAAAGAAACACGACATATACCAAATTCAGATCACACACTTTGAAAAACCATTCAGGACCGAGGGCACTACCAGTAGTGAGGTGATAATATGTGGAACAGGACCATAGGGCGTGTCGCATTTACAAACTGCGATCCTTTGTACCACAACCTGTCAGAAAAATGGCGGATTCTGCCTGCTCCCCCTTCGTGGTTGACGGGGCATGTACTTCGAAGGGACTGCCTAATGGCCCCTATACCATCTGCCGATTTCGCGAAGCATAGCGACATCCTACGTCTAGTCGGCGATCTAGGAATTGTCTCGATGGGTCATGTTGGAAGTGTACTTCTGTTCGGGGATCGCCCACCGGATCACATGAGAGATATAGCATTCCCAACCGATTCCTCCACCTCAAAAAGATTGTTAAGATGGTATTTGGACAAACGGGGACTAGACCCCCGTGCAATAGACCTAGGACCAGATTTGGGTTCCATGCTCCAACAATGTGACGGGGCTCTTCTCATAGGGGACAGAGCATTGAGGGCAGCTTCTGAACATCCGTCTCTGGTCCAATTGGATCTTGGAGCGGAATGGACCCGTTCAACAGGCCTTCCAATGGTCTTCGGTATTTTCGCCACACACAAGTCATCAAATAATCAAGATATATTGGAAGCTAAGACAGAGCTAATCTCAAACTACCGGGCCTTTATCAATGACAATAATAGGAGGGAAGAAGTAGTCAGGATCGCTGCCGATAAGATAGGGCTAACCCCCAGCAGAATGGACCAGTACTTCCGTTCGGAGGTTTCCAACATACTCGATGACCAGTCTGTGGAGGGGCTTGCAAGATTCCTTGTAGATGTTTGTGGGATGGATGCCGGTGCAGCTCTTGGATGTATTCAATCAGTTACTTCGTAGTCTAAGGATTTGGATGCGACGTACTCTAGCAGGTCCATTGCAACTTCACAGGACTCTGCGACAACAGGTTCTGGATCGCCTACGAATTTCTCTAACGTGGCCAAAGCGACTCTATCTCCAATCGCCCCCAGGGCTTCCGCAGCCTCATGACGTACCATGAGATCTTCATCTTGATCCTCGAGACGATGGATGAGATGTGGTACTGCTGCAGGGTCTTGCATTTGCCCCATCACATATGCAATCTCGTGCTTTAGGAGGGCTGATTTGGAAGAGTAGGCGGCGGCAAGAGCTTCGACAGCCTCAACACCACCGATATTCCTCAATGCGAAAAGAGCTCTCATTCTTTGAAACATTCTTTCATTTTCATCACAAATTGTCTGTCTCAAGCTTGGCACTGATAGTATCTCACTCGCAGGTGCTGGGTCAACAGAATCGAACTCGGATATCTCTGGCTTATCCATGTTTTATCGACCATGCGTCCTGCCTATGAAATCGATGGCTCGAGGGTCAAAGTTCGAGTCAACCAACCCGATTGATTGCCCTTCTTCTAAGAATCTCATCACAGCCTCCCTCCCGTCGTCCCCGTAATCGATAGTTCGTTGATTAACATACATCCCAACGAATTTTTCGTTAGTTTCATCCGATATCCCCCTGCCCCATTTTTTAGCAAATGACAGTGCAGATTCAGGATTAGATATAGCATGCTCTATGGAGTGCCTCACGTCAGTGGCGATATGCTCGCACATTTCTGGACCATGAGATTTTAGCACTACATTCCCCCCCAGTGGTAGTGGAAGACCTGTTTTTTCATTCCACCATACGCCCAGATCTAGCACCAGGTGAACCCCTTCATCTTTCCAAGTCAATTGCCCTTCGTGAATAATCAAGCCATGAGTTGATTTTCCAGATGCCACTGAGGGAAGAATTTCATCGAATGGCATAACTTCTACATTCACGTCACCTAAGGCGAGCCTCAATGCTAGATAAGCAGAAGTGCCTAGTCCTGGAATTGCAATCGTAGATTCAGAGGCCTCTTCAACTGAAGATTGTGTAGTAGATATTATCATCGGTCCATATCCTTCTCCCATCGAAGCTCCGCAATTCATCAATGAGTAGTTATTGGAAATTGTCGGGTAGGAGTGTATCGAGACAGCACTTACATCATGCGCACCATCAAGAGCTTGTTGATTGAGCGTCTGTATGTCTACGAGGGCGTGCTCGTATCGCCTGTCACCCGTATCTATCAATGACTCAGTCATGGCATAGAACATGAATGCATCATCTGGATCTGGTGAATGGCCTATGCTGTAATGAGTCGTCATAGCACGTGGGCTGCTTAGGTTGTATAAATTGCCTTGGCAGACTCCGTGACAATCGCCACCATGAAGTATCTGTGCTCGTTGGGCAATACATGCCCGATGCTGAGAAGCTATCTACCGCTACTGGTCAACTAGGCCCAAAGTGCGCCCAGACCGGAAAGCCCTTGAAATTCTCAGAGGCGATAGTTCATGACGGCGAGTATCTGTCGTACGAGGCCTATCTGGAACTGACTGGAGCGGAGCCCTCCACAGAGCCAAAAACGGTCCCAGGCCTGAGGATGGAATGACACCATCTTGAAGGTCTTCCTTTCAATCGCTTCGACGTGGCGAAGGGTTGGAGTCGTATAGGTTCGAGGTTCGCTGACTTCTACAGGTCCATGGAACCTAGCGAAATCTGGCTGCCTCCGCGCCTCAGACGTCGGGAGTGGATGTTCATGCCGTGGGGCGATAGGCCAACCGACCGTCATCGCTCATTTACGGATGCAGGAGCGCTCCACTCTTATCTATGTCAAAGATTCCCGCATTCATGCTTCCATTCTACGGCTTACTACGATGATCCCTCTCAGAGAACAATGTCCGATAAGGGATGGAGGGGCGCTGACCTCATCTTCGATCTAGACGGCGATCATTTACACGGCATCAATCCCACCGATTTCCCCAACCTTATATCTGCCATACAAGATCAGGCGTGGTCACTCTGGAACGACTTCCTGGAGCCGGAATTCGGATTCAACAGAGATTATGCTCAATTTACTTTCTCAGGACATAGGGGTTTCCATATTCATCTAAGGGACCCGTCTCTATTCCATCTGGACTCAAATGCAAGAAGGGAGATTGTGACATATATTCGAGGTGTGGGGCTGGAGGTATCATCATCTCAAAGGGAAGACTCGGGCTGGTCCAGAAGACTGGATGACGGTGTGGAAAGAATTTCAAATATGCTTTCAGAAGCGGCAACTGGATCAAAGGGTTCCCTAAGTGTCAATACACTGATTGAACAAGCAAGAGGTCAGAACCATCCCGTCAGTCGGCCCAAAATGCTGGATCTTATTGAGAAAGCCTCCAGCAAAGACCACGTCTCAAGACTGAAACGAGATAGGTCCCTCAAGGTGTTCGGAGAATCTGGAACAAGCCTATTCTGGGCACTCGTACATGCCAACTCAACGGTATCGGTAATAGGCGGCGAAACGGACGAGAATGTTACGGTTGATGTTAAGAGAGTAATACGCCATCTCGGGAGCCTCCATGGCAAATCAGGCCTCAGGGTTACTGAGATACCCTTCGAAAGATTGGATCCAGACGGCTCTAAACCATTTGACCCATTGAAGGAGGCTATTGTTTTTGGAGGGAGCGAGAATACCAAAATTCGCCTCTTAATCGATGATGTTAGAGCCATAATATCCGATAGGGAGATAGATGGGAATTCAGGAAGCGAGTATGTCGTTGATGAGGGTATGGCTATGTTTTTGCAGCTCAAAGGCTGGGCTGAGCTAGTACCTTCTTGAATAGCTCACAATAGCTACACATTCGGCGAACGTTGAAACACGGAATTGACTCAGGCCATGCCATGGGCCTAATCCCGAGACGTAAGAAGAAGGGGAAATTACCTCCTACCCCTCCGCCCCCGCCGCCTCCTCCGATGGATTCTCAGGGTAATCCTATTGTGCCCCCTCCCCCACCTCAAAACCTCCCCAATGAGGACTTTGACAGCCTTGTACCCATTGGAGGCGGCAGGGGAACGGTCACAACACCTGAATTGGGAGAGTATGATCATGAATGGCCTGACAAAAACAAAGATCCAGCAGAAGAAGACCTAGAGTCGCTATGGAGTGCCAGGAAAGCTGCCAACATAGGCTCCGAAGGTCTTGATGGGATGTATGGCCACATAGACAGAATCGCAAAGGGAGATAGAGGATCATTGATCAATAGATTCTCTGATAGGTTTGGAACAGAATTGGACAGGGAGATCATAGTCATGAGGAAGGAGCAACAACAGGTTGTGAGGGATATTGCTCCCAAAGTACAGCTTATTGAGAAGCCCAAGGACACGGACCATCTCACGCTTGATGAATTCATTCACTCCATGGATGAACCAGCATTCATTCAGAAAGTATCAGACGCAACGGGTATAAGCGCTGAAATGTTATCATCATTTGAAGAGGACGAGTTGGTTGATTTCTTCCAAACTGCTGATGTTGATGATAGCGGAACAATGGAATTCGATGAGTTTGCGGCAGCCATAACAAGACTAAAGCAAGCGAATGACGACTTCGCGAGGCTCTTCAGCATAGTAGATACGCTTCTAGGGAATCAAAGTTCTAAATTCATTGAATCCTTTACTGAATCAGATGCATACGAGTTATACAAGCGTGTTGGAACAGATCCACACCACACTCCTGAAGATGAGAGAAGAGACTTCTTTGCACTTATCAACGAAGTTTTGGGCGATCTGCCTGCCTCTGAAATTGAAAGTTTTACCCAATCAGAGGACTTTGAACACTACAAGACTATGGGCGAGGCGCTTCAGTGAGGGTTCGAGATGGGATTGCTAGAGAAGGCCGAATCTGGAAAAACTCCTAAAGAGAATACTAAGAAAAAGGCCCCAGAGAAGGCTCCTTCAAAGCCTATTGTGAAGACCCCTGCAAAACCTCCTGTGAAGGTTGAGAAAGCAAAAAAAGAATCTCGATTTTCAAGACGTCGCGAGAAGAAAGAGAGCAAGACAAAGCCTGAACCCTCCGAGTTACCTTCGTTTCCAGATGGCTTCGAGTCCCCAACCAGTGGTCAGATGGCCTTTAGAAGGTTCATTGATGTACTCGTGGGGTATGGGTGGATGTTTCCCGTAGTCGGTGTATTCGCATGGGGATTAAATTTTGATGCGACTTACATCATCATAGGCGGGATGCTTCTTTACTTGGGTAATGTAGGATTCTTGCCATCTAGATTCAACAGAACCGTTGGAAACATAGTCTCTCGGACCAAGTTTGTCACATCCAGCGGCAACAATGCATCATGGGCTTACACATTCCTCAAAGGGCTGAACTTCCCTTTCGCACTAATCGGCCTAGTCACAGCACTAACAATGCTCTCAGACCTCTCATCGCCCCTAGGCGAATCAACGGGATCAGCCATATTCAGGGTGATAGGACTTCTACTTTCACTGCCGCTCTTTTTTGATTGGCTATTAACCCGTTTCTCGATGGCAAAGAGAGGTCTCTGGGAGAGGGTATTCGGTGGCGTCTGGCTCGTCCGATCTACCAAGACTGGAAGCTCCAAAGGATGGTTGAAGAGACTTGACCAACTAAGCGACTATGCAGAGAAGAGAGGACTTCTCTCTGAGAAAGAAGAAGATACGGTCAATCTAGACTGAATCACTCTTCTTCTCGACGCATCATAGCCAACTCGCGCATATCTTCCCTTACCGCTCCATCCTCTATGCCTTCGATATCCGCTTCATCTACTATCTCGACCCCGAGTAGTGTTTCAATGACGTCTTCCATTGTTACTAGGCCGATGATGGTTCCAAATTCTTCTTCCACAGTCAAAATTTGCACCCTATCCTCAAGCATTATTCTGAGTGCTGCATCTATGGATCCGTCAGAATGAACACTCGATATTGGACGCATTATCGCAGTCATCAGCGGATCGAAATTATCTGCAGCTGCATTCTTGAGAATATCCGACCTCAGCACCATGCCAACTACGGCATCCTCATCGAACACGGGCATCCTGCCATGAACCATTACGGGAATACGCTCCATGACCGATCCAATCGTCTCTTCAGATTCGACGGAGGTCATGACGGTCCTTGGGGTCATAATCGCCCCCACAGTCATCTCTTTGAGCATCAATAGATTCTGTATGATGCTCTCCTCTCTCTCATCTATGACGTCGGTCTCTTCGGCTATGTCTGCTATGACAGATATCTCATCTCGAGTCATCGCCTCCTCTTTGACGGATGGAAGAAGCCTGCGTGTCTTTTCGATTGGCCATATTATGGGTGCTAGTACGATTGTCATCCAGTGAAGTACCAACCCCGCACTAACTGTGAGTCGTCTCCAATAGAGTGTTCCAACTGTTTTAGGAAGAATTTCCGAGAGGAGCAATACGAGAAGTGTCAGAATAGTTGATGCGATTGCTAGTGCATATTCGCCGGGATACGCATTTTCTACTTCAGAGCCGACACCCAGCGCACCCACAGTGTGTGCGATTGTGTTCAGAGTGAGTATGGCGGTGAGGGGGCGTTCTGGATCATCCTTGAATGTCAGCCATCTTTCAGCGGTTGTGGGCATCTTCGGCTGCAATGCGAGTACGTGGCCCCTGGTCGTGCTTAGTAGAACAGCTTCGAGTATTGAGCAGATAAATGAAACTCCCAGAGCGACCGTTCCATATAGCAAAATAGCGGATATGGGAGTCACTTTAGGGGTTCCTCCGAGGGGGAGATTGGACAAAGCTGGTATGCATGAGGTTGCGTTGCTCCATAACTCCGAGTTTGCCCATCTCCTAAATATGTGGCTGTCCGGGAGCGGACACGTGGACAGTCAGCATGTTGCAATTTTCATGGCCTGGCCCTATGCCAATGGACCACTTCATCTGGGACATGTAGCAGGCAATTGCCTTCCTGCCGATATACAGTACAAGTATGAACGAATGAGAGGTAGGAGAGTATTGATGTTGAGCGGCTCTGATGAGCACGGAACACCGATAACAGTGACTGCTGATGAAACAGGGAAATCACCACAGGAAATTGTGGATGAGAATCACAAAGATATACTTGACTCTCTGTTGAGGCTAGGCTGTTCTTGGGACGATAATATCGATTCCAGAGGTGTAGATTATGGCGGCGCCTTGTATGGCAGAACTTCTGACTCAAGGCACCATGAACTTGTTCAAGAAGTCATACTGGAATTACATGAAAAAGGATTTTTGATGAGGGAAACTATGGAGCAGTTCTGCTCCGTCAAGGATAATGGCGACATACAATTCCTTCCTGATAGGTATGTTTTCGGAAAATGCCCAAGATGTTCTGCGGATGGTGCTAGAGGCGATCAATGCGACACATGTGGATCAACATACGAGGCAGATGAGCTGATAGAACCAGTCTCAAAACTTAATCCTGAAGATCCTGTCGAAATTCGGAAAACTGATCACCTCTTTTTCAGGTTGGATCTCCTTCAGAAAGATTTGGAAGATCATGCATCAGAGCGACAGAGGGTTTGGAAGCCGAATGTTAGGTCCATGACAAAGAATTGGCTAGATATGGGCCTACGTCCACGTGCAGTCACCAGGGATATAGAATGGGGCGTATCGATACCATTGGAGGAAGAAGTATGGGCATCAAAACGGGTCTACGTGTGGTTTGATGCTGTTCAGGGATACTTGACCTGTGCAAGAATATGGGCAGAACAGCACGCAAGCAAGTCACATGATGGTGTCTATGAGGATATCTGGAAGAAGTGGTGGATACATGGAGAATCTCTCAAACATATATATTTCATGGGGAAGGATAACATCCCTTTTCACACTATAATATGGCCAGCCATATTGTTGGCACTTAACACAGGAAAGGACGAGCAAGCGAAGCTTCACCTCGAGGACAACGTCGCATCCAATGAATATTTGATGCTCTCCGGGGATCAATTCTCGACAAGTCGGAAGCATGCAGTTTGGCTTCCTACATTCCTCGAAAGATACGATCCTGATTCACTTCGTTATCATTTGACCATAAACATGCCAGAACTTCACGATACAGACTTTCGATGGGACGAATTCGTGGAACGCGTCAATTCTGAGTTGATTGGTAATTATGGTAATTATGTGAATAGGGTGCTCTCACTAGTGAAACGTGCTTCCAAGGATGGATTCAACCCTGTTGCCTCCTTGCCAGGCTTGGAGGCATATCCAGATTTTAAGAAATTCATAGAGTCGAAAATCGAGGGAGCAATTGATTCGATGGAACGTCAGAGGTTCAAGGAGGCTCTCAGGAAGATAATGGACATATCCCAAGAGGGCAACGGCTTTCTTCAAAGATCTGAACCTTGGAAGTATCTACGTTCCGATGATCCAGAAGAAATTCAGAAAGCGTTGTTACCCCTATCTGCCGCATGGCATAGCCTAAGGGTTCTTTCAATACTCACCTATCCATACATGCCCTTCCAATCAGAAAGATTGTGGGGCATGATAGGAGAACCTGGAAATCCGAGAGATTTGCTGTGGGATGATGCAATGGCTAGCGGCGAACGTCCATCTCACTTGCCTAAATCCGCCCCTCTTTTTACTAGACTCGATCTCGAGAGTATACTCTCAGATGAAGAATCTACAGACACAATGAATAACGACACCTCACACATCGAAGGTGTGGCATTCGTTGATTTCGATACATTTGCATCCGTCGAACTCAGAATAGGCAAGATCGTCTCCGTCGACGACCACCCCGATGCAGACCGCCTTTATGTGGTCAAGATATCTGAAGGTGACGAGCAAGATCGAACTGTTTGCGCAGGTCTAAAAGACCACTATACCAAAGAAGACCTCACAGGCTCTTTGGTCGTTTTTGTCGCTAATTTAGAGCCCAGGAAACTCAGAGGCGTTATGTCGGAGGGCATGCTCTTGGCAGCCGATGACGGCAAAGGATCCGTACGACTACTTAGGCCAGACGGAGACATAGCCCCGGGATCAAATGTCAGATGATGGACGATCAAAAAATTCCCACTGCATCTTCTCAACTTCAGTCTGACTATTGCAAGACGAGTACGCTTCAAGCAGTTGCCTGTTTAAATCCATAAACGCATCACCGAACTTAAATGGATTCAATAGTGAAATGGCCTGTTCTTTGTAGCCAACTATGTATAGGGTGGCGGATAGAGCCTCTGCAGTACTCATTCGTCCTCTCTTTCCCCAGCTCACTGGATTCCCTGCGAGCAAGATGGGGAGTATCCTTGATTCGAGCCTTGTGGTTTTTGATATAATCCTGACAGATTCATGAATCCTCTTCCATGAGCAATCCAACGCAACAAGAGCGCCGCTTTCGATTAAATTCACATCACTTGGACTAAGCAGTATCTCTGAGAGGGGATCTAGTAGAATTCCCTTCTTCGCAGCTGAGGATATCCTTGTCTTGCACCGTATGAGTCCCCTCTTCTCTAATTTCTTGGCAGTGCATTTCTTAGGGTCGTCCTGATCGAGATGTATGGCTTCAATTCTGATTTTCTTAACATCAGTCATTGGATGCATCCCTCATCAGATCATCTAGCATATCCGTGATAGTAACGGACTTATTGGAACGTTTTACGACTGGAGAGACGTCATTCGCCTCAGCTTCCTCCAGAATAACTATCCCTAACTCCCTCTCTAGTTTTTTGGCTATTGAGTCAGGAGGTACACTTCCGCCTTCGTATTTCTGAAGATCTTGTACGCGGAGATTCATCTTCCTCCCAAGCTCCTCGACACTCATTCCATTGGCTTCCCTGGCCTTTCTTATTCTTATGTGAAAGTCACTTGCAGCTTCGAACGTTGGCCGGGCCTTGCGGGCCCTAGAAATTGGTGATTTGACCGATGATCTTGCTCTGTCCGTTTCTCTAGACGGAATAGAAAAACCTCTCTTAGTACTACATGCAACACACGCAGATATTTGTGCGCCAGAAACTAGTATATTGAAGACTCCGGTATTCTCTTTTCCGCACAGCTCGCACACGCCCATGCTACGCGGTTTTGCTAATCAGTCATGAATTCGACTCAGCCGAAGCCTTCTCAACTGTCTGTATAGAAGGAGCCCCATGGCGAGCGACGCGGCAGGCACATCTCATGTCGAAGATGACGTCGATAGCATTACAAATATGGCCTCAGAGATCGATTCACTCAAACGTGACTTTGAGATGCTCGCGGACAGAACACAAACACTCCTCACCGAAAAGCTTCTTTTGGAAAACGAGATTACACAGGTATCCAAGAGAGCAGGGAGACTAGAGGAAGATCTTAGACACCTCAAATCACCGCCGCTGGTCGTGGGTCATGTCCAGGACGTCATCGAAGACAGAGCTATCGTCAAGAGCTCTAATGGAACTGTATTCCTGGTAACATACAACCCTCGAATCGACCAAGCGGACCTATCGCCTGGGTCGAGAGTAACTCTGAATCAGGACACATTATCCATAATTGAGATTCTAAATGACGGATGGGATCCCTTGGTAGCTGCTTCCGAGATAATTCACAAACCAGATACGAAATTCAGCATGCTCGGGGGTCTCGATAAACAAATAAAATCCCTACGAGAAGCTGTTGAGATGCCTCTTCTCAATCCAGAAGCTTTCTCTAAATTTGGGATAGACCCTCCAAGGGGCGTTCTTCTTTCAGGCCCCCCTGGCAATGGGAAGACCATGTTGGCAAAGGCACTTGCAAACTCAACTAACGCAACATTCCTCGGTATAGTCGGATCAGAGCTTGCCCAGAAATATATCGGAGAAGGTGGTAGACTTGTTCGCGAAATCTTTTCGATGGCAAGAGAAAAGGCCCCATCAGTGATATTCATTGACGAAATAGATGCAATTGGTAGTAAAAGACTTGATTCCACAACCTCTGGTGACCGCGAAGTCCATAGAACCCTGATGCAACTTCTTGCTGAAATGGATGGATTCTCAGAATCTGAGGGTGTGATGGTAATCGCTGCCACAAACAGGATGGAACTGCTGGACAAAGCCTTGTTACGGCCCGGTAGGTTTGATAGGATAATTGGAATAGATGTACCTGATTTCGAAGGAAGGATATCAATTCTTGAAATCCACACTAGAAATACCCCTGTTGATGATTCCGTTGATATGAGGAAGTTAGCCAAAAAATGCGAAGGAATGAGTGGTGCAGAATTGAAGGCGGTGGTGACAGAGGCCGGTATGCATGCAATATCAGAACGTAAGAACAGCATGTCAAAGGAAGACTTAGAGGAAGGAGTCACCAGAGTACTCTCAGAAAGATCTCGCTCAAGTGAAGGAGCAGAGGCATTGTATCAGTGAGGTCAGAAAAATGACTCTTATAGAGGCTGTTCCTAACATAAGCGAAGGACGAGATACATCGATTATCCAATCAATCGTGTCTTCTGTCGAAGATGGAGGCTCAAGTGTACTTGGTGTTGAGCCGGATGAGGATTACAATAGGACAGTGATAACCTATGCCGGGAATCCGGAACAAGTCATACGTTCCAGCATAGATCTTGTCAGAAGAGCCCGCTCGCTGATTGATATGAGGCAGCATAAAGGAGGTCATCCTCGAATGGGTGCAGTTGACGTGCTACCATTCATACCGCTTGGAGAATCAACCGAAGAGGATGCTGCCTCTGTCGCTGAAGCCTGCTTCACAGAACTAATGGGGGAAGTATCGATGTTCAAATACGGGTCATACGCCAGTCATCCTTCTAGGTCACGATTACCCGATTTACGAAGAGGAGGATATGAAGGACTCAAGGAGAGATTTTCAGGAGGGGTGTGGAAAAATGAAGAGACTAGAATGCCCGATAGTTGGTCCGGAGAGTGGGATGAAAGCTGCGATAGATTCGGTGCTATGGCCATTGGAGTACGTCCAATCTTGATAGCATACAACGTAAATATCGAAGAGGTCGAGCCACAAGTTTCGGCTACAGTTGGCAAAGTCCTCAGGACGTCCGGATTCCTCATCAAGTCTGAATCTGGTCAGAGAATAAGGGTCGGGGGCATGCTAGAATCTGTTCAGGGGATGGGTGTGAAGCTTGAATCACATGGAATATCGCAAGTATCAATGAATCTCTCGAATCCCGACGAAACAGATATTCACGTAGCCTATGAAGCTGTTCTGGCTCTGGCACGGGCACTTGGTGCAAGGGTAAATGGAAGCGAGATTGTCGGACTCGTACCTCTTCAAAGCATGCTCAGGGCAGGTCGTTGGTATCTTGGCGAAGATGCATCGGAGGAGACTCTAGTGGAGCAAGCGATACTAGGTTTGGGACTCAGCACTCTTGAAAAATTCAACCCTGAATCGAGAATAATAGAATGGGCTCTAAGAGACATATAGGCTGGTGGAAAAATGGACATCAAAGAGACTCTTTCCAACATTTCAGATGGACGGCCTACCCCCGGGGGCGGCGCGGTAGGTTGGCTCGCATTGGGCCAGGGAACTGCTCTTCTGAGAATGGTTTCTAATCTAACACTCAAATCAAAAAAGTGGTCAGATGGACATCTATCCGCGGAATCTATAATTTCCAAAACTATGGGATTCGAAGATATTGCAATCGATGGGTACAGCGAAGATTGCAAGGCGTATGACACTGTAGTAGAAGCATATCGTTTGGACAAGGAAGATCCAAGCAGAAGAGGGGCAATAGAATCCGCATCATTAATCGCTGCTGAAATCCCACTGGATCTCGTTTCAAGGGCCCATGAGATTTCTCTTCTTCACATGGAGATAAATGGTAATCATAATAAAAATGCTCACAGTGATTTAATGGCCTCAAAGCATCTCTTGGCTACTGCTTCGGTTATCGGAGCGTATAATGTTGCAGCCAACCTTCCCGAGATTTCTAATCAAAAAAGACTGTCAATTAAGTCGAAGCTATCCACGATGATGGAAGAAATAGAAAACATGCTCTCAATAACATTGGATTGGAGCGAATCTTGATGGGCGATAAAGAATCTTTCAGAGGACTCGTTAGAGGAGGGATACCGGAAGACCTTCCCCCCAAGCGAGAAATAGACCTAGATGTAGATCATGCTCCGCCACGCCCCATGAATCTTGACAAGGAATCCTTCTCCCTCGCTATAGAAAATGCACTCAGATACTTCCCAAAATCATGGCATGAAGAACTAGCAGAGGATTTCTCTGAAGAGCTTCGGAAGTATGGCCATGTGTACATGCATAGGTTCAGGCCGGATTATCCGATGCATGCAAGACCGATAGGCGATTATCCAGCAGAAACACCATCTGCAGCAGCGATAATGCTGATGATACAGAACAATCTAGACCCCGCAGTCGCGCAATACCCACACGAGCTTGTTACTTACGGCGGGAACGGCTCGGTATTCCAGAATTGGGCACAGTATCTCGTATCGATGCGACTTCTCAGTATGATGTCCGAAGAACAGACTCTTGTGATGTACTCGGGCCACCCAATGGGGCTATTCCCTTCTAACAAAGACTCACCTAGAGTAATCATAACAAATGGTATGATGATACCTAATCACTCCACTCAAGAGGATTATGATTATCACAATGCAATAGGTGTTACTCAGTACGGCCAGATGACGGCTGGATCCTACATGTATATCGGGCCACAGGGAATCGTACACGGCACGACGATAACCCTCCTTAATGCAGCGAGGCTTCATCTTGGTCTGGATCACGAGCGAGGATTGGAGGGGGTTCTTTTCGTAACCTCTGGCCTTGGCGGCATGTCGGGTGCTCAAGCAAAGGCTGCAGTGATAACCGGCGCGGTTGGGATAATTGCAGAGACTAACCGACATGCTGTAGAGAAGAGGCGCTCACAAGGCTGGTTATCGGAAATGAGCGATGATCTCGAGTGGATTACAACTCGGGCGAAGGAGGCTATAGCTAGTAAGGAAGCGATTTCAATCGGTTATGTTGGTAATATAGTCGATCTCCTCGAGCATCTCGAAGAGTCGGATGTAGTTCCAGATTTATGCAGTGATCAAACTAGTCTTCACAACCCATGGTTGGGTGGTTATATTCCAAGGAATATGTCCCATAGCGAGGCTTCTCAAATGCTCTCAGATGATCCTGAAAAATTTAGAAAAATGGTCCAATCGACGCTTGTAGATCATGGGGACGTCATAAACCGGCTCTCTGAAAGAGGGATGAAATTCTGGGACTATGGCAACGCATTCTTGTTAGAAGCATCTAGAGCAGGGGCAAATGTAGGGGAAGATGGCTCATTCCGATACCCCTCCTATGTCGAGAATATAATGGGGCCTATGTGCTTTGATTTCGGTTTTGGGCCGTTTAGATGGGTATGCTCATCAGGATCAAGGGAGGATCTGAAAATCACCGATGAAATAGCTAAGCAGGTTCTACTCGAGCAATCCGCTGTCGCACCCGATGAGATATTGAGCCAGATTCTAGACAACCTGAGGTGGATTACTAATGCAGATGGCTATGGCATGGTTGTTGGAAGTCAAGCTAGGATACTTTACGCAGATGGTGATGGCAGAAAGCGTATAGCTGCTAAATTCAATGAAGCAGTAGCCAGTGGAAAATTATCGGCACCGATCATCCTTGGACGAGATCATCATGATGTTTCAGGGACAGATAGCCCATACAGGGAAACTGCCAATATCAGGGACGGATCAAGGTTTACTGCCGACATGGCAGTACAGAATTTCATCGGCGATGCCTGTAGGGGAGCCACATGGGTTAGCTTGCATAATGGAGGAGGCGTCGGATGGGGGGAAGTGATGAATGGTGGATTCGGACTCCTACTAGATGGTTCAGTAGATGCCTCGCTACGTGCTGAATCTATGCTCTCATGGGATGTTGACAATGGTATCGCCAGAAGGGCATGGGCCAGGAATCCTGGTGCAATGTGGGCGATAAACAGGGCTAAGGAAAAAGACCCTCGCCTAGTAATCACTGAACCATCTCTGGTAGACAAAGAATTGCTGGATAAGATAGGGGGACATTCACCGTGAGAGAAATCGTACTCGATGGAAAATCAATGACGATAGAGGATATCATGTCGATTGGCATTATTCCAACGAAGATTTCCATTTCAGAGTCCGCACGAAAATTAATGGCTAGGTCAAGAGAGCACGTCGAGTCGATTCTAGAGAGCGATGACTCCGTATATGGAATAAATACAGGATTCGGCAGTCTTTCCAATGTAAAGATAGAGTCCTCGGAACTTCAACAGTTACAACGCAATCTGATTCTTAGTCATGCTTGCGGTATTGGCCCGGCCATGAATCCCATAACATCGCTTAGGATGCTGGCTATACGAGCTAATTCGCTCACCATGGGGGTTTCGGGTATAAGGCCGGAGGTTGTTGATACGATGCTTGACCTAGTTAATTCCGGATATGCGCCAACCATTCCATCAGTTGGCTCACTAGGCGCTTCAGGAGATCTCGCCCCGCTGGCCCATATGGCGATGTCACTTATTGGTGAAGGTGAATTTATGCATAGAAAGGGGACTGAATGGGTGGAAATTCAAGCCAAGACTGTTTTTGAGAACATAGGTAGAGAACCCGTCATCCTAAGTGCGAAAGAGGGGCTTTCCCTGATCAACGGAACTTCTCAGATGGCAGCCTATCTTGCTGAAGCAGCAGCATATGCTGACAGACTATGCGCCGCTGCAGATGCTGCATGTGCAATGAGTATCGAAGCTATAGCGGGTTCTCACAAGCCATTCGACCCTAGAATACACGATGTCAGATTGCAACGTGGCCAAAGGGTCAGTGCCAATCGGATTTTGAGTCATCTTCGGGGTTCTCAGATAAACAAGTCTCATGAGGATTGCGAACGTGTACAGGACGCTTACAGTTTCAGATGTGCACCTCAGGTGCATGGTGCCGTTATAGACGTCGTTAGATCAAGCAAAGAGATTGCTATATCAGATGTCAACAGTGCTACAGATAACCCACTAATACTCGAGGATGGTGATGGCGGATACGATGTACTTAGTGGAGGTAATTTCCATGGTGAACCTCTTGCTCTGGCAGCTGATAATTTAGCATCTGCGATACATGAGATATGTTCCATTTCTGAACGACGAACGAATCAAATGCTGATGCCAAGTTGGAGTGGGCTTCCCGCATATCTAGCAAATAACAGCGGCCTTGAAAGTGGGTTGATGATTGTGCAATATGTCTCAGCAGCTGCGATTGCAAGAATAAGGCTGCTAGCAAGTCCAGCAGCATTAACCAATATACCCGTTTCAGGTGGGAAGGAAGATCATGTATCAATGGGGTCAACAGCCTGTCAGCGTCTAGAAGAGATATGCAGACTGGCAGCATCGGTCCTCGGGAATGAGATGCTCGTCGCCTCAGCAGCGTTGGATCTCAGAGAGCATAAACCAGGCAAGGGCGTTCAAAAGCATCATGAAATGGTGAGATCAGTTTCAGATCCAATAAACGGGGACAGGTCAATGTCAGGTGATACGAATAGGATGACCGAGATGATTTTGAGTGGCATGGAGGGTTCAAATGGCCCTAACTAGGAGGCATTTAGAACATCATCCTGGAATAAATCCAGCACCATTCAAGGCAATCGTCGAGTCTGTTACAGACGAGGGGGTAATTCTCTCCGACTCTTGGTGCTATCCCAAAGGAGGGGGGCAGCCGGGAGACACAGGGATCTTCCTATCTGATGGTGAAGAATTTCGGTTCGGGGAGGTTTCCGCGTCATCACACATAATCCATCCTGTTTCTGGTGATATTCTACAGGTTGGACAAGAGGTCGATTGCGTGATAGATGTTGAACGGAGGAATGCACTTACTTCGATGCATAGTGCAGCGCATATCGTCTCTGCTACTGCAAATGAGAGATGGGGGGCCATAACAGTTGGGAATCAGCTTGGAGAGAGTGAAAGTAGAATGGATCTTAAATTCGAAAATAGAGATGACTTTGATGTGAATATGTTAGTGGAAGATGCCAATCATTGGGTAAACAAGGATGCTGAAATTATGATTCACGAATGGAGCCGTAAACAGATCATGTCCGACGATCGAGTTAGGAATAGAAGATTCGTAGAGAGGATTATCGATAGAATAGGCGGCAGCGACCCAATATTGAGAATGGTTGAGATAGAAGGTATCGACTTATGTCCTTGCGCGGGCACTCACCTCTCCTCGACATCATCGATTGGAAACATAACGATAGGAAGAGTTCAGAACAAGGGGAAGGGGACCTTTCGAATCTACTTCGAAATATAGAATTATGAATAATTAATATAATTAGTATAAATTCTATTGGTGGGCTCGGCAGGAATTGAACCTGCGATCTTCGCCATGTCAAGGCGACGTCATAACCCCTAGACCACGAGCCCTACTTATGAGGCCAGTAACCACTCACTGATGAAGGATTCTGAAGATAATGAAAAACACATTAAGCTATTATCTTAGACAATTTGGCTTCACAGCCCTCTATATCACAGATGCCCGAGAGTCTTTTTCTCCCATTGCCCATAACTACGATCTTTCCATTTGAGACGTTCACATCCTGTTTACACCTCATGCAGAATGCACGTTCTACCATGTACGAAGCGAGTTGGATGAATTATTTCATTTGCACGTACAATAAGGGGGTTTTTACCAGTTTTTTGTATATATTGAAAAAACGATGCACTGCGCTCTTATTGATGTGGGGCGCTAGTAATTTTGGTCTGATAATGTGCATTATCGGCCCATAATTTGTTAATCGATCCTTCCGAATAACTATCCTGCGAAACAGAATTATTAGATCTGAAGAATTATTGTAACCTGTTTGACATAAATTGAAAGACTACATTATGTTGAAACAATACTATAACTAATAAGATACAGATACATACCTATGTATTTTAATTAATCATAGAAAAGTTATTCATGGATCCGAAAGAAGAAATCCATGACTCTGGATTTTTAGAATTCATCATCAATATAGAACTCTTCATTCCGATTTCAATCGTCCCTCTATGCTCATTTCCTAGTTGCCCCATTGTTGTTGCTGGATTCCTAGTAACAGCCACCAATGAAGCCAACGGATCTAAGCCCATACGGTGAACTGCGAGGCTTCCAACAAACGGAAGAGAGAGCGATGGGCAGTTCGGGTTGTAGTCTGTAGCCATGGAAAATGCATATTCAGAATCATAACATTCCTTCAATGGTAAATCCAAATCTTTCCCCAGCGCATAGGGCGTTCCTGGAAGGAAGGTCTGCATAACTCCTGCTTCATCGGCAGCACGGCGGGATTCGATGTTGGATTTTGCAACATGATCCGCGCTGACGGCACCCATTTCTGTAGCGAGCTCCAAACCGCCTCCATCGACAAACTCGTCCACATGGAGCCTAATTCCTAATCCTCCGTCCTTTGCTGCTGTGCAAATTTGTTCGGTATCCTCAAGGGAGAACCAGCCCGGTTCGCAGAAAACATCTGCGAAAGAGGCCAGTTCATTCTCGATGACAGCTGGAAGTTGTTGTTCGATAAGCTCAGTCATGTATTCTGATTTCGATTTATCCGCAGGAAAGTCATGTGCACCTAACCACGTAGTTTCAACTGGCATAGAACTAGATTCGGCTATCGATTTTATCTCCATAAGAGATCGAATTTCGGTTTCAACGTCCAATCCGTATCCAGATTTTGCCTCCATCCTTGCGGTTCCGAGTGTCTTGGCTTGATCTATCCTTGATTTTATGGATTGGCGTAACTCCACATCACTAGATCTTCTTGTTGACTGCACCGTACTCCGTATGCCACCGCCGGATTCAGCGATATCAGAGTAAGACATGCCCTGATAGCGCAAAGACACCTCATTACTTCTATCTCCCGTCCATGCTAGATGCGTGTGAGAATCCACAAAAGACGGTACTAAGCATCGTCCTTCTGCGTCAATCAGTTCAATATCGCTAGACCCCTCCCATTCGCAAGTTATACTGCCCGCAGACTGGATGTCCGATACTATCCCGTCTATGATTAGTATCTCAGTCCCACTTTGTCTGATCAAAGCCCCTTTGTCAGACATTTCATGCCCCCTGAGGGGTTCTGATGTATCCCCTGAATCCAAGGTTACAACTGGCCCTGAACCATGTAGCAGAACATTACGTGCCATGGCCATCGAGATGAGGCAATCCATATCGTTGTGACCCGTAATTTTGAATCTAGAAGCCTTTCCCAAGGACCGTGGGACTGATCATCGGCATCGAGAGTACTGCCCATACATTCTCTTTCGGGGCGGTATCTAGTGATGGATCTGATGTGCTTCCATCTTCCTCGTCGCTATACAGGCCCGAAGAGGGGGGCATACATCCAAGAGAGGCGGCAGACCATCATGTGCAGTCTGCAGGGGACCTCCTCAGAACTGCAATGGGAAACTGGGGGGCCAACAAGGACGATATCGATGCAATTGCATTTAGCCAGGGCCCCGGTTTAGGTCCTTGTTTGAGAGTCGGCGGGGCCGTTGCGAGATCAATGTCTATGGCCCTAGACGTCCCTCTTGTTGGAGTGAATCACTGTGTTGCCCATATCGAGATTGGACGAAGAATGACTGGCTGTGACGATCCCATATTGCTGTATGTAAGCGGTGGAAATACCCAAGTTATCGCTCGTGCATCAGGTCGCTACAGGGTACTCGGAGAAACATTGGACATTGGAATAGGGAACATGCTGGATAAATTTGGAAGATCTATTGGAATACCCTTTCCTGGTGGTCCGGAGATAGAGCGAAAGGCATCCAGATTCATACAAGAAAATGGATCTGAACATCTTTTAGATCTACCATACGCGGTACATGGAACAGACATGGCATTTAGTGGCATATTAGGCGCTGCAATCGCACACGCAGAACGGGGAGAGGACCCCGGACTTGTATGCCATTCATTACAAGAAGTGTCTTTCGCGAGTTGTGTTGAGGTTGGCGAGAGGGCAATGGCTCTGACTGGTAAATCAGAAATTCTACTTGGCGGGGGTGTCGCATGCAATCAGAGAATTCGAACAATGACCTCCATAATGGCCCAAGAGCGTGGAGGGGAGGCATACTGGCCAGAAAGGCCATTATGCGTAGATAATGGAACCATGATAGCGGAATTGGGTAGGAGGATGCTGGACTCAGGTATAGAGACTATTATGACAAATAGTGCAATCGACCCATCCCTTAGAACTGATATGACCCCCGTCATATGGTCTTAGCATACCATATACTTATTCGGACACCTCTGAGCCCAAAGGCTGGTCGATTACGAAGTGCAGAGGAGAAGGAAGCCAAAAGCAGCACCCGCGAACGTGTTCTCCGGCGGTCAGAAGCCGAAGAAAACGAAGAGGCCTGTTCCTGCACCCGCACCAATCAAAAAACCTCTGATTAGTTCACCTAGGCCAGAGTCTCCCTCCGAAAATAAGCCTGCTAAAGCAATATCAAAATCTAAGAAAGAGGACGCCTCAATAGAGGCTGAACAAATAGAAGTTGTAGAATCTCAGATTCTAGGCGTACCTAGAAGGAAATCCTCCGGGCTGAAGACAGAAGAGCCTTCTCTCGAATCTGGAGAACAGGAGAAGACGGAAGATGAAAGTGCAATTGACATAGAGGTCCAGCAGGCTCTAGCAAGGGCAAAGGAACGTTCCGAGGCTGCTAAAAATGTTCCAAGAAGACCTCCAACCCCTGCACCATCGGCCAAACCCAAGAGGAGGAAAGGGGGACGTGGGAGAAATAAGACTTACCAGCCTGCTGCCAGAGAGAAAAGGCTTGATAGAGCCAGGCATATGGAATATAAGTACGAAATGAAGGGACTGCTACAGGAAATATCCGTTGTTGAAGAGCACAGATCGTCAATAATCGGGTCCGTTTGGGCTAAAGGCGAGCGTCAGACAGCTGACGAGGCCAAGGCATTTGTCGCCTCTAAGGTCTCTGAGGGAGCAATAAATGATGATCAGGCAGCTCGTTTGATTCGACTTATCGACAACTACACTGTCCGAAGATGAACGACTTGAAACACTATACAGGTGTCAGATAAGCGTGGATCCCCCTCCTTCAGCTGGAAGCCCTCCCTTCACTAGAGGGATACATGAAGGAATGTACAGGGACAGAATATGGACAATGCGCCAATATGCGGGATTTTCCGATCCAGTATCCACGAATAGACGATTCAAATCACTCCTTAGATCAGGACAGTCTGGGTTATCCGTTGCATTCGACCTCCCCACACAACTCGGCTTTGATTCCGATGATGATCACTCCATAGGGGAAGTTGGAAGAGTCGGTGTTCCGATAGATTCAATTTCAGATATGAGATCACTTTTCGAAGGTATCGAATTATCTGATGTTAGCACGTCCATGACAATTAACGCGCCTGCAGCAGTCCTCCTTGCAATGTACTCAGTGGTTGCTGAGGAGCAAGGAGCAGACCTCTCTCAGATATCTGGTACTGTCCAGAATGATGTTTTGAAAGAGTACATGGCAAGAGGACTCCACATCCATCCCCCTGAGGAATCGATGAGGCTTACGGTAGACATTATTGAGTGGTGCTCTGAAAACGCCCCCAAATGGAATCCAATATCTGTAAGTGGCTACCACATACGAGAAGCCGGCTCTACAGCGGCACAGGAGGTCGGTTTGACTATTTCAAATGCCCTTGCATACATAGAGGCAGCCAGGGAACGGGGACTCAACCTAGATACATTCGCACCCAGAATCTCATTCTTTTTCGGGTGTCATCGTGATTTCCTAGAGGAAATATGCAAATTCCGCGCTGCGCGTACCCTGTGGTATCAGATTATGAATGAAAGATATGATTTTGACGATGTCAGATGTGGTAGAATGAGATTCCATACACAAACAGCTGGAGTCACCCTAACAGCCCAACAATCTACGAATAACATAGTGCGAGTGGCATATCAGGCACTAGCTTCTGTACTTGGGGGAACACAATCGCTCCATACGAATGGATATGACGAGGCTCTTGGACTTCCCACTGAAGAATCCGCTAAAGTAGCGCTCAGAACTCAGCAGATCATAGCCCATGAGATCGGTGTAGTTGATCACGTAGACCCTCTTGGCGGTGCGCCACTAATTGAAGAAATTACTTCGAATATTATCGCAGAGGCACGGAATGTAATCGAATCGATAGACAGGCATGGCGGATCTGTTGAAGCTGTAAAAGCAGGAATACAGACTAGGATGATCCATGAGAGTGCATGGATACAGCAGAATGAGTTGGAAGATGATCTGCAGAGGGTCGTAGGAGTGAATCTACACGTGGAGGAAGAAGGCAAATACCCAGCTGGACAAGTCATTAACGATGAAGCGATTGAACGACAAATATCCAAACTATCTAATCATAGAAGCACGAGGGATAGCACAAACTTCGAGAATGCACTTGAGGCGCTTAGATTAGCGGTAAGTTCAGACATGAACCTCATTGATCCGATAAGAGTAGCCTGTAAGTCGGGTGCGACAATTGGGGAGATATGCGGAATACTACGTGAAGAGCTTGGAACATGGACAGCCCCTGGAGGGATATAGATGCCTGGAGTATGGTTTGATCACATTGGAATTGCCTGTGAATCAAACGAGGAATCTGAGAAATTCTGGAGGCTCTTGGGATTCTATGAGACTGGTCAAGAAGAGAATGTCCAGCAAGGGGTAAAGATACGATTCATGCAAGGTAAAGATGCTCCTCAACCAAGATTAGAACTCCTTGAGCCTATTACAGAGGATACTCCTGTTGGACGATTCATCTCCAAGAGAGGGGCAGGAGTCCAGCAGGTGGCCCTCGCAACTGACGACCTCACAGGCCTGCTCGAAATCTTGAATTCCAATAATATCAGATTGATCAATGAAGAGCCCATGCAGGGAGCAGGGGGTGCGATGATATCTTTCATACACCCCTCCAGTACTGGCGGGGTGCTGGTCGAACTGGTTCAGAAGGAACCATGAAAAGGGATAATGTAAGGCCCTTGACATGCTTGCAGACATAGTAGATGCTGTTGTCAAGGAGCCAATGGACATTGACGAGGTTAAATTACTCAGAAATACGATTTCCGACCGTCTTGTGAGTGCCAGGGATTCAGGAAATATCACAAATGACGAATTCCTCTCCTCGGGGAAAATAGAGGGGGGATTAGATGTCATTATAGCAATGATCGAAAACGGGGCCTCCTCGGAAGAAATTCGAATCCACGTCGAATCCATGGTTGAAAGGATCCATGCAATATCAAGTTAGTATTCTTCGAGTATTACTAGAAAGATACTTGAAGAATACTATCTAGGCGTAGACATGCCTAAGATAAGCTTGGACATCCCAGGCCATTTACTCGATGACATCAAAAAACACGTTGGTGAGCAGGGCAAGTTCGTTAGTGTTGCAGATGCGGTGAGGACAGCTTGCCGGAAAATGCTAGACCAATTAGACATGATCGATGAACGTCATGGTCGCATAAGGGGTGATTGAATGACCACGAGGGACGAGGCCGAGGAAGCCGTAAAGACACTTTTGGGATACATCGAAAACGATCCGTCCAGGGAAGGACTTGAAGATACGCCCTCACGAGTAATCAATTCATGGGACGAGATATTCGCAGGGTATCACCAATCCTCGGAGCAAGTTTTGAGCTCTACGTTCAACGGAGAGGGATATGACGGGATAGTTCTGCTAAAGGATATCGAATTCCATAGTACCTGCGAACATCATCTCCAGCCCTTCACAGGAAGTGCACATGTAGCTTATATCCCAACGGATCGTATTGTAGGGATCAGCAAACTAGCGAGGATCGTAGACCTCCATTCACGCAGGTTGCAAAATCAGGAACGAATAACAAAGAACGTTGCTGATGATTTGGAGGAGCATCTGTCTCCACTTGGTTGTGCAGTGATAATCGAAGCCTCGCACGGTTGTATGCAGTGTCGTGGCGTCAAGAAGCAAAATGCTACAATGACTACTTCTTCGATGCGTGGGGTTTTTTTTGATAGGTCTGAAGCACGTTCAGAGTTGATGCGGCTAATCAAAGATTGAGTTGATAATGTGTCAGTCACATACCCAATCGTAGAGATTTTCCATTCAGTCCAGGGGGAGGGCTTCCACGCAGGTGTACCGCATGTTTTCGTGAGGTTTGGGAACTGTAATTTAAGATGCGAATGGTGCGATACTGATTTTCTAAAATATGAAGAACGGGAGCTTGAATCAATCATAGACGAGGTGCTCTCTTATGATTGCGACCGAGTTATTTTCACAGGTGGTGAGCCTGCTCTTCAAGATCTCTCTACTATCGGATCAAGTCTGAAAAAAGAAGGAATTAATTTGTCTATAGAAACCAATGGTACAATAGAAATTGACCCGATTATAGATTGGATATGTGTCTCGCCTAAGGACCAATTATACCCGAATGCGAAAATCAAACAACGACAGGGCGACGAGTTGAAGATTGTATATTGTGGACAAGATTTGGGAATGTATGATGATTTGAGGATGGGCTTCTTGCACCACTTCATTCAGCCGTGCTACATCGATTCAGATTCAGTGGAAGAAAATGGAATATCATTTCAGGCAGTTGAGAAAGTAGTGAAGGAGTCTAAGGGCTGGAGGCTCAGCCTCCAGACACACAAATGGATGGGGGTGCTCTAATCAGGGCTGTAATGGCACTCTCTGGAGGAATGGATAGCACAGCTCTCCTGATGCATCTTCTAGCAGAAGGTTACCAGACCAGCTGCATATCGTATAATTATGGTCAGAAGCACGTAGTAGAATTGGAAAGAGCTTCTGAAAACATCGCTTATCTGAAATCAGAAGGCTATCTCGTAGAACATAAAATTGTTGATTTATCTTCCACAATTGGTCTATTTCACTCAGCATTGACTACGGATGGTTATGATGTACCAGAGGGGCATTATGAGGAGGAGCAGATGAAGCAGACCGTCGTGCCGAATCGAAATGCCATATTCGCATCCATATTGTATGGGTATGCTCTGTCTACCTCTATCAAGGAAGATAGCGACGTTATCCTAGCTTTAGGCGTACATAGCGGTGACCATGAAATTTATCCAGATTGCCGTCCAGAATTCTATGAGGCCCTCAGCATGGCATTTGAAATCGGTAACTGGGACAGTGATCGGGTTTCCTTTCACCTCCCCTATATCGATGGTAACAAGCAATCCATACTTGGAGATGCAGAGATTTCATTGAATAAATTGAGTCTTGACTTCGATACCGTCTTCAAAAACACGAACACATCCTATAATCCGGATAGTGAGGGCAGATCTTCTGGTCGGAGTGGTGCTGATATTGAACGTATACTAGCATTTCATGCGATAGGTAAGAAAGACCCACTGGAGTACGCTGGAGGTTGGGACTCTGCCCTTAAGCATGCACTGAATGTACAATTAGACTGGGGTGACAGCAATGAATGATAAATCTCGAACGGAAAAAGACTGGAAAGACATGCTAACTCCAATCGAGTACGAGGTGACAAGAAGGGGTGGGACAGAACCTCCTTTCTCAGGCACTCTTTATCTTGAAGATCGGTCAGGATCCTATTTCTGTATCTGTTGCAATCATCTCTTATTCACCTCTGATATGAAATTTGACTCCGGCTGCGGTTGGCCTTCATTCCATACCGAGCATCCTCAAGCGGGAATACGTAGGCTAATAGATCGAAAATATGGGATGGTGAGGGTCGAGGTTCGATGCGGATCTTGTGATGCTCACCTTGGCCATGTTTTCGAAGATGGCCCTAGAAAATATGGCGGTGAAAGATATTGTATAAATTCAGTATCGATGATTTTCAAAGAGAGGGATATAGATGACTAGTAGAATAAGAAGATGGGTCGAAACGGATACTGGGCACAGAGTGCCGAACCACAAGAGCAAGTGCAAGAATATGCATGGACATAGATATCGATGGGAGGTGGAGCTGGAAGGCGATGTTGTATCCCAGGCAGGTACATCAGAAGAAGGTATGTTGATGGATTTCTCAGATATATCCATGATACTGGAGAAATATATCCATGATGTTGTTGATCATGCTTTCATCGTCTATGAAGGAGACATCGACGCAATAAATGCACTTTCGATTATCAAAGGACAAAAAACATTGGAAGTACCATTTGTGCCAACGGCAGAAAATCTAGCCAAATGGGCATTCGAACAGGTTAATCCACACATAAATACAGCATATGGAAATAGGATAAGGCTCCTCTCATTCCACGTTAGAGAGACGCCTAAATCATGGGCTATATGGTCCCCATAATATTGGACGTAATACGATAGATCGTATATGCGATATTCAATTTTTAACATCTATCAAAGAACATAGACACAATCTACAATTATATCGCCCATTTGATCGCTTAGATTTCAAATGTTTAATTTCGCAAGCAGGGCAGAACCAAATCCATCTAGCGTTCATCTTACGTAGATGTAAGCTGAAGGATCGCCCCATTTCGCGTGCTTCCGGATCATGCCATAGGGCCTCGAGCCTCCTGAATTCTTTACCATGATTTGAAAATCCGAGAGCATGTAAATATTCATGAAAAAGTAAGAAATTTGCATATCTCTCCCATCTGATATTCAGAGCTCTCGGATGGATATCTATACACCTAACACTAACAGGCGATATTTCGTCTGTTTTCTTTACTCCTTTCTTATATCTGCAAACAGCGTGTAGTCTGACAGCATTTTTTCTTAGTTTTCCCAATGGAATTTGAGAGAGCCCTGCTATATGAAGATCTGATAAATCTGGTATATTCATCATTTGTTCGATAATGGACGAACCCATGCCTTCAATTGAAAATGATCGGTCTTGAAGGAGAATTCCGGGTTCTTCAACACCTGTTTCGCTGATTATAGAGATATTACTCCGTATCATCTGATTTCACGTCCTCGAAAGCATCAGCAGCAGACGTAATGACCGAGAGTATTCTGGATATCTCCTCTTCTTTCGGCAGGCCTCGCATTATGATTCGTATCAGGGTATCCTCTATGCTCTTCCTCCTATGATTCTGGGTGGGGACAATCTTCGAAAGTCTACCGACCTCTTCCCTGAATCTTTTTCTGAGACCTGGGGATAGAACTCTGGAGCCTTCGTAATTTCCATCGGTCTCCGAATTTATGAACCATGAATAGCATATTACTGCAACCGCATGACTGAGATTCATTATGGGATAGCCCTCCCAAGTGGGTATCGTCACTAGGATTTCGCATTCCCTCAACTCATCATTCAACAATCCTTTACCTTCCGGTCCGAATACTATGCCGACTTTTCCAGAATCCTCCTCAACCCTGCTTGGAATCTCGTCTGGGAGGAGGAAATGCCTATGATGGGTCTTATCACCGAGCTCCCTCTTTCCGGAGGTTCCAATCACAAGGGAAAGGTCCGAAGTTGAAGACCTCAGATCGTCGTGGAAGGCGACCTTATCTAATATCGAATTAGCATGTTTGGCTCTCTTCCTAGCAATTTCGGTCAGCTCTTCCTCTCTGCCAACTATCCGGAGATCGGTAATACCGAAATTCATCATACAGCGAGCGACTGCACCTATATTTCCTTCATGATATGGCCTGACAAGGATGATGCAAACTCGATTTGCCCACTCGGGAGTGGATTCAATACTGCGGCTGCCCATGGCCCATGGTCGCCATCATGTGGCATGAAGGATGGCGTTAGGTCAGTCGACTTTGCGCTGTTTGTACCTGGTGATATAGCCGGCTATCCAGTTTCGCATCTTCTTATTATCGACATCTGTGAAGCGCTCTACGAGACCCTTGTTCTCGTCAAAATCTGATGTGAAATGATCAGGATACCTCTCAATGAGCCTTAGGGCCCTTATTTTGATGAATGACGGTCTGATATTGCCCATTTCAATCCTCCATTAGCTTCACTTCAATCGGGAATCCTTCTTCCCTGGTGCAGACGACGCGAATCTTCCTTGGCGGCTTCTGCATCCCTCGAGCCCATATCGCATGATTCACGTCTTCATCTATCCAAATTTTCTCATCATCAGAGACCTTCATGTGTCGATGTACGTGCTTTCTTATCTCTGCCATTGCCCGATTAGCTCTACGGCTCCTTGGGACCTTCCAAGCTGCCCTTAGGGGAATCACCATTTCTCTAACTTCGGACATAGCATTCACCTCTGGAGTTTCGATCTACGCCACATGTGACGCTTAGGGTGAGTGGTTACCTTCCTGGCAGTCCTCATCATCACCCATACGGGAACACGCCGATTCTGATTAGTCACCTTGATCAGGCGCTTCTTCTTAGCATAGGGCTTGTGTCTTGCCATATGTTCACCTCAGTATCTAGAGAGCTCCGGATATCTAGCTTCAGCAGCCTCTCTTGCTTCGTGGGCCACGGAATCTACGTATGATTGTCCTTTAGATGAAATTACTTTGCCTAGGTTAACGTTCCCGCCGAGTGTGGTTCTGGGCTCGATGAGACCGCCCTTCTCCAACTGTTGAAGTATGGTTCTGATGATTTTTCTGGAGCCGGACGCTGCAGAATTTGGCTTTACTCCGCGATCCCTCGGACCACCGAATTCATGAGCGAGCCTATTCACTCCTATCGGTCCCTTCATTGCTACTTTACGGAGTACTGCGGCGCTCCTAATGCTCCACCAGTTTTCTTGAACGGGTATTCTTTCCCTGTGTATTCCGGTCTTAACGAAGCGGCTCCACTCGGGCGCATCCACCGTCTTGTCATCCACAAGTCGGCTCGAAAGAGCCTCGATCATTAGATCGGCTGGGATGTCATGTACAGTGGTCATGTCTACACCTGGCAAGCCGCCGACCTTCCGTCCGTATTTAACCGTGATGACATTCCATAATCGTCAGACAGCGCAGCGGGGCCCTAATCCTTAACGAGGTTTCAAAACAGGTTGCGACCAGAGAGTGGTAATGAAGAAAACCCTCTCAAGGAATCCGAACATGCTTAGAACCATGATTGGCCTGGGTATGACCCTTATCCTCCTCCTCGGTTACGCAGTCTATTCAAACACTCTAGATAGCGAATATTATCGATTCGAGACAACTAATGAAGAAATAGTTCTCACAACTGCCGAGCTGGATGGTGACGGGAAGTGGTACGTTACTACGACATCCGCTATTTCTTGGTTGAATATCTCTATGGAGGGGCTTTCAGAGGGGTCCGAAATGATCGTATCTTCAAGTTCTATCCCATTCTACACGAGTGAATCATTGGGTGCAGATAATGCTGGTCGGATGTTTACCTGCAAGGATATTGATGAGGATTTTGAGTTAATTGTTGAGTCCTGTGATCTAGATTTCTCACATGAATCGCTAGAGGCAGAAGGAATTGTAGAATTCAAATCGATTGTGGAAATCGAGCTTCCTCTGGGCGGAGTAGGATATATCGAGGCTGACGATTATGATAGCGCATTTGAGAAAGCAACAGAACGTTTATCGGAAGCAGAAGGAATAACTACGTGGTCAGTAGAGGTAAGAAAATCTGGAGAAATCGTCAACCTTACTGATGCACCTGAGATACACGTTGTTACTCATGAGCTAGTTAGCGTTGAGGAGTTTAAGCTCGACCCGATTACCGAAACACTCTATGGGCTAGCCTCTTTGATCGGATGCTTCACCATGATGATCGTCGTACCCATGATTGCCTACTTCTCCAGTGTCGCTCGGCAGAAGAAAGAAGATAGGATAAGAGCTGAAAATCCGCCCCCGGCAGACTAGTTCCCGAACTTCTCTATTGCATGCATTAGTGAGTCTAGCACGCCATCGAGCCGCTCTGAAAGGCCTTCTTCTACAAGATCGTCGTCCGAAAGGTGGGTTCTGCCACCCGGAATGGCTACTTGCTCGGGTGTACACCATCCGCCAAGCCATCTCACAACATGACGCATGTGATTGAGTGAGGATGTGTTAGAAACTCCACCTAGCATGCTGACAAGCGCGAATGGCTTACCTCCAACCTGATCTTTGCCCAACCAGTCAAGTTGTAATTTCATTGTACTGCTCATGGTTCCGTGATATTCGGGTGTAATGAGTATGAAGCCTTCTGAAGATTCGGCCATGCTGCGGTATTCTGATACCGATTCTGAATCCCAACACCCAGGGGAACCTATCAAGGGGAGAGTTGTGATATCGTTGCGGAATACATCGCAATCCATCCCTTTTGATTTTGTCCTTGCAACTATTGTTTGAGCGACAATGCCTGTGGACCCATCTAGACCATAGCCGCCGGAAATTACCAACACACCCATGTTAATGGGAATACCATCGTCAATATTGTAGTTGCGCAGAAGAAGACATCCTTCAAAATAGTAAACCTACTCGGTGGAGTACATGGAGTTCTTCGAAGGTCATGCAGAAATGGAAAATCTTCTCGAGGAGGAGCCGGCCAGAGTCGTCAATGAACTCCGAAATAGAGTACAGGACGATCTTGCCTCGAATGGACATGCATGGATAATGGTAGGCCGTGGTTTGACGAAACTTGGATTCGAAGAACAAGGACTAGAGTCCATTTCATACGGGGAGAGTCTACTTAGCTCTAGTGAAGTTACAGAAAATGAAGAGTCTGCGGACCTTCCTGAGGATATCGGTGATGCAGATAGTGTACGTGATCAAGAATCGTCAGCATCGGAGGGATATGGTGGAAATGAACAATTTGAAGATCGAGAATTACTTACAGAGGGACCATCTATCATTTCTATCTCTGACAATCTGGTTTTAGAGGAAGAATCATCCATTTTGGCATCCAAACCTGATTATTCGCAGGACAGCGAGGCAATAATCCTGATGTCCACAGGAGATTACAACGGAGCTATAGAGGCCTGGACCCGCCTCATCAAGATTGAAGAGTCTGCAGGCAGGTGGAACGGACTCGCTGAAAGTCTCGAAGCCCTTGGTTACAGTAATCGTGCCAATAAAGCCAGGCTCCGAGCCTCATCTACAGCGGAGGCGATAGAAGCAGCTTCGAGGGTCGATTTGGAGGCTTTGGCTAGAAGTGTTGAAGCCAAGCAACCCAATGAGCCAACAAGATTGGATACCGTGAATGAGGGGATCGAATGGTACAATAAAGGGTTAATTCTGCTTAATGATGGAAAGCCATTAGAGGCACTGGGTTGCTTTGAGAAGACTCTCTACACTAGATCAGATGGTCCTGAAGACCTGCGTATAAGGGCTAAGGTTGGGATTGCAGATGCCTATTCAGCACTAAACAGGTACGAGGAAGCGATATCCGCATATGTCCAAACCTATGAAGCGAAGCCTGAATCTCTTGGATATGCGGCGATATTCAACATGGGTAATGCATACACCCACTTGGGGAGATTCGATGATGCCATAACCTGCCTAAAAAAGTCCTCCGAAATGAATCAGGATCGCACTCACAAGAAAACTGTGAAGGCGCTCATAAAGCAAGTCAAGGCATTGAAAAAGGCGTCTAGCCGTTAATTAGCACTGAAACCGATTTGGATGTAGGGGTGAAGCTCCCTTCAGCGTATGACTCTATTGGGATCAAATGATTGGACTCGGGAAAGTAAGTTGCTACACAGCCCCTAGGTATATCGTATGGGACTACTGACCACCCATCTGATTCCATCCTCCTATCTACTCCTGTTGTTGATATATCCACCATTTGACCAGTTCTGAAGCCTCTTTCATTCATATCGTCTCTCGACATGAGTATAATCCTCCGCGAACCAGAAATACCCCTGTATCTATCATTTTCAGTGTATATCGTTGTATTGAATTGATCATGTGACCTGATTGTCATCATAGTGTAAGCATCATCGTCGGGGGTAAATGATGAGATTTCCGCTGCTGAAAACTCAGCTCTTCCCGTGGATGTTCTGAAAGTTCTGGTATCCCTTGGCGGATTTGGCAATTCGAACCCCGATGGGCGGAGAATTCTGGAATTATATGCCTCGAAGCCAGGAACTGTGGCCTCGATTCCTTCTCTGATTAACGAGAAGTCCGAACCCAAGTCTAACCATTGAATCGCGCCGCCAGCCATATCTTGACGCTTGCGAGCTATTCCGGCTATTATCGTAGGTTCAGATCGCATTGACATCGAAGGCCTACTTTTGCTGCCATTGGACATATGCACCACTCCCATCGAATTCTCAACAGATAGAATCTGAGGGCCGTTTGAAGTGACTTGCTCGTCCGTTCTCCCAAGGCATGGAAGTATGATCGCAGTTTCACCGGTTATCAGATGACTGCGATTCAATTTAGTTGATATCTGGACTGTTAGACTACAGGACTCAAGTGCCTCTGCGGTTCGATCTGTATCGGACATCGCAGAAAGGAAATTACCTCCGAGGGAAAGGAAAATACCGCCTCTTTCCCTCATCCTCTCCACCGCATGCACAGCGTCAGCCCCATGTCCCTCCACTGGATGGACTCCGTATCTTTTCTGGATGGCTGCTAGAAACTTCTCTGACGGCGCATGAGTGATTCCAACGGTTCTATCGCCCTGAACATTAGAATGTCCCCTCACAGGGCATACACCTGCTCCTGGCCTGCCTATGTGGCCGCCCAATAGTAGGACGTTCACGATCTCGCGTATCGTATCCACTGAATTTCTGTGCTGGGTTATGCCCATAGCCCAACAAATGATGGTACTCCTGGATCTTGAGAAAAGAGTGGCTAGGTCCCTTATCCTGGATTCGGATTGGCCTGTTGCCTTCTCAATCTCGCCCCAATCAATTTTCTTTGAGGCTTTTACATAAGAATTGTAACCGCTGGTACTGGAATCGATAAATGACTTATCGATCCACCCATTTTCAATCATTACAGAACCTATCCCTCTGAATAGTGCCATGTCCCCATTGATTCTGATATCGACATGATCATCTGCTATTTTCACTCCGGAGCCTAGCATATCGATGGCGTTCTGTGGATGTCGAAACCCTCGCATGCCAGTCTCTCTGATTGGATTGATACTCAATACAGATGATCCAGATTTCTTAGCAGAACTGAGTGCGGAAAGCATTCTGGGATGATTCGTACCTGGATTCTGCCCAACAACCACTATCAAATCGGAGTGATCGAAGTCTTCAAGCCTTACAGTGCCCTTTCCAATGCCTATCGATTCCCCCAAGGCCACTCCTGAACTTTCATGGCACATATTCGAACAATCTGGAAGATTATTGGTACCATGTTGCCTTGCGAGTAATTGCCAAAGAAATGCCGCCTCATTAGAGGCTCTTCCTGAAGTGTAGAAGTATGCATCATCTTCATTCTCTAGATTGAAGAGTGCGGCCCCGATTATCCCGAAGGCCCTGTCCCAATCTATGGGTCTGTAGTGGTTCGAATCCTTTTCCATGATCAGTGGTCTCGAGAGCCTGCCTTGTGCATTCAACCAAATGTCAGATTTCCTAGCCAGCGACAAAACGCTATTCTCCTCCCAGAACGAGTCTTGTATCACTTTGTTAGTTGCCTCATCAGCGATGGCCTTTGCACCATTCTCACAATACTCAAAGGGCGACGGTTCTGATGGATCAGGCCATGCGCAACCCGGACAATCGAACCCCTTATGTTGATTTGCACGACTGAGTGTTTTGGCAGAATCCAGTGGACCCATCTTCCCTATGCCGTGTTTCCAAGCCGAAACTACAGCTGGAAGGCCCGCAGCGACTTCTTTGACAGGAGCTAGAGTTGGTTGTTTGAAATTAGTCGGGCCTGTTCTCGAAGCCCCTCTGCCCATGGCCCTGTGCGCAGTTACACCGGTATATGCATGTCTGAAGATTCAGTAGTGTCCATCGGTTACTGTCATTCATCGTATACGTCTTGGAGCTGATAGAACTGTCATCCTATCTACCCTGGCAAATGAGACGAGAGTGAGATCATACTCTCTAGCCAGCTGAATGGCCAAAGTGGTTGCGGAGCCGACAGCAGAAAGAATGCAGTACCCACTTCTGATTGCTTTCTGAACCAATTCATATGAGATTCGACCAGATAGTGTACATACTGACGGGGCGAGTGATTCAGTCAGCAGGTATCCAGTTAGCTTATCCATCGCATTGTGACGTCCTACATCTTCCTCACAGCCAATCATATCCCCCTTCGAGTTGAAGGCTGCAGCACCGTGTGTACCTCCAGTTTCCCTAAACATATGCTGTTGCTGCATAGCCAAAGCATGCATATCATGAATCTGTTTTTGTGAGAATGTGTCATGAGAATTAACAGGTTGATGGTCGTGTAAGGCACTACGTCCGCAAAGACCGCATGAACCCGTCACCATCATGTTTCTATTGTGTTCGGAAGGGTCGTAGGGGGTATCATCCATGAGGGCTATCTTTGCTAAACCGTCTTCAAGAGTGAGCGTATCTATCGAATCTAGTTCTGTAATTATTCCTTCATTGTAGAGAAGCCCTCTAACTAGATTCAGGTCATTGCCCGGGGTTCTCATAAAAATGCCAAGGTAATTGGTCTTCCCTAGATGTGTTATAGATATCCTCAATGGTTCTTCGAGAGGCGCTTTGTAATCGAATTCAGTGCCATCGTCCGAACTCAAATACCTGGATTCGATTTCAATCCATTCCCCGTTATCGGGTCGATCATGAGCATTCATGCCAGATATCCCTGGACGGGTTCAAATATCAACAGACCGACAGAGACACATGGGGCTGATAGGCGGGAGCGGACTCGGTCTGCCGATGGCCGTGGAAGTCGATGTCGTAGAGGTGAAAATAGATGTCACCGAGACTGCAAAGTCAGCCATAGAGAAATCCATGTCTGATGATGGAGAAGGGTCCGTACTTGTGATATCTGCAGAGTCTGGGGGATGCTCGGGCTATCTGTATGACATGAAGATTGTAGATAGGCCCGATGAAGAGGGCTATCAATCCATATCCGTCGGAGGAAGAACCATCATGATACATGACAGGGATTCCGATCTCCTTAATGGAATTGTACTAGACTACAAGGATACGCTGATGGGCGGTGGTTTCCAGATTACAAATCCTAATGCAGACAAATCTTGCGGCTGTGGGCAGTCGTTTGGTTGATGGTATGAATATAGAAGACTCGCGCCCAACGACCCTTCTCGAGGGAGATGGAATTGAAGATGTCCTGTCTTCTATTTCTACTGTGAAAATTAAGCCATATCCGCCTGGGTCGATATCTAGGGCCGTAATATGCGATCCGGTTGGAAGAACTATTGATGCTCCATACGTTATTCACGATGAGGCCGGGTTGATATTGCTCCATCTATGTAGAGGGAAACCGGACTATCTCTCTGCAATAGCAAGAAATCTGAGTAAGAAGGGCGGTTCAGTCAGAGACGCGTCTCTTGTAATTGCAAGATTCATCCAAGATGAGAGAGGCTCTGGCCATAGTGATGGAATTCTCATACGAGGAATTGGAATTGAAAGTAATTTCAGAATCAGAATTTCATCGGACGAGGGAGGTGAGGAGTCCACAAATCTCTCGTTACTGCATTTTGCACTGGCACAAGGAGGGTTAACGGAGTATCATCTAGGAGGGAGGTATCTGCCTCATGAAATTGGTCTATCAGATTTCGTTAAGCTGGAAAATGGATGCTATCCTGGGCAGGAGATACATGCTAGGCTAGATTCCAGGAACCCCGTAACAAAGAGGCTCGTCAGGATAAGATCCGAGGCTGCACTGGATATGGGGCGCTTAATCACTGAAGATGGTAAATTGAAGATTTTCACGCCTTTTGTGGATTCTTTTGCACATGCTATTGCCGATGAAGGTGTTTTGGACGGCGTGATTAATCACAAGGGCATGGATGTGGAGATATCAACCATTCATTCTGCATTCTGATTATCCGAGTCTACTAGTTGATAAGTTCCCAGATGACGTATGAACCTATACTCATCCGGATCCATGTGGTTCTCAACCTGCTCTTCGAAAGCGGACTCAACAACTCTACCTCGCGTTCTGAAGAAAGACAGCTCCAGAGAGATACCGATTATTGTGGCGATATACAAGACCAGGACCACAGTCATCGCAAAATAAGAAGGATCGGAAAGGGCCCCAGTCCTGATTGTTGATGAGAGAGCGATTTGTCTTGATAAGAGGAAGACAAGTCCGACCCCCACCCACGGTCCGATTAGCTGTTCGACGAAACTATCCGCAGGAATCATACGACGGTTTCTAGCATCCATGAATACGAGCGATCCACTGGTGGCTGCTCTTATGATGGATATCGCAGCTACTAAGATGACATAGACTCCGACCGTTATGGCAGCGATGAGGTTGAAGGAAACCGACAGATATGATACGATGAGGTAGGCGAATACACCTAAGAGGACAGTTATGGGGAGGCGGTGTATCGCAGCGATAACAGGTTCCGGTGGGCGGGTGGGGTCTCCCGGCCTATCTATCCAGACTACGTCCCAACCGGTTGCTTTCTTTACGATCCTCAGAACCAGTAAGAGTACCTTTTTCTCAATCAAGATATATTCGAAAAATCTAGTTACTGGGAGAAGAGGGAGGAATACGAATCCAGCTGGTATACTCAGGATTGGCCATACAACCAAGGAAGGTACAAGCAAGAAATGCCTCATGTCGAGAGGATGTAGCATATCTGTTTCGATTCTGGTTTGACGTTCTAAATCGATATCATATTGGCGAGCCGTTCTATCCAACTCTTGACGGAAATTCTTGATCGGAAAGCCCGAGTCGATAACAGAAGTAAAGCGTTCGCGATAGTGCAGATGCTCTGGTTCGTTGCCAATCCACCACGACCAGAGAACCCTGAGAGGGACCGTGAGAAGAACGGGGATGATTAGGATTAGTACCGCGGAGAAGATGTCACCGGAGTCCGAGGCCACGTGATGCGTCACTGGGATGCTGAGTTGAACCTATCCTCGACGACGGCCCAATTCACGACGTTCCACCAAGCATCGACGTAATCGCCACGGCCGGGTCCGAATTTCTTGTAGTATGCGTGTTCCCAGACATCTATTCCCAATATAGGCGAATCCCCGCATCCACCTATGTTCATTAGAGGATTATCTTGATTGGGCGTACTGCAGATGGTGAGTCCATTATCGCCCATACAGAGCCAGGCCCATCCGGAACCAAACCTAGTGAGTGCTGCCTTCTTGAATTCTGACTTAAACTCCTCAAATGAGCCGAATGCGGAATCAATGGCTTCAGAAAGAGAGCCAGACGGTTCTGCTGATGTGCTGTTCGGACTCATGGACTCCCAGAAAAAGCAATGGTTCCAATATCCGCCACCGTTGTTTCTGATACCTGGAGAATCAGCACACACAGACAGGATATCCTCTATGCTAGAGCCCTCCAATTCGGTGCCGCTGATTGCAGCGTTCAACTTAGCGGTGTAACCTGCATGATGCTTCGAATGATGTATCTCCATGGTCAAGGCATCGAGGTGTGGTTCCAAGGCATCGTATGCGTAATTAAGGTCAGGCAGTTGAAAGGTCATGAGGTACGCTACGGAGACTGATAAATCAATATGTCGAGGGCAACAATAACTGACTCATAGACAAGAGCATGCCCATGGCAAGGGTACTCGCTACGGACGGGCTCGATCCTGAATGCGTCAAAATACTTCTAGAGAAGGGGCATCATGTGGATCTGATACACTTCGAAAGAGACGAATTGTTAGGAGGGGCGATATCCGGATATCATGCCATAATCATCAGATCGGCCACGAAAATTGATTCTGAAGTGCTTGCAGCAAATATGTCTCCGGATTCATGTATTCGACTCATAGTCAGAGCAGGGGTAGGGTTGGACAATATCGATTTGGGAAAGGCCTCAGAATATGGGATATTGGTGAAGAACACGCCTACTGCCTCTACCAAGGCAGTCGTAGAGTTCACCATCGGCCACCTCCTCACAGGGGTCAGGAACATATCCCGAGCAGATAGAGCGATGCGTTCCACAATATGGGCAAAGAAGAACTCAACGGGTACTGAGTTATCAGGCAAGAATTTGGGGCTAGTTGGATACGGGAGGATATCGAGAGGAGTTGCGGTGGTAGCTAAGTCACTGGGGATGACTGTGCATGTCTTCGACCCATTTCTCGAAAAGGATCTCGCAAAGAACTCCGACGTAATCATACACGACTCTGTAGAATCCCTCTTCTCGTCTTGTACGCACATAAGCATACATTGTGCATTGACCGAATCGACACGCGGGATGGTGAATTTTGATTTGATTCAACTTATGCCGGATGTCTCCCCTGATGGAACAGTCTGTGGGAGGCATATTGTGAATTGTGCTAGGGGAGGCATATTGAACGAGTCAGATGCGCATAGAATGCTAGATTCGGGCCATATCAGAAGTCTTGGCATAGATGTTTTCGAAAATGAGCCGGAGGGTAATCCCGCCCTATCATCACACACTAACGTGACTTCAACGCCCCACATCGGAGCAGCTACTGTAGAGTCTCAGAAGCGGATAGGAATGGAAATCGTAAATCTGATCTTATCTGAGTTCGAGTCTTAGACCAGTGAATGCATCTTCTGAAGATCGATGGCATAGTCTTCTAATTCATAGGGTATTGAAACATCTTCGAGGGGGGACTTTAGGGATAGGTTCCTTTCCTTCTTAGTTCTCCATATCTCAGCGTTAAACTGCATCATCGATTTCGTGACTGAATCGCTAGAATTGATTGTGACTCCGGGTGATCGCGGGTATTCATTTTCGTACATCGTACTTTTGCCGTACAATACTCCGGATAAGTGGTGACAAAACAACGGACATACGGGGGAGAATATGGCAAGAGAACCTGAAAGAACTGTGTGAAGCGTCCACGCCGCACTGGGATCGTCGTCGTAGAGTCTGCTCTTCGCCATTTCCATCCAATGACTGGGGAATACTCCAGTTAGGAATGTCTTCACTGCTTGTGTTGCAGAATATATGTCAATCTCCGACCAATGCCTTTCAGTGCTTTCCCTCATTCTGTCATACTCCGATAGTATCCACATATCAGCATTAGAGAGGTTGGGGGGCATGGACCCTGGAGATTTGAACTGACTAGCGAATCTTGCAACGTTGAATATCTTAGTCAGCACTCCGAAATATTTTGATTCGATTTCCTCGGGATTAATGTGAAAATCGTCACCGACCTGGGCTTCAGCTGCTTTCCAGAGTCTGAAACACTCAGACCCAATTTTGTTAGCCTTGAGCTTAACTGATTTTCCATCCGGCCCTCTTATCTGCCATGAACCCGTTCTTCCCCCGAGACCGCAATCAAGGACCGAATCTGCGTCAATCCCATTGCCCCAAGATTTAGACATCTTTCTGCCCCACGGATCCATTCCAAGTCCGTCGATCCAAACAGTCTGAAACGCGGGCGAGTCCAGTAGATGGGCGCTCTTGAGCATCGTGTAATAGAGCCAAGTTCTTACGATCTCCTTTCCCTGCGGCCTTAACGCAGTTGGAAAGGCTCTCATGAAATTAGAATCATCCCCCCCGTATCCAGAGACAAACAGATTTGAATTTGAAGAGTCCATCCAGGTATCGAAGACCTTGCCCTCACCGACAAGCTCTCCAAGATCGAGATTCTCATATTTCCCGAGTTCCTCTCTCGTAGATCGGTTTATTGCAACTGAACCTGGCGGGGGATTTTCACACCATGGCCTCACATAGGTACCACTTGGAGGGACGACTATTGTTTCCCCGTCCTCGGAATACCATATGGGTATCTCGGTATGATACCAACGCCTCCTGCTGATTGGCCAGTCTATGCTTATACCCTGCATCCAATCAAGTAGTAACTGCTTGTTACGCTCCGGTACAAAGCGGATTTTATCGACTAGTTCCTCTAGTCGATCCTGTATACCTACTTGTTTCACATACCACTCTTTCAATAGTATAATCTCGATGGGATTGCCGCCCCTTTCGCTAACGGGAATCTCCTGATCCCGGTCTTCAATTGAATCAATTTTATCCTTCCTCCCAAGAAGTTCCACAGCCTCATTTCTAGCTTCCATCACAGTCATGCCAGAGAGAGGTCCGGAAATATCCGTCATTCTACCATCTAAATCGATGGCTTGATAGGGATCTAGACCAAGTTCTCTGAACACCGCCACGTCATTTTGATCACCATAGCTACACACCATAAGAACTCCTGATCCGAAGTCCATTTTTACCGAAGGATGTGCTATAATTTCCACCGATTCTGCACGGCCATTCACTGGCATGGGGAGAGAAATCCTCTTTCCGTGTAAATGCGTGTACCTATCATCCTCCGGATGAACTAAAACAACACCACAAGCACAGATTAATTCAGGTCTTGTAGTGGATATGATGACTTTCTGACCATCTTCAGTTGACCATTCCACGTGGACTAGTCTGGTTGCTCTTGATACTCTCGTAACCTCCGCATCGGCGATGGTTGTCCCCTCGACTGGATCATAGAGGTTAGGCCTTAGATCTTCTACAATATTCCCTTTCAACAATAGATCGACGAAGATTGATTGAGTTACCGACCTATATTCCGGAGAGTCCGTCAGGTACTGCTTATCGAAGTCACATGAGAGTCCGACCCTTCTCGCAGTTTTTCGCATTGCATCAGTGTACTCATCTATTGTAATTCGGCATTCATCAATAAAATCAGCACGATCGAAAGTGCGCATTTTTCGATTATGTTTCCGCTCAACTGTGAATTCGATATTGATGCCGTTTCTATCTACTCCCCATGGAAAATACACTTCTTTTCCGAGGAGCCTTTGACTCCTCGCGATGACATCTATCATGCTGTATTGAGCGACAGCACCGATGTGCCAAGTGCCACTCGGATAGGGCGGCGGAGTGTCAATTACGAATATCTCCCGTTCAGATGACGGATTGAAGGAGAATTGGGATTTAGACGAAGATTTGTCGAGCTGATCAAGGATTTTATGCTCGAGGTCAACTGACCATCTCTTATCCTCAAACCGCGCCTCGCCCATATTTCTTCAGCCTTGGGCCTAGTGCAATGCACTTGACGATTGTCATTCATCGTCTTAAACGGGTAAAGGTACCCAAAACATCCGTCGTATTGAAGCAGTTACTGCCGCGCTCAACGGCCATGACGACTCGCGGGGCCCTGCAGCGCGCGAAGAAAGCGTTGGAAGGTGTTTCTGAGAAGGCCGAGTCGCTCCGTAAGACAAAGTCGGGAAAAAAAGGGCAGGGTTTTGACGGGATAGATACAAGCGACATACTAATCAAAGCCCCAGTAGTAACCGTTGTACTGTGTCTAATCGTTACTGGGTTTTTCATAATGCATTCCGGCATCAATGATTGTAGAGACGGTTACAATCCGTCATGGTGTGATGAAGACGCGTCGATGAATGTCAATGGCGATTTGGAAGTTTACTTGCCACAAGGTTCAGATGTTAGCCAGAATCTGTACAGAGTTGAAGAAACTTGGACTACAAATGTGATGATAATATACGTTGAATCAGAGGATTACAACATTACAACCGTTCGAATTCTGGAAGAGATGGATCGTGTCGAACGTGGACTAAATACGAATAGGGACGACAATGGGCAGAACGACGATATCATTTACGCATTATCCATATCTACAGTTGTAAAGGAGGTTAATTCCAGTGCAGGGCGCGTTATCAGTTCTTTTGGATCCGGCATAGCTACCGCAATAGGGAATGAAGAACTTGCAGAATCAATAAATGCCACATTATCTCAAAATGAGGATTTTCTAGGCAATTACGACATACCCGATGAGCAGCAAAGAGTAGACCAGATTCTCGATGAAATGCCTCAAAACGCCCTTGACAAATTAGTTCGTGACGTGGGTAGGGATTCTAATGGGGACGGAATAAAGGAAGCTGAGAAGGCCGGCTATTGGAATCGGGCTGTAATCATAATAGGCGTCGCGGATGATATCGATAGAGATGGAGATGGGGTTGCAGACTCCTCTGTCTCTGAACTCATTGAAAGGACCCAGGGTATAATATCTGAAATTGCAAACGAAAATAACTGGAATAGTGATGAGTCTGAATGTATCGAGGATGCGAATTCAACAGACGGGGAAAGATGCCTCAATCTTAAGATGACCCTGACTGGCCCTGTTCCACTTACAAATGCCGTTACCGAAGAGTCATTCAAATTATTCTGGCAAGTTTTCCCAGTAGGGGGGATAGCGGTTGCACTATCCTTGTTTTTCTTCCACTGCGACCTACTTCAGACAGGAAGGATCCGATTCGTGCAAGGCGTAAAGGTCGTCATCATATCCGGCCTCCCGACATTGTGTTCAGTATTCATTACGATGGGGGTAATCGGGTTTACGAATTACGAGGTCACGATGACGGTGATTATTGTAGGCCCGATAGTGTTAGCTCTAGGCGTCTCATACGGGTTACACATAACCAATAGCTACGCGGAGTCCAAAGGTACGCCAAAAGAAAAAATCAAAACAGCTCTTGATTCGACCGGACGTGCAGTTTTACTCTCGGCGATAACTACGATAATTGGATTCATCTCCCTTACTTTCACACCCATGGCCCCCATACAAACAGTGGGTTGGTGTCTAGCTATGGGCATAGTAATCGTTTACATCATGACGATGCTGATGGTCCCGAATTTAACCATGATTTTGGACTTGAAGAAACCGTCACATCCACCTCCCAGGATTTTCACAGCGAGTGTGGGGGTTCCGACTAAATGGAGTAAAATTACACTCACAGTCTTCCTAGTATTCGTCCTCATATCCGCAGGGTACAGCAGGACCAATGTCGAAGAAAATATTGATTTGCTTGAGATGGCCCCAGAAACCGTTGCTGCAGTTGAAAAACTTGGAACATATTCCGACGAATTCGATGGGGGTCAACCCGGCTTCCTACTCGTGGAAGCCGATATATCTGCGAACCCCTCATTGTTCAGCGACCCGGTGCTACTTGGAGATCCATATGCAAATCTCGAAGGGATGGAGGAGTTAGAGTCCAAGTGCAATCTTGTGGAAAGCACAACTGCGTTATCTGTAGTCTTCCTGATGAAGGCCATAGCAGTTGGTATCAATGTCTCTGGAACACCAATTGATGATACTATAGACGATCTTCCACTTCCTGACCCGATTAATGAGCCTGTTGACCAGATTTCAGATATACTGTTCAATAACAGCCGGAACGGAAATGTATCTTTCTGGGGTGCACTTGATCTTCTTGACGCGCAGGAAGCCGGAGGCGTTCAGGCACAGAATTTCCTAATCTACGTTTTCTACAACAGCCTGTCTCTTGAGATGAGGGAGTTCTTCATCGCTCCAGATTTTCAATCCAGTCTGATATACATTGATATGCCTTTCATGGACGTTCAGCGTACGAAATCAGCAACAGAGCAGATCGATCTCTATGCTAGTCAAGATACATCAGGAGCTTTGACATCGACCCCGCTAGTCGGGGTTGCGTCCATCACGATAGAAGTGAATGAGTTAATTGTGGGCTCGCAGTGGAGCTCCTTGGGATTCGCACTACTGTTTACAGTGATTACACTGGGGTTAGTATTCAGGGACTTAAGATTCGCATTACTCACAACGGTTCCAGTGGGATTCACCGTGGGGATGCAATGGCTTGTGATGGACTCTGGCAATGTTTCACTATCCCTGGTTACGGTCATGATTGGTTCGATACTTGTCGGCGTCGGGGTTGACTTTTCCATACATATTGCCAATCGTGTAAAGAAATTGGGCGGGAGTATAGAAGCTATAGAAGCATCATGTGCAAGCACTGGTTTGAGCCTATTCGAAGCGACGATAGTAACTGCTGCTGGCATGACGTGTGCGTATCTGATACCCATACCTGCAATCAAGCCGTTCATCACTGTGATAATCATCCTCCTAGTGGTTGCCGCTCTTTCTGCACTTCTCCTGCTTCCCGCCATATACTCATTCTTGGTAAAATCGGGGATACCTCTCACAGGTGGTTCTAACTCGATGATACTGAAGATATCTGGCGGACGTTCTAAATCAAGCGACAATGAGCCTCAGATACCAGTGTACGAAGCTAAGGAGGCGTGGTGATGGCGAGTTGGTTGATGAAGAGTGAATTGGACGTGTATCCGTGGAGCAAACTAGTAGAAGATGGTAAAACCCACTGGGATGGAGTTAGGAATTACCAAGCTAGGAATTTCATGAGGGACTCGATGAAGATTGGTGATTTAGTTCTGTACTACCATTCAAACTGCAAGCCCCCACATGTTGCAGGAGTTGCGGAGGTTGTCAGAGAAGGATATCCCGATCACACCTCATGGGATTCCAATTCGAAATATAGGGATGAAAAATCCACTCCTGAATCACCAAGATGGTTCATGGTCGACATTGCTCCTGTGGCGGAAATGAAGGCAGTTTCGCTCGATGAGCTACGGCAAAATGGAGATCTAGAAGGAATGGCTCTCCTAGCTAGGGGGCAGCGGCTATCTGTTCAGCCAGTTGAAGAGGAACACTTCAGGATAGTATGTCAGATGGGCGGGATAGACTCGACTTCAATAGGGCGTTAAAATGACTTATTCAATAGTCGCGAGATGTCAAGAAACTGGTAATCTTGGTGTCGCAGTACAATCTCATTGGTTTGCATCAGGAATAGTTTGTTGGGCGAAGTCTGGGGTCGGTGCCGTAGCAACACAAGCAATGACTATGATTGATCATGGACCATTGGGCCTAGATCAGATGGAGCAAGGAAAATCCGCTAAAGATGCACTAGAATACAGGATGTCTTTAGATGATTCTCCTGAAATAAGACAAGTTGCAATGGTCGATTCAAGCGGGCAAGTGGCTATCCACACAGGCGGGAAAACCATTCCCGAGGCTGGTCATATTGCTGGCGACGGGGTTGCTTGTCAGGCTAACATGATGTGGAGTGCCTCGGTTTGGAAAAGTATGCATGACAGGTTTGTCAAATCCAGTGGCGATTTAGCACAAAGAATGCTAGAGTCCCTCAAGGCTGCCCAGGAGGAGGGAGGCGACATCAGGGGGATGCAATCATCAAGGATATTGGTTGTCAACTCCGAGCCGAGCAACCGGCCATGGAAGGACGTATTAGTCGATGTGAGAGTGGATGATCACCCACAACCGTTGTTAGAGATTGAGAGATTACTAGATTTGCATAATGCATATGCGAATTTAGAATCTAGAAATTATGACGAGTCAGTACGGGTAGAGATTCCCGAAATAGCATTCTGGACATCCGTTGATCTTGCTCGAAGGGGTCTGGAAGAAAAGGCTAGGCGACTTTCAAAGATCGCACTAGAAGATGATGCAGGATGGGAGGAGCTTCTAATTCGCTGCTCAAATAGCGGCCTTGCAGGGATTACAGGTGAAACCGTTCGGATACTGCTTGGTAGCAGCCAAGATGGCAGTTAGTGGGCGCGTCATCGGTGGACGGTCGTCTTCACGTCTGCAAACTCATCGATCTCCTCCGCCCCGCTATCCCGAGGCATCCAGAGTCCCCGGTCGGGCTGCTCGCTTCCGCGCCTGACCTGATTCCCGGGCAGCGTGGTCATCGATTCCCTCCGGAATCGACCTCCACCAACCTCGATCTCTCGGGGGCGAGGCATCTTAGTCAACCGATGATACATCCGTAAATCGTCTCCGCCGCCCTCAGACTTCGGGTCACCATATCGACGATTTGTGATACAGAGCACGCCAGCACTCCCCCTAGCCCGGTTACCCTAGTGTGGCTTTACATTTGAAAGAATGCACGACTAACTATCGGATTCGTACTTGGAGGGGCATCCCGTCTGAACCTGAGTTGCATCGATTTCCCAACCGTTTGCGGTTGATCTGAATTTTCCTTGGACGACGACCGTACTGCCTTCTACAAGTCCTTCAGGAGTGGAAATTCCACTTACGTCTATGGTTATCTCATGCTCATTTCCGCCTAGAATGAAAAAAAGGCCTGTTTCGGATATTGACCCCTCCACCACAATCCCCCGAACATGAACCTCTTTGTCTTCATGTGTATCAGAGCTATTCACGAGCTCATCGACAGTGATCTGCGGAAGAGGTTGGGCCTGTATTAGCATGGCTAATACTAGTACTGTGATTAAGAGGCCGACGACGAGAAGACGCGAGGCTCGCGTAGAGGCCATACCTGTTGGTCAACACCGGCATTCATCAGGCTTACCTTCAGAATTCCACATCCATGCCAACTGCCTCGTGGATATGTTGAATTCCTGCTTTATCCAGCCTCGATCTTAAACCTCGAACTATCTTCTTCACAACTCCGGGGCCATTGAATACTAAAGCAGAGTATAACTGTAGCAATGTTGCACCATTTATGATTGCGTTCCACGCGGCATCAGGGCCGTCTATGCCTCCAACACCGACTATCGGGAGTGTTGGGCCCGCTTGCCTGTGTACGATTCGGATTACCTCGGCGCTACGAGTTGCCAGAGGCCTGCCTGACAGCCCACCGCCCTCGCTGAAAGCTCTTCTCGAGCGCGTTGATGTGGGCTCTGGCCTACCGACAGTCGTATTCACAGCAACGAACCCATTTATGCCTCTTGATGATGCTACATCAACCATCATCCTGATGTCGTCGTCATGGGAGTCTGGTGAAACCTTGAGTAGGATTGGATGATCGGAATCCCGCATTGAACGGAAGGCGTTTATTGCATCAAGTAGGGACGATAGCCGCTCCTCTTGTCCCAGATCTCTCAAACCGGATGTGTTAGGCGAAGAGACATTTATCACGAAAATGTCTCCAAAATCCCATAGTTGCTGTAATGTTGCTATGTAGTCCTTCTCGGGCTGGTTGTCTGCCATAGCGACTTTGCTACATCCGATATTTATTGCAAGTGGCGTTCTCGGCCAATTACCTGAATCAAGTGTTCTTTGTAGTGACCTCCTAGCCTCAACAGCACCTGGATTATTGAATCCCATACGATTAACAAGAGCCCGATCAGAGTCTGCTCTGAACATTCTAGGTTTCTCATTTCCGTCCTGCGGATGGTATGTGATGCCCCCTGCCTCAGTCCAAGAGAAGCCGATGGATGGCCAGAGGGAAAGTGCCTCACATCTTTTATCGAAGCCGGCAGCTAGGCCAACAGGGTGTCTGAATCGGGATCCGAAAGCATCGACTGGTAGCGAGGGAGTTCTGTAAAGTGTTCCTAGGAGCTTCTGGCCTACCATAGTAGATGCTACAGTGGATCCCAAAGAAAGGCTCATTCCGTGTGCACTTTCAGAATCAAAGAATCTGAGAAGTGGTCTTACCAACAGCCCGTATGACATGATCTTCTACCCTCTCTGCTGTGTCAGGTTCTTCAAGGATTGGCGACTCAGGACCTCCATGGTGCCGGATGCTGGGGCTCTGGAGCTAGCCAAACGTATTCTAAAATCAAGGGGTCTATTGCTTGAAGGGGATGAAGCTGGGATTCTTAGATTGGAAGAAGCTCTTGTGATTGCAGCTGATGCTAATCCCTCAATAATGATCAACACGGAGTACGGTTCGCGTGATTCTTCAGCACAAATGAGGATAGCACCCTTTGGAGGTCATGGAGGAGTTATCGGGGGCAGTGAACCTGACGCCGAGGATATTGTCTGGCTCCCAGGCGATCTTGGACTACAGATGCAGAATCTCTTTACTTCAATTGTCTCACTCGCATCAGCTGGATATCCTGGTTGCATCGGGTGTATTGATGTTGAGCCATGGTCGGAAAGAGAATGGCGTACAGTAGTGAGAAATTGACCACATATCGCCCACTCAAATTATACAGTTACCTCGATACGGAGAGGATGAGTATCCATGAGTGGCTTGGTTATTGTGGAATCAGGGGCCAAGGGCAAGAAGATACAGGGCTATCTCGGGAAAGGGTATCTTGTTGAGTCGTGCCGAGGTCACGTACAGGATCTTCCTGGCAGGGCTCATCCCGATAGGAAACAAGCCAACAAGGCAATGTGGGCGTCCAAGGAAGATGTGCTTCCAGAACCCCCCTGGGACTGGTCGGGGAATAGTGCAAAGGAAAGGGAGAATACACAAAGATTGGTTGGGTCATTAATTTCCAAGGCCGAGAAGAATGGCGTGAAAACCGTCTATATTGCAACTGACCCCGACAGAGAGGGAGAGTTCATCGCATGGAGATTGGCTGAGATTTTTTCAGACTTTGAAACCAAGAGGGTCACATTCAACGA
>DANO01000039.1:4040-13148 GCA_002497295.1 Euryarchaeota archaeon UBA171 | reverse complement strand
GCAAAGGTTCGAAGATTTATGGATAGATTGGTGGGCTATAGGGCATCGAAATTCTCGCGATCTTGGAATCTTACCTCAATGGGAAGGGTCCAGACGCCAACTCTGGGCATATTGGTCGAGAGGGAGTTGGAAAGATTGGCATTCGAACCACAGCCGTATTATGCCGTCACAGCAGATTCGGAAGAGTTCCATTTCAAGGTACGATTCCACGAAAAGAATGAATCTGAAGCTTGGTTTGACGAGTCTACAGACAAGCCAAAACATCATCCGGATCGAACCAATAACCAGAATCTCGCTGAAGAGGCATTTTCAGCTCTCGTGGAGCATAAATCATTGGAAATTACTGATGTTAAGTCAGGGTCGAGAAAAAGTAAGCCACAGCCACCATTCTCCACACCGACTCTTCTTAGGAAGGCTGGATCCGATCTGAATTGGACCAGCAAAAGAGTCATGAATGTTGCTAATGGCCTATATCAGCAAGGTCTCATAACATACCTAAGAACAGACTCCACGCGCACTAGCCCAGAGGCCAGAAGTGCGATCAGGGAGTATATCTCGAAGAATGTCGGTTCTGATGCTCTCAGAGCTGCTCCGGGCATCGTAGGCGAGGTCAGCGATAGTGCGGTTCAAGACGCGCATGAAGCAATACGTCCAACTGACCCCTCCAATCAATCGCCCGATGGACTTGATAAGGCCCAAATGTCACTCTATTCATTGATATGGAGCAGATTTGCTGCTAGTCAAATGGTAGATTCCGAATATTCTACATTGTCTATCAAAGCACGCGTTGATGAATTCGAAAAAGTCTTGACCTCAAGCAAGTCATGGAGAATCAAGACCGGATGGGAATGGGCATTCGGGACTCAGAGAGCCACGCCCAACCTAAATCCCCCGAAAACAGGTACGACAGTTGGCAGCAGTATCCAGATTCTGACGAATGGTGAAAGCCCCCGTCTAATAGTAGATGAGACAAAGCCCCCGAGCAGACTTAGACAGCACACCCTGGTTGAAAGTATGCAGAAGAGGGGGATCGGAAGACCATCTACATATGCATCAACAGTTGATAAGCTACTTGATGACAAGCGGAAATACGTTATCAGCGAGAATGGATCGCTAATTCCTACTGATCGTGGTATCCTCCTTTGGGAAGAAATAGCACCCATGTATGGCAATGATGGCGATAGAGGTGTTTTCGAATCAGAATTTACAGCGGGGATGGAAGCTAGTTTAGATGGAATTGAGCATGGGAAAATCGAAGCTCCCGATGTTTGGTCTAACTTCGTAGGGGGATTTTCCGAAGCGCATACGGCTGCTTTAGAGCTGAGGAGATCGAAGCCCACTCCAAAGCAGAAATCTTTCCTAAAGCAACTTCTGAACTCTCTCGATGAAGATGAGCGAAATAAAATGATGAATGGAATGAGTCTTGAGGATATAGACGGGTCTACAGCAAAGGATCTCATTGAGCAACTCAAGGAGATGAACGTCGTAGCAGGAGCCTCTGAGAAGCAGATGAACCTAATTTTGAGGCTTTGCGACCAACTTGACATTTCTCTGGATGATGCTGCTATATTAGCTGAAGTGAACTCCATTGATGAATTAACCGGGGGAAGATCAGGATCTGCATCCGTATTGATATCTAAGTTAATCGAAATTCAAGGAGGCAGGCCCAGGCCGCCCACTGAACGTCAAATCAAATATCTCAGATCACTACTTGGGAAGGCCGAGGTAAATGAAGAATCATTTTGCAAAGAGCACTCTACGAAAAGTATCGAGGAGCTTGATGGGTCCGTGGTTAGCAATTCGATTCAGGCCATGAGGGAACAACTTGGCATAAAGGGCAAAGGTCGACGTAAGAGGAAGTGATTTTATTCAGGTTGATGCATTGATCATAGGTGCTGGGCCGGTTGGTGGCTATCTTGCAAAAAGACTCGCAGATAGGGGTAAATCAGTACTTATGGTTGAAGAACATGCTCAAATTGGAAGGCCATTTCAATGCGCTGGCTTGGTCAATCCCGGATCGATGTCGAAGGTTGGATTGGAAGCAGTGGCCCAGACAAGGATATGGGGTGCGAGGATTCACGGCCCGGAAGGCACACTTGTCGAGATAGGGTCGCCCGACAGGACCAGGACCTGGTCAGTCTGCAGGAAGCTCTTCGATGAAGCTGTAGTGAACATGGCTGTCTCGACCGGGGCTGGTTTGATATTGAATTCTAGGCCTGTTGAGACTCAAGTACGTGACGATCGCGTAGAGACCACCATCGAGAGTGACGGCGGCACCATACAGGTATCTTCCAGGGTTCTTCTGGGAGCTGATGGCGCGCACTCTTGGACTCGTCGCTACCACAGAATGGGAAGAGTTCGAGAAATGATGATAGGATTCCAAATTGATGTTACAGGGTACACACATTCCGAAGGGAAGTTGGACATGTACACTGGAAGAAGCGTTGCACCGGGATTCTTTGCATGGGCCATACCCACCGGCACGACTACAAGAATTGGAACTTTCAGTAGACCCGATCTTCTTGAAGGGCGCTCGAGCGAAGATACTCTGAACTCCCTTCTAAACCACCACCTATGGAGAGATAGATTCTCGGGTTGTTCTGAAGTTGGAAGATACTGTGGCCCTGTTCCGGCCAAACCAGTCAGAAGACCTTCGAGGGGACGAGTGATGCTGTTTGGAGATGCAGCTGGGCTTTGCAAGCCCACAACAGGAGGGGGTATCGGTCCAGGTTTCGATCATGTAGATGCGCTAGTTAACCACATTTCAAAAGTGATAGAATCGGATCAAATTAATGAGAAGAGTTCTGATAAAATTTGCATTGACGCAATCAAACCAATAGCGAAGAAGCATGATAGGGCGAGGGCTTTGAGAGATGCTTTCCTAACATCAACTACTGATGAAGAGTTGGAGGCTATCTTCAAGGTATGGGCTAAACCAGAAGTGATAACATTGATTCAGAAGTATGGAGAGATCGAGAATCCCATACCCCTGGGCTTACGCCTCCTAAAGGATGTCCCCGAATTCAGAAAGCTCGCGCGGAAGGCGGCTGGATCACTAATATTTGCGTGATATTATGCCCATAAGCAAAATATCGATGAGATATCCCCCATTTGATAGGGATTCGGCAAACCCTGAACTGATCAAGCCCGTCGAATGTTTACTTAAGACTGAAATTGAAAATCCAATTAATATCGGATCTAGGTCAAGTTGGTATGCTCATTGGACTCCTCTGGATGAAGATCAGGGTGCTATTGCAGTGGAGTTGCCAGTGTCAAACAGCCCCAATGATCTGATCATATCGAAACGTAAAGGCTGGTTCATCAAACCTGATCCCCTCCACAATATATCTAGGCGGATTCTTCCATACGGTGTGTTCACGATATTCGCGGCATTATCTGCTCAGGCTTTTTTTGGCAGCATGCTAGAAAATATACCCCTAGTTGGATGGATTCTCAGCGAGCCAGTTTCACTGGGCCCACTAGATTATCCTGCAATACTGTTCATAGCATTCCCTATATTCGTAGTCCCGATATTCCTCAGAGTTACCTCTAATCTCAGAGATTTGAGGAAGCAGAGATCTTGGCTCTCAGACCCGATTTTGCCACTAGAGGTCCGAACAGAGTGGAAGGGGGACGGTGCGGAGATAGAAATTAAATCCATACCAGCAGAAGTCTCACTTTCATATGCGAGATTGGTTGTTGGGATGCCGGTCCCAGAAAGAGGAGTGCTTCTTAGCATGGTTGGGAGGAGGAAGGAGGGTCAGCCTCCACCGGGTCTTTCTACACCCACTCCAGTATCTCGAATAGCACTTGGCGAATCAGATGGAACCAATGTGGGGGAGACTGTCCCGATGTCATCCGATAATTCAGGTTCCCTCGTATTGGAGCCATTGAGGGTTTCTGACCCCGGCAAGTGGGTTCCTGTCAAATTAGATGGTGGAAGCATGTTTCTTCCTGAGCCTGAGAATCTTTGGCCTGGTTCGATTTACTCCCCATTATTCACCGTACATTGGGAAATTCAACTGGTAGGCAAGAGGTTTACCAGAAAGGTAACCAATGGTAAGCAAGGTCCACGGGGGACGCCTGAAGGTGGATTGGATATTGGTTGGTCACAAGAACTGACTGTTCCGATGCGTGGAGACGCTATTTCCATACCAATCATGCCACTATCTGGCGTGAGGGATCTAGACCCCCTAGATGGATGGCCAGAATCATAGGTGCAGATAATCTGAATCTCTCTTTACAGGAGTGAAGCCTGCAGATTCTATCATCTTCCTCAGCTCTAATTCTGAGGCCGAGGTTCGAGTTGTCCCTGAGGCAGAAACTACGTTTTCCTCCATCATAGTGGAGCCGATATCATCAGCACCTGCGCTGAGGCCTATTTGAGCAATTCCAAGCCCCATGGTTGGCCAGGATGCCTGTATGTGAGATATGTTATCCAGATAGAGTCTTGATATCGCTAAATGACGGAGGTAATCAATTGGTCCAGCACCCATCTCGATTCTATTTCTACCCCTATTTCTACGTCCGAATGAGTTGTTCTCAAGCTGAACCGGCCACGCGATAAAGGATGTGAATCCCCTTCTACCCTCTGAAATTGCTTCATCTTGTAGATGCCTGATACGGTCTAGGTGTTCTATCCTCTGACGCAACGTCTCCCCGAATCCGAAGACGTTTGTCGCAGACGTAGTCAAGTCTAGTCTCTGTGCCTCCCTCATAACTCCAATCCACCTTTCTGATGAGCCCTTGATTGGAGAGATGTCGAGTCTTACGTTATCGACCAACATCTCCGCGCCGCCACCAGGAAGACCTGTCATTCCTGCTTTTTTGAGGGCTGTCAATACTTCAGCCGTGGTCTTATTCGCTACTTCCGCGATGCCTTCAATCTCGATTGGAGAGAAACAGTCGAATGCTATCTCGGGGTGTCTCGACCTTAGCTCTGAAATTAGTTCAGTGTACCATACCAGTGGGAGATCTGGATTCACTCCCCCTTGCATGAGAATCCTGGTGCCGCCGACCTCCTCCAATGCGGATATTCTCTCACTTATTTCATCAACAGTCTGAGTGTAGGCTTCAGGATGGTCTGGTGGACGGTAAAAAGAGCAGAATTGGCAGTTTATGGTGCAAGCATTCGTGTAGTTGATATTCCTATCAACCAGATATGTTACATGGTTACCCGGGACCATCAGCCTTCGTCTTGCTTGGGCCATGTTCAAGAGCTCGTGGAATTCCATATCAGTGTATATGGCAGTGGCCTGATCTAACCCAATACGGGAGTCCGGCGAACTTACCTGAGAATTGGAAATAGTCAATCTCATGCCTCCGAACCGATTACCATCTCAATATCTTCGACTGTTTTCGGGCAGCTGTTAGTGAGGACTTCGGGTTCATCATCTGTGATGAGTACGTCGTCTTCTATGCGTATGCCGATTCCTAGATAGCGTTCAGGGGCGCCCCCATCACCGGTCCAAAGAGGGAAATACAGGCCTGGCTCAACCGTCAGAATCATTCCGGCTTCAAAGATTCTCCCAGGCCCCTCGCCGTTAGGCCTGGTGACGCCAACGTCATGGACATCCAATCCTAGAGAATGGCTAGTTCCATGCATGAAATATCGGCGGGTTTCGCCATTCAAATCTTCGCCCATTGCGGCCTTTAACGAACAATTTAGGATTCCCAGACCGATTAATCCCTTTGAAATTACTTCCATTGCAGCCCTATGCGGGTCTAACCATGAGTTGCCTGGCCTACACTTGGATATAGCCGCCTCTTGTGCCTCGAGGACGATTTCATAGATTTCCTTCTGGCTCTTGGTAAATTTTCCAGATACTGGCCATGTCCTCGTAATGTCGGATGCATACCCATTCACTTCGCATCCAGCGTCTATCAAAACTAAATCTCCATCCCGGATAGGCTCAGAGTTGGAATGATAGTGGAGTATGGTCGCATTATCGCCACCTGCCACTATGGATCCGTAGCTACACTCAGAACTATTGCGTGTAAAGACTGCTTCGATAATAGACTGAATTTCCGATTCAGTCGTAGCTCCTGAAGTCTCTTTCATTGCTAATAGATGTGCATCGCTTGCTATTAATGCGGATTTCCTCATAAGGTCAATTTCTGAATCAGATTTTCTCAACCTCAATTCAGCGAGTATTGAGTATGGGTCCGTCAATGAGGAAGGGCCTCTCCCTGTGACTATTTTATCTCTGTTTTTCTCTGCGATCATTCCGATAACAAATTCATCGACATCCTTGTCAAAACCCTGCAACAGCGCCACATTCGATCTCTTTTCCAATATGGGCTGGAGTACCTCCAGTCTGGACGGATATGGGAAAGCATGATCGATGGCCCAGTTTTCCAAAGCCCCCTGGACACCGACTCTCCTGCCTTCCCAGCGTTCAGCAGCCTCGTCATTATCCCTGACAAATAGCGCTGTTACCCACTTATCGCCATCATGCCATGCTGCAAAGAGAGCGTTGGGCTCACTCCATCCTGATAGGTAGAGAATGCTTGAAGAGGCCCTATATGGGAAGTTTACATCATGGCTCCTCCTCATAATCGGGTTAGTTGGAACCAATAGTACAGTGGACGTATCCATCTGTGAGAGCAATGCAGACTGGCGGCGGAGATATTCTTCGCGACCGAACGGCGGACTGCTGTGCATGACTTAGTCTAATTCCAGCCTCTACTTGAGCATGTGGTCTTCACCAGATACCCTGGAGGGCCATTTTGGTATATCGAAGTTCGATCGCCTTCGAAAGAGGGAGGCAAGAGTTCCGGCTATTAGGAGTGCTCCGAGAGCAAGATAGAGGGGGATATTCAAATCTTCTTGGGGCTCATTCACCAAAATGAATTCCATGGAACTCAAAGATCCGTCATCATCCAACACCTCAAGACGTACGTTCCTGGACTCAAAACCAACAGCAGGCCATTCTTGAATAGAGTGTTTGCACCCCTCAAGCCAGATGGAGTCGTCCAGATACCACTCACAATCAGCTACCTCAGAACCACCGTCTGTAGAACCAGTTGCGTTTATCGACCATGGTCCTGAATCATCCGGATGTTCTATCGATGCCCCACTGGATATGACTTGGGAAGCAAATGTAGCATGTATCTGAGGCAGAACGTCGATTACCCTGATTTCATGCTCCAAAGTTGCTGAATTCAAAGATGGGTCGAATACCGTCAAACGTATCTTGTAGGTTCCTGCCACTCCGATTGGCATTAGAGCGAAAGACTCGTTTTCATGGTAGTCTATCTCAATGTTGTCTGCGCCCCTTGTCCCGGACCAAATATATCTCAAGTTATTCGAATCACTGCCCGGATCGTAACTAAGTGATGCATCCAGAGGCATCGGTTCGGGGCTCTCGTTGATTTCCCCCTCTATCTCGAATATGGGTACTGGAGGAGTTGAGTCGTCGTGACTTTCTGCTTCTTCAGCAGAAATAGGGTTGGAGGTGCTCAAGACAATTATAGTCACGCTGAGAAGCGTTACTAGAGCCTTGATATTGCCTTTTTTCACATCGGCTCCCCATACCGAGCACGTATGAAGACGACGCCTTCATGTTCAACGGTCTGAGATTTTCATTTGCCACAGAATTTCATCGACCCTGAGTGTCAATGCTTCCCTTGTTAGAACTGATTCACCATGAGGAGATGCCAGGATGCAGTCACATGCGGCTCCTGCCAGAATAGAGGCATCGATCAAATCATGTCCGTTGCCGAGGGCGAAGGAAAGCGCTGATGCCGCTGCATCATGAAGACCTACCTGTTGTCTTGGATTGATTATTGATGTAGGCGAAAACACTTGGCGACCGTCCGAATGAAAGAGCGTCACTCCAGCGTTTCCACCAAGAACCAAGACTGCTCCCCACCTGTATTCGTTCATCAGTGCCTCAGTGGCGGATGTGGCGTCATCATGGCCCATTCTTCGACGAAGTAAGTCAAGCCCCCTCCTCTCAAATATCACTACCGTTGAGTCGCCGCTCCTATCTAGGCCTGTCAGTTTCGGATCCATTATGACTGGGATTCCCTGTCGATTTGCTTCATCAATCAGCTTACGTGCGCTTTCACGAGTCACTACGCCCTTGTCATAGTCAGAGATAACCAGTGAAATCGACCCCTTCATCGCCTTAAGTGCCTTGGAGCAGATAGTGTTCGAGATGCTGTCAGGGATGCCTTCGGAGTCTTCTCTATCAGCTTGAAGCATTATCTGCGGTCTATCCAACAAACTCTCCCTAGAAGCGAAATATCTTGTCTTGACTAGTGTCGAATGGTCGTCTATGATCTCCAGTCCAGAAATCTCCACCCCCAAGTCTTCCAGACTGTCTCTTATTGCCATGCCTTCACTATCTGAACCGATGACTGCGTGCAGGCCCACAGATATGCCCAGTGAGGCGAGACTCTGAGCAATGTGGGCAGCTGCACCTGCGTTCTCTTCGGTTCTGGTTATTTTGAGTACGGGCACAGGAGCGGTAGAGTTGAGATTATTTGAAAATCCGTGATGATAACGATCTAGCATCACATCCCCGACCAAGATGACTTTCTCGCGCTCTGATGACTGGAGGGTGTTCGACAATCTCTTCAAGGCTTCTTTCCACTCTTTTTCGGATAGCCCTTGTCGGTCCACGAGACTTCCACCAAGATTCGATGAATGAGGGTTTGGGAAGACCGGCGAGTCCAAGTTGTATCCGCTACTCGCTGACATATGGCCCCAGGCAGTATTGCTGATGTACGCGTCACTACACGACGATGGTGGGATAAATCTGCGATAGGGAGGCCAATAGACGACGTATTGTTACTATGCCCAACAGATGTTGTCTACTGCCATGATCACAGGGGCTTGGAATGGCCCTCAGAGGACTGGTTTCACGATGCCCTCAGAAAGAGATCTAGTTTGATTCACGAGGCATTGGTGAATGAAGCTATGCGACAACCAGGTAACAAGGTATTGTGGCAGGACCATTTCGAAGAGATGGATTTTGATTTCATCGAGGGCACTCAAGCACTTAGATGGGATGCTAAGAATCATCCTTCAAGAGGCCCCCCTGATGCTGAGGTGAGATGGAATCATGCTCGTTCAGAGTTTGATATTAGAGACCTCTTAAA
>DANO01000039.1:0-3650 GCA_002497295.1 Euryarchaeota archaeon UBA171 | reverse complement strand
GATCTTGATGTGGTTTCTTACAGAGTGAAAGAAGTTCAGCCAAAGGGTAGTTTTGACGCGGTGTTCTTTGATGGGGGCGAATCCATAGATATGTTGAATGGTTCGTCATGGGTTTCTAAAAAGGGTGATGCAGAGGGAATTCCCTCCTTTCTTGGGGGTTGTGTACTTGATGAGAATTCTCTGCCGAAAGCAAACGATAGTCTCGGTGCGAGGGTTGCCAGAGACATGGAAGACAGAGGACTTCTTGTTAGAACCGGTTTCAAATACGGTGTTCGATGGCGAGCTTATGAAGGAGGTATGTCTGAAGGTCATGCTCCTTGGCTGGTTTCGCATCCACATTCTCTGCCAACTGATTGGACGTCCGCATGCCAAGGTTCGAGACTATCATCCGGAGTGAATAAGACAATGTTACTACCCGTTGTTGACGAAGATTCAGTGAGCTATGTTGCGATAGTAAGGCCTCCCCCTGATGCAAGATGGTCCACCACTAGGCGAAGGCAGTAGAAATTAGGACCAGGGCTGCGTCATATTTCCATCGGCATTTTCCGAGAAGCCTCTAACATCGTGTGCTGGTTCTTCTTTCTGGGATCTTGCATAAGAGAAGAAAATCATGGCCAAGGCAACTGAGATTCCGTTCGAGGGTATTGATAGCCACCCAATGATGGGAATCGCATCTAGAGGACCTTCTGATGCAAGAACGAAGGGGATTCTAGTTTCGATTCCGAAGCCATCATGCAATACAACTTCGCCCCTAGCAATCATGCCGGGTGAAAGAAGCCCCGAAGGATCCACCTCGAGATTAATGACATCCCCTTCTGAAATACTGATCGGGCTTTCTGTAGTCACTATCTGGGAAGCCGGTCCATCGATGACGACGTCGTAGATTACTTCGCCTGTCCCATTGATTATAAGTTCCAAATCTACGGATGAAGGGGAGGATGAGGAAATATCCATACTCTGAGAAATCGGATGGATCTTGTGGTTAACCTTGTACCACTTGGCTTGGATGTCGATTTCATTTTCTTGGGCACTATTATCATCTTGGACGCAACTGAACGCAACCTGCAAGGTTCCTTTCAATCTGGATGTATTCGCGGTATCCATTACTTTCACAGAATGGACTCCCTCTGAGTATCCCGCTTCACTAGTTATCGCATCTTCAGAAGAAGCGGACCATCGAGACGACATGGCTACATCACACGATTCTTCCACTATCATGGTGAAGTACATATTATCCTCGGGAAGAAGGACGAACGGTGCTCTTGGAGCTAATATTCTGATACTGCTTTCGAGATGTTGGACCGTTATGTTGAGTGCCTGGTCGCCTGATTGCGAAACACTGACTGTCCAATTAACTAGGGTTCCTGAAGAGTCGCGTATCCGTATCCCATCGGCTCCGAAGATTGATCCTGGAGCGAATGCATCTGTTGGTGATCCTGAATCATCATTCAAGAAGAGAGCATCATCACCATCGGCCTCTACGATATAGCTCCAAGGGGAAAACGGGTCGGAGTTGAGCATATTATCGTCAGAGTCCCCGTTGGCTAGATCCTGATATTCCACAAGTAAGCCATTGCCCGGGAGTCCTGCATCGAAGCCCGACCCATCCCTGTAAGTCATCCAAAGATATTCGGTGGGGGAAACTTGTATAGATGCAATCTGGCCTGTTTTACTAAATGGCTCAATCTCGTAGATTCCCCCGAGTGAGGGGTCAATCTCGACATACTCCCTGTCAGGATCTATTAAGCTGATTGTTGATGCTGTTGGCAATGCTGGGCTACTACCCGCGTCATTCCAGTTACCGCTAGCCATGATGCCCCAGTCGCCTATTCCATTCCATTCCCGTGTGGGTAGGTCCCCATGCACATCGTAGAGATCCAATGCGCCCATCTGATGTAGCATCTCATGGATTACTGTGCCGAGGCCTGATTGTATCGAAGTGATCGTATAGTGCTCTATAGTCCAAGAAGAAACGTCAATTGGGTTATCTAGTTCTGAAAAATGACTCCAGATAGATTGACTGCCGCCACCAATTTCCTGTGGTTTCTCGCCATGAATGAACAGGATTCTGTCGATGATACCGTCTGAATCGAGATCCCAGGGTGAAAGGTCGGACCCAGTAAGTGAGTATGAGGCAGCCAAGCTAACGAGTTCTTGGACTTCGACATCTCTGGAGGCATCCGAATCTTCACCCCAATATCCTATGTGTTGAGGAGCGATATAGGGCCTCTGTGATATCGTGACATCTAGTGAGCTTCTGCCACCGCTTGCTTGGATGATATACTCGAAGGCTCCGTCCTCTCCTTCAACTAACGATTCTATTTCTGAGTCTGGAAACGATGCAGTTGGGAAGTGAATTGGCACTATCAGCCAGTGTTCTTCATCTTGTAGCGTGACTAGGTCGGATCCGGAATTTGTACTTTCTTCCCCTCTATCGGGTACGACTGCACTATTTACTAAAGAGGGATTCAACTGTATCACTAAAATCAGAACGAGTACGGTGCCAGCAATGGCCTTCCTAACCACATCCATGTTACGACGTATGCTATGCTTAACTTGAACACAACGTAATGCTGACTTACTCAGGGGGCGATATACTATCTAAGATAATTTTTCGAATTTTGCAGGGACAAGTCCCGATATAGCCTCTGAGATGATTGCTACAGAAATTATGATGATTATCCTCATTCCCTCAAAGCCATCTGAAAGAATGAGAAATAAAATTCCTGCAAATATTACATGCATACGTATCCTTATCCCATCTCTTGCCTCGCCGGGCGGGATTATGGCCTTCATCACGCACAATAGTCCCGTCAAGAGGATTAGTAGGACTGATATCCAAGAGAGCGACACTGCCATTGAAGCGATAGCCACTGAGTCGATGGCAGCCTCTACCCCGGATATTTGATCGGCTGAGACAGCGGTAGAAGCAATAGATGGGGAAGCTACTACGATTGCGAATACAGTTATCGGAAGGAGGAAAGAGATTGCAACGAATAATCTGGACACGATCTTTTTCTCAGCTTCGATGAGACCGGGCTCAACAAATTTCCACAAATTGAAACACAAGAATGGATGAACGCATGCGATACCAAATAGAATAGCGGCCGACCACTTGAGCACGTACCAGTCATGTGGCGCGTAGACGGATAGTCCTCCTCCGCTACTGTCGTCGTATATCTCGATCCACCATGCCATCCACGAGACTATGTCGTCACTTGTGGCTGACAGCAAAGTGATTAGTGCTGCAAGGACTGCAGGAGGGATTAACGATCTTCTCAATTCAGACAGGTGATCGTAGAGACCCATTTCCTTGGGCATGCGGATATAACCTCACAACATATCCTTGGGCTTCACAGGGGCCCTTGCGGCCAGAACTGTCCGATAGACGCCGTATGCAGCCCAGGCAGCGCAGAAGTATGCCGTGCCGGACAAGAACCAATTTACGCCATCAGCGGTCCAGGTTATTGCTACTCCCAAGGCGAAGATTGATCCTATGCCTCTTCGTATCCCCTGTGGATATGCGAGCTCGGTGGCCAAGGGCTCGGGACCCTCGTCATATCTCCGTTCCAATATTTCTCGCTGGAAGACTCCGCCTATGATCAATGCGACCAGTGAGGCCCAGTAGAGTTGATTACCGTTCGAGAAAA
>DANO01000036.1 GCA_002497295.1 Euryarchaeota archaeon UBA171 | reverse complement strand
AAGATACAGCGACAATGGGTGCAAATGCTGTAGCCAGGGTCATAGACAGGAATAAGATAGAACCTGAAAAAATTGGCAGAATATATCTTGGGACCGAATCTGCACTCGATGGCTCAAAACCAACTGCCACCTACATCATGGATATGCTCGAACAGAGGTATGCAAAGAAGTATGGAGTCGACTGTTTCAGGAATTGTGATGTTGTAGACATGACATTCGCTTGCATTGGTGCTGTTGATGCCATGCATAATACGCTGGATTGGGTTGCAAGAGGGGGCCCAGATCAAGATAGAATAGGAATAGTGGTTTTTGCTGATAATGCGAAGTACGACTTGGGCTCATCTGGAGAATACACCCAAGGAGCCGGTGGAGGAGCAATTCTCATTCGCCATAATCCGAGATTACTCGTGATACCAGACATATGGGGCGTGTCCACCATGCCCGTTCATGATTTCTTCAAACCCAGAAGAGAGATATCTAGGCGATCAATAGTCGATACAGTGCTTGAACTTGCTTCTGAAGCGGGTCAAAACCTCAGGAAGAATCTCTCTGAGAAGATTATGAGGATGATCGACAAGTCGGATAAGAGGGACCACACATTATTCGAATCCGAGACTCTCAAGGTGCACAAGGACACTCCCGTTTTCGATGGAGCGTTTTCCAATAGATGTTACTCAGAATCCGTGAAATATGCATTCATCAATTTCCGCTCCAAAGCAATGTCCGAAGGAAGATACGATCCCGACGAAGATAAAATACTGACAGATCAATGGGCGAGAATAATTGTCCATCTCCCATATGCCTTCCAGGCAAAAAGAATGTTTCCGGATGTCTTTCGCCATGATCGCAGAAACCTCCCTGTATGGGACGAGATAGAATCAGAGATAGGCCCTGAACCGGTCAGGACGGACTTCCAAGAAGGCTTAGTAGGCGATTCAGAGTTCGAGTCAGCAAACGACGGATATCGAAGGAAGATATCCAAGACCGATCATTTCAAACAGTTCGTCGAGGAAAGGATCGAAAAGACACAGAGAGCATCCTCTATGGTTGGAAATCAATACACAGGGTCAATATTTCTTGCATTAATGTCTGCGTTGGAGTCCGATTTCAATGAGAACCAAGATATGAAAGGAAGCAGAATAGGACTCTGTGGTTATGGTTCAGGAGCAAAGGCCAAGGTTTTCGAGGGAATAATCCAACCAGAATGGAAACATATCGCATCACGATTTTCATTATTTTCAAGAATCGATGACCGCCAACCGATAGACAAATCAATCTATGAAGCACTGCATCGAGGCTCCAAAGGATCATCCGTGATTTCTCCTTCAGGAGAATTTGCTCTTATCTCAATAGGCGCTGAAGGCCATTTGGAAGGGGAGAGACGATACTCCTGGATCAATTAGCCTGAGTCATATTTTATCATTAGAGCCTCGACTCAGTATACATGATATGGCGATCTTGGCTTGTCGTACTGATCATCCTCGTCGGAATCATGCCGGGCTGTGTGAGTAATGAAGATGAGAATGCAAGCGGCGATGCACAGAATCAACTCGAGATCGATAAAAACAAGATTTCAGCCGTGGATATCTCATATTATCCACTGATATCCGAGTTCAATCATACCTATTTTGATCGAAACGGGGATCAAGTTGATTTCATCGACTCTCTGATTCAGAATGGAGTCAATACGGTTAGGCTGAGAATATGGAACAACCTCTCCGATAATCCCTCTTCATTGACTCAAGTTTCGGAATTCTCCAATTTACTAAAATCAAAGGGGTTGAAGATTTGGCTATGCCCGCATTATTCCGATACATGGGCCGACCCAAGCCAACAAAAGACGCCTATCATTTGGGAATCGCTTGATTTCGAAAGACTGAAAATCGAGGTTTACGAATACACAAGATATATGGTCACAGAAATCGATCCAGATTTCATCCAGATAGGAAACGAAGTGAACAACGGGATGTTATTCCCCCATGGCAACATCCATCACAACGTGACTCAATTTCTTGAGATTCTCGAACAGGGGTCCGATGGAGTCAGGGATAGCTCAGACAGAGCCAAAATAATACTTCATTTTGCGGGCCTTGAGTCATCATCCTCATTTTTCGATCAGGTCAAGCACATTGATTACGATGTGGCTGGAATCTCATACTACCCTCTTTGGCACGGGAAATCAATTGAAAATGTAGGAGAAGTATTGGAAAATCTAGCAGAAAATACTGGTAAAGAGGTCCTAATCGCTGAGACGGCATACCCCTTCACTCTCGATTGGAATGATTGGACAAACAATATCTTGGGGTCTGAAAATCAGTTGATTCTCCCAGAATACCCCGCAAGTCCTGAAGGGCAGAGGGCCTTTCTTCACGACCTCAAAAAGCAGATTTTTGATGTCGATGCCGGAATCGGTTTTTGCTATTGGGGTGCAGATATGATTTCATGGGACGGCTCAGAATCTGAAAACGGATCTGTCTGGGAAAATCAGGCCATCTTCAACTTTGAAAACAAAGAACTTCCCGTCTTGATGGAGTTTAATTTGAGCCACTATTACGAAGAAGATTAAGTGAATCCGTATTGACAGGTATCAAGAATGCCCCTTATTCTCAATTTTTAGAGGATATCGATCTGTTAATTACAATCCTCTGAACCTCTTGCGTACCTTCGTAGATTTGTGTGATTTTGGCATCTCTGAAGAATCTTTCAGCTGGGAAATCAGTGGTGTATCCGTACCCTCCAAGAACCTGGACAGCTCTCTCAGCAACCCACATGGCGGTGTCTCCAGCCAACAGCTTGGCCATCGATGCCTCCATGGTGTGCCTAGGCCCTCCTGCGTGGTAGTGTTGCTGTTTCGCCCATGATGCTTTGTAGACAACCAACCTCGCAGCTGAAATCTTGGTGGCCATATCTGCAAGATAATTTCCAATGGATTGATGCCTCGATATCGATTTCCCAAATGTTGTTCTCTGTTGAGCGTAATCTAATGCAGTTTCATATGCGCCCTGCGCAATTCCGAGGGCCTGTGCAGCGATTCCTATTCTGGAGTTATCCAACGCATTCATGGCGATGGGAAAACCCTCTCCTGCACCTCTGAGTACATTTTCAACAGGTACCTTGCAGTCTTTCAAAACCAAAGAGCAGGTATCAGAGGATCTGATTCCTAGCTTATCTTCTTTCTTCCCTACAGAGAATCCATCGAAACCCTTCTCCACTATGAAAGCCGTAGTTCCGCCATGGCTTCTAGATCCATATTCTGGATGATCGACATCCTTTGCGAATAGAACATATATCCCCGCACTACTTCCATTGGTAACCCACATTTTTTCCCCATTCAGTATGTAATGGGCCCCATCTTCGCTCAACTTTGCAGTGCAACTCATTGCAGCAGCATCGGTACCCGAACCAGCCTCCGAGAGAGAGTATGCCCCGACCTCGCCCGCTGCTAAGCGAGGCAGATATTTCGTTTTCTGACCATCATCGCCGTGAATCGATATTGTGGCGGCGCACAGACCAACGTGCACACAAAACATGACTGAGAAAGAGGCATCTACCCTTGCAAGCTCTTCTACAACAATTGCCTCAGAGATATCATCGATAGGATTGCCCCCGTACTCTTCAGGGATGGTCATTGACTGTAGCCCTAGCTGGCAGAACGATTCCCATTCATCGAGTGGAGGACGTTGTTCTTTGTCCCTCAATGCAGCAGTCGGCGCAAGAACCTCCTCAGCGAAATCTCTAACCATCTGTCTGATCATGGCTTGTTCGTCTGTCTCTTTGAAATCCATATCCGCCCCGACTCTAAGAGTAAGCCCAGGGTTGTTAATCCATCGTATTGACGATAATGCACAATTTGCTGTAGAGTCGAATAATTCAAGTTAAGATGGTACGGCCCGCGAGTCGGATTGACATGGCCAGTGACGATGACATCGAGTTCAGTGTTGCAGAAGATAGGAGATATACAAAGGAGCACCTATGGCTCCAAGTTATCGATAGAGAAGAGGATGAAGATGGCAATGTGCAGACGTCTGTCAAAGTCGGAGTAAGCGAGTACGTCGCAGCAGTATGGGGCGAATTTATTCGCGTCACTCTGCCAAATCTACAGGAACTAGAGGGCTTCGAAGACCCCGCAGATAAACCATCTGAGAAGAAATCCTCTTTCGAGGGCGAGTTGTCAGATGAAGACATACTCGTAACACTGAGAACAAGTGACGACGTGATTCTTCTGGACAGCCCCTTTCCTTGCGGCATTTTGGAATTGAATGGTGAAGTCGAAGACTCGCCGGACATGGTCAACACGGAAGCATACGGCGATGGCTGGCTAATGATCGTCAGGCCCCACGACTATGATGATGATCATTTCCTGTCTCCCGAGGAATATATCGAATTCCTCGCTGAGGGAATCTGATCAAGGCCAGACCATCTTTGGCCACGACAAGGGATCCCCGTTTTCCCAGTCTATTTCCGAAATAAGGCCGAGTATCTCGCTACTATTCGATAGCCCTCTTTCGATTTGCATTCTGTGAAGGAAATCTTTGAGCCTTCCAAGTCTTACTCCGGGCTCAAGGAGCGTCTCTTCTGCAAGAATACGCCCATCGACAAGGGCACGTCCTCCGTCACTTGGCCGCTCCACGGCATCGACGTAAGCTCTCCTGTCATGCCCGATAGCTTCTAGATAATCCAGTACGTCTTCTTTTTGAGAAGGATCAATCGCAGTATGAAATCTTCTGACTTCTCCAATGCTGACTAGGGATGTCTCAGGCTCCATATTCATCAGGAGTTCGAGAGATCGAATCTCAGCATTCGTCGCCTTAAGCCCCTTACGAGCTCGTAACACCGCTTCTTCTTTCGGAATGCCCCCATTAGAGAACATGATTGCCAAGTCCACCGCCAGTTTTCCAGTAGGGAGATAATTTTCTGGCGGGCACGACCCGGGGAGAATCTTCTGAAGAGCACCTTGTTCAGCCATTATTGAGATGGACCGACTCGATCCGGGCAGCTCAAGCATCCTTCTGAATTCCATGCCAATCCTCTCGGCAGATACCGAATCTAGCATCTGTAGGCTATTGCCCAGACTAGCCCTCGTCTCATCTTCAATTTCCCACCCATTTGAAACGGCAACAAATCGATACGCTCTTAAAATCCTCAAACCATCTTCTGAAAAACGATCAGAAGCATCTCCAACTGCTCTAATTATCTTGGAATTCAAATCCAAAAGGCCCCCAAATGGATCAATAAAATCCCCTCCTGGATAAGATAATGCCATAGCATTCACGGTAAAGTCTCGTCTCGACAGGTCTTCCACGATGTCAGTTCCAAAATTAACGACATCAGGGCGTCGGCCATCGCTATACTCTTCTTCAGTCCTCAAGGTGGTTACCTCCCATCCAGAATCAGACCCCGGAATCCTCACCACTACTGTACCATATCTCGCCCCATGAGTTAGGGAATTTGGAAAAATTTTGACTACGTCTTCGGGAGTAAGTTCTGTTGTGATGTCCAAATCCCGTCGACCTTCTTTGATCAGACCGTCCCTTATCCACCCGCCTACGATCCAAGTTCTGCCCTTAGAAGCCAATTTCCCCAGTACTTCTGAATCGTTTTTGCTGAGATCACTCAGCAGGGTCAGGCGGTCTCTCACAATTCGCCATATACGACTCCCGTTTTATCGTGCCGTTGAGGCAGGCCTAAACGAGAGACCCATGCATTCGGGTCGTGGAAGTCCAACTCGTACCGCTCGAGATTTTAAGGCCGCATGAGCAGATTGTCATAAAAAAGGTAGACCAGCTTGAACGTATGACAGTTCGGTGGAATGCATACACCAAGCCGTTACTCGTAGACAGGGCAAGTGGAACGATACTCGATGGACACCATCGATATGAGATAGCAAAAAGGATGGGTTTGCTATGCCTCCCTTGTGTTCTTGTTGACTATATTTCGGACGATTCTATAGCTATCATCCCCTGGCCTGGTAGTGGCCGAATCCAGATATCTAAGGCGGATGTCTTGGAAGCAGCGTCTTCAGGGGAACTACTTCCTCCGAAGACAAGTAGACACTTGCTCTCTGACGATCTTCCGCCTATCTCCGTCCCCCTCTCGAGACTCCTACTCCCCGCTATCTGATCTGACTGCTTCACCAACAAGCGCGGATATCGCCATTGCAAGCTCACTCTCAGCCGGAGCATTCACAGAATCAAGCAATTCGATGAAATCGGATGAGGGGCTCCTACCGATTCTATCAAGCACCAGCCTGGAACGGGTTGCCTCTGATCTTTTTTGATCCATGATGCCCTTCATACAAGCGGCTTCGACATACTTCCCCTTCCCACGTCGAAGAATCCTCTCTAGCAGGGGGTCGGAGACAATTTCTACAACTGAATCCACGATATCCGAATTTTCTACCCAGGAACTCTCTCTAAATCCTGCAGTCAGAATTGTAACAACTTCAGGCACCGATGATCTCAGAAAATCCCGTATCCATGGTGTTTGTAGTGCAGAAGACGTAGAGGTGGATATCTCTCTAGATGCGTCTTCGACGCTACCAGCTACCTCATCGAGAAGATTTTCTGGCAATTCAGGATAGGGGCCCTCCCCCAGGTTGTCTGATAATCTCTTGATCAGGGCTCTACGAACTGCGGAGGAAGAATCTGATGCTATGATTTGCACATCTTCCTCAGTGAATTTCCCCGAATCAATAAGCTCCGAAGCTGACAACCTCCTGACTGCACGATCTTCATTCGTCAGTCCCTCACGAGCCGCCTTTGGATCATAGCGAATTAGGTTTGACCAAGCAGCCAATCTGATCTTCGAATCATCATCTTCACACAGCTCTCTCAGCATTTCGCTCGGAGACGATACTCGCGTCGCGATTCTCGCTGCGAGGAGTCTACGTTCGTTGTTTTCGCTTGAAGCCAGAGATTCTGCAATACGCGGGTCACTTCCATCATACCAGCGTTCAACTGCCAGCAACGCTCGTTTGACAAACCACTCGTCATCATCCTCGAGGAAAGGCAGGAAATACGACATTGCGGATGGATCGCCATCTTCGAAGAGCTTCCTAACAGCCCTCCTTCTCTGACGAACATCCTTGTCTCTGAGGCGTGCCACCTCTTTAGTCAGCATATAACTCGGATACCGAGGTCTCGCTTGAACCCCCGCAAACAACCGTGTTGTTCAAGCCATATGCGGATAGCGGAGGGACAGGGTCCGTGGTCTAGGGGTTATGACGTCGCTCTTACAAAGCGAAGATCGCAGGTTCAATTCCTGCCGGACCCACCATCAATGCAAATAGGGTAGACGGCTTAGGGAACTACATGGTTGAAGAGATTGCAGGCCTGGCTTCGAGGATCGGGAGGCGATTGAAGAAGAGGCGATGGACTATTTCTGTGGCCGAATCTTGTACTGGCGGCCTCATAAGCTCGACATTCACGGATATCTCGGGAAGTTCAGAGTGGTTCAAACAGGGCTGGGTTGTTTATTCCAACTCCTCAAAGATGTCGGAAGTAGATGTTTCACCATCTTCTTTCGATGAAGGCGGGGCCGGTGCGGTCTCCCATCAAGTAGCGCTGCAGATGGCACATGGCGCACGCCACCACTCAGGAGCCGATATTAGCTTGTCAATAACGGGGATTGCAGGCCCAACAGGCGGCACAGAGTCGAAGGAAGTAGGCTTGGTATATGTTGCAGTCACGACCGCGGATGGAAGATACATTGTACGAAGGAACGATTTTGGTACTAATGACCGAATTGAGAATAAGCGTTCATTCGTTCAGTTTGCTATGCGAATGGTCCTAGAGATTCTGGATCATAGCGACGATCTTGATGATAGGAGGCGAAGGGCCGAAGAACGTCGGATTTCGAGTGAGGAGAGGACCGGCCAGGATGTGGTTGAGTGGGACGGAGCATCTGACTGGGCCCCCCAGGGAGCAAGTAGGGCTGAACCCTCATCAGTTGATTTCGCTTCAGAAACACATTGGGATTGAATATCATTGCAATAACGCCCACATCCGCTCCCGATACCATGATGAGCATCCCTCTAACTTCCTGCCCTTGTGTCGTCCGACTCCGGTGCCGATCTTAGCCGCCGACTCATGTCGAGGGGACTACTCATCAAGCGTTCAGCGATGCCTCTGGTGGAGTCTGCACCGGATCTGGACCTGCTCATCGAAAGAGCTGTTCAAAACTCAATCCGATTACTGGATGATGCTGCCGTGAGGAGACTCATCGAAATGGGTTCAAAGGAACCGACTCCAGACTCTGAAGAATCCCTCGGCGCGGCAATCGACGCAAGATCCCCCTCGCCCTCTGATGTACATGAAACTCCTCAGAACGAACCAGGCCGCGTCATAGCGCCAATCAAGCCGATTGATATCGCTCCTCCCCCAAGACCTCATGGCCTAGATCACTATTCCCTCCAAGATTTCCCATTACAAGCCAAAGATGTCGATACTGAGATAGATATCCATTTCGACATAACAGGCAACTCTGTTACCGAGGGCAGACTAATCGATATGCAGTCATGTTTCATGGACAGGCTGTCCAAAATTCGAAAGATGATTGTAGAATCCAGCATACCGAGATTACCTAGGAGGCCAATCCGGGTATCCGAGGCATGGGCGGAGAGGAAATCAAGAAATTCTTCAGCCACGGAGGTCACCCTGATTGGGCTTGTCGAATTCAAGAGATTCGGAAAGAATGGAGATATCCAATTCGCTATTGAAGATGAGTCAGGCTCGGTTGAATGCGTACTTTACTCAAAACCAGAATGGGAAAAACCAGAATACAGATATCACCCTGTGAAAGATGGTCTTCTGGACGACGACGTACTCGGAGTAACTGGTTATTTCACGGAGAGCGGTCGATTGAGGGCGACCGACTTACACCGCCCCGGCCTAGAATATCGTGAGAAGACACGAGCAGGCTCGCATGCAGCCGTCTCCGTGGCATTCCTATCGGATATCCACGTGGGCAGTAAGACCTTCCTCGCTCCCCAATGGGAGAAGATGATTCAGTGGTTCAAGGAAGACCCTCTGGCGAAGAATATTCGTTATTTCGTGATGACCGGAGACGGTGTCGATGGCATCGGGATTTATCCCGGTCAAGAAAGACATCTACAGATAAAAGACCTCTACAAGCAGTATGGCGAATTGGCCAGAATGGTGGAGGCTCTTCCAGATTGGGTGGACACCATAATACTCCCAGGCAATCATGATGCCGTTAGACCAGCCGAGCCTCAACCTGCGCTTGATCCCGAGGTGCAACAAGACTACTCTGATGTGACATTTGCAGGCAATCCCTCTGATTTCAGCCTCCATGGGGTCAGGGTTCTTGCATATCACGGGGTAAGCATATCTGATTTCGTGTCCAGTTTACGATCGGTAACATTCGAGCATCCAGAGAGAGCCATGATGGCTATGCTGGAAAGGAGGCATCTAGCACCCTCTTGGGGTGGCAAGACTCCTCTTTCCCCAGAGCCAGAGGACTCCATGGTAATACAAACGATCCCGGATATCTTTGTTACGGGTCACGTCCATGGACATCATGCGAGCCAATACAAGGGGACCCATGTGATCCATAGCTCTACTTGGCAGAATCAAACCGATTATCAACGAATGCTTGGATTCCAACCAAGGCCATGCATACTCACTATCGTGAATTTACATACGCATGCTGTTGCATCAATCCCGTTCGTATGACCCTCAGAATTCCTCGCCATCCATTAGGATAGGCCATATTTCTCTTAGATCACGTGATTTTACAATTGGAACGCCGGCTTCCTTGAAAGCATCCACAGACCACGTCCCAGTCGGATTAAAACCGATAAATGAGGACCCTTCAATCATCATCGAAAGATCTGAACCAGAATCGCCCACCGATACGATTCTATCTGACGAAAAGCCATTGATTCTCCTTAGCTTGTCAACCATTGCCCCCTTCTCGAACGATAGCACACGAGATGGGGCTGGCCCATTCATCCACCCGTCTTCATCCCAATCAAAACCATTGGCAACCCAGTCGTCAACTTTGAGCATTGCTGCTATCATCCCTACGAAGATATCGACGCCAGAGGAAATTATCGCCACCATAACGCCTCTTTCCTGGAGCCGGCCAACGACCTCCCGCGCTCCAGGCATAAGGCTAATGCCACCATAGCAGCGGGCAATGTCGTCTTTGTGTATACGTCCCTTGGCCTCCATCCATTTCGCCACATCATCAGCCATGAATTCGTCATCATCTATCTCCTGAGCGATAAATTTCGCAAACATCTGTTTGTTTTCTGTTCCAAAACCATCGTGAATTGCTTGCCAGGATGAACCGTTATCGGCAAGGACCCCGTCACAGTCGAACGCCACAGCCAGAGGTCGAACCATGATCTGCCCCCTCGACAATCATTTTTCGGCTTTCCGACCTGCGAACTTTTCTCATGCCTCCTCTTCCGAATGACATGGGCGACAATTTTGCAATCAGGGTAACTATGCTTTTGTTCGGAGAACTCAGGGAAAGATTCGGAACCGAGTCAATCGAACTGACCCTTCCCTCTGGATCAACTTCTATGGATCTCGCGAGGAGATTCGAACTCGACGATTCACTTGATGCGGGGGTGAGGGTGGCTGTCGACGGAATTATCGGAGCCCCTGTGGATGCTGAATTAAGCGATGGGTCGGAAGTGGCATTCTTGCCCCCGTCTTCTGGCGGTTGACCAGTTTCTATGCGAAGGGTTTGAGTGAGAAATGCATCCATGACGCATCATGGCAGGCACAATTGGCGTACCAGAGTTGGCGATTCTCGCCTTCATAGGAATACTTTTTTTCGGGTCGCAGAGAATTCCAGCATTATTCAGGAGTATGGGACGCGCTAAAGGCGAGTTCCAGCAAGGCCTTCGCGAAGGTCTCGTCGGAGCCACTGAGACCGAGATGGATCTCGACAGAGGCGGCAAGACCGAAGCCGCTTCCGAAGAGTAGCTATTTCCTAACCAAGCGGATTTTAGATCCACAGTCACTGCATTCATCTGAAGCGATATCGGGCTCGTTTGGCCATATCCTGCCGCACCCTTTGCATTTCCTTATCCAATTCCATTTTTCCGAGATCCCTTTACCGATTACTGGTACCCAGGTAATGCCTGCTGATTCAGCCACGTTTTGCACCCTATGATCATCCGTGGCAATATCGCCGCCAGCCCCTATGGCCACGGCCAACACATCGATATCCACGGGAGAAAGGCCGTTTATGTCGCCTGTCGATCTCGCCAAATTTTCTATACGTCGAAGGTCATCCTTCTCAGGTGTCAATATGTTGATTTCTAACTGATCCATTAGCAGATAAATCGAAGGCGAATGCCTCTCGATTTCCCTTATCTGAGATGAAGCGACAGTACAGCCCCTGAGGCGTTCATGTGGCCAATGGATGAACCCCGCTGTGTCCACAATCAATGAAACACCCTGAATAGTGCTGAGGGGTTCAGCGTATCATCTCTACAGCCGCATGAGGCAGGTAATCTTGATTGCATCAGTGTCCGCCCCCTTGACGTGGCGGGCGTCGTACCCAAGGCATGGATCGATTGGACGGTAGACTCAGCGGAGTCTTTCGGACTCATCGGCCTGTTCGCGGTCTCTGCTACAGAGGCAGCCATTCAGCCGATTCCCCCTGACCTTGTAGCCTGGCCGATGGCGCTTGGCGCAGACAGTCTGTTGCACGCCACTGCAATCGTGGTATTCGCTACCTTGGGGTCTGTGTTAGGTTCACTTGGGGGGTACTGGCTAGGATCCTTCGCAGGAGACATGCTCCTTACTAGATTCGTAAGCACGACATCGATTCAGAGACTCGAGGTTCTAATGGAGAAACATGGCTCATTCGGAGTGTTCTTCGCGGCCTTGGGGCCAGTACCATACAAGGCCCTCTCATGGACCGCCGGTGCGGCTTCCATGCCCATCACGCCATTCTTAATTTCAGGAGTCGCCGGAAGATTTCTCAGATTCGCAATACCCGTATACGCCATTTGGTTCTACGGGGAGACGGCGTTGGAATGGTTCACGCCTTTCAGATTCCTTGCAATCTCGATTCTCGGCCTAATTATGATGATTCCAATGGTTCAATGGATTAGGAATTTTGAGGCATCTGAGGGAGAAAGATTGCGAACCGGTTAAACCGGCTGCTTCAGACCGAACGCCAGCGCTCGTGTGGTGTAGTACGGTCCATCATTCCGGGTTTTCATCCCGGCGACCCGGGTTCAAATCCCGGCACGAGCACCAATATCGCTTTCAGACCCACCAGGGCTCCCCTTCCGAATTGGCGTTTTCTAGAGCCTGCTCGATGAAATCAAACGCATCGCTAGGATTTTTGTCCATGTTTATCTTCCTCTCGTTAATTAACTCCAAACCAATGTATTCTCCTGCCTCGAGATAGTCGTCCCCATCAACCTCACCAAGCATCCTGAAGCTGATGATGCGTCCGTTATCCCCATTATCATCAAGATATATTCTGGCATTTTCTTCCATGACCGACATAGACATCATGATGTCATTGAGATTTCTTACAACGATTGTCCCCGGGTCTCCATCAATCTCTGTGACGAGGGTCCTCTCCCCTCCCTCGAATGCATCTTTCTGACTTTTCTTCATCATAACTGCGAAATTTTTCAATTCGCGCAACTCGCTCATAAAACCGGTCGAGGCGAACATGCCTCGCAGACCTTTACCTCCTTCTCTTGGCGCCTCAAGAGCCTTCTTTCTATTCTCCGCGGGCTGGAGGTGGAAACCAATTTTCCACAGGACAAGAACGGCAGTCAGTATCGAGGCAATCAGAACTAGGAAGGACAAACCCGTCAATATCTCAGTTAGCACACCTTCGAATCCTCGAATCATTACAGACTCAGTATTATCATCTGGATCAACGTAAACTATGATTTCCTTGCCGGCGGGATAGTCGTCTGTAACACAGCATGCATCCGCTAAAAAGGAATATCTTGACCCATTATAGTCGATTCCTTCTATTGTATAGGAGTAGTCGATATGAAGCCAAGATGTTGTAGTGCAGTTTCCCCCAGAATCGCAAGAAGTGCTAGATCTTTCTTCAGATCCTATTACGATAGCATCCGTCTCATCCCAGTCGGAGGTTCCCATTTGTTTCATGATACTTCCAGTACTGAAGAGAAATACTATGATCAACAGTACCGTACACGGGATCAGTACATTCCTGTACCAAATAGCCATCTCCCTGGCTCCCACTACGGGGATAACGGGTGGTTTTCTGATGGCCTTCAGCAACCCCCTGGGCCCGTCGAACCACATGAGTCCCGCGATTAGCCCGAATATCCCCAGCACGAACATTATCTCTAAGACGTCCATCACTAACCACATAACATCCACCATAATGGTATACGAGCAGACATCCGACA
>DANO01000002.1:7277-7552 GCA_002497295.1 Euryarchaeota archaeon UBA171 | reverse complement strand
GCACATTTTGCCGAATCCCTATATATGGGTCGCAACTGAAAAGGTGTGATGCAACGACTGATCGCTGCCACACTAATGCTGACAATGATGACCGCGGCCTTCGCTGGGTGCACCGGCGGAGACGACGATGATGATGGCTATACTCAGGCAGAGTATGACGCTGCTATCGTAACCGCCACTGAAGAAGGGCGACTAGCAGGGGTCGCGGAAGCGACACCTGTCAGCACCCTGGACACGGTCCTTGACCGCGGTTCCTTGAAGTGCGGTGTTAAGGA
>DANO01000002.1:6701-6947 GCA_002497295.1 Euryarchaeota archaeon UBA171 | reverse complement strand
AGCCAGTGGGGCATGGGCTTCTTGTCCACCGATGGTGTTCGCTCAGGACTCGACATCGAGTACTGTAAGGCTGTAGCAGCTGCTATCGGCCTGAACCCAATGACGGACATCGAGTGGATCCCTGCTTCCTCGCAGGACAGATTCGAGAAGCTCTCGAGCGGCGAGATCGACGTGCTCATCCGCACAACGACCTGGACCACATCCCGAGATGCCGACTTGAACGCCGACTTCGCTGGAATCAACTTC
>DANO01000002.1:0-6394 GCA_002497295.1 Euryarchaeota archaeon UBA171 | reverse complement strand
CCGACTTCGCTGGAATCAACTTCTATGATGGCCAGGGCATCCTGATCCGCGGCGACCTCGTCGCCAACCCAGGCGCAGCTGCGTACACGCCTGCTGCACTTGATGGAGCTACCATCTGCGTCGGCACAGGAACCACGACCGAGGGCAACCTCGCTGACTGGAAGGCCAACAACGGACTCACCAATGTCGTTATCTCTGGTGTAGCCGATGCTGCTGAGGGTACTGCGAACATGGTCGCTGGCCAGTGCGATGCGTTCACAATGGACATGTCCGCTACAGTCGCCAAGAAGTACGTCCTTGAGAGCGACAACACCTGTGGCGCAGTCGCAGATACGACTGATACAGACTGCGACGGTCTATGGATCGCTCCCGAGCTTCTATCGAAGGAGCCTCTGGCAGCCGCAGTCCGCGACAACGATGACGACTGGAAGGACGTCGTCGAGTGGGTTTGGTTCGGAATGGTAACGGCCGAGGAGATGGGAATCACATCCTCGAACTACATGAGCATGGAATCCTCCCCCGCTGTTGACAGGCTGCTTGACAGTAACCTCGGGCTCGGTACAGACGCTAACCCGCTACCAGCTACCTGGATGCGAAACGTTCTCGGTGCCGTCGGCAACTACGGCGAGGCATACGACAACTCGTTCTGCGACGGGAACTATGACGGTGTCTCCGGATCATCGGCTATGGCAAACTGTGTCCTAGCCCGTGAAGGCACAGACAACGCACTCGTCTCAGAGGGCGGACTTCAGTTCGCTCCTCCAATGCGCTGATCACTAGTTGAGCAGCACTGAAGAGACAAACGTAACCCCTGGGGGGGGCCAAACGGCCTCCCTCGGGGACTTCATTTTCTTTTTCCCAACATATCATGGACTGCTTTTGAATGGATTCCTCTGCCCTCCGAGACTTCCCTCTCAAAGCACTTCAATCCCTATCAAAAGACCTCGACGAAAACATCGTAAAACCCTTCTCTAAAATGCGAGAATCCGTCCGTGCGGAGTTCGTCCACGCAAGAGACAACCCTCTCGATGGGGCCCGGCGGGCTTTTGATCTATCCAAAAAGGCACTAATCGCAACCCTCCTGCTGTGGGCCGCATGGTCATACTGTACCAAAATGCTGGATCCAACTGTTTCAGCGATAACATCCTTCGCCTTCTCCATCCCACTCTCTGATGGGTCTAACCTCAATGCTGCTTACTACGATCCGAAATTGGTGGCCGCATGGCTGTCCATATCGATTCTGACATTCTTCCTGCTGGCTCAGAATGAATTCCGAGCATTCCTCAAACCCCTTGAATGGAAAGGGTACATCACATCACTAACCGCAGTGGCCATTGCAATCCTCATCCCCTTAATGGTCGAGAATCTCGAATTCAGCCCAGACAAGGGCCTCCCATTCCTACTTCTGGGAATCCCCGCCATGGCCGGCTATGCATTGTCGACAGGAGATTTACCTCTTATCCTCACTTGGAGGGCGAGCACATACCAAACAGTCAGAACAGGCGTACCATTACTCATTTTCATCTATTATGCGCTTAATGTGACCGTGGCACCCCCTATCCTGACTGAAGATCTGGCCAATACATCCTCAGCACTCATCGTGGGCATGGCTGCCATATCTTGGATACTCATCCAGACAGAGGCGGCAAATCCGGAGGATCAAGAGAGAAGATATGCTGCATTCATGTTCATCCTCGCAACTCCGTTGATACTCTACATGGTAACCAGGGTCATATTCCTACTCAACAACCCCGATAGCGTCACGAGAGACCGCTGGGATCTCGATTGGGCATTTATGAGGGAGTTCAATGCATTTGAGATTAACGTGTGGCCCGTTGAGGCCGTTTTCGGGGAAGACTCACGATGGAGGTTCTACACTGCTGCCGTCATCAACTCCGCTCGTGTGACGCTGGTAAGCATCGTTCTTTGCACGCTATTGGGCATAGTCATAGGCGTCACTCGATTGTCGAGCAATCGCCTAGCATCGAGCCTCGCAACGATTTACGTCGAGGTATTCCGAAACCTCCCGCTCGCAGTACTTCTGTTCCTCGTTTGGACACAGATGGGCGAGACTCTGCCGCTATTCGGTGAAGAGGCCAACATAGGCGGTTGGATATATTACAGTAACAAGGGATTCTGGATCCCCCTGGCGGAGTCTTGGAGAGTATACGCCTTCCTGGCGACTTTCTTACTACTCTGGGTGTTCACGCGGATTAAGCAGGTCATCGATATAAGGCGGCAAGGTTCAGTTGTAGACGACTCAGACCGGGCAGTTCTGATGAGGTCCGGTATGTGGGGCGCTGTAATCGTGATCGGAACAGTATTCGTACTCGGGGACATCACTACTCCCGAGATTATCAAAATCAGGCCCGATAGCCCTGGCACATGGCGAGTAGCAGATGGCACTGCATTTGAGATAACGCCGATGTTCACTGCGATGGTATTGGGTCTGACGCTATTCACCGCATCTGTGGTTGCAGAAATAGTGAGGGGAAGCATCCAAGCACTTCCAAGAGGTCAAGTGGAGGCTGCTGTTTCTCTAGCCCTCACACCATATCAAAGACTCAGATTGGTAATACTCCCGCAGGCTCTGAGGAGCATGGTCCCTCTCCTAAACAGCCAATACATGAACGTCTGGAAGAATAGCAGCCTGGCAATCGTCGTAGCATACAGTGACGTCTTCTACGTCATTTTCGTAATGATGAACAACGTTGGAAGGCTGATTCCGCTGTTCCTCCTTCTGCTGGTCACATACCAGGTCGGTAGCCTCCTTATCTCGGGCATAATGAATGCCTACAATGCAAGGGTCACGAGGGTGAAAATATGATCGTCCAGATATCTTTTCCCAGACTATTTGAGGCGGAGAACGCATTCGCAGGAAGGTCCAGCTTCGAAGGGGAAGATACGGATCGCTGGCTTTCCATAGCAGCGCTATCGATCGCTGCTTTCTACTTCGTATTCAGGATATTGACAGAGATGGACATGCCTCTCGATGAACGAGTCACAGCGACCGATCGGCTGATCTACGTAATAGGCGTATCATCGATTGGAGCATTCGCTGCGTGGATATTCTCCGTCGTATTGCTGAAAATGACCTTCAAGCGATCACTATCTACGGCATTGCTTGGTTTGATATCCGTCGTCATCGCAAATTATGCCGTAGAACTCGTGCTTGATATCGCACTATTGACGATGAGATGGGACATCATCTGGTCAAACAGAGTGCTCACATTACTCGGTGCCAAGATGACTGAGGCAATGACGCAGGATTACATACCTTCTGAGAATTGGAGATTGTGGCCAATTGTGTATCTCACTTGGGCTCTAATGGGTGCTGCATATGGGACTTCTACCGCAACCGTAAGATCCTTCGCAGCATGGTTCGCAGTAGTCACAGCAGTCATTTTCGCCTACGCTACAAACCCGCAACTCGCCAACTACAGTGTGGAATCAGTCAGAAATAAACTCGTCATCTCTACGATTCTTGCTGTATCCGCATTCGGACTTTCTAGAGCCTACTCGATGCGGTCCGAGGAATACAAGATCAACCGCCTCAAACGTGTTTTCGCGATTTTAGCTGTCGCAGACTTCTTCCTTGCAATCCTGATAATGGATCCCCCTGAGTGGTTACAAGCCTTCGCCTCTTATTGCTCCAATATCCCCCTGGTGGGCGACCTTCTCTCTCCACTAACCAGTCCGGGCGTGCCCGCATCCGTGTGGGGTGGCCTATTCGTCAACATAATCGTTGCAATGGCTGGCTGCGTGCTCGGGCTGGCCGTGGGGATATTCCTGGCATTCGGTAGACAGAGCAAACTCCCTGTTGTAAAGTGGCCATCAGTTTCCATCATTGAGATAGTACGCTCCGGGCCTCTAATCTGCTGGCTATACTTCGCGATGTATCTTCTTCCCGACGTTGTCGATCCGCTGTTCACAAACCCTGAAGATTTCGACAATATACTCCGTATGATGGCTATCTTCAGCATATTCGGCGGCGTGTACATCGCGGAGGTGATCAGAGGTGGCTTGCAGGCGGTGGATAGCGGTCAGAAGGAAGCCGCTCTTGCGCTCGGCCTCAGCCCGATACAGACCAAGAGATTGGTCGAACTTCCCAATGCAATCAGAACCACTCTGCCTTCGATAGTCAGCGTATTCATCGGGCTTTGGAAGGATACTACGCTTCTATTCATAATCAATATACTTGATTTCTTCAAGTTGGCCAAGGATATGCCCAATACCGATCTATCCTTCCTCGGCTATTTCCTAGAACCACTCTACTTCTCAGCAGTTGTATTCTGGGTTTTCGCATTCTACCTTTCCCGCATATCCATGAGCGTCGAACGTAGTCTTGGACTTGTGAAAGAGGGAGGAGGAGATAAGGCATGAGCGAAGAAAAAGACATCATTATCAGGACAAAGGGCGTAAAAGTCAATTTCGGAGATTTCTGGGCTCTGAAAGGAATCGATGTGGAGGTCAGGAAAGGAGAGATCATCGTAATCCTGGGGCCCTCCGGATCGGGAAAATCCACATTCATCAGAACATTGAACCGACTCCAGCCTCACAGCTCGGGCAATATTGAGATAGAAGGAATCGAGATAAGTGAAAAGACCAGTGTCGCCAATCTGAAGAAGGTAAGAGCCGACGTAGGCTTTGTTTTTCAGCAGTTCAACCTCTTCCCGCATCTTACGATCATGGAGAACATAACACTCGCTCCAATGAAGGTCAAGGGAATTACAAAGGCCGAAGCGGAGAGGAATGCCATGGAACTTCTTGAGAGGGTGGGCATACCTGAGCAGGCGTACAAGTATCCGAGTGGCCTATCAGGAGGCCAGCAACAACGCGTTGCGATAGCAAGAGCACTGGCAATGGATCCAAAAATCATGCTTTTCGATGAACCAACATCAGCACTCGATCCAGAGATGATCAAGGAAGTCCTTGACGTAATGGTGGATCTTGCCAAATCCAACGTTACGATGGTTGTAGTCACGCATGAGATGGGATTCGCCAAAGAGGTGGGCGATCGCTGCATACTTTTCGATGAAGGTCATCTGATTGAAGAAGCGCCCCCAGAGGAATTCTTCTCGAATCCTAAGCATGAGAGGACAAAGCTCTTCCTCAACCAGATATTGTAGCCGAGTTTACCCGCTAATCCACTTGGACACTCTGTCATATATGCCATCGCTGAATGTGGCTAGATTCAATTTGGGACCATCGTTACTCACGGTGATCCTCGCTCCTCTGGTGAAATGTATCTCGTCCCATCCGTCTGCCACCACATATCCCCTGTGCATATCGCTCGTGAGGACGGTCGCCTCGTTGGTCCACGCCCAATGAGACCCATTCGCCTCCCTCGAAGAGTGGGGGAGATCCCTGGATAGCGTCAGATAATGATCATCAATCTCATCCCTGGGAAACCTCGAATCTTGTATGTCCACCGCATGCCTAAACCATGCACCCTGCCCAAGGAATGTGGAAAATAACATACCAGAAGACGATTGACGAACATCAAGACTTGGATTGTGCCTGTCAGATATCCGCTCAATACGATATTTCGATGGTTGGTACTGATGGGTATTCGCTACAAGGAGATCATTCAGGGCAGGGTCAGATCTGAGGACATTTCCAGATGTGGTGAGAATTTCGGCTTGAAGGCGTGGAAGCACATTTACGATACAGGTTCCGTCTAGTACTCGTCTTAGATCTGATGAGAAGTTGATTGCATTGCTGCCCATGTAGAATCCGAATGACCCTTCGCCATCCTCCTTCATTGGGTGGCTATTGACCCCCATTACCAGGGCCTTATCGTCAACCGAATGCGCTATTGATGTCAAGGTCCCATCGCCACCAAGAACGATAACTACGTCAGGCCCGATGAAATCCTCTCTTGAGACACTCTCCCTCGCGACAGTTCTGTATTCGATCTCCCCCGCCTCACGACTATCTTCTAAAACAGAAATCACCTTTCTCAGTGCACTGTCATGCACTTCCTCGTGGTTCTTCTTGAATACCACCAGTAGACGTTTCATACTCGCTCCCAACCACACGAGCGGCGGCACCGCTTTGAAACGAACGCACACTGAGAACACTCATGCCTATGTCCCTGTACGACGATACGTGCGCATCTGGGCGACCCTCTTCATCATCCTCTCATCTTCCCTTGGCGGCTGCCTCTCTCCCGAGCCACAGTGCACTGAAATGTGCTGGGTACTGAACGAGGAAGAACTCGACGATTTTCTTTCAACACCAGGGGCTCTGGACGTCTTGGCACTCTCCGACTCTAATGACAGATTACGGGTATCCACCGTTACAGAGGTCTACTCTTCGACGGATGGGCAGACCGGGTCGATATCATGGGATGTGGCCAAGGACGATTCACTCCAGATATCTTCCATTGGGA
>DANO01000031.1:24730-68094 GCA_002497295.1 Euryarchaeota archaeon UBA171 | reverse complement strand
AGATATTATGACGTGAAGGACATTTAGCATACTCGCCTTCGAAAGAAGTTTCAGAAGACCATCTACGCCTTTCCTTTTATTGGCAGAAAGATCCAGAAATGGTGCGACCGTGCTGTTTTTATTCAATGGCTTCGAAGGTATACGAATCGAAGACGACCCATCCACTCTTCCGCCGTGACCTACAGTGATCACCAGATTGACCCTATGCCCTGCCCTCTCAGGCAGCCATATGCCCCATTCAGAACCATCAGGCTCAACCATCCCCCATTCGTACGTCCCTTCGGGTATCGTCTGAGAATAGGCCCATATCCCGTCTCCCTCCTTTTGCAGGGGAATCAAAAACCAGTCGTTGAAAGACCCCTTTATATGCGGCCTAACGAGCCGTTTTGACTCATCGTACAACACAAATGAGACATTAGCCATGGACATCTTCGATGTGAACGCCATGAAGGTGCGCAGTATCCTTTTTTTATGAATGTCCTTATGGGTAAATGACATCAGATTCCAAATGTTTCGTAGATATTCTCGTATTCCCGAATCATACGCTGCCCAGTGAATCCAGACCCTGCGATGATAGCAGATCTCATGATGGACAACCACCTCTCCCTACTTGATTTCCATGCGGGTAAAACCTCGTCTTCCAGGAGATCATAGAGTGCGTTTGCATCCCTGTCGTCATCCCTGGAGTCTTCCTTATCGCCAATCCCCCACCCATTTATCCCATGTCTGCAAGCTTCAGGCCACCATCCGTCCAAGATGGAAAGGTTGGGGACACCGTTCATGACCGCTTTCATACCCGAGGTCCCACTTGCCTCCATGGGCCTCACAGGGGTGTTGAGCCAAATGTCGACCCCGCTGGTCATGGCCAGTCCTGTCGCCATGGAATAATCTTCTAGAAATGCAACTGGAATATCGTCTAGTTTGCCTGAGGCATCGAAAATCTCCCTGATCAGTGCCTTGCCCCCCTCGTCTCTAGGGTGAGCCTTGCCAGAGAAGACAAATTGGACATTGCCGGAACCTATCATATTGAGTCTCGGAATGTCCCTGAATACGAGCGAGGCACGTTTGTAAGTCGCAAAACGTCTTGCAAAACCTATCGTAAGCCTATTCCCATCGAGATTCACACCGGTCATCGATTTGACAAGTTCGCGTAATACCGCGCGGGACTCTGACCGTGCGCGCTCAAGCCCTGTTTCGCTGAGCGTGCCAGCTTCAACTAGAACACTACCATCCGACCTCCACCCTCGTAACTCTTCGTCATAGAGTCGCGCCATTGTTGGCGATATCCACGTAGGGTGATGAACTCCATTGGTAATCGGCGATATCTTAGCCTCAGGGAACATCTTTGATGCAACTTCAGCATTGAGAACCGAGACAGCATTTACATTGCCCGCCAACCCGATTCCCAAATGGCTCATTGAGCATTGATCCCCGTCATTTGCCACTTCCTTCTCATTCGGCCCTGCGAGATCCCCAACAACACTCTCGACGAGATTCCATTCGAATCTGTCATGCCCTGCAGCTACGGGGGTATGAGTAGTAAACAGACTTCTTGATGACAGTTCTTCCCTGCTCCAACCTTGTCGCAACATCTCTAGGGCAGCCATCGAACAGTGACCCTCATTCAGGTGCAAGCCCTTCAGGGGCCAGTGACCAAGGACTTTGAGTGCCCTTATCCCCCCTACTCCGAGGAGATACTCCTGACGTACACGCATCTCGTCTCCCCCTGCATAAAGCCGATCAGATAGGCTGATGTGCCTCTCATTGTTACTTGTGTGACGGGTATCGAGAAAGTATACCGGCACCTCATGCCCATGATGTCCGTGCAATACGGTCTTCCAGATTTTTGACTTAATTCTCGACCCATCTAGAGGTATAGACAATTCCAAGCCCGTATCTTCAAGATACTTGGCGGGATCAAGATCGGGGTACGTTTCAGTTTGATTGCCCTGATTATCCAGGTGCTGTCTGCCATAACCTTCTCGATATAGCAGCGTTACCGCTGCAATGTCCAAACCCTCGTCTGCAGCAGACTTTAGATGATCTCCGGCTAGAACCCCCAAGCCGCCTGAGTAAGTGTGTAACTCGCTGTAGAGTCCTACTTCAGCGCTTAGATAGGCTATCATAACAATCTCTACCCTAATCCTCTAAATCAGCGTCAAAAAGACTGCTTCCCTTATTTTTGGAAAATCTCCAGGGAACTAATCTTCCAAAAACCGAACCAACAACAGAGAGGAGGATTATCAGCAAGGCCAACTGGCCAATTAACGAATTTAACCCCGGGACTTCGCCATCTTCGTCTGTATCCGTGCTATTTCCATTATCTGTGACGTCATCGGCTGGGGCATCTGAAATGGAACCATATTCGATGAGAAGGATGGAACCATTGTTTCCAGCCACATCCATTGCATGGATAGTTACTGTATGGTTACTTTCTGGCACGTCTACAGAATAGTGGTGGACTTGTTCGGTTGGATAATCCGACTGACTGCCAATATCTGCATATGAGCATGATATATTCGTACACAGCTCGACGACTATTGATGAGGGCTCAGAAGTGAAGAAAATCATGTGATAGACGCCATCATCCAAATCGTAGTCAGCACCTAAAATCTCAGGGGCTTCCCCGTCAACCTCTACGGGAGTGGTGAATGATGTGCCAACACTGGCCCCATCTGCAATGATCGTTACGAAGTATTCTGCCCCAGGGCTCAGACCTGAAATTACATACACATGGTCTGAGCTGGAAGATGTCCATGCTTCATCGATAACAATGCCCGCGTCGCCTGTAACGCTCAAATCCATTTGACCGGATTTGGCAGAGGACCATGTCAACAATGCAGAGTCGCCAGTCACCTCACTTACTGCTAATCCGTATACCTGCTGTTCGATAGGTGGCAACTCGATACCATGGAGTTCAGCATAGGTCATCATTCCGACGTCATAGGAGTCTAGCATGGCCTCCTGATTCACACTTTCCGGCAATAGCACATCCCAGATGGTTGAGTGATATTTCTGTAAGTTTGTTGGGTTTGAAGGAGCGCCACCTCCGGCGACCCATGTGGAGGCGTCTTCATCGACGGCCCGAAGCTTACCCTCGCCGTAACCGTCTTGACTCCCCACGACTATTAGGAATCTGGATGCGGCAAGATCGCCTCCGATTATCGATTTCGATATGGTAGCGACAATCGTATTGGTTTCTGCATCGGCCCGAGCCTCTATGCCCGTGGTTATTCGAGTCGAGGACTCATGGGTCATGCCGTAGACGGGCCCCGCTTCTCCAACAAGCATAACCGCGGATTCCCAGCCCCATTCAGGATCTGTCATTGCGTACGTCCCCGGCAGCAAGTCCTGATTTCCACCTGGCGCCGAGTCTACGTAGATCTGAATATTTGCATGAGACCAACCCCACATCATATTCCAGTTATTGGTAATCTCAGCCATAGTGAATGTAAATCTAACATTCCACGCACTTTGTTCGATAACCGTATGCTCAAGATCAAACAGACCAGCCCCAGGGGAAAAATCCCCTGCAAGGGGGTATTTGTAATCCCCATCCCCAGTCTCATCGCCGGTCGGATCTTGCATATCGAGAATCTTTACCCATGATTCCAGATTGGGCATAGAAATTAGAATCGGGGGAGAGGGGGCCAATTCCATGTCAACGCCTCCACCAGCACCTCTACTTTGGTACACGCTACTAACAATTCGAAGTCTGGTGAAACCATTCGGCTCTAAATCAGCAGTTGACCAGGGTATTTCGACCTCGAAGACATCATCTGCCACAACTAGCCCCAATGCCCCTTGGGATGCAATCGACCACTCTTCTGCACCTTGTGATTGGAATGTGTTGTAAGTCATACGGCCATCGTCTCGGAGCTGGCTGAAATCAAACCACAGCATCTTGGTAGTAGGCATGCCCAGAGGCTCCATCCCATAATAGGTGTGAAAATTCGCTTGAGCGATATTATTGTCAATTGCATTTGCCGCCATAAGGTAGATTTGGATGTGGGGCGTACCGCCTGAGTACAAATCTGGATCGAGGTAAGAATCGATATCCCCTACACCTATTTTCAAGTGTACGCTGCCCGTATCGTGACCGACCTCTATGCTCGTTATATCGGTTGCACCGTGACCGCCGACCACATCATACTCGGCAGCGGAGCCCCATTCCCCGGGGAATGATAGACCATCGTAAAATGGTTCCATCAAACCACTCGAGGGTCTCGTTGGGGTAGCTACGTTCCCTGAGAGATCCAAAAGGTCCGGCGGGAGATCCACGCCCAGGCTATCATATATCGTCCTGAGATGAGTCCTGAAGAGCGCATCGAACTGCGAATCATCTCCAGAATCTTGGTCTGCGCCGTACCACCAGAACCAATCACTCCCTTGTGCTGCCATCAGGGCGTGTCTAGCAGATGGTAGGCCAGGATGTTCGGGCTGACTGTCTAGTGTTTGCATGTAAACATCTCTCGCAGCCACTAAACGATGCCATCCAATCGTCTCCTCCTCTTCGCCTGCCCATGTGGACAAATCACCCTGAATCCATGAGCCTGTAGCCAATTCTTCCAATCTTGGAAGATGTGAAGTCCCTTTCTCTTCGAGATATTGCCCGGGAGTCATAGTCCTGATCGTTGGATGATCTTGTAGCGCGTCGAACCAAGAATGGAGGAATTCCCTACCATTGTCGCTAGAGCCAAAACCACTCATGAAAAGCCAATTCTCCCCATCAGCAGCTACTGTTAGCAAGTGATCCTCTGGATTCCCTCCGGCATTTATGATGTCATCTCTCCTACTTTCTACTTGCGAGATGAAATCGGCCACAGCATCCTCGACACTCATGTCTCCATAAGTAAAGGAAATTCTGTCAGATATCCCCGTCTCCCTGAAGACCATCATCATCTCCTGTCCCCCAGATTCAACCATCCACGGGGAGGTGATGTCCATAGTAGAGGCATCAGATGGGTTTCCGCCGCCCAATTTGACGGACTGAGACAGAACTTGTTTATCACTAACAGCCCATTGTATGCCATTCTCTGCCATGGGGGGGATTATCGCCTGCGAGACCGCTTGTTCGGAGGGCCACATGCCGCTGGGCCTGATTCCCGTACTGGTTTCAAAAAGATCCAGTCCTTCCGCGACCTGGGTCTCCACATCAGAAATCCACGCATCCTTCTCAACCGGTATGCCATCCTCCATGGTCCACCCTGGCATGGCCAAAAGGGGCATAATCGGATGATATTTTGGAGTCGTCGTCAACTCGACTTGGGAAGTATTAGCGAGATTAGAGTACAACGGCATAACATTGAGCATTTGCTCGCTCTGGTAAGAAAGAACCGTTGCAAGGTCATCGACGGTATAAGGCGCCGATTTCTCAAATATCGATTGCATTTCGCCACTTGCAGCGGTTTGCGGGAGCAGGTAGTCATACTCCCCCCTGACTAACGGGCCGGAGTTCTGGAAGAGATGGAATAGAACAGTCGCATCGAGGAGGTGCTGAGGGTGGAACACCACTGACGATTTAGGGCCGCGAGAATCGCCTGGAGCAGGTTGATATGCTCTGATAAATGAAGGATCGCTGTTGTCTCTCCCATCCTTCAGTGCCCCGAATGAACTGCTGGCGGGCTCCATCCAACCTAATTCCGGGTGATCTTCATCTACGTCATACACCCAGGTCTGAATCCGGAAGTATTCAAACATCATTTGAGCCAGCTGCCATTCACTCAGGTCTGTTGGATATCCTGTGGCATATCCTTCTTCATCAGTTACCCACTCCGATTTTGCCAGAGCTAGATGCAGGTCCATAGTAGAGGGGTCGCTATAATCCTCAAGCTGCTCTATTAGCGAGGGAACGATGTTGTAGGTCACATTCGTGCCCGGGTACATCCCCAAGATGCCCGGGCTGTCTATGTACTCGTGACTACCATGTACCCTGACCCATGGCAATTCATAGAATCCTGATTCTATATTCTTGTAATATGGTTGATGCATGTGCAGTATTATTGCTAGATTGATTGCACCAGGGTCTTGGTCGCTCGGTGAATCATCATCGGAACTTACGAATTCTACAGAAAGAGATGATCCATCCGGATTAGTCACTGTAAAATCCGAAAAGCAGCTTTCGTTAATGTCGCCGGTGAGCTCGACGAGAGTGCCCTCCCCTGCTGGAATCACGTTACCAGTCATCGAATACGCTTCTATCTTGGTTTCACCACTCACAATAGTAAAGCCATTTGCAGCAGCTTCGCCGCCCGCAGCGCCCGTGGCGCAGTTATTGTGGTCAAATTCGAACCCAGCGATTTCTTCTGTAGTTGAGTAATTGAGATTACTTCCCTCCAGGGATAGGCACACCTCATAGACACAATCATCCCCTGCGTCTTCAGCAGACGCTGGAATCACACCTCCAAGGGGTACACACACCATTATTGCAACCAGAGCCAGACCGACCAATTTCTTATCACGATAATCGCTGGCAGACCTTCTCATCTCATCACGCCTGTATTTGCAAGGTGTAGGTAAGAGCATATAGGTTTCAATATCGCACTATAGAATTGTTAGTGTCGTCCAACGTGAAAACATCCATTTTATCTGCTGGCTTCACCAGGGGAGTAAAGTGAGGACCGCGGGAATACTGCTTCCAATTCAGTCTATTCCGAGGGGCGATGCGCCGGGCGCCCACAGGGAGGCCTGCATCAACGCGATTGATACTCTCGCTAGTTGCGGGGTCGGGATTTGGCAGATACTCCCCCTTAACCCTCCAGATTTCGTTGGCTCCCCGTATGCAAGCCCGTCAGCATTTGCCATGGACCCGGAATTACTACATGGCCTCGCGGGAGATATCAGAGACCCATCCAAACGTGTTTTGGGCGCATGGCTCGAAACCTCAGGGTGGGCTGACTCTTGGGCGTTATTCAGGATACTAAAGTCAATAGATCAAAGGAGCTGGGTGAAATGGGGTCTTTGGTCTGATCCTTCGAATCGGGATATCGACCATCTCAGATCGGATAACGAAGAGCATTATTGGCGCGAAATCATAATCCAATGGAAACTTGAACAAGCCATGAAATCGATCGAGACCCATGCACGGGAGAACGGTGTGCTGATCCTTGGCGATATTCCACTCTATGTTGCGCACGATTCCGCGGATGTATGGCACAGCAAGGAGTTATTCAACATGGGATCAGATGGAGAGCCACTTGAGCGTTCAGGCGCTCCTCCCGATTCTTTCAACCCTCTCGGTCAACTTTGGGGGAATCCAACATATGCATGGTCTGCCCATCACAAATCTGGCTACACATGGTGGAAAAAAAGGGTCGAGACAGCCGCACGAAGGACGCCAGGGATTCGAATAGACCATTTCATCGGTCTTGCAGAGTACTGGGCAATACCTCCTGAGGCGGAAGATGCCCGTGGCGGCCGATGGGCCGAGGGGCCCGGCACATCGCTCATGGATGCGATCATCGGATTATCGGATTTCCTAATCGCCGAGGACTTGGGGGCCGCTGGTGATTCTGCAATCAGTTTGAGGGATGCCTACAGCTTGCACGGGATGTCAATACTTCAGTTCGGGTGGGACAACGATGCACCACCTCACCACATCGACCACATCCCCGAAAGGGTGGTTGCATACACCGGTACGCATGACAACGATACTTTCACCGGATGGTATTCCAAGATTGGATTGGATGACCAGAGGAGGGTTAGAGAATCTCTGGGTTGTAATTCTGAAGAGGTGACGATGGAGGCGGTGAAGAGGCTTATGTCTTCCAAAGCGGAAATCGTAATTATCCCACTGCAAGACATATTGGGACTAAGCAGCTCTGCTAGGATCAATACCCCTGGACTCGTCAGCAAGAGAAATTGGTCGTGGATGGCTCCCGAGCATTGGGAATCTCATCATTCTTGGGCGTGGTTTTCCGAATCGGTGAAATCCTCAGACCGTTTGCCCTGGCATGATGGCCGAGAATCTAATCCTGGGCATTGATATTGGAGGCTCGTCGGTAAAAGGCGGTGTCGTCGATGTCGATTCGGGGTGTATCGTGGGTCGAAGACGCACTATCAAGCATGAACCGCTACCACGACTCGCAAGAATAACTGAATCGATAACCTCGATTATACAAGATGTCCGATACAAAGGCAACCAGATAGGGGTAGGGTTCCCCGGAGTAGTATCCCATCGCGAGGTAATCAATGGCCCCAACATGGGGGACGACATCAGACACAGAACCCTCACCGACACATTATCCGAAAATGGATTTTCATCCACATTGCTGAATGACGCCGATTCAGCACTCTATCATGCAATCAGGAATCATAAGAAATACGCGGGAATGGAAACAATTCTTCTCGTCACGATAGGCACCTCCATTGGCACAGCCGTTTCCCAGGGGGGGACACTCCTCAGAAACGTCGAGCTTGGTAGGCTGTTAAACGAGGATGGCGACCACATAGATCAGACGGCTAGTGCCAGGGCTCTTAGGGAGTACAACATGGATATGAATAAATGGAGTCAAAACCTATCATCAGCCATCACCAGAATAGCCTCATGCATCTCTCCTGATACCATACTCGTCGGAGGGGGAATCACAGAGGAACCAGACTCATGGTTCGGCATGATTGAAGTGGGCTCAACTCTAGAGTTGGCTCCAGATTCCAATCATGCAGGACTCATCGGGGCAGCATGTTGGCATCATGACTTTAGAAATGGGTTACTGAACAGAAATACGCGTTAATTCTCAGAATTCGCACTAACATATTGTTACCAATTGCATTAATATCGTACTAAGTTCCCCCATAAGACATGGACAACAGAATCCTGTCCCTCTTGCTAAGCATGCTGATGGTCTCTATGGCCGCTGCAGGATGTCTTGGCGGAGATGATGATGACACGACAACGACCGACGTAGACGGCTGTACAGATAGCACCGCTACGAATTACAACCCCGATGCGACGGTGGACGACGGCACATGTGCATTCCCGCCAGTGTCCGGATGCATGGACTCAGATGCCAGCAACTATGACGCAGCCGCAGTCGAAGACGATGGCTCGTGCACATACAGCCTTACTGTATGGCACTCATATGCGCTAGACTCAACTGAGGAGGAGGCCTTCAACAATGTCATAGCTGCGTTCCAGGCTTCACACGCAAATTATGTCCTTGACGTGCAATATGTGCCGTACGACGATCTGAAGCCGCAGTACGTAACTGCAGCACAGGCCGGCGAGGCGCCAGACGTATTCCGACTTCAGAATGACGCCCTGGGAGAAGTCGCTGCCAACAACGTCGGCGGCGTTTCCATAATTGAGGACCTCGCCCCTTACATGACTCCAGCAGAACTGGCAGCATATGGGTCGTCGATTTCAGGCGTCACAGTCAACGGCGAGATGCTCGGACTGCCACAATCCGGGGACTCCTTGGCACTTTACTACAACAAGGATGTACTCGACACAGTCGGCGTTGATTACGGCAACATCAGCAACTGGACTTTCACCGAGTTCTACACCGCTGCCGTCACTGCCAGCATGGCGTCTGACGATCACTGGGGCCTTTGCTTCCCATACAAGGCCGCATACCAGTTCTGGCCATGGCTGACCGGCTATGGCGGAGCGATCTTCGACGATTCCGGTAATCCAACAATAAACAGCGCTAGCACAGTCTCGGCGATCCAGACGATCCAGTTGGCTCTCTACGGACAGCCAGCAGGCGGCACAGGCGTCCTGCCAGATGGCAGCTCACCAGCTGTGCTCAAGGCCGGATGTGACTGGGACAACATGGAAGACATGTTCAAGGACAACGAAGTGGCCTTCATCATCCAAGGGCCATGGGCATACAGCGGCATCGAGGCTTCCAACGTTAACTTCGGCCACACAGTGATGCCACTCTCTGTACTTGAGATTCCATTCAGTCCATTCGTGGGCATGAAGGGATGGTCTGTATCGTCCGGCTCGGACTCCAAGACCGCTGCAGTGACCCTTACTAAGTACCTCTCTGGATATGACAGCCAGGTAGAATTCGCAAAGACCGCGAAACTCCTCCCCGTCATGCCCTCCGTGCTAGATCACCCGGATGTGGCCAGCGACTCCGTAGTCGCGGGCTTTGGCGCTCAGATGGCCAGAGGCTTCGGCGCCCCTGCATACGCAGCCATGGGTGCCGTATGGGGTCCTGTAGACTCCATGCTCGCAGACGTCTTCGACAACGGCATGGATCCAGCTGACGCTGCTCGAAAGGCACAGGCTGCCATAGAGAAGGCACTTGGAATACCATTGACAGTCGATGACGACGCTGATGACGATGGATTCTCCATCGACGGCGCTGATGCAGACTGCAACGACAATGATGCCACCATCTACCCCGGTGCCGATGACTCAGAGGGCGACGGAATCGACCAGAATTGCGACGGAATCGATGGCGTCGACGTCTCAGTGACCGTGACTCTGATGGTCCACACGGATGACAGCTCTGTCACTGCTGTGAATTTCAAGGGAGCATATGGCGGCTGGGCCCTAGAGTCAGGCACCCAGGACGGCATGATGTGGACCGTGGAAATAACCACGAACCCAGGTACTTACGATTGGGGTGCAGAAGATCAGGGAGCCAACTGGCTCGGCACCCATTGCGAGGATGTAGATGGGACCGCTTCTGATGATGGAACCAACTGCGAGTTCACCGTGGCAGCCGATGGCACGGTAACAGGGCAGACCAAGCTCCATTACATGGCAGCAATGTAAGTTGCTTCAGCAATCAGATAAACTGAGGTAAAACGCAACAAGGAGTGAGGGCGATGAGGGGTCAGACGGCGGGAATAACCGCCGCTGCCCTCCTCGCTCTCCTCCTACTATCTTCCTCCACAGCCCAGGCTGCCCCAACCCCCGTTACGGAGATGTCCATAGACGGGGATGTAGATCTCAACAATAGGGTGAGGTACGCCTTTCAGACAGTTCCTGAATCTGTGAAGTATGATATATATTACAGTGATGAGTCATTCAACAATCTCTCAGAAATAGTTCCAACAGCTTCCTCAGTAGCCGGTTTCCCCGATGCATGGATATTCGTATCGGAAGATCAGGCGGATGACCCCTCCATACAAGAGACTCTCAAGTTCTTCAGATGCTGGTGGTCCACGACGATCATCCCTGAGACTCTCGCTACGGATTTTCAGATTGAGGAGGGTTGGTCTGAGCCGACCTTTTCTACCGGCATGCCGGTAATACCTCCCGATGCGACATCGGTTGTCTGCGATCTCCCTGGAATAGTCCGGGGCCAGCAGGTATATGTGGCCACAGTGGCCATCGATGAAGATGGCTCATCCGTAACAGAAGGACTCGAAGTCCTGTCAGCGATAACCACTGCTGAGTCTGAAAGGCCACCAGATCCTGATATGACTCGAGTTTACATCGCCATTGGCGTGATTGTAGGAGGTCTTTGCCTTACGGCATTAGTTCTCTATTTCCTCTCTCCGAGTCGACGAGAGAGGAGCGGTTACCTCTTCGTACTTCCTGCAATTCTGCTATTGGCCACCCTCACCTTCTACCCCGTGGGATACGGCATATACCTGTCTTTCACAGATGAATCAGCTGAAAATTATGGCGAGGGAGAATTCATCGGTCTCGACAACTACGAACTCTTATTCTCGGATGAGAGGGATTACGACGGCGACGGCGATCCTGGCTTTTGGCGTACGTTCACATTCACTCTAATCTGGACCTTTGGCTGTGTAATTATGCACATGCTCCTGGGCGTTCTTTTCGCCATGCTTCTCGAAAGTGGCATAATTGGGAAGGTAGCCTGGCGTACGATACTCCTGATACCGTGGGCAGTGCCGGGGTACATCTCAGTGATAATGTGGAGGGGAATGCTCAACAGGTTTGGTTGGGTCAATGGGATTCTTACATCCGATATCGATTATCTGGGACTTGATAGCTGGGCTAAATTTTCTGTCATCTTCGTCAATATCTGGATGGGTTTCTCCTTCATGACGATGACTACGTCTGGAGCATTAGCAGGCATACCAAGGGACATGTATGAGGCAGCCAATATAGACGGTGTTGGACGCTACCATCGCTTCAGGCACCTCACGCTACCGCAACTAATGCCCGCACTAGTCCCTCTTTCTCTACTTGGCATGATCTGGACATTCAATCTCTTTCATGTCATCTTCCTGATGACTGGCGGTGGCCCCGATAGGTTCTATGGAGAGCCCGGCGTCACGGATATTCTCGTCACCTTCGTGTACGATATCGCATTCATAGACGGAGAGTACGGGTTAGGAGCAGCATGGTCAGTCATAATTTTCTTGATGCTCATCGTCTTTAGCACAGCATATCTCGTAGTGACAAAGGCAGGAGAGGTGGATGGATGAGAGATAACCTCGCTGTTCGTTGGTGGACTCCAGTCAGCCTCCGTGCTGTCGCATCATTTGGGTGGATAAGCCTCATGATAGCACTCTTCATGTGTGCAGTATCGTGGATGAGAGGGGACGACGCCGGACTGACAACCGCACTGATGGTGGTAATCGCGAATTCAGTCATTGTCTTCATACTCCCAGAGGATGTCCCTGCTCGTCCTGTCCCTGAGAAATTCGCACTCTTCCTCGTCTCAGGGGCTTCTATGACGGTTCTTTCACTCTCATACATCATCCACAGATCCGATTCTTCCGTCGGCCTAACTCTGGTCGACTATTGGACTGCTGCGCCCTCCATGCTGGTCGGCGCAGCCGCAGTCATCGCCGCATCTCGCTCATCGAGGTGGTTCATGGGCAAAGCATCGACTGAAGAGGCTCTAAATGGGCTGGCAAGATCGAGGAAGCACTCTGGTGCAATCATTCAGACTGCCAAGCAAATCGTGCTGATACACTTAGGAATATTCGCAATTCTCCCACCGCTGTGGACAGTCATGCTTTCGCTGTCCCCTGGTAATTCTCTGAGTATGGATTTCAGCATCTCAACCGCCACTCTTGAGCATTATGAGAAGATGTGGGGGTCCGAGAGATTCTGGGGGTGGTTTTGGAACTCGATCATAGTCTCGGTCGCGACAACTATTTTCGGATTAACAATCGCATTCCCTGCTGCATATGGTTTCTCACGATACCGTTTCTATGGACGAAAAATAGGCCTATTCATGTTTCTGATTGTCCAGATGTTCCCCGGCGCACTGATCCTCGTTCCATATTTCATCGTCATGAAAGGCCTCGGCCTCCTCAATACTTACGCCGGACTCGTCGTTGCCTACTCTGTAACAGCCCTCCCACTGTGTGTCTGGCTGATGAAAGGATTCTTTGATACCATACCAAGGGAGCTTGAAGAAGCAGCCAGAGTAGATGGTTGTTCACAGATGCAGATATTCTCTCGGATAATATTCCCCCTGTCTCTCCCGGCCGTAGCCGTTACCTGTCTCTTTTCTTTCCTTGCCGCCTGGAACGAGTATCTCCTTGCATTGACTTTCCTGTCGGACACAGACAGATACACTCTGCCCGTGGGCCTCGCCTCCATGGTATCTTCTGCTCAGGCCGGTGACTCGTATTGGGGAGACTTCGCCGCAGCCTCGATTCTCATAAGCATCCCCGTAGTGCTCTTATTCATTACATTCCAGAGATATCTCGTCGACGGCATGGTCGCGGGTGCTGTGAAGGGGTGATAGTGTATGGCAGAAGTTGGATTCGACAGCGTATGGAAGGAATATGATAGCGATAGCGTGGCCGTCAAGGATTTGACGATCAAAGTTGAATCTGGAGAGTTCGTAGTTCTGGTCGGTCCATCCGGATGCGGTAAGACGACATCCCTGAGAATGCTCGCCGGTCTCGAGGAGATCACTGAGGGAAACATATCGATTGACGGAGTTGTTGTGAATGATCTCCCCCCTAAGGCCAGAGGTATTGGGATGGTGTTCCAGTCATATGCCCTGTACCCCCACATGAATGTAGAGCGAAACCTCTCCTTCGGCCTCAGAATGCAAAAAGGCGCCGAACGTCTTGACAAGGAAGAGATAGACAGCAGAGTCTCAGATGCAGCCGAACTACTGGGCTTGACAGAATATCTTGATCGCCTTCCGAAGAATCTCTCCGGCGGACAGAGGCAACGTGTAGCATTAGGGAGGGCGCTGGTCAGGCAGCCCGAAGTACTCCTTATGGATGAGCCATTATCAAATCTCGATGCGAAACTCAGGAATCAGATGCGAATAGAGCTACGCCGTCTCCACGAGGAGCTAGGGACAACTACGATTTACGTAACCCATGACCAAATCGAGGCGATGACCCTTGCAGATCGAATAGTCATAATGAACGAAGGGAGGATGCAGCAGTTCTCCACTCCTCTTGAGGCATATCACCACCCGTCAAACACCTTTGTAGCATCATTCTTAGGCACTCCTCCAATGAATCTGGTCAAGGGGAATATCTCTGAAGGGGTCTTCTTCGCTACAGATTCAGATGCTGGAGAAAAAACATTCACAATGAAAATGCCGTCGCACTACTCTTCATTTGAGGGCGAATGCACTCTCGGTTTCCGTCCAGAGAACACAGCATTGAAGATCGGGGATAATAATGGGAATTTCAAAATCGCCGGTTTCGAGTCGTTGGGTTCTGAGACAATTGTCCATCTGGATCATGCGGGGATCAGAATCTCTGCGGTATGGCACAGGCCCGGACCTGAGGCAAATCGACAGATAATGGATAGAAAATCCAATGTCCGAGTAGAGATCGATGAATCCGATATGAGGCTATTCGACTCTGAAGGTAATGCCGTCAAAGAGGTATGAGGGAGACCTATGAGCCATAATCGCTGGGATTCAGCGGTTGTTTACCAGATATACTGGCGATCTTTCATGGACGGCAATCAAGATGGAATTGGCGATATAGCGGGTTTGAGGTCCCGTATTGACCACATACACCAACTCGGTATTGATGCTATCTGGCTAAATCCAACATATCCCTCGCCCCAAGGGGATCATGGCTACGACGTATCGGATTATTTCGACGTTGAGCCGATGTTCGGATCGTTGGAAGAATTCGATCAGATGATTGATGATTTCCATCAGCGAGACATAATGGTCCTCATGGACATAGTTCCAAACCATGTTTCTTCTCAACACGAATGGTTTCAGATGGCATTGTCTGATGGAGTCGGGAATCCCGCTGAGGAGCGCTTCATCATCAGAGAGGGCATTGGACCAGAAGGAATCGATCCCCCTAACGATTGGATCAGCATTTTCGGCGGGCCGGCCTGGTCTCCATTCCCCTCATCAAAAGAATCCCCCCGGAGATGGTACCTGCATATGTTTGATCCCTGCCAGCCCGACTTGAATTGGCACCACACGGACGTACGTGAGAGATTCGAGAATATACTCAGATTTTGGCTTGACAGAGGCGTAGACGGATTCAGGATTGACGTAGCACATGGCCTCTTCAAGGCACCTGGATTGCCCAACCGAATTGGGTTTGGAGACAATTGGTCAGCTTGCTGGGATCAGCCAGAAGTCCACGTCATTTATCAAAAATGGAGGAAAATTGTAGAGGAATATGAGCCGAGTAGATTCCTCATCGGCGAGATACACACGGCAACGCGGGAACGTCTACTCGAATATCTCCGGCCTGATCAACTCCATGCTGCTTTTGATTTCTCATTCCTCCACCAAGATTGGTCTAGCGATGGATTCAGAGATAGGATAGGAGAAAATATGGATTTGTGGAGAGATACGGGGTCTCTCCCCGTTTGGACTCTGTCCAATCACGATGAAATTAGACATTGGTCACGTTACGCGCCCACACATTCAGATGGGTCACTAGATGACCAAGTAGCGAACATCCGTTACAAATCGCTCCTCGCCCTAATTATGGCATTACCTGGTAGAATATTCCTCTACAACGGAGAAGAACTAGCCCTCCCCCAGGCCAATGTTCCAGACGAAGATAGACAAGATCCAGCATTCTTCCGTCAAAATCCAGAATCGGAGTACAAGGGCAGGGACGGATGCAGGGTCCCTATGCCATGGGATGCGAATCTACCAAATTCTGGATTCACTAATGCAAAGCCATGGCTTCCAATGCCCGAGGCATGGCATGCTTATTCGGTATCTATTCAGCACGATAATCCTGATTCCATGCTCAATTATTACCGTAGCATGGTCCATCGTAGGAAAATCGAAGATTGGATGAAATCTGATTCTATTGTTGCGATTGAATCATCATTCGGAATACTCTCCTTCATCAAGGAAAGCGAAAATAAACGAGTTAGAGTTTTAATGAATTTCAGTGATTCCGAGTTTCATTTTGATAACGAAAATACGATTATGAGAACATCGATTTCAGGTATATCGGATCCATTTCTCAAGCCTGGAGAACTTGCTTATGTTGAGATTTAGTGAGTAATAATAATTTCTAAAATCAATCATTCATGAATGGATATGTCCAATCATGCGGAGTGTCCAGCGTCCTCTTTATCGATCGGGGGGATATCCATCTTAGAAGGTTCAATGGGCCGCCTGCTTTGTCGTTTGTGCCACTTGCTCTAGCCCCTCCGAATGGCTGTTGAGCTACTACTGCACCAGTTGGCTTATCGTTGATATAGAAATTACCTGCGGAAAATCTGAGTCTTTTCAGCGCAATATCCACATGTTCTTCATTTGAAGCAAAAATTGAACCCGTCAATGCATATGGAGAGCCTGCATCACATGTTTCGAGAATTTCCATGAATTTATCGTCATCATACACATTCACAGTGAGAACCGGACCAAATATCTCGTCAACCATGGTCTCGGATCGAGAGTCTTCTGTCACAATGATGGTCGGTTCGACAAACCACCCTATGTCATCATCCGAACCCCCTCCTACAAACACTTCACAAGTATCCCTCTCTCGAGCCCTATCGATGTATCCTGTAATCTTGTCAAAGGCTCTCTGGTCAATAACTGCAGTCATGAAATTTGTGAAATCATTGGCATCCCCCATCTTGATTTTACATATCTCTTCCGCAAGTGGTTCGGCAATCCTTCCCCATACGGATGCAGGGATATATGCACGACTCGCTGCAGAGCATTTCTGACCCTGATATTCGAATGCTCCTCTGAGGAGTGCAACGATTAGACCCTTCTCGTCACATTCGGGATGAGCTACGATGAAGTCCTTCCCGCCCGTCTCTCCAACGATTCTCGGATAAGACCGAAGCCCATCCAGCGATTCGCCGATTCTCTTCCAGAGTCCTTGGAAAGTGGAAGTCGAACCTGTAAAATGTAGGCCAGCGAAGTCAGGGTTTGACAGAGCAACATTGGAAATTGTTGGTCCTGAAGAGGGAACGAAATTAATCACGCCTGGAGGGAGGCCAGCATCCATCATCAACCTCATGAGAACGTAGTTTGAGTGATATGAATTCCTGCTCGGCTTCCACACAGAGGTACATCCAACAATAGCAGGCGCACTCGGGAGATTGGCAGCTATGCTGGAGAAATTGAATGGTGTGATGGCGAGAACGAAACCCTCCAATGGCCTAATCTCGGTTGAATTAACCACTCCAGCAGGCGATACAAGTGGTTGAAGCTGCTCGTGAAAACCTCTGGCATAGTGACAATTGAAACGCCAGAAATCAATAAGCTCGCACGCAACATCAATCTCGGCCTGATATGCGGTTTTCGACTGATTAAGCATCGTCGATGCATTCGATTTCATCCTCCATGGGCCTGCAAGAAGATCAGCACAGCGTTCGAATATTTCGCATCGGGCTTCAAGGCCCATCTCAATCCATTCTCGCTGAGCAGATACAGCCGCATCGCACGCATCTGCAATTTCCTTCTCTCCAGCTATGTGGACCTCGGCCAATACATGCCTGTGATTGTGAGGTATGACTTGTTTGACAATATTCCCGGTCCTGACTTCCTTTCCCCCTATGATGCACGGTATCTCCACCACTTCGCCAAGCTGGCGCTCTAACTCTGCTTTCAGCATACTTCGCTCAGGACTTCCCTTTGCATAGGAGAGGATCGGCTCATTGTCAGGATGGGCTGCCATGTGCGACACGGGTAACTGGTCATCTAACATCGTTGCGTAGGAATTCGGGAGCCGATTTCATGCCAAATTGATCCAGGCTATGAGAACAGGATTTAGGACCCTTCCCTTCAGGGGGAGGCATGGAGAGCGAACAGAGAGCGCAGAGCGTCTTAAACGCCGTTGAAGCTTCAGGGAGACATTATGCAACATCATTGCCAATGATTGCCAGTGAGAATATCCTCAGCCCACTAGTGGCCAGGGCTGTTTCCTCGGATTTGCATGGGCGATATGCCGAGGGACTACCTGGTAAGAGATACTACCAAGGATGCGATGACTTCGATACAATTGAATCGCTGGGAATAGATTCTGCCAAGAGGGTATTCAATTCGAAATTTGTGAATATCCAGTCTATTTCAGGGACTGTATCAAATATTGCCGCTTTGAAAGCGCTATCCAAACCAGGTCAGTCAATAACCGCAGTCTCCACAGCAGATGGAGGACACATCTCTCATGCAAACATGGGCGCAGTCGGAGTCAGAGGCCTCGATCTCCACACATATCCGTGGGACGTCGAGAGGATGGAACCGGATATTGATGCTGCTGCAAAGCTCATCAGGGAGATCAAGCCGAGTGTTGCACTATTCGGCCAATCCGTTTTCCTATTCCCTACCCCTCTCGAGGAATTGTCCGATGCCGCACATGAGGTCGGCGCCTCTGTGATGTACGATGCCGCACATGTGCTCGGGCTCGTTGCAGGGGGCGTCTTCCAGGACCCCCTCCGAGAAGGGGCAGATGTCATGACCGGCTCAAGTCACAAGACATTCCCAGGCCCACAAGGAGGTTTTCTGATATCTGATAGCGAAGATCCTAAGATGCATAGGAGACTGAATAATGCAGTGTTCCCGGGAACTTGCTCATCGTACCATCTCCACCATGTGGCTGGTAAAGCAGTTGCTCTTGCCGAGTTCGAGGCATTCGGAAAGGACTACGCAAGAGACATTGTAAGAAATGCCAGAGCATTGGCTGAATCTCTCGCAGAGCGTGGTTTCGATGTTCTTGCAGAGGAGAGGGGCTACACAGCAAGCCATCAGGTACTGACTAGACATGGAGACAAGGACTCCGGTGCAGGCAGGGATGCTGCTCAGATGCTTGAAAAAGCAGGCATAATCACCAACATGAACATGCTCCCAGGCGATACTAAGGCCCTATCTCCATCCGGCCTTCGCCTGGGTGTGCCCGAACTTACACGAGTTGGGATGGGTGCCGATCAAATGGACCAAGTAGCGCATTTCTTCCAGCGAGCACTGATCGACGGCCACGATCTAAATTCAGTGAAGGCGGATGTCGAGTTGTTCAAAGATGATTATTCAACTGTCCAATATTGCTTCGAGCCCGGCGAAGCATATCCTTGAGAAGAAGGACATGTTGATGCGTTATCAATACAGGGGCGTCATGTGAGCCGACACGCCTCAATGGCCATATTGGCCACATTCATGTTATTCTCGGTGCCCATCTCAGGATGTTTAGGATTCATGGAATCCGATTCCGCCCCTTCTAGCCAGGACGACCCTTGTGACACTGCACCTGGCTCTGAAGAATGTCTGGAACTCGAACTAAGGCCCCAAGATTGCTCGGTGATGGAGATATTTGACGGAGGAATATGCAGGGGCCTGAATGCGCCTGATGAATTGGATTACGGTATATCCTCGGCTAAATTCTATGTCGGTATAGAAATCGATCGATATACTCCTTCATTCATTGGCGATGGACCAGATGTGTGGCTAGCCTCCCCTAAATTGCCCGAAGGCTTGGTCCTGGATTCAGAAACAGGAGTATTGTCCGGCACCCCTGTTCAATCTGGAGCCTCAGTATACACAATAGTGGCTTCGAACCCAGCCGGCTCTTCATCCACTGACATATTCATGGAGATAACGATTGAACCCCCGAGCGATCTTCAATACGATTCATCTGAGTTAATTTGCACATCTGGCCAGCAGTGCTCTCTCCCACACCCTGATGTGGTCGGTGCTCAACCCATGCAATGGACATCGCAACCCCCTCTTCCCGAGGGATTCTCATTCGATGATTCCGGTTCCATAACTGGATCATCGACTATCCAAGCCTCTACCGACCATGTGATTAGAGCCTCAAATGAGGCAGGAATTTCATCTACCACTGTCAGGATAACTATCGTCCCAACTACTCCTCTAGATTTCGTATATCCAGATTCACCCATCGAATATGCTGTTGGCGATTTGATCGAGATCGTACCTCGTCCCAATCCGGGGGATGGTATCGAGTGGACCGTTACTCCGATGTTGCCCGAAGGAATTCATATCGATAATGAGGGGATTGTTAGGGGGAATGCCAATACAACTTTCCAATGGTCGCAGTACAAAATTACGGCTTCTAACTCACAGGGATCGTCCCAAGGCACAATTCTGATCAGAGTTACAGATGTAGCGCCCATATCGATAGGCTACCCCGAATCTAATCTTCTCTTGAGAGTTGGAGTTCCTATGGTGGGTATGTCCCCAACAACTCTGAGTGTGGTCGATCATTGGTCTATCGAGCCAAATTTACCTTCAGGAATCAGCATCAATTCACTTACGGGAGAGATATCTGGAACCCCTGCAAGCGTATCTGACTCGAGAGAATACACAGTAACTGCGTCCAATTCGGGTGGCTCAACGAGTGCTACGATTTACATCGAGGTGAAGATACAACCTCCGTCCGGCATACAATGGCCTTTCTTCGAGATGCCCCTTCGAGTCAATACCCAGGTTTCCATAACCCCCTCAAACGCAGGCCCGACCATCGAATCATGGGAATCAGACCCGCCTCTCCCGGAGGGTTTGCAATTCCTCCCCAATGGAACGATAGAAGGCATTCCTGCAGAGCGCCACCCCTGGACATTCCATTCTCTCTGGGCGAATAATTCTGGAGGCTCTTTACAACAAAGAGTATGGCTATCTGTCATTGACACCCAACAAGATCAGGCAGATCTTTCCCATGGCATAGGCTCGGTCGATTACCCTGGATATGCTTCATCGATACTTCCCGTGGGCCCCTATTCATTCCCCATAGCAGTTGCCGGGTCCGATGATCTCCCAGTGATATCGGGCTCGCATGTAGGGCGTGGTAAGATGATAGGTTATGGGCACGAGTCATGGGTCGATCTGACTTCCAACGAGGATGCACTTGATTTCGCACTCAGAGCCGTCGAATGGGTATGCGGGGAGAACGCAGAAGTGGGATTAGCTACAGGTGCTGGATTTGACACATTCTCCGATGAGTTAGAGGCGGAGGGCCATTCATCTAGGGGCGCGCATCCAGACGACCTCTCCGGAGTCGACTGTTTGATTGCAGAATTTTGGAATGGATATGATTCAGGGGATAATGCGGCCATAGTTCAATTTGTATCAGAGGGAGGTGGACTAATCATGGGCGGCCATTCATGGTACTGGTCCTATTCTAATGATGACGTAGCCCATGAATACCCGGGAAATAGAATCGCCACCCACACTGGATTGCTCGTGTCTTCTAGCCATGGGCAGGGAGGTGAGAATGTGAAATTTGACTGGGGCAATGACCCCTTGATGACGCCTTGGAATGCCGCTCAATCTATCTTGGAGCACTCCTATGGAACGATCACGCTGAGTGATGAACAAGCAACTACAATTGGAATGTGCCTCAGTCCACTAATCTCCTTTGTGCCGTATGACTATCCAGATTTCTGGTCAAGACTTCACCATGTAGTGAACTCCTCGGGTTGGACAATCATCGATGCGCAATACGGCCATGAGTTTGGGCATGATCCTTTGGGGGATACAATACTCTCGATAGAATCCGGAATCATATCAATGATGCCGCCGAGCCTCATCCCCTCCCACCCAAGTCATGTTGAATTCCCTGGCGCCATCCAGTCATCTTCGCCGCGAATACAGGAAAACATCACGTTTCACTCCAATCAGACAGGTCTGCCGCCTCAGTTCGGTTACTCAAATGCCCGTTCGATGATACTCCTTTCCACTGGCTTATACGCTCCCCCAGGGGAGCAAGTTTTCGCTACGGTTCCCTCTGATTTGATAGGTTCGGGCGCAATGTTGCAAGTAGGGGTACACAGCGATACTCTTTGGCACAAATCCACGATTTACCGATTCCCATCGATAGTACGTTCATTCACAATAGAAAATGACAATATCTCAATTGCAAATGCATTTGGCGGCCCGATATATCTGGCGGTTCCCCCTGAAGGCCCCCTAGGCTCCACCTGGATAAATTTCGATGGGGCAGTAAAGGCGCCAAAATATGAGCATGGTGAGACCACATCTTCAGATTGGCAATCAATCAGGGACTACCCTGCGCCCTGGGCCGAAGTATCAAGCGATCAGTTCATCATGTCTGTTCCCTCATCCGAGATTCGAACTCTCGACAATCCCGAGGATTTGATGGACTTCTGGGAAGAGGCTTTGGAGATGGAACACGACCTGTATGGATTTAACCCATGGCCAAGAATCGAGCGGGCTGTATTCGATATCCAGATTTCAGCAGGATGGATGCACTCAGGATACCCATTCATGGCCCACCTGGCCTCCGCAAGCGGCGCAGTCGATCTTTCACACATGGAATCTGAAGGTGATTGGGGCATGTTTCACGAGCTGGGCCACAATCACCAGTGGATGCCCTCGACACTCCCTGGGACGACGGAAACTGGATGTAACTTTGCCAGTGTCTACCTGATGGAGGAACTTGTTGGTATCAGTGGCCATAGTGCTACTACTCCTGAACAGAGGCATCAGAGAATGACCAATTATTTCGGAAGTGGCGCAGATATCGACGACTGGTCTGTCTGGGTCGCATTAGACACATATCTGATCATCAAAGAGGAATGGGGATGGGCGCCAATCACAGATGCGCTCACAGTTTACTACAACCTCTCTAATTCGGAGACCCCCTACACGGATTTGGAAGAATTCAATGCATGGGTGGTACATTTATCCGACACATCGGGCTACAACCTAGCACCATATCATGAAGCATGGGGATTCCCGCTCACGAATGAAACACATGATTCGCTACTCAACCTCCCTGTATGGGTCGATGATCCTGTGAGGGGCGATTATGCCGTATTTGACTCCATCATACGCAATATGTCTGCATCCAATGTCGCGAGTACGTCTGCAAATTTGTTGTGGGATGTTTATGATAATGGGACTGATACTCAAATCACAGTTTATTACGGCGATTCTGATCATGGGGAATCTGAATCATCTTGGCCTTCCTCGGAATATCAGGGTATGGCCCAAGTCGGCTCCGAAAGCACCCTGTTGGAGGATCTAACTCCCTCCGCCACGTATCATGCAAGGATAAAGGCATCAAATTCCAATGGACAAATATGGTTCGGGCCAATCACCTGGACAACTTCCGACTCATGACACGTATCACTTGTTCAAGGCTGTAGTTGGGCGCAATTCGCTCATATGCTATTGATATCGGTATCCAAGCAATCATGTGGATTACCGTGAATGCAAATGAAATCTCGAGGGGGAATGAACCTCTCCCATAGGATGCGACAAAGGCGCCAAGTAACGCGAAATGTCCCACGTAGATGGTTAAACTCAGCCTTCCCGCGGGTTCCAGCTTCCTCAGGATTCCTTTAACAGGCGTCTCTTTCGGATTATTTTCCGCCTTATCCAAAATCATCTGTAGAAGGATTACGAATGCTGCGCTAACAATGACGAACTCAGAGTTGGCTGGGAAAAATGTGAGAATTGCATCGCCTTCGGTAAGTGCCCAAGTTTCATTCTGAGTAACGGATACCAACACAGTGTAGGATGTAAATATCAAACCGACCAAGAATATCCTCTTCTTGATCAGAACATCCTCCTTCAAATCAGCAATCAGGCTTCCTAGTATCGTATACGACAGCCAGGGTATGGCTGGATACGTACCATTGATTAGAAGCCGTTCAAACCACTCTGCGAGCCCGTCAGAGTGTATCCGAACACCCCATGACCATTCCGGACCAGTATGCCCCCCCAACACGGAAGGTGCTAGAATAAAGAGAATCATCAGAACCCCTCTCGAGAACGTCCCAATCTTCGATAACACGGGCATCAATATCGCAGATACAGCAAACAGCGTGAGTATGCCTGGAGTTAGTATCTCGAATCTACCCGCATGATTTTCATGAAACAGTGCATTAACCAATATCTGGCACAAGAATAGTATCGATACCCTCGGCGCCATCCATGCAATCCAATCGCCCCCTTCTCTCCCTTTCCTCTTCGCACTGGCATGGACTCCCCACCCCGACATCGTGACAAACAACGGAGCAGCCATCCCTCCCAGTGCTGCTGCTAGGAACGCTAGTGGGTGGTGAACATTGATTCCGGTTGGAGGCACTACTGCGGCAGTGTGGACTTGAACCATGAAAAGTATGGCTATCCCCTTCATCCAATCAATATGGCGTATGCGCCCCATCAACAGTGTCGGAGCCTCTTCCATGCCTCTGGGGCTGGAACTAAACAGTTCAATACTTGCTGATCTATGTTCAACTTACTTCCTTTCCAGTCCATCGACTTCCAACTTCATGTTCAACATCGAGCTGATCGAGTATCCTCGCAACAACAAAATCAATCAAATCGTCGATAGTTTCCGGGTTCTTGTAGAATCCAGGAGACGCAGGAAGAATCACAACTCCCCAAGAGGAGAGTTTGGCCATCGCTTCCAGATGAGGCGTCGCAACAGGCGTCTCTCTTGGTACCAGAATCAGCTTTCTTCTTTCCTTTAGAGCCACGAGAGCAGACCTTGTGGCCAGATTGTCCGAGATCCCTGCAGCGATTTTTCCAATGGTCGTACCACTCGCAGGACAGATGACATAGGCATCGAATTTCGCAGAACCTGAAGCAGATCTAGCCGCAAGATTTTGATTTGCCTCTAGATTAACGCCGTATTCTTCAGCTAGCTGTTTCGGCGTGACCCCACATTCAAGATCAAGGTTGATCGCCCCCTCTCTCGTAACTGTCAGGAAGATGTCCCAGCCAGAGTCCGTGAGAATCTGAATTAGCCTGACTGCATATCGCGATCCCGAGGCTCCAGTTATGGCAATTACAGCTGAAGGCATGTCTTACGGATTTCGTACTCCGACTTCAATGGTTGCTCAAGAGCGGAGCTCAGATTTCAGTGCTTCAGCAAGCCTCTCATATTGGTCGATGCTATTGTAAAGATGAGCGCTGATTCTCAAATATCTTCGATTATGGGGGGGCCATCCTTGAACAGGTACCTGTATCCCATGTCTTTCAAGGAGGCGTCGGTGCAGAGGATCTTCATCGGGGAAAAACGACTCTCCAGGTATAATGAACGCAGCCATGGACGTCACAAAATCTTCTGAGCACACTGGTTGGAGGCCAACTTCAGAGATTATGTGCGACCTGGCCTTGAGTGCTAAATTTCGATTCCTCTCCATAATTCCCCCCCAGCCTCTAGGGGACATGGATGCAAGGTGATCTATTGCAGCAGGTATACACATCCAAGGCGTGGGATCAAGGGTCCCTGTCCAATCAAATTCAAGTCTGAATCGGCTACCCATGGATTCTGGAAGAGTTGCTCCATGGCTGATGACTAGAGGTCTCACGAATCGCCTATCTTCCCGGACATGCAAGAATGCTGAGCCTTTTGGGGTGCATAGCCACTTGTGGCAATTCCCCGTCACATATGCTGCATTCAGAACATCGATATCTAGAGGCACCAATCCCGGGCCATGAGCAGCATCGAGGAGTACGTCAACACCTAGGTCCTGAAGGCCTCTTACGAGCCTCTCGAAGGGCATTCTTATCCCAGTGGGGCTAGATATCGTGTCAATTAAGGCCAGACGAGTTCTACTATCAACCGCGTTCAGAATCGCCTCAAGAATTTCTTCTTCATCATCCACTGGCAGCGGTATGCGCGCAACGGTAACTTCACACCCACTTCTTTGGACGACGGCATCTACCGCATTTCTACAGGCCTGATAAGTGGTATCAGTAACCAAAATCTTGTCACCCGGGTCAAGTTCCAAAGACATCAGAACAGTATTTACTCCAGTGGTGGCATTAGATACGAATGCCAAGCCATGAGGGTCCGCATTGAGGAAGTCAGATAGCCGACTAAGGGCCTCTGACCACAATCCTCTTCCTACATTATCGATAAATTCCACAGGATCCATTTCCATCATTTCTCTAAGAGCCATCTGCCGATCAAGTACTGCCTTTGGGCACGCTCCGAACGACCCATGATTAAGAAAATCAACTTCGGAACTCAAACCCCACAGGAATCTATTACTCGTATCATAAGGGTCAGAAATCATTGCAGCACGCTCCAGCTCTCGGGCGACGATAGAATCCTTCCTATGGTTTCTGGAGCCGTATGCACTAGCGCCTCAGAAATCCTCTTCCTATCTATGATTCTGCCTTCTAGGTCATGCGTATGGCCAAGTTTGTGAAGTGAAGTTGTAACGCCGGCCATCAAGCCGCAGCACTCCAAATCTTCCACTCTATCGCCAGGTGTCTCTATATTTATTGAAAGTCCATGTTTTGAAACCCAATGTCTGAACGATAATCCGACAGAACAAACCTTGCGACCATTGACCCAAACCCCCATCATCGCATCGTTACGCTCCCCTTCGATTCCACAATCATGAAGTGCAGATATAACCCAGTCTTCGATTCTAGAGACAATTTGAGGCACACCTCTTTCTGTCTCATCCCATTTTATGATAGGATATACTACGATTTGACCCGGCCCATGCCATGTGAGCCCCCCGCCCCTATCCACGTCAACGGTTGAGTAACCCTCAGCCGTAACGCCCTCTTTCCGAGCCCTCGGGCCCATGGTAACAATTTCAGGATGCTCGAGAAATAGAATAGTATCTGGTATCAAGTCTTCAATCCGCTCATCACGGAGTTTACTCATGATTCTGAGGGCTTCAGCGTATCCGACGGTGCCACCGCGTACCATTCTAGCGATACGCATGATACTGGCGCAGGGGCCACAGCATTTCAACAGACGGATTCATGCTGAATGGATTGCATGTCCGAGAGTCTTCAGAACACTCTCGTGGAATGCCTCAGTCATTGTCGGGTGGGCGTGAATGGTCCCTTCTATGTCTTCAAGAACAGCACCCATTTCAAGGGCCAAAACAAATTCTCCATGCAATTCAGCGACATGGCTACCTACAGCTTGTATGCCTAGTATGACGTGATCGCTCTTCCTTGCTGTAACTCTGATAAAACCGCCAGTCTTCTCTGCTTCGAGAGTCAAGGCACGGCCATTGGCTGCCAGAGGAAACTTCCCTGTTATGATATCCTCTCCCCTTTCCCTTGCTGAATTTGGATCCAGGCCAACGGAGACAATTTCAGGTTCGGTGAACACGATGGCAGGTATGGCCACATTGTCGAATTCCCTCTCGAGCCCCGAAATGATCTCTGCCACCATCTCCCCTTCAGCACTTGCTTTGTGGGCGAGCATCGGTTCGCCAGCCACATCACCAATCGCATAGACTCCAGGAATGTTGGTTCTACATTTCCTGTCGGTGCGTATGAAACGTCCATCGGGCCCTAATCGGACACCAGTCTCCTCAAGGCCCCATCCGGATAGATTTGCCTTTCTCCCAACCGTTACCAGGATCTTATCAACATCGATTGAGTGATTTTCTCCATCCATCTCGTATTTGAGGGAAATTTTCCCTCCACTGCCGCTCTTAATCCGTTCAGCGCCCCTCGCTAGTGCATTTCGATATATTTTCACACCGTGCTTCTTTAGCCATATTTCCAGCGGCCTTCTAATTTCCTTATCCATCATTGCAAGGACATCACCCATGCCTTCAATCACCGTGACTTTCGTTCCCAGCTTGGCCAGCGCGCATCCTAGTTCAAGTCCGATATAACCCCCGCCGACGATGGCAGCAGTTTCCGGCAGCTCCTGAAGATCAAGGGCACCAGTACTTGACAAGATTAGCTCTTCATCACACGGCATGAACGGGAGGTCGATATGGGATGAGCCAGTTGCTAGAATCACATTGTCGGCCTCGATGTCCAACTCCCCGCCATCCATCGCGACTCTGCATGTTTTCGCGCCTGTGAATGTGGCCCATCCATGAATGACTTCTGCACCTGCAGTTTTGAGAAGTGACTCAACACCTTTGTTGAGCCGATCGACAATCGAATCTTTCCAACCGACCAGGTTCTTCATATTCAGAGAAGGGGGCTCATGGACGCTGATGCCCATGTGCCCGCCTTCTTTTGAATGCTGAGAAAGGGATTCGAAACGATCGGCTGCGTGTATGATCGCTTTGGAGGGGATACAGCCTCTGATTAGGCAGGTGCCGCCATATCTGGAGCCCTCTACGATGACTGTGTCAAGACCTAATTGCGCTGATCGTATTCCGGCGACGTACCCCCCGGGACCGCCCCCCACAACCAGTACCTCGCAGCGGCGGACCCCAACCATGTCGATAACCTCACATGAAAATAAGTGCAGGATGCTCAAGCATCCTCTTCAAATCCTGAATCAATGCAGCACCATCAGCCCCGTCCACAACTCGATGATCCCAAGAACTCGAGACGTTCATGATACGACGTATCTCTATCGAACCCCCTCTGGCAACAGGCATGTCCCGCGCTTTATGGATGCCAAGTATGCCAACCTCTGGGTGGTTGATGATCGGAGTCGCTCCGAGGCCCCCCTCTCTGCCAAGGCTTGTTATGGTGAACGTTGAACCTGTGAGATCTTCAAGAGTAGCACTTCCATCGCGAGCAGAACCTGAGACTCTTTGCATCTCCGTTGCCGCCTGCCAAACATCCATCGATTCAACATGCTTCACGACTGGAACAAAGAGTCCCTTATCCGTCTGTGTTGCTATTCCAAGATTAACAGCTTCATGCTGAATGACCACTCCGCCTTCTTCATCGTAAATCGCATTGCACTTCTCATGGCGAACGAACGCCTTGGACAGCGCCATCATGATGAACGGCAGATATGTCAATTTGGGCTGTTCTCCCCCTCTGCTCGAGTTCAACAGCTGCCTGAGCGCTTCGAGCTCAGTTATGTCGATTTCCTCGAAGTATGAGAAGTGAGGTATCGCATTCATCGAGCGGACCATCTGCTCCGCGATCTTCCTCCTCAGACCTACGACTTTGATTTCTTTCGTCCCATTCCTGGAGACTTGTTTCGGTGCACTCGGGGAACTTCCGCCTGTGGCTAGGTAGGCATCTAGATCGGACTGCTGCACACGACCCCCTGGTCCAGTACCCTTCAACGCGCCAAGATCAACTCCGGATTCCCTTGCACGCCTTCTGACTGCGGGACTAGCAAGCACAGGGCCACTAGGGACGACTGCCGAGACCTTCGCCATGGGCGGAGGAGCGGTTACGGCGGCTACCTCTGGCACTCCTGCAGGAGGGTCTGCCGTTTCGGCGACATCTGGGACCTCTTCGACAACCGACTCTTCCGGGGCCGGGGGCGAATCGTCTGCCTCCCCCTCGGACTCGAATTCTACCAACACGGCACCGACTGCCACCATGTCTCCAATTTCGCCATGCAGGGCTACTATGACTCCTGAGTAGGGTGAGGGGATGGTTACGGTGGACTTGTCGGTCATTATATCGACGATGGAATCGTCCTCTGAAACTCTCGTACCCACCTCGACATGCCAGGTGACTACCTCGCCCTCAACGACACCTTCGCCGATGTCAGGTAGCTTGAACGCCCTCCTCGCCATGATCAGGCCTCCAGCGTCTCACGTATGGCTTCTGCGATTCTAGAAGGGCTCGGCATGTAATCCCATTCCGTAGTGTGTGGGAATGGAGTGTCCCACCCCGTAACTCTCCTTATTGGCGCCTCAAGACCCCAAAAACACCTTTCTTGGATACTCGCAGCCATTTCCGCTCCAAACCCGCTTGTCTTAGGCGCCTCGTGAACTATCACACAGCGTCCTGTTTTGGAAACAGACTCAACAATCGCGTCCTTGTCCCATGGAACCAGACTCTGCAAATCAATCAAATCGCACGATGCCCCGGACATTTCTATCGCCTTCTCGCACACATGCACCATGGTTCCCCATGAAACAATTGTACATTCATCTCCTCTCTTCGCGAGTCTCGCCTGTCCTATCGGAATAGTGTAATGCTCTTCAGGGACATCTGCATCCGGATGACCTGCCCATGTTGGGACATTGTGAGGATCGCCATAGAACGGCCCTCTATAGCATCTTTTGGGTTCGAATACGACAACCGGGTCTTCTGATTCGATAGCTGAGATCAGGAGTCCTTTGGCATTGTACGGTGTCGACGCATAAACCACCTTTAGGCCAGGGGTGTGTGTGAACTGTGACTCGGGCGACTGAGAGTGGTGGTGCCCTCCTCGGATCCCCCCTCCTGCAGGAGTCCTTATCGTAACAGGTGTCCAGAATTCTCCTCCTGAACGATGCCTCAGTTTGGCAATTTCATTGACTATTTGGTCGTATGCCGGGAAAATATAGTCGGCAAACTGAATCTCACATACGGGTCTCAGCCCATTTAGCCCCATACCAAATGCTATCGCTGCAATTCCACCCTCTGAAAGTGGAGTATCAAATACTCTTTGCGCGCCATGCTTCTCTTGAAGGCCATCCGATGTGCGAAAAACCCCTCCAAAGTAGCCAACATCTTCTCCAAAGACTAGGACATTTTCATCTCTTTCAAGCATGACGTCAAGAGCCGAGTTAACTGCTTGAACCATGTTCATCTCAGACATTCAATCACCTTTTAGCCGATTCATCTCGTCCCACTGCTCACGGAGATGCCACGGGACTTCGGAATAAACCTCTGTAAATATGGCGTCAGAAGATGGATACGGGCCTTCTGCTAGATCACCGTACTTGACCGCTTCCTTGTAGGCTTGCATAACCTCTCCATCGATTCTTGCCTCCATCGATTCTTGTTTTTCGTCTGACCATGAACCAACGGAGATGAGGTGTCGTTTCAGACGATCAATGGGATCTCCTCCTGGCCATGCTGAAGACTCATCAGAAGGCCTGTATCGGGATGGGTCATCGCTGCTGCTGTGAGCTCCTGCACGATATGTTAGCACCTCGATATGAGTCGCTCCTTTTCCAGCAGAAGCCCTCTGGCGTGCCCATTCCGTCGTGGAGTACAATGCTAGGAAGTCATTACCATCAACCCTCAGGGATGGGACGTCATATGCCAAGCCACGATCTGCGAAAGTACTGCTACCGCTAGCCAAATTCGCATGAGTCGATATGGCCCATTGGTTATTCACGACGTTCAGAATAACTGGAGCACGGTATACGCTTGCGAAATTAAGGGCATAGTGGTAGTCGCCTTCTGCACTGGCCCCATCTCCAATCCATGTGATGGTGACTTCATCTAGTTGTTTGTAGGCTGAAGCCATAGCCACGCCCACGGCCTGACTAAATTGCGTACCGACGGGACTTGAGACTGAAATGTACCTACCATCGCGGTAAGTATAGTGCACGGGCATCTGTCTCCCCTTCACGTTATCCTTGATGTTACCTATACAGTGGCAGATCATGCTGACCATGTCCCTGCCTCTAACAAATTGTGCCCCTGGTTGCCGATATGTGGGAAACACCCAATCCTGGTTTTGCAGAGCCATGGTCTGTGCGATTGCTATTGCTTCTTCGCCCAAGGACCTCATGTAGAAAGAAAGCTTCCCAGTCCTCTGCATTTTCATCATGCGTTCATCGAAAATCCTCAACCTTACCATGTGTTCGAGACCTTCCAGGAGAACATCATCATCAATGTCTGGGTCCCATGCTCCAGATCTGGAATCGTCATCCCCCAGGACACGGATCAAACCTTCAGCATGAGGCCGTGTGTCATCGGAAGAACATGTTTCAGGATTCGGTTTTTCTAAATCATCAGGCGCATACTCCCACTTCCCGAAGGATGCCGATTCGCCAGGTCTGAAAGGTGCATCTGGAACATGGATCGAGTTGTCGCTTGTCATGAAACTAAACCCTCCTTTGAGACATATGCGGACTTCTGAAGGCTACTTATCGCTGAACCTGTAGCATCACGGGTGACAACAGGTTCCGCGCCCATGGCCTCTTCCCATAGCAGCCCTGCACGATAGCTTGACCTTACAAGCGGGCCGCATGCAACTCCTTCGAAACCTATCGCCCTAGCTTCAGAGTCCCACATTTCGAATGATGAAGGTTCTGGGAACCTGTCAATCTTCAGGTGTCTGTCTGATGGTTGGAGGTATTGTCCAATGGTAAGCAGATGGACTCCAGAATCTCTCAGCAACCTCATCGCCTCGACCACTTCCTCATCAGTTTCTCCAAGTCCAACCATGAGGCTTGATTTTATTTTCAAATCAGGCCTTAGTCGCGCAGCCTCAGAAAGAATATCGAGTGATTGCTGGAATGATGCCCGCGAGTCTCTGACAAGTTTGTCCAGTCGGGGAACGCACTCAACATTGTGCGCGAAAACCCTCAGTGGCAGATCTCTCAAAAGCATATTGAGCGCCTCCATGTTACCGTCTAGATCCGAGCACAACAGCTCAAGCCCAACATCGGGAGACCTCTCATGTATGGACAAGATGCAATCACGATAGTGCGAGGCGCCCCCATCAGCAAGATCATCCCTATTGACCACAGTTATCACTGCGTGGCTGATCCCCATAACGTCAACCGCTTCTGCAAGTTTATCGGGCTCTTCGGGATTCAATGGTAGCGGATTCTTAAGCGTCCCAACTGCACAGAATTTACAACCTCTTGTACAAGATTGCCCAGCTATCATGAATGTGGCTGTCCCCCTCCCCCAGCAATCATGTATGTTAGGACATCGAGCCTCCTCACATACAGTATTCAGACTGTTTTTTGAGACATTTTCTCGCATTTTAATGAAGGATTCCTGTGCTGCCCCCGTCGGGAGAGAGGTCCTAAACCAAGAGGGCAGACGCTTCCTTGCCGCCCTTCGACGAGCAATGGCCGAGTTGCCATTGGCCACAGGCAGTCGACGCGACATGAAACGACCCGGCCGCAGGAGTGGATTAATGGTTCCGAGAAGTGCTCACCAACATTACGATGGTTGAAATTGGTGTAGTGCAGCAGGGGGGCATATGCAGGGCGCAGTACTAGTCACTGGAGCCGCTAAACGAATAGGTCGCGCGATAGCACTAAGACTAGCCCAGGAGGGCTACCAAGTTGCTGTTCACTACCGTTCCTCTAGTGAAGAGGCAATGGAAACAGCACGTATGATAAAAAAACAAGGCGGATCGGCCGTATGCATCGGAGCCGATCTTGGAAATACTTCTGATGTGGAGAATTTACTTGAATCCGCAAGCAAGGCGGTTGGCTGCCCCATCACGGGAATCGTCAACAATGCATCTCTATACCTCCACGACCGGCTGGATACGATGAATCCGGAGATCTGGGCCGATCACATGCGCGTCAATGTATACGCGCCACTGATTCTTACAAATTCCCTCTCGAACAATGGCGGAGGCTGGATTGTGAATATCCTCGACTACAAAATCGCATCCCCAAATGCAGATTTCTTGTCTTACACAATCTCAAAATTTGCGCTTGAAGGGGCTACAAAGACACTCGCAAGAGACCTCGCCCCAAGGGTAAGAATCAATGCTGTAGCTCCCGGACACACCCTGGGCAGTGATTACCTGAATGATGGCGAACTGGCGGAAGCACAGATTTCCGCCCCTCTTGGAATCGGTCCAACTCCTGGCAATATTGCAGATGCAGTGTCATACCTCGCATCTGCCAAAGCGGTAGCCGGGCAAACCATCTATGTGGATGGGGGAGAGAGATTCCGCCAGAGGGATAGGGATCCAGCCTTTGAGGTGATTTGATGGGAAAACAATCTTCCATGACTGATGCAGCGTTATATCTTGGATTGAGAGATTGGGGCACAATACGCTTGGAGAAACTCATTAGACAGGTGGATTTGGGAGTCCACGATCATGAAAGAGGGGTCACCCAGCCTGTAAGATTTGATATCGAGGTGCTTGTGCAATCCTCCGAGGAGGGCGACTCAATTGATAATGTCCTGGACTACGAATATCTCGAGAATTCGGTGAATAATGCGCTTTCAGAATCTAGAGCTGAACTACAGGAGACATTGGCTAGAAGAATATTGGATTCTGTTATGCTCCCCGAAGCAGCCCTTGCGGCAACAGTATCTCTGACTAAGCTCGACCCCATGGGCTTCGACAGCCAATTGGGGTGCACTTTGGTGAGGATGCCTGAGAAAAACCATTCAGCACCGTGAATAGTTGGTGCAGGGGGTGGGATTTGAACCCACGAAGGCTTTGCCACCGGAGCTTAAGTCCGGCCCCTTTGACCACTCGGGTACCCCTGCGTGTCTGCCGACATGAGTCACAGACTTGAATCAACCCTCGAGGGCTCAGAACACGCACAGGAATTGTCCGGACCGTGAGAATACTTTAACCGGCGACTACAGACCATCCTACATGCTAAGCAGATTGAAAGACCACGGATGGAGCAGGACACCAGTTCTAACCGTGGTAGTTGTTCTGCTACTCCAAGTCGGGACCGCGCCCATCGTCTCTCTCGACGATGCCAATGGTCCTCGAATGGATGCCCCCTCCTCCAATCAGGTTGAAACTTACTCCTTGTATTTGGCACAAGGGAATAATCTGTCCACAGTACTTCCCTCGTCCGGGGGCCAACTAGAGGCTTCAGCCCTCGATACAAATGTGGAATTCTCCACTAACGAATTGCTCCAACCTCTGCAGGTCACTGGGAGCAAACGTCAGAGCAGCGATGGCAGTAGCCAGTATTATGTCCAACTCAATGTTTTCCTGAAAGCAGAGGGCCCACAGAATGCTGCTGTCACCTGGACATTCTCAATTATTTCCGGCGGGAGCACAGTTGCAAGCGGAGAACTTGATGCCGAGGCCTGTTCGGGTGGTTTTGGCACGCAGTGCGATTTCGATCACGAAGCAGCGGATATATTCCTCGACGGAGGAGGCGATTCATTCACGGCCCCCGAATCTGGCGAATTGATACTTCGTATTAGAGCTGAGATGAGCGGTTGCGGAGACGGATTCTTCGATGACTGTGACGCTAAGGTCGCATTCAACCAGATAAGCGGCGATAGCCGCTCCTCACTACTCGATGTATCTACAAACGCTGTCTCGGATACTGTGTTCTACGTCCAGCGCCCTGGTGATGAGTTCATCGATGGATCAGTAATTGACTGGTATCCGAATGACATAATTGATGACAGAGAGATGCAGTTCTCCTTTGATGTAAAAAGCGCGTTTGGACGCAAGGACATCGATTCTGTAGAGCTCAGGCTCAGATACACTGAGACCAATGAAATCATTTTACAGAAAGATCTGAAACCAGTCTCACAGAAAATCGAGTGGACCACTGAGGGTCTCTTCGGCAGACACAAATGGACATACCAAAGCGGACTCCAATCTGGGGATTACGAAGCCGAGTTAAGAATCACCGATGTGCAGTCAAATGTTTTCGTCATAACTCATGACACATTGTCCATGCACGAATTTGGCGTTTCTCTGAAGCACTCTGACGAGCGATCCGTGGAATTCATAGCGCCGGGCGCCATAACGCCCGTACCATTACAACTCATCCACAGGGGCGATGCAACTCTTTCGATGAATGTGGATTTGCAATTACTCACAACTCTGGGCTCCGACTGGCTGGTTGAGTTCGATAGCCCTGGAGGATACAGCATGAACTCTGGAGGGACAATTCTCAGCCCCGTCATGACCATAACAGCCCCCCTTGACCTCAGTGATGCACCATCTAAGATTAGAATTAGAGCAATCGGGGAAGCAGAGGTCGGCGGTGTCTTTGAAAGCGTTTCAGATACATTGGAGTTAGATCTTGAGAAATTACAGGTTTATCAGCCGCCCGTAGTTTCAGTTTGGGACGAAGAGATGGAGACACTGATCGCCAACTCGTCGATATCGCAGATTGACTCCACCACTCCAAGATACGTCGAGGACGGCGAATTCAACCCATTTATCATGGAAGTTTTCAACACAGGATTCACCTCCGACTCCTTCAGAATTGACGTATTGGAGAGGTCGAAGGCAATTATCCAAGTCTATGACAATGACACAGGTCAGAGGATTCTCGAGGATGACGATGACGGGACATTCCACACTGATGCATTAGACAGGCATAACACACAAACCATCAGGTTAGCAATCAAACCATCTGGCGATCGCTCAGATCCCGATACAGGCACGATACGATTGGAAGTTGCGAGCATGAATAACAGCTCTCTCAAAACAATTGTTGAATTTACCATTCAGCGTACATTCGGCATAAGGGCTGAAATCTCTCAAGATTGCGACGGAGTCCCCCTCGGATTCATAGAAACTGATGATTGCACCTCGACTTCAATGAGGGTCCGCATAACCAACAGTCTATCGGACAGCTCCGGAATAGCAAGCTCTTGGCTAATTATCAACCCCGCATCTCTGTCTGAGAATACCGATCGAAATCAAGCATACGGCATATGGTCGTACAATATAATCGACTCTTCAGGGGCAAATGCCCCGAAGGTCACCTTGGGGCCAGGAGATTTTGTAGAACTCTTCATGACGATAGAGATGACATCGCAGGTCATCGAGGGAAACCACACAATATATCTCCGCGTCAAGGAAGATGTATCCACAGAGGATGAGGAGGCCAGATATTTCGATCTAGCCATCACACTCAACGTCAAGGCTGATGATCCCCTTCTCGAGTTGGTTCAGGTAACCTCGAATCGAGGGCTATCGCCGGGTGACGAGATTGCATATCAGATCAAGGTGAAGAACAAGGGAAACAGCCCGCAGACAGTACTTCTGTCCGCAGAAGTCGATGAGCAGGGTTGGTCGGTGGACGTGGAGGGTCCTTCCGGCTCCCCTCTGGTGGAGATCGGACCATTCGAAGAGGTAACATTCAGGATACGCGTTTCGGCGCCTTCGGATGCCAACAACGGCGATAGAATCCCCGTTGTGGTTAAAGCCAGCCCGTTTGCAACTGATCAGGCATGGCCCGAGGAGTTCACTGCGGAACTCTCTCTGATGATGGTTGTTGATATTTCATCAATCATTGACCTGCTAGTGAATGAGATAACCCATCCACGCGGCTCCACTTGGATAGTGCTCGGCGTCGCCGTTCTGCTCGTCTTCGCTGGATTCCAATCTCGACTCAGCCGTCAACGAGTCGCCGCTCAAATGGCCCTACTCGATGCATTATCGAACGAGATACAGGCAGAACCAACGATCGAGGTAGAGTCGACACAAATCATCGAAATTCCCGATGAAGACGCGTTCGACGATGACATCGAATTAGTGTGACCGGTCCGAACGATGCTCCATTCCTCTTAAGTGCCTGCTGAATGGGCCTTGTTGACATGCATGGCCCCCATCAAGGCGAAGGGAGGCGTTCAGCCATTGTAATCGTCGCCTTGATGCTTACATCCATGGTGTCCATGATCCATATCGGCTCTATGAAGGCAGCAGCCTCTCTTGATGCAGACGGCGATGGCCTTCCATACGGTCTTGAATTTTACATCAATACTCTCCCTCAAGATTGGGACAGCGATGATGATGGCCTTCCTGATGGATGGGAGTGGAAATACGGGTTAGATCCCTTGTCTCCTAACGACTTGAATGGTTCAACAGGCGATCCGGACGGAGATCTGCTTACGAATCTCAATGAGTATCTTTGGTCTATACCTCCTGGCTGGGATGATGTATCCACCCCTGCTGTTTTGGATAATGGCGTTTGGTGGAATGGTACCGTTCCAGTGAGTGATTGGGATGAAGAATCAGCCATGCAAATCATCCAAGGGAACGGAACCGATGGCTACGACGAAGATCCTGCGGGCAATCTGTGCACAAATGGTTTCGACGATGACCATGATGGATTGGTCGACTCAGCAGATCCAGATTTTGATGGTGATGCTGATTGCGCCACAAATGATGACGATGGAGATGGGCTGGTGGACGAGGATGTCGATGGATGGGATACCGACGGCGATGGGATGGATGACGGCTGGGAGATAGCATTCGGCCTTGATCCGACCGATGGAACTGGGGATGATGGTGCTTACGGCGACCCTGATGATGATGGATTGCTAAATCTCTGGGAATACGTCAACCCTGGTTGGACCACTCGAAATGGCTCCACATTCCCCCCGACCCAGTATTTCCGGCCCGGACCGGTGAATGGCACCCAGACTGAGAGCCCGTGCGACCCTGTCCTGATGTTGGGGCCGGGCGGTTGTGAGTTCCTTACCGCTGAAGTCGACTCGATAACTTTCACAGACCCCTTCTCCAACGATACTGACGGCGATGGCCTGAACGACTCCAGGGAGGCACTGACGCTGCTTACCGATCCGACTGCTGTAGATACAGACCGCGACGGCATATTGGATGGTATCGAGGTGAATGGGAGTTATGGTGACCCCCCTCTGGGTTCTGACCCACGCAACAATAATACTGATGGCGACCCATTCGATGACGGCCTCGAAGATCTGAATCTTGATGGAGATGTAGATCCGGGTGAGACCGATCCTACCAGGATTGAGGACGATGGGGATGAAGATGGAGATAGCATTCCAAACTACCTGGAGAATATCACGTGTACCCAGTGGGATGTGGCAGATACCGACTCAGGAGGCGTCGATGATGGCACTGAAGGAGAAATGCACGGTACAGACCCGTGCATGAGCACTTCAGTGGTCAATCGAACAGTCCTTAGTTGGGACCCTGTAGCCTTTCAGATATCATTGAATTCATCTGAAGGCGTTCCCGAGGGGCCTAATTGGAGAAGTCCAGACGGCATGTTAGCCAGCTATATCCTCGACGACGGATCTAGAGTTCCATTCACATGGGGCAGAAGCATTGGTACTGATTTAGATCAGGTTGATCCAATGCCGCCGGAGAATACCGTTTGGATTAATGTCTACAACGGGTCTTGGTGCTGGAACAATACTGTTGGAGCAGTCAATGACCCTTGGTGCGATGATGATTATGCGGATACTGACGGTGATGGACTTGCAGATTGGGAGGAGCTACTTTCCACTTATGGCCACATTTCGGATCCGAATCTGATCGATACAGATGGCGATGGAGTAGATGACTGGACCGAAGTATGGATAGATGCCACAATACCCGGTGAACCATGCTCCAATAGGCTTGATTCTGACTCGGACGGCCTCAATGATTACTTTGAGAATACAACAGGGTGCGATTTGACATTCGCAAGCATAGATTTGACCAACGGGTCATCTGATGGATGGGTCACTTTGTGGAATGCCTCTGATACCGATGAAGGGGGCGTTAGTGACTTACAGGAATATTTTGATGGCACAAACCCTCAGAATAATCCTTCAGATGATATGAATCCCCTGGATACCGATGGTGACGGCATCCCGGATCTCAATGAAGAGCAGGATGGTACGGACCCTCTGGATCCGGACACTGACGGTGACGGAATACCCGATGGCGAGGAGATCGCGCTTGGATTAGACCCTCTCAATGCGTCTTCCTCCATATCTCCCGATACATTGTTGCTCATAGCCACCAATACCGATGCTTCAGCCAACATGTCAATCACGCCATTCTATCGATGGTACACTTTCGACGAGTATCTGAATGGCTCATGGGGCGTAAATCAGACGCTCTATGGCCTCACCCAAATATCCTTGGAGCAAGAGATATCTCAAGACTTGGCCGACGCCTCCCTCTCAGGCGGAATGTCCCCTTCATGGGATATAGCATACCAAATCCAGGGAATTGGTACTGCAGGCGGCCATCTAGTCCTGCCATACAACGTGCAGACTATCAGCACCATAATTGAGCCAGATGCCACTATGAATGTCACCAATGCTACGCGGGACATCGTAGTTGAGGATGCATCTGTATCGATGCTCTCAATAACTAGTCCAGATTATAACATCACAAATACAATCAAGCAGGAATCCATCGCTTTTGCATCAAGTTCCTTCGGACTCAATTATCCCATCAATGACGATACCAATAGGACTGCTCAGATAACCAATCAGATAATCTCGTCATCAGGTGCTTTTTCGGCATGGGAGAAGATTGAGGCGATAGCCGATTTTATCGTCAACGGGAACGAAACAGTGCAATACAATTGGAGTTCTTCTGGATCCGGATTCAAGAATGCCTCATCTCAAACAGGAGGACCAACCGATTTATCGAGATGGATATTGGACGATGCAAGAATCGGAACTTGTGATGAATATTCGAGTACCTTTGCACTTATGTTACGTACTGCTGGAATCCCCTCCAGAAAGGTAATCGGGTTAAGTGACGGCTCACAGAATGCCGATAACACATCATTCTCGTTCTATGGTAGGCATCTTACGGCATGGGTGGAGGTACATCTTCAGACTAATGAGAATCTAGGGGGGATCGATCTCGGGTGGCAGCCATTCAAGGCGTGCCCGCTCCCGCCGCCAATTTCGATAGTTGATGTTTCTAGAACCGTCGGAAATCATGACAGGAATGGTCAACAAGAGATTTTCTTCGAAGGCCGAATCATATTCAATGAGAATGGGTCTTCCGCCTCTAATGTCCCAGTAAGAGCCCATATAATCCCACAGAGCATAATTTTGGAGCCGCCATTGGACTCTGCTTTGAATCCATTTTCCTTCACCACCACCAATGAAACAGGATGGTTCAGATTAAACTCAACGTCTTCTACGATTGATTATCCTCGTCCAGGACTGGCTTCGTTCGCCATAGAGATACTTGGATCCGGCAGTGTCCCATATCTCGTTATGACAACCTCGGACGGTTTAGCTGAAGATACATCTTCGGTCTGGGGGCTCAATCTCACAGACGACCCGACAATTCAGATTTCAGGTCCAGAACCTTCTGAATTACCCCCAGTTGGAGCAGGGGTCACAACAGATCTAGAGGGCATATTCGCTTGGGAGAATCAAGTTCTGACCGACCCGAGCGAGTTTGACGATGAGCTGACAGGCTCTTCGGCGTTCATTGTGTTCCTCGAGTACACTACCATTGTTGATGGGGCAGTTAACATTTCCACTAATGTATCCAGCAAAGGCTTCTTCCAATTCCCTGTCACTCTTGATGAGAATGAACCATTGGGCCCAATAGACGCTAGATTATGGTTTTCAGGATGGAGGGAGGACGGCTTGGACTTGCTATCCACGCCGCCACATGTCAGGCCCCTCGGCGTCGATTTCCAGATGAATGTGACCCTGGCTCCAGACCTCTTGATTTCGCTAGAAGGCCAGGGCTCCAATTCCAGCCTCCTCGGAATCAATGAGGATGTTTCGATGAACGGCACTGCATTGAGCAGGGGGTCCACGCCAGAACCCATGAATGGGACCCTGTTCATGGATATACGCTCAGCCTCTTCATCGGGGGACTTCACGCCCATCACCTCATGGTATCTCAACAACTCTTCATGGTCGGGCCAGGCAGGATCTTTCCAAATTACGTGGAACTTCTCTGAAAACGAGGTACCCATTCCATCCGGACTAATTGATGTAAGATTCAGATACCAGGCAGACGGGTTGTTCGCATCCGACTTTGAAATATTTGAAGATGAATTCGGGATATTGGGGTACCTGAAATTAGAGTACACCCTCGAACCGTCTCTGAGAGGCGTCGAGGCTGCCGTTTCAGTGCAGCTCACCGATCACACCAACACGCCCCTTCAGGAATATCCTGGAAATTTCACCTTAGATTACGATGGGGTGCAGGAATGGTCCCAAGATGGTTCGAGCGATTCCCAGATACAGGTTGTCTGGACCCCCGGCGATAGCGTCAATGTCGGTGCTGGAGACTATTCGTGGCAGTTAAACTACACAGGATCTCAGTATCTCAAGCCCCTTGTTGAATTAAACCATCATCGTTTACAGGCGGAAGCGCAGGCAACATGGGCATTAGATCGAGACTGGTACCACAGAAATACGGGGGGCTGGATTAATGGATCACTTTCTGACTCGCTGCTTGCAGTGCCCATACTCGGCAACAACACCTCGATAAACATCGATATATCGGTCCCATTGGGGGAAGTTCTGCCTGACGGCTCCGACACTACATGGAAACTCCTCTCCCAAGGCTGGATAAATCCCCTTAGCGGGAATTTCTCAATTCCATTTACGACTCCGGTCAATTTGCCTTCTTCTGTTTATGAGATTCAGATTGCATTCTCATTCACCCAAGGCCCAGGGGATAAGGGCCCATATTACGTGGTTCCGTTCGATGGCAGCCTATTCGAATCAATGGGCATCGAGACGGAACATGTGATATCCGCTAATCCCGAGCAGGTTGAAGTGATAGCTGGAACCACATTCGAAGTCACCGCAACAGTGTCGGATGTTGCAGATTTGAGTCTCCTGAGCGACGTAAATGTCTCCATGTGGCTTGATCTAGGCGGTGCCAATGAGACTCTCCTGATCACGCAAGCGACTTCCTCTGATGGATCGGTGTTGCTGAATTCTACCATGCCTGCGGACATACCACCGGGAGTACTCAACCTAACAATGGTCGTAGATGATGATTTGACGGATTTGATCGGTCAGGAGAACGCCACCAGGCGAACAGGGAATCAAACTACAGCGGAAGCAATCGTCATAGTTGCAAGCGGTATAATGATTGATTCAGCCCCTCCTTCAGTCGTAGCAGGACAAAGCTTCTCAATATCCGGGAGAGTCATAGACGCTGTCGATGACAACCGCTCTATAAGTGGTCCAATGGCCCTTCAAGTATGGTTCTTGAACGATAATAGCGAGATACTGGTGCCCTCAATCCTAACCTCCTCAAACGGCTCTTTCACGATAATCGTCCCAACAGATCCGCAATCAGACGGTATTGAAAGTGGTAACAAGACACTTGCTGTGAGCATCATCAATGGGTCCACGCCGTTTTATCTTACATCCACAGGTACGGATAACATACTGGTAATAGGAGTCACAGAATTCACACAGATACAACCCGGCTTAGCAACTATTGTCGACCGTGGAAGTACCATATCCTTCTCCGCCATGCTTGCCGAGGAATCCAATGATGACCTCCCTATCGGAGAGGCTGATGTCGTGGCCAGATTCCATCATACCTGGATGGGTTCTCAGCCAACTGGAGCCAACGGCTCAGTCACCTTTGAGTTCACAGTGCCGAGCGACCACCCCTTGGGTCTGATCGAGATAGAGTTCCTTTTCAACGGTACAACCACGCTACTCGCAACATCCGCCTCTACATTCAAGGTGACTGTTAGGTCGAATACGCAACTAACAGTTGACCCAATAAGCTCCAATCCAACGGCAGGCGGATCATTCGAGGTGACAGGATCATTGCTCAGCGCCAATGGATCA
>DANO01000031.1:0-24443 GCA_002497295.1 Euryarchaeota archaeon UBA171 | reverse complement strand
TCATTCGAGGTGACAGGATCATTACTCAGCGCCAATGGATCAACCATCACAGACCGTTCAGGTAACTTGCTCTCATTCAGTCTAAATTTCCAACTCGACGGCTCTGATGACGGATTCACATTGAACTCATTTGCAGTAGCGTCCAACGGGTCGTGGACAGTCAGGATGGCACTGGATGCCGACACCCCTCGCGGAACGCATCTGGTAGAAGCCACATATCTCCCGGCAGTCTCGTATTTCACGGAAAGCAGCGGCTCCGCAACTTTCGACAGCAGGGGATTCACTGTAACATCGATAATCGTACCCTCGGATCTGGATCCCGATGAGAGGACCGTCCGAGGAGATATTGTTACTGTGAACGTATCTCTCATCGATAATACGGGGGCCCCCGTCCCCCAGTCTACTATTTCCTTCTTCGTGGACGGTGTCTTCAATGGAACATCATCAACCAACGAAAATGGGGTATCCAGCTATTCGTTCACTGTTGACGAAAACCGCGTCGCAGGCTTCATGGATGTCTTCGCCTCGTTTAATGGGCTTGCTGGCACAACTGGTCTGGCAAGTAGCTCAGATACGACACGTGTTGTGATACTGGCTCCGACAGTACTTGCCATAACGTCTGTATCTGGGACCGGTATAGCCGGCGAGACCATCACCATTGCAGGAACCCTCCTTGATGAGCATGGCATGCCTCTTATCGAATCAGCCGTGCCTTCCTCCGGACTAGTACGCCTCTCAATCGACGGAACAGACATGGGTCCTGAATTCACAGTCTTGACTAATGCAACTACTGGCGCATGGTCAATCACCGTCCCCATGCCCCTGGACGTCGATTATGGGTCTCATAACGCCACAGTAAACTTCCTTGGAGGATTCACTTGGGTCGACCCTATGGGCCAAGGAGACTCACTCAATCCTGAATTTTATCTTCCCTCCACAGATACCTCTGAGTACAATGCCACCCAGACATCGCAGGTAATCATCGTCACGCCTCCGTCATCCGTGGATAGAAACGACCTGCTCTTGATCGAAGGACGCATTACTGATGGCATAGGCAGAGTACTCCCTGGTAGAGTCGTTACTATTTCTATCGAAGGCAATTTCGTGACAGATGCTGCCGCTGACCAAGAGGGTAACTTCTCGGTATATCTTCCAATTCCATCAGACATGCCCCTGGGTCCAAGAGTCGTCCGCGCAGCCTTCCTTGGAGAGGTGTTCGTCCTTCCCTCGGATGGTAGCACAGTTTTCACCGTATACGCTCCCACAACTCTCTCGATGGATATACTTCCTGCTGCTGCAGTGGGGGATCAGATATCGATAAGAGGATCCGTAAAAGACAATCTGCCAGATGGATTCTTGGAGAATCATACCGTCGAAATAATGGTGGACGATGTATTCATTGGAGTAACTCTATCGGATGAAAATGGGTCGTGGGAGATTATTTGGAATATTCCTGAGGCACTGACGGTTGGGAATCATTCTATCCTCGCCGCAGCTCCTCAGCAGGGATACTACCGATCCTCCAGCGTCGAACAAATACTCTCGATTGCGTACCACACTGCGATATCGCTTCAGATTGAACAGCCCTCGGTGACTCGCGGCGGAACTTGGGAACTCGTAGGAAGATTGTATGATGACGATACCCTCGGGGCCCCAGGCCTCGAAGGCCGAATAGTTCACGCCTCCCTTGATGGGGAACAAATCCTGTCCACCACTGTGGGTGCAAGCGGCATATTCTCATTCGATATTCCCGTCGAATCTTCTCTCCCGAGGGGTGAACATGATCTATCTGTATCATTCGACGGCGAAGAGTTGTACTTGCCCACCACGTCTAACACGGCTGTTCTAACTCGTGCTGATGTCGATGTACAAATCATATGGTCGGATGCAAGTGTGATTAGAAGCGACCCGAATAACCCGATAAGGATCGAGGGGAGAGTGCTTGAGGTTGGCGGGTCCTCGGAGATAGTGAGTAATGTCGACGTCACTCTCGGGTGGGAGGGCCAATCGCGACCCTCCACAATTTCATGGGACGAATCCACAGGGCATTTTGTGATTGAAGCACCTGCTCTTGATTATTATCGCACAGGCTATCTCGAGATGACAATAGGGGTCGCCCCCCCTGTCTCTTCGTATCTCAACGAGGGGAGCACGAATCACTCCATACTCATGCGCGTCCAAGTCACCTTCCAGTTTGATCCATCTTCATTCATAATTGTCGATGGTAACAGGTTAATCGAAGGACGTACGATAGTCACGGCACAGGATACCGGTGCCCCTGTAGAAGGAGTTGCAATAACTGCTATGCTGGCGAACAGTAACAACACTCTATTCTCTGTTACAAAATCAACAGATATTGACGGGGTTGCTGATTATTCGTTCGCAACAGAAGATCCGATTCCGGCATTCTCAGAAGAGAATACATGGGGCGATTTGAGTATCGAGTTTTCGACGGACTCTGAAATCATCGATCCACAAGACAGGATTTGGCTTACAGTCGCTCATGGCGGACTCAATGTCACATACTTTGTTGAGGATGCGCCTTTATTCACAGAACAGACCATAGCTATCCTAGCGACTTCTGCGCTGCTATTGCTAGTTGGCGCGGTCTTGGTAAGGAGAAGAAGATCGAAGAGACTCAAAGAATTCTCCAATATTTTCGGATATGCTGCAGAACTCCTTGCAGCCGGTGACGAAATTAGGGAAGCTATCTTCAATTGCTATCAGAGCTTAGTCTCAGTTCTTCAGAAGAGGGGATTCCTCAGGAGGGAATTTGAAACAGTGAGAGAATTCGAGGCAGCCGTCCGTCGAGCTCTACCCATTCGCGAGGAAGCCTTAGTTTCATTAGATCGCGTTTTCGAGGAAGCAAGATATTCCTCTCACGAACTCGGCGACTCTGAACGTAGCCGTGCCAAGGCGGCGTTGGTTGATGTGCTAAGGGCAATAGATGAATTGAGAGATGTTCCTGGAAGAATAGCGGAACTCACCGACGAAGAAGTTTGACAGAATCATTCGAATGAAAGGCTCAGTTTCCCTCTGCTCAATATGGCAGCCGCTAAGGCAGATGCATCGCGATGCCGCATCAATGCAAGTTGCTCCCCCTCGCTTTTAACGAGGATCTCTATTCCTGTATCCGATTTTCTATGCAACACTTCTATGGCTCCGATCCCATCTAAATCAAGGAAAAGTCCCTTCCCGTCTATCAAACGAGCACCATCATTTTCCCGAGGCATAGAATCAATGGTAAGAGGAATTGAATTTTCGTGATACCACCTGGCCTCTCGAAGCGCAGATTGTGCCATGAACGATGTATGGCATTCCTCTGCGGTAACTTCCAAACCTTTCCCAGTTAGGCCGTTCTCTAGACCGGATTCGTAATCCATATTGGTATCGATGGCCAACCACTCCATGAGGGGAGCACAGAAGGGGGTGACATGAACCTAATGTTATGGATATCTTGTGAAAAACCTCTTTGATAACCGCCCAGTCATATCCGAGTCAGCACATGGAATGGTAACTAGACTGTCGGGGAGAAGTCTGGAGTACGTCCTATCGCCGAAACGCTTCTCGAGCATAACAAGAATGGCGCGATCTTCTTCCTTCCTTATCGGCCGCCCCATTGCTTGAAGAACTGAATTCACAGCCGGTTGTCCTGCCGCATATCTCCATCCCTTCTCGCGTCCAAATCTTTGAGACATATACTCCAGGGTAGCGCTCTGCCGCGATGAAGGGGGCGGTAAAGGCAAACCAACACATACCGCTGCGGAAAGTACGCCTCCAGAATAGTCAACACCCTCTGAAAAACGTCCGCCCATAACTCCGAAAAGTACGATCTTACCAATTCCGCCATCTAGACTTTTGAGGATCTTGGAAACATCACTCTTCCCCATTTCAGGATCTTCTTCCTTTATTCTGAAAGATCTGTTTACCCAACCTCTGTCTTCAAGAATATCGTTCAAGATCCCATAGCTAGTTGCGAATACTGCAACATTCCCGGGCGTAGAATCGAGAACCGATCTAATATGCTCTCGAATTTTCTTCGTGTTCACCTCTCCACGTTCCGCGTAGCGGGTAGTCACATCAGAGGCGACGATCGCTGGCCGTCTGTCGGGAGAAAAGGGGGATGAGTAAGCCATCTCAATAGAAGAGTCACGGTCTATTCCCAGAGTATCAGCATACATGGAGGTGGGATACATTGTACCTGACATCAATATTGAACCTGCGCAGCCAGATATCAAATCAGACGAAACTACTGACGGGTCCAGGAGGCAACTTGTAACCCGCCCTTCATCTGCTAGAAGATCAAAAACTAGAGCCATGGCTTCTGAAGACTCAAATCTAGATAAGATGTCAAGAAATGAGAAAAGTCTGCTGCAAGATGTCTCGGAATCATCTTCGTCATCATTTTGTTCGACACGCACCTCGGCTAGAATCTTCATCAGCCCAGACATCTCCTTTTGCCATCCGTCTCCCTCTAGAGAAGAAGAAAGTGAAGAGCGGAAAACACGAAGAAGTTCTGATGAACTTACGAGCATGTCCTTTTCCTGTTTCTTTTCGAGACTCTTCATCCCGGCCGACATCCATCTTTCTATCTCGCCCCCCAGCCTCCTCATCGACGCGATTGAGGATCCTATCCTCATGAGCTCGTCATCAGATGCGCCATCACGTTCTGATGCCTCCTGATGCTCCTCCATTTCGAATCTGGCAGCATTGACCATTTTCTTTGTAAGTCTAAGTTCCAACCCTCTCCTTATCCGATCCGGTAGATTATGAGCCTCATCTACGATCACTATCGCTGAATCCAGATCCACTGACATTGATGATAGCGAAGAGCGACTTACAGACTCTACAAAGACGTGATTATAGTCCATCACTATGATTTCAGAATCCCTAGAAGCTTCAATGGAACAATGATACGGACAAGTGCCTTCTGAACGCCCTCTTTGTATCGTATCCTCAACATGCCTCGGCTGATCCCTAATCCACTGTCTGAGTCTTGATCTTCTAGAGCCCAAGGCTTGAGAGGATACATCTTCCTCGCAATAGCATTGCCTCTGTATGTCCAACTTTCCACACATTGATTCTCGACCTATTAAGTCCACAACTGAGACTTTGGGCACTTCAGGTGGAAGCCGGTCATTCAGACTAATGACCGTGTCAACTACAATTCTATGCTGACTCTGCCTCCCAGTGAGAAAAAGAATCTTTGAAACACTTTCCGAGCATCTAGAGGCATAGACTGAAGCAGCAATAACTGCTGCTGTTTTCCCAAGCCCTGTTGGCGCCTCCGCAATTATTGTACGACCTTGTAAGAGAGTTCCTGCGCAAGTCTCCATGAACTCTCTTTGTTGGTCACGGGCCTCTTCATGGGCAAAATATTGCATCCAAGGAGCAGACGAAGTCCCCTTCACATTCTGATGTGCTTATTCGGCCGACCAAGAAGATTGGCCTTGGATAAGATGCCCCATCAACAGTATTTTCTCATATCAACGGAGCGCCATGGCCCTGAATCGGACTTCGGCCGTTCAGAATCATCAAGAGAGCGTCGAACAATGTTATCGATACAATTTGTGGGTGTGGAGGGGCGATTTACACGCCCCCCCACGACATCCGAGTGCATCCCATCCCCACTCATTGTCTCCACCTCATGGTGTTAGTGAATCATCATCTTGGTGACCTGTGACGTCTTCGAGACGGGCTTCAATAGCCCTGTCAAGATCGTTAGAGGCTGCAATCTCCTTCTGCATGTACAATCTGGCCCCCGATTGTAGGACACTTGCAACATCCTCTCCTCTAAGTGCGCAGAATCGATTTAGGGTCCTGGACAAATCTGCGCCTATCTTCAAATCAACTGCATGCGAGGAGATATCCATTGTAGTGAGAAATCGGCGAATCGATTCACGAACAACATCTGATCTGTTTCTGAAACCATCCGTTCCAACCCTCTGATCGAGACTCATGATCTGCTCTTCAGAGAGCCTGATTGAGATGAGAGCAGTCGGAGCGGGCATGGTAATCGTGATCCGTCAGAACCACAGCCGGTATATCAATGTATCACAATTGTAATACAAATGTAAAACAATATGCTCTCCGTTTAGTGGTTGTATTGAAGTGTCAGATATCGTACGATGTCACGTGAAGGTGATCAATGATGCCATACATGGTGATTTTTCCATAAGCGGCGTGAGGGAAGAACTCCTCGCCTCACCAGAGGTAAACAAACTCAGTCACATCAAGCAACTTGGCCTTGCCCATCTCGTATTTCCTGGGGCGCACCATACACGTTTCGAGCATTCTCTGGGCGTTTCCCATGTGGGTGGAATGATGTCTGAATCAATAGGTCTGGATGAGTCTGAGAAAGAGATTGTCCAAGTTGCTGGCATGCTACATGACGTTGGCCATGGACCTTACTCGCACACACTTGAGCATATCCTGCACAGCAGGGGCGGAAAAGACCACATGAGCATTACAGAGGGAATAATCACCGGATCTTACGATGTTGTCACGGCCTCGGAAAGATCTTCGGTGAGCCCTCGACCATCTATACCAGAAATTCTCGAGCGTCATGGCATGGACCCCAAGGAAGTCTCCAGTTTAATCAGGGGGCCCGACGCATCAGGTACGGAAAGGAGCCTTTTCGATTGGAATGAAGGCAGCTCTGAGTTTGTTTCAGAGGACGTCACTCTCGCGAATATGGTCCACGGGCCTGTGGATTGCGATCAGATCGATTATTTACTCAGGGATGCCCACTTCACAGGAGTCCGGCACGGATCGATAGACCATGGGCGCCTGATTCGCTCATTGAGAAGAAGCGGGGGCAATATCGCAGTCGATGAGGGCGGATTAGCCGCATTGGAAGGAATGCTGATGGCCCGTGGGCTGATGTATAGTGCAGTCTACTTCCACAGAGTTACTAGAGTTACGGAGGTAATGCTCTCAAGAGCAGTCGAGCGCAGTGAAGATTCCCTCCCCGGAGCAGAGGAGATGCAAAGAAAGGTCGATTCAGAGATATGGGCAGATCTCAGTGCAGCAGGAGGCTACGCGAGAGACATCCTAACCAGACTAAAGTATCGAAGATTGTTTAAGGTAGCATCCACATACAGACGAGATGATTTGAGTGACGAGCAAATAAACAGCCTAGTGAGGATAGCCACAGATACGAATCACCGCCGATCTATCGAAGATGACATTGCCTCAAGGGCAGGATTGGGGCCGGGATATGTCGCAATTGACGTACCGAGCGTCAAACTCCTCTTATCTGAGCCGAGAATGAGTCAGGTGGATATACGTGTTTTAGGGGATGATGGCCGAACTAGGTGGTTGAAAGATCATACCCCTATAGCAGATGCTTTGAAGCGCAGACAAGTTAGTCAAGCGGCGGCCTACGTTATGACCATCCCTGGACACGAATCCAGAGTCTCCGAATTAGTTGATTTACATTTGATGTCGTGAACTTTTGTGCATTATTCTTGAGCACTATTCAAAAGGAGAGTTTAGGTCCGCGACAGCGTAGGTCCTATCCTCAGGAACAATTGAACAGCAGGTGTTTGAACATGCATTCGAAAATGAAGGAAGTTTATGATAGCGTAATCGAGAGAGACCCGGACCAACCTGAATTCCATCAGGCTGTTGAGGAGGTGCTAGATAGTCTCGGCCCAGTAATCGATGCGCACCCAGATTATCTCCAAGTGGTTAAGTCGATTGTTGAGCCTGAGAGGATAATTCAGTTCAGAGTGCCTTGGTATGATGATGAAGGAAATTTGCAGGTTAACAGGGGTTTCAGAATCCAGATGAATGGTGCTATAGGGCCATACAAGGGCGGTCTTAGATTCCATCCAAGCGTGAATCAATCCATACTCAAGTTTCTCGCATTCGAGCAGGTATTCAAGAACAGCTTGACAGGTCTTCCAATGGGTGGTGGAAAAGGCGGTTCCGACTTCAATCCAAAAGGAAGGTCAGACAACGAGGTAAGGAGATTCTGCCAATCTTTCATGATGGAGCTTTGGAGGCACATAGGTGCAAATCTCGACGTCCCAGCAGGAGACATAGGCGTCGGGGGAAGAGAGATAGGATTCCTCTTTGGAATGTACCGAAAATTGGCAAATGAGTTCACTGGCGTGCTTACCGGCAAAGGCTTGTCATACGGAGGCTCGTTAATACGTCCAGAAGCGACAGGGTATGGTACAGTCTACTTTGCAAGGGAGATGCTCGCAACACGAGACATGTCTTTCGAAGGTGCTAAGGTTGCAATATCTGGTTCCGGAAATGTCGCACAGTTTGCAGCTGAGAAGGTCCTAGACTTAGGTGGAAAGCCAGTCACACTCTCTGACAGTTCTGGATTTATACACGACTCCAATGGGATAGATAGGGAGAAACTTGCATGGGTCATGGACCTCAAGAATGTAAGAAGAGGTAGAATTGTGGAATATGCAGAACATTTCGGTTGCGATTATACGGAATCCAAGCCAGAGCCCAATCTAAACGGCCTCTGGGGAGCCGATGCAGATATCGCGCTACCATGCGCTACTCAGAATGAGATTAATGGGGAAGAAGCCAAGATGCTTGTCGATAATGGTTGCATTGCAGTAGCGGAAGGCGCTAACATGCCCTGCACTCCCGAGGCTGTCGAGTGCTTCCATGAGAATGGCCTATTATTCGCACCAGGAAAGGCTTCCAATGCAGGAGGAGTAGCCACTTCCGGACTCGAGATGAGTCAGAATAGCCTAAGATTGAACTGGAGTAGGGAAGAAGTAGATCGTAGACTCGAGGAGATAATGGTCAATATCCATCGAAATGCTGCAGACACAGCGGCAAAGTACGGCATGGAAGGCAATTATGTCGCCGGAGCAAATATTGCCGGCTTCCTCAAAGTCGCAGAGGCAATGGAAGCCCAAGGACACATCTGATTGGGAAACAGTCTACCCTGTCATATCGACTTCATGAGATACCGGTAATGTTCATTCGCCTTCTACAGGGACCACCATCCATGTCAGAGATGTTGTATCATGGAAAGGTAAAGCAAGTTTGGTCGACAGATGACCCAGAACTTATCGAATTTCGATATACTGATCAGATTTCAGTATTTGACCAGATTATACCCAGTCTAATTCCGAGAAAAGGAGAGTCGCTTAACAGAACCTCGTGCCATTGGTTTGATTTGGTGAATAAGAGAGGCATATGCGATACTCATGTGGTCGAGATGAATGCTCCAGATAGGCTAATTGCAAGGCGATTCGATGTAGTTAGAGAGCCAGGCGCAATTGATAGGAGTAGGGAAAACGTCTTCGTACCGCTGGAAGTGATATGTCGGCATTACTTGGCAGGTACGGCATGGAGGAGATTCAAGCGGGGAGATTTGACCCCTGAGCAATTGGGCTTCCAAAACTCTACTCAAGTACACGAGGGAGTCAAGCTCCCTGAGCCCTTCCTCGAGGTATCCACTAAGTTCGAGGCATTCGATCGAAATTTGGAAAGGGAAGAGGCATTGGAGATATCCAACCTACGTCCAGAAGAATTGGATGACATTCTTGGAATTGTTCTTGAGATAGATAATCTAATCCAAGAAGAGGTCGGAAAGAGAGGTTTAATCCATGTCGACGGTAAGAAAGAGTTCGCCTTGGGTCCAGGGAGAGTTCCAGTTCTAGTCGACTCATTCGGAACTCTGGATGAAGACAGATGGTGGGATTTAGAAGCCTTCGAGGAAGGCAGAATCGTCCAACTCTCGAAAGAAGCAGTGCGGCAACACTACATATCAACCGGACATCATGCTGAGTTGAAACTAGCACGAGATTCAGAATCAGATGAACCGCCCATTCCCTCGTTGCCGCAGCCAGTTATCGACGAAACTTCATTTTTGTACGCGTCAATGTACGAGCGTTTAACCGGCCAGACATTCTAGGAATGATGCCTCATTAAGAGGCCAAGACCTCGTTTTTCTGCTCCATTGAGTATGACTGATAAGTGCCTAAAACCATCTTGGACGCCCCCATCGAATGGCTCATTAGCTTTTACAGCCCACAATCCACGCGTTATCTCCCTTCGAAGTTCTTTCACTTCATCAGCAGTCAGCCACCCCAACAGCTCCAGACCCATTTTACCCCTGTCGAAACCTTCCTCGCCAAGAAACTCGGGATTCAGGCCCAATGTGAGCTTTGCTAGCAACTCATGCAGTGTGTTATTTTTGGAAGTACTATGCTCGATCAGGTATGCTATTGCATTGCCATCTTCAGTAGGCCATCTTCCCAACTTTTCTTTGGAGCCCTTGCCACCGTCCATTGACTCAGCAGCAGAGCCCCGGCCTGCCTCCCAATCAACACAGGAGAGGAAAAGGAGAGTGGCCTTGTCCACGTGAGATGGAATCCCTTCAACCAGGTTCTCTATCTCGGACACATCCGGGACCATCTCCTTGAGATCTCTATGATCGCCAGCCATGGATGCTAGAATCGCTTCGATAACCCTCTCGGGATCATTACGAATAGGATCGAGAGTATGGAATCCTGATACCGGTATGTACTTGTTCATTGAAAATCCCTCACTTGCCTAGTCGATTAAGCCGCCTTTCAAATTCATCAAGGCTGTCTTCAGGCTCGACATCTTTCGACACTTCGCCCACTTCATGCCCCGCGACCTCTCCTGGGCCGGAGGGTGCAATTTCTTCGGCTACTTTTGCGATTCTTGATGGCGTAGGGGCGACGACCTCCTTTGCTAGTTTCCTGCGCGCAGATCTTTCCTCCAGTATCCTCTTTGCCATTTCCTCAAGATCCCTCTGCTGAGCCCTTGAACGTCTGCTTGCGATAATCACACCGCCGAGAACTATGATGAGAACGGCCGCTATGGCGCCCGTTCTGAAATCTTCGGACCGGGTACTTGACCCCGCTGCGCCAGCGAGGATGACTCTAGAGACATCATCTGAAGAATCCGAGTCCCCATCCCAAGGGAATGAACATGAGAGCCTAACACTAACCTCGACCCCATCATCCAGAGATCCAGGCCTCTCGATGAGGGGCTCTGGCGCATAGGTGCCTGCAATATCGACGATATGCACCCTGTCCTCCACGCCCGGTGCTTGAAGGACGACTCTGCAATCTAGGCCGTCGTAGGATTGAAGCCCCTCTCTTGATATTAGTACGCGAATCCTCTGTGTGTCGCTATCCGAGTCATAGGCAGGAGGGTCAAGCTCTAACCCTATAATCGCAAGATTCCAGTAATCAGAATATCTGACTGAGATATCGATATGCTTGACCATCAGCAATCTCCCATATTCGTCATATATTCGTATTGATACTGCTTTCACGCCCGGTTCCGGGCTCCACGAGTCGTGACTTAGATTCAGATATCCAGATTCACCAGACTGCATGAAGACGTTCAGATCATCCACAATCCTCCCCTCGTCATCAATCAACATCCCATGGAGAGACAGGTCATCCCCGCCCACACCAATGAAGCACCCTGCATCAAGCGAGCCGTAGAAACCACTCAAGCTGCATGTTATCGCACGTGGAGTTATCTGAACTAGTTGAACTCTGTAGGGAATTGAATCGGAACCATCAACCAAAACGCTTCCCGTACCACCGACACTGTCTGACAACACCCAGAACCCCATGGGGTCCCATTGTAATGCACTTCCACTACCAGTGTCGACTACATTTGATGTGGGTCCAGTCCCATGTATCTCAAGCAATGCAGAACCGCCCATCGTCAGGCTGAATACGGGTGTTCGGGACCACGATGAGTTAGACGAAACAACTTCCAACATCATCTCATCCTGTGCATTATCTTCGTTGTTCGTGCCCACTCTAACAACAAAGGACCCCCCATCCCAATCTAAAGAAGGCGACAGCGAGATTGGCAACCCGCGAAGCTCACCTGCAGCAACGGTGACTGATGAAGGGCCTTCAGCAGTCCATCCTTCTGGGAGGCCTATCACGGTCAAATTAATCGATGATGCCGCATTGCCCGTATTTTCGACCCAAGCAAGAGGGTAGCCGCCGCCGCCTGGCATCACTTGCCAAGTTTCTACACTTTCAACTGAATATGATCTGCTAGCCTCCACTCTTGCAGGTATCGATATTTCAGTAAGGCCTGAACCGTCAGCATCCCTTATTCTCAGCACCAGGTCAACTGTTAGGCTGTGCACAGCGTCCATCGGCGGAGTAACATTTAGCATCACTCTGCGTAACTCTCCGGGCGTCATCTCCTCAGAAATATTCGGAGATGTGACTGACCATCCTTTTTGACCGACAATCTGCGTAGTCAGATACGGAATGGATGGGGCATTTCCGAGTTGAATAAGATCTATCGCCAGTTCAGAACCTCCGACTGGTATCTCGAGGTCGGCCCCCCCGAAAGAAGCCCCCCATGCAGATCTCCTAGTAATTTCGAATTCAACCGACGTCACGCCCATGAGGTCCCCATTATCTGCTATAATTTCTAGATCAACAACTACAATTGTACCATTCGTTGACGATTCAGGTATGAATAGAGTGGCATTAATCTTCGATGTTTCACCGATACCGATTTGAATTATTGAGTTGTGCACCTGTACCCAATTTTCTATTTCGGAACCATCTACGGAAACGGTAGGGGCAAGGCTGAGGCTATCTGCATAATTGCCGCCGTTCCTCACTGACAAAACAAGATTTACTATGTCGCCAGGATCTGCAAGCAGACGACGATTAGCAGATTCCTTGCCATCGGAAGTAAGTGAGAGTAAATCCCAGGACCTATCCTGAAGTGCGGATACATTGTAGGTTACGAAATCTCCAGCTTCAGGGTCTATGTCCGATCCCATCAAAATCTTAACTTCTATGGGCCTTTCAGCCTCAATCCCCTCTTCTATGGTTATTGAAACCGGCACTGCTTGGAGTTCACCGGGCCCAAGAGAAACCTCGCTCAAGGCCAAACTTACCAGTATGCCGTCAACCGCCTCACCATCTACAAACGATGCTTCCCATGAAAGAGAGTATTGGTCGTTCCCATTGCCCGAATTACGCATCCTGAGCATCGAGTTGTAGGGGGCGCCTACTTCGATGGACATATCTTCCCCGTCTTGTGGGTCGGCGATTTCTAGAGATGCCCTGTACTCTTGTAGAATTTCTAGTGTGAACGATATGTACGCTTCCGATTCTTCATCTGACTCCCCTTCATATCTGTGGAAACCGGGTTGTATGTATTGCAACAAAGCCACCTGACGAACCTCCAGAACACCCTCGAGTATCACTCCCGATGCCCCACTAATTTCCATTCTATCTCCATCTACAGACAGATCTCCGTTGCTCGCAGAGGCCCATTCCCACCCGGGTGACGACATTCCAATGTCGGAAAGCGACCAATTTACACTAGTAACCCCGTTTGCCAATTTGGCCTTCACGGTATAGTTGGCCGTGCCTGGAATCATTCTCCGATGGGGGGGTTCAACTACGATCATTGCAGAAGTGAACGTCAGATCTATGCTGTCACACGTTTGCTCATCCCCCTGGCCAACGCATAGTTGTAGGGTGGTGGACACATTTTCACCCTGGGAGGCGCCAACCGGCACGTCAAGTACAGCATGTATCTCGGTCTCTGAGTAGGGCTCAAGGTTCAGGACAATCATCTCCTCCTCTGTTGAGGGGTCCTGTAGCCTGAGATCATCGCCCCATTCCGTAGATGCCCAAGATAGCAATACCTGATCTTCAACTGCATTGCCTAAATTTTCTACTAATATCCAAGCCACAGCACTGCCGCCTGAGAAACCGAAACCTTGCGATACTGGCAACCCCTCAGGTCCGAGCACCGACAGCCCTCGTGTCCGATTCGCTTCGACAGGTAGTACGGCTGAAATCTCTACCTGCGCATCGGAATCGAGTGTCAATGACAACGCGAGATGTCCTTCTTCATCTCCTGTAGCCGATTCAGGAGCTGATATGTGAATGACTGGGCTCCAGTATGTTCCCGACTCTATCAGGACACCTTCCAGGCCTCCGAGAGTATGGTCGGACCATGACCAGCCTTCTGGAAGCCCCTCGCCGTCTACAGTGAGTGTCCACGCTCCCTCCTCGCGCCCTGTTGAAATGACTGTGGGCGATACTTCTGACGAGCCACCCGGGTCGACTCTTGTCGGGGCCGATGGAACTAGTATGGAGGCATTATACGCTGAAACTATCGACAGAGTCGTCTCGAATATGTCATTGTCTGTTCGACTCTGGGAAAGATTGCTATCAGGATCAAGAACCAGTCTAAATGCATGATCCCCAAGCCCCCCCGACCACGTGGCCTGGAATGATGCATCGGAACCCTCTCCCGAAGGAGCTGTAGGGTCCATTGGCTCCGCACGATGTCTAGCAATCTCTATGCCATTTGCATACAGAATCGCATCCACGCTTTCATCCGATGGAACGTTGCCTGAGTTTTCGTAGAATACAGTGATGGAGATATCCTCCCCCGGGTCGGGTTCTGAGGGATCGAATATGATGCTCCTCCCATCATTTAGGGGGCGGATATCGATATTCCCTTCAGATACTGAAACTGTCCCCAAGACCGCATCATAAGTTGCATCCCCATTCATATCTGCAAAAACCACTTCTGACCAAGTTCTATGGGGGACTTCAATCGGCTCAGACCAGTTAGAATCCGCACCATTCGGTGAACCACTGGCACCATCAAATGCATGAAGCCCCCTCCCGAATGCGACAATGAGCTCAGGGGGGCCGTTGTTGTTGATATCCATTATTGCCGGCGGCGCTACTGCAATCTCATCATTGAGTACCCCTTCCGAATTGACCAAATCGAGATTCCGAGACCATTCTAGGGCTGGAATTGTTTGATTGACATCATGGCATCCCGTGAATCCCGATCGTTCCTGTGTGAAGCCTTCGCTGGTCATGGTCCAAGTTACCCAGCAGAGATGGTCGAATATGCCGTCATGATCTGTATCCACTGGAAGCGGCGGCGCATCTGCATACCCGTCAATTGCGTTGACGGACCACAGTTCAGTCTGGCCGTCAGTCACCTCAAGAGCACGGAATTCCGCCCCATCTGCATTCCCGGTCCCACCGAGATCTGTAGGTATTGTGACTATGACTTCCAATGCTGGGTCCGAGTCTAAATTCGATAGTACGGGGCCAGGGAGTCTAAGGTGAGGGACATTGGTATCGCCGTCAGTATTGCTCATTGTTCGAGGTGACCAGGCTTCATTTCCATTGGATCCATCTAACTTCCAGAGCCATATTGCTCCCGTGGTTGAATCCGTCGTTGTGATTAGGACATATCCCGTATTCGAATCAGTTTGAACATAAGCCGGGTCAGATGGGTGGGTGCCTTGATCAAGAACAGCCGCCCATAATGGGCCCGATGGAGCAGACATCTCGAGATTCAATGCAATGACCTCAATTCTTTCCTCGGCCTCATTCCAAACGGCGATGATCGCTTCATGCACTTCATCAGTATCAACGTCAGCCAGAAGGACTTGAGTGGTCGGGCGGTGACCCGAGATGGAGACGGAAGGGGACGGACTTGGCCGACTTATCGCATAATTTGAGTCAGACCACGTCCAAAGTAACTCGTCTGTGTGCGTGCCGCCAGGACTCCAACCAGTAATCCCGCACTCGAGGAGTGGGCTGTACGCCTTCACAATCAGCGAACCCGATGCATCATATGCCACCAACACCTCAAGCATACCGTCTTGGTTGATATCAGTCAACACTGGGCTGCTCTTGACCAGTTCTGCAGCGCCTAGATCGACTGACCATGCGATTTCCGCATCCTCGCCCTCGATTATCCGTAAGTGGGAGTGATCATCCGAGTCCCGTTGAACAATGAATGCAAATAGAGAGTCGCCGCCACAGCGATCTTCTGCACCAGCCTCCACGGTTATCTGATTTTCAAGACTGGCGATCGGAGTACTAAGAGCATCATTGCCCAAGGAGTACGAGCCATATGTCCAGTCCATAACCGGATTTGTGATGGAGTCAAGTTTCTGCGCAGCCACAGGGTCCCCATCCACTGAGCCGCCATCCGGGCCATGGCTTGCAGCAACCGGTAATCGATTTGGATTCTGCCCAAATTGTTCCCATACAGGCAATTCAGGATAGTTGTACCACGGCGGGCTTTCATGAGGCGAATTGACCCTCTCTTCCCCCAAATGAGGGATAGATTCGAAACTCGTTTCAGCCAATGGCAGCATCAATGACGCTTGAAGAAGTATGACAACTAGCACGGCTTTAGCGCTAGGTCGAAAACCAGCGTCCCTGATATCCACGCATCAATCCGATTCGCAGCCATCTTGAACGTTCGCCCAAGTCGATCGGTCTAGGTTGCGATTGATGATCATTAACACAACAACGGGAACCTCATGATATCCATCGCGCTTATAGCCCCCGCCGGTTCCGCCGGGACATCGGGATCTCCTCCAGAGGCTGTGCCTGTGAAGGACGGGAACCTTCCGGCGGCCTAGGCCGAGGAGCGTCCCGACAAGCGGACGTGGAACTATGTACACCCTAATTACCAAGGAGGATACCATTCGTATCCCTGCAGAGTATATCCGTCGAGGACGGAAGCTAGAGGAACACATCGATGAGCTCGCTCACCAAGCATTTGAGGGCCAATTCGATGAAGATGAGAACTATGTGTTACTAACTTTCGATCATGAGACACTTGGTCGTGGAAAGATTATCCACGGAGATGGCGCAATCTACCAGAGAGTGAAGTTCAGAGCTCTTCTCTTCACGATGGAGACAAATGAGATAGTAGATGGAGCAGTTTCAGAGATATCTGAATATGGGGCATTCGTCAGGATAGGACCCATAGAGGCACTTCTTCACAAGTCGCAGATTCTGGATGAGCCAATTAATGTCAATCCAGCTGAAAGGAGAATAGAGGGGGCCAAATCTGGCAAACTCATAGAAGTTGGAACGAATGTAAGGTCAAGAATTGTATCGAAGGCGATCAATCAGAACGATCCTCGGTCAAGCAAAATAGGGCTAAATTGCAAGATGGCTGGACTTGGAGCACATCATTGGATCGAGGGGGATGAGTGAACATGCCGAAGCAACCATTCGCCTGCGGTGAGTGCAATCGCATTCTACCAGATCCCGAGAAAAAGAATGACCCAGTCCAATGCATGTCCTGTCCAAACGCCCCTGTCACCACAGATTGGCAGGGGTATGTCATCATACTCGACCCATCTCGATCTGAAGTCGCACGGCGACTCAATGTCACTACTTCCGGGGCCTATGCCCTGAAAGTCAATATTCGCTGAGGTGTTTGCATGGAAATCATTGATAGGAAAGACAATCCTTTGCTTAATCGGGTCGAGATGAGATTTGTTTGGAATCATGAAGGGAAAGCAACTCCGACCAGAAAAGAGATGGTGGAAGCGGCTTCAAAATCTGAGCCCAATGCGAAGAAGGAACTCACATACATCAAAGACGTTAGGACCGTTTTTGGGAAGGGCCGTACAGAGGGCACCGCACTAATTTACTCGAGTGCTGAGTCTGCATCTATGGAACCTGGTTATGTAAGTGCGAGGCACAAAGACCTGTTCGAAGAATCGCCATCTGAGTCTGAGGAATCAACGGAGTAGATATCATGTCAGACGTAAAACCAAATCCAAATTCAAGGCATAGTAAGTACTCCATCGAGGGAGGGAAGCTAGTTAGAAAAGCACCCTTTTGCCCACAACCTTCGTGCGGCGAGGGCATTTTCCTAGCGCGCCATGCAGATAGGTGGTCATGCGGAAAGTGTGGCTACACCACCTCTGATTCGGAGGAATGACCTCTCCATCTTTCGATAGTACCGTCGTTGCATATGCATTTGCTGACTCCTAGCATGCCAACGCCTATTTCCGATCTCATTCGAATTATTAATTGATCATTCTTGAATGAGCCATCGTGACGCCATCCCGTCCATTTCCACTCCTCTCCATCAGGATAGGCGCCAAGCACGGGTCCAGGAATCTTTCTTATGTGTTCAACTCGACTAAGATCACGATCCAATAGCGCGATCTCCCTGCCACGCGTCATGACCATGGTGCCCAATTCACTTGAATACACAGCACGATTAACCGGATTTCTGAGATCTAGAAAACCTCTATCCAATTCAACGCCCTCTTCAGCAGATAATAAAATCCATTCTCCTCCCTCAGATAGCAACAAAACTCCCGATTCAGTAATCAATATAGATGCAATACGATCCCGTATTGCAGGTCCCGAAGATAGAGTCCATAACGGGTAATGAACTCTCCAAGACTCATTCACAATTGCTACATCGTCTTCGATTTCAAGATCCATCGAATATATTCCTAGGCCAGTCAGGGCGAATATGAACCGCCTCCCTCCCCCACCTATCGCCTCAACAGTTCCTTCGAGCTTCCTCCACCAGGTTGCGCCTTCAGGCCCTTCATCCACACCACTTTCACGACTCATTTCAGAAGTCCCCTCGAAATCAGCAAAGAATTCTATGGGAATTAGCCCCATGTATGACGACGCATCATTATCATACAAGTTCCATGATGCAATAAGGCATCCATCAAGAAGAACTGATGACGATATCGGATTCAACATCGGTCGGAGAACATCTGTAACCAGCCCGCTCTTGTCCAACCCAATCAATCCCCCCTCAGTTCCCACCACTACGGCAGCGTCGCGATGATTGTGTACGCGCAGGGGCGTGACTGGCAGCATAGACATGCGCCGAGGTGGAGGCAGTTCAACCTGCGCTCAATTACTAATACACGATACAGCATGACAATACTGATGACGACCCTAATTTTGGCATCCAAGGCAGATTCTGCATCATTGACACTTCATCAGGCCGTGATTGAGGCGCATAGGTGGGAATCAGCCCCCTCCCCTCTTGGAGAATTGCTGATCAGCACTGAGATAGATGCTCATATGCTCCTTATCAATGAGATACATGTCAGAAGTGATAACATTGGCGAGATGCACATGGAGGCGTCCAACAAGAATATCGATGACATCATAGTCCTCTCAAAGCACGTTTCGAACTCAGAAGTCCCTGCTATGACAGTTCATCCAATAGGCGTTCCAACTGGTCAAGAAATGGGGGAAGAGGGAAGATCTGGGGGGGTGTATGGGACACTTGTGCCCCCAAACCCCCGCATGGCCTCTTTTCTCAGAGCAATAGTCCGGAAAGGTGCTCTAGAGTCTAATCTGTCCAAATTCGATTTGACATTAGAAGCGACTCATCACGGGCCAGTAATGTCTCTCCCGACCATGTATCTTGAAATCGGATCTTCGGATAAAGAATGGACTGACTCTAACTTGGCCTCCATATGGGCTGAAATAATCATTGAAAACCTCTCCAACAAGGCGCCCGACCCGAATAAACGTTGGATGCTGTGCATCGGAGGTGGCCACTACGCACCCCGACACAGAGATATACTAATCAGATCAAATGAACTGGTAGGGCACATACTTCCATCATATTCGCTGCCTGATGTTGATGAAGAGGCGACACTCCACAATTTTGAGAAGGTTCTCCGAGCAGCAATTCTGTCCATGAGGGCGGTCCGTCCAAAGGCACAAGTGATAGCACATCTGGATCGAAAGTCTATGAACTCAAATCTTAGGAGATATATCACCGCCAAACTTGGCACCTTCGATGTAGATGTTGTCCGTGGTAAACAACTCTTGACCATTGAGTAATCGTAAAATGCTTGTTCGAACGAGCGGTATCATGAACTTGTTTGGCCGGGTCATTATGGCATTCATGCCGATCACCCCCAAGGCATTCATACGATTCATTTCCCGACGTTATGTCGCCGGATCTGAGCTGGAGGATGCTCTCAGAGTCATGGACGAGATGTCATCCGAAAATACGTCTTTCACTGTCGACGTACTCGGAGAAGATATTTCCACATTGGAAGGGACTAAGCCATTTATCGAAGAATATAATCGACTTATAGAGGCAATAAGTCGATCCGATATAGATGCCCATGTTTCTTTGAAACCAACTGCCTTCGGCCTTGATATAGATTACAAATATGCTCTGAAGACTCTTTCCGATATAGTCCGGAAGGCGAATGAATCCGATATATATGTCCGACTTGATATGGAAGATAGCACACACACTGAATCAACTCTGAATATTATGGAGGATCTGTATTCGGAAGGACATCTCAACGTCGGAGTGGTCCTCCAAGGCAGATTATTTAGAACAAAAGATGACCTTTTGCGTATTGCTGAGGCGATGGGCGAGCACGCTGATGTCAGAATTTGTAAGGGCATATATCTGGAATCGTCGGACATAGCATACACGGGTTATTCGGACATCGTGAACGCCACAACGGATGCCGTCGAGATAGCATTAGATCTTGGAATGTACGTGGGCATCGCATCTCACGATCACCCGATAATCAACGCAGCCTTGGAATCTCTTCAAACTAGGGGGATAATGCCCGAAAAATCTGATCCAAGAAACCCAGCACCAGCAGTCAAGCCAGGGAAAGGCGGCGGATACGAGTTTCAGTTCCTCCTTGGAGTCAGGGGCGACGTAAGAAGACGACTCGCGTCCAACGGACATCTGACACGCGTTTACTTGCCCTATGGGAAGCAGTGGTATGAATACAGCATGAGAAGACTCAGGGAGAACCCTGGAATCGCTTGGCTTGTGGCCAAATCGATAATCATGCCATGGACAAACAGAAGATGAAATCACTCTGCATGCAAGTACATTCTACGAATATCAGCCGCTGCTCTACGACCCCTCAATGTGCGACCTTTACCAGTATGTATGGCGCGAATCACCCATGTTGAACCTTCGACTTCAATATGAGTCTCACATGAGAAAATAGTATCCGGACTGCATTCCATCGATGATGAACGACTCACTTCCCCATCAGTCATAGTCAAGGGGATAATCACTCTGTCAACTCTGATGGCCCATCCCCTTCGAATGCTTCCCGCAACCATCTTCTTCATACTCCGGGCATCCTGCCCTTCAAGACGAGTCACTGTCCACTCAAAACCACCGTGCTCGAAGGTATCACCCACACGTATTTCTTCATCATCGTCCGAATCAATGCTCTCGAATGAAGAAGTTCTGCCATCGGATAGCGTCATTCCAATTTTGACGAGTTTACGCGGCCGTAAGATTACGGTATGGACATGATTGCACTCAGAACACCTGACTAGGAGATCGACTCCACCCCCTGCCTCCTTTTCTCTCAACGCGGTATGCTCCGTCTCCGACGAGCAAGATGGACAGAATAGATCTACAAGCCCTTCTGGTTTGGAGGTCATCGTTTCCAACGCGAGAGCCCCCCATTCTTCAATACAATGGAAAATACCCATGTTTGATATCTGGGGGTCTTCAGCAAAGTATCGTGACACTCGCTGGCGGCAACCTCCCAATGAGGGGCGAAGAAGAAATTCTCCATGCATTGATTGAGCAGAATCAAAAGTTCAGTACGGACGAGCCCGAGATCGCTGCAAATATCGGCCAACAGATGCTACACATGGACCTCCCACTTCTTTCTCGAGATGCCAGATCAAGAATTCGAGACATCGCTGCTAGGGTAACTCCTGAGAATGTGGTTCTAGTCGGGGGAGGTATCGGACATCTTGCTGCGTGGCTGTTGGACGCATGGGCCGCTGCAGATTCCAAGCGCCCATCTTCCTTCAGAATCATAGAAGAAGGCGGAAAATTCGGAGTGATATTAGATCGACTTATACGCAGATATTCTGCTGAGTCGTGGACTTCAGTCCTTTCGCGTCCATGGAATGAGGTGGTAGCTGAGACGACTGCATGGAATGCAGCGTCTGCGACGCCAGAAAATAGCATCATATCGCCTATACCGCTGCCGTCGCCCACTGGTATGGTGATAATCGATGTACCCGAGGTGCAACGACCTGCCAGTCTCCAACTAGCATTCGAGATAGTGAAAAGAGACGGTATTATCATGGTGATTGAACCAGAGGTTCCAACGGGGGATGTGGGGGACTTTGAGCCAGGTAATCCATTGACCGAGGCTCAGAAACGTGTAGAAGCCTTCAACTCCTGGATTTCTGCAATCAGGGAATCCCAGATGCGCGGATTCAAGTCGGCCTTCGTTGAACTATCGGGTGCGACATTAGTAGTATTCATAGGCTGTTGAGTGTACGGCATCTCTTCGAGATTTTCATTTGAAATACTATCATTCGATACCTCACCAATCAGGCCAAGGGTATTCACAATCCCATAACCAAACCGATCATCATGCCCAACGACTCCTTCTTTCTGTGTGGATGTCTGCGATATGCGATTCTTGATGTCCTCTATGGCACTCCTGTCTCCTGAGCGAGCAAGGTCTGGCTCATTTTGTATTACCAATGCAAGGATGCCAGATACCCAAGCAGTTGCAGCCGAAGTGCCGCTCGAGTAACCGTACCAGCTCCCACTATTCGTGAGTAAAACCGGTACTTCAGATGCAGGAGCTATCAACTCTGGCTTTTTGTCAGGATCCTGTCTTGGGAGAATCGGATTGGGCCAGAGACGGCCATTATTATCGCCTTCTGAACTACCCGACCACACGTCTCCATTTCGATTGACACCTCCAACACATATCACATCCTCGACCGATCCCGGAGAAGCAACATCTCCGTCATCATCGGTACCGTCGTTACCCGCTGCTGCTACCACGAATACTCCCTCATCGAGCGCATCCTCGACAGAGTTTTCCAGAACGTCAAGAGTGAGGCCTGAGAGGCCTGGCCCCTGATCACCTCCAAGACTCAGCGAGATTATATCAGCACCTTGAGCAGAGCACCAATCCACCGCCTCTGCGATTCCTTCGTCCGTTCCAGAGCCGGAATCGTCAATTCCCTTGGCGATGAGAAGCTCCGAACCCTTGGCGATACCCCCGACTCCTCCTTTGGATGCAATGATCCCAGTCATTGCAGTCCCATGCCCTTGGTCGTCATAGGGCTCAATTTTTCCATTTACTGCATCATACCATCCATTTATACTAACTCCATCCATACCTGGGTGTGAGAGGTCCACTCCCGAGTCAACTATGCAAATCGTAACACCCGAACCATCGAGATTTCCATTCACCTTGTCAATACCAGTCATCTCTTCATAGTCATCTTGCCATGCCAAGAGTGTTGCAGGCGGACCTCCGAATATTGCATTCTCTTCGCTGAGGAGCCACATCGCTAGAATTGCTATGGATAGCCCTGTAACTAGGGTTGATATTGCTGTAATGAGATAGGGGAGTGCTGAAGTTTTCGATACGTTACGAGCAGACGTACCCTCATCGATTCGGTTTAGAAACTCAGCGCCTGAGTCGATTTCTTGATCCACAGTTCACACTCCATTGAGTCAATCTGGAGACTACCACAGCTCTCCTTGTGTGGAAAAATGATCTTCGACGTTTGATGTGGCGCCACACGAGCCGCATGCCAGCAACCCCGTGTACTCAACACCACAATATCCGCACTCTTTTCCTACGATTCCCCGCCCCTCGCAATTTTCAGTTCTACAAGAAACAACGATCCAACCATCGCCCTCTCGCGATGCAGAACTTGTCACCCCGCAATCGGGACAGGTTCCGATTTCTACCTCTATTTTTTCTGATCCTATCCCTTCAGAGACCACTCTCGCTAGCCTCGATTGTATACTCCCGCCCGAACTCCCCATCATAAATTGGGGATACCAAGAGACATGCATGAGTAAGGCAAATGAAATCAGCCCGGACATTATGTGCAGAGCCACGAATCCTCCAGTATCGCCCACAATGGGGGCCGGACGAGCCACTGCATGAGATGCGGACCATGCACTAAGGTTGAGGAATAATAGCCATAGGAACAGAGAGATATTCCATAGCAGAAGACTATGATCTTCATGCGCACTGCGCATCCGACGGGGATCTGGGTGGATATGAGAAACCTCTACATGAAAGTCTCGAGTTTCCATTACGGATCTTCTTACAACCCCCAGGCCTACAAAAAGTATGATTCCGTTACCAATTATGACTCCTGCCCATGTCGGTAGGTCTGAACCCATTGGGAAGTATGGGTCAGAAGCATGGCTGGCAATGTGCCCATATTCAACAGCGAGTATTCCGAATATGAGGTAAATTATATTCTCCCGCATGAGCGGAAATATCGCCATCAAGAGTACATATGCTGCTACGGATATGAAAAGTGAGAGGAATGAAAGAACCAACGCACCACCTGTAACGTGCAAAAATCCACTCTCGGACCCAAATATCCCTCCTCTGTTGTAATCTCCACCACTTGATAACTCGCCACTTCCAAGGTCCCATGAGCCAAGAACGAGGGCTCCGAATGCAAGAACGAGTGGGGCTGCATGTGTGTAGGTTAAACTACCCTTGGCCGCTATTAGATTGAATTTTATTTGTCTGAATGCCTCGTCTATGGATGATAGTGCTCCAAACCTGGTTCCAAATTGTGTAAATGCATCTATGTCGGACAATCGCGTAACAGGCTCAGAAGCCAAATTAT
>DANO01000020.1 GCA_002497295.1 Euryarchaeota archaeon UBA171 | reverse complement strand
TATGCCGTCTCCATCCGTGTCGGCAGATTCACCGGGCCAGAGCGGGAACGCATCCGTATTATCTCCTACTCCGTCCCCATCAGTGTCGTCCCAATCGGCCGGATCTGCAGGGAAAACGTCTCCATTGTCACCGACACCGTCTCCATCGGTATCCATCCACTCATCCGGGTCGCTAGGGAACGCATCCTCAGTTCCACAATAACCATCCCCGTCAATGTCGCTCCAAGCAGAAGGATCGTCATCGCATCCGTCTGTGTTGTGGCCAACACCGTCCCCATCCGCATCTAGCCACTCGTTAGGATTGTACATGAATGCATCAACATCGTCTCTATAACCATCGCCGTCTGAGTCTCTGATGAATCCTTGAATAGCCCATCCAAACGCCTCATCAGCCCAAACATCTACTCCATCGAAGGGCATGTCATTGTGCACTCCATCATTTATTCTCCAATGTGATAGCCGCTCACCAGAATTGCAGTTGACATAGTCGAATTTATCCGTCTCGTCCCCAGATAGTGAATTTACCAAATCCAAAGTGCCGACCGGCGACCTCTGGAGATCGCAACCCTTTCTCGAGGCCCAGTTTGCGAGGGTAGTATTTGCCGAAGGGAAGTCATTTCCGTTGTTATTCCCTCCTTCATATTCAATCGTGGTATCAGATGTTGCATGGACATGGAGGATGTCCGGCCTTCCAGTATCCGGGCACATGCTGAAATCGTCCCACGTCACGCCATTTAGCGCTACAATTGCCCTCATCAGCGAACCTCTATCGCATGCCATCCTATGGGACATGAATCCCCCATTCGAGAAACCCATGAATATGACTCCCTCGGGGTCAGCCCCGTAATTTAAGACCGCATCAGACACGATGTCCTCCAACCAATTGACATCATCAGAATGCGTCGGACCCCACAACAATCCTTCGTTGCAGCACGCATCCGTTGCATTCCAGAATCTCGGATTCCCAAACCCAGAATGCTGTGTTCCATCGGGCCTGAGGAGTAAATGCTCATTGTTATGGACGCTGTTTGTCAGCCCCATGTTGTACGTTACTTCTTGACCACTGTTGCTGAATCCGTGTAAGGCCACTACAAGGGGCAAGGGCCGAGAATAGTCATGCCCTCCCGGCATCTCCAATATGGCAGTTCTATCCGACGGTCCAACCAGAACGGTAGTGTGAGAACTAGTGTATTGAATTGGCGATCCTGTATCTGATGAGGTAAATCGATACACCCCCAGCTCATCTTCTAATTCCACGTCCCCTACCATTTGCGCCATAGTGACAAAAATCATCATCAAAACCGCTGAGAAGGTCAGAATTTTACCTCGGATTATTTCAGTCATGATATATTGAATGAGAAGCAATTATTTGTTTGTTTCCCAGACATTACACCTTCTGGATTATGATTTTCAGAACAAATTTTTGTTCTAAAACGATGAACGGAATATCATATACTGATGCAATTACCCAACACCATGGGACGTTACAATTTTATTGGTTTGACCATGCCTCAATTGACTGCCGCCATAGGCTTCCTAATGATCACTCTAGGCGTCGTTTTTTGGTTAACAACAGGCTTTGTAACAGCACTCTTTCCAAGTCTCTTTGGCCTCTTCATGCTGCTATCATCTGTTGGGAGTAGTATGAGACCAGAGAAGAACGCTCTTTACATGCACATCGCGGTTTTGTGCTCTCTATCCGCTCTAATCTTGGGAAGCGCAACAATGCTGACAAATCCAGAATGGTCATCCCCTGCCACATTCATCGAACAAACAGTGATGGCCATTCTAGGAGGCACACACTTCGCGGCAAGCATAGCCTCATTCAGGTATGGGGCGCCCGATAGCCAGCAGACAGATAGAAGATGCGGGTTTGAAGACAATCCATGGGCCATACCTGCTTCCAATAACACCCTGAACTACCCCTCTGTTAACGACACAGGGCCGATTGTAACCAGCATGCTTCTAACATCCCCCAGGAAGTAACCCATTGAACTGCTCGAGTTTAGCAAATGGATATGAAGAAGGCAGCCTCACAAGTTAGTATGCCATTCACATCTGCCCGGCGAATCGACTTCCCTATGGTCGATGTTGCAGGTATAGTCTACTATCCCAATTACTGGGATTTGGCACACCGATTTTTCGAGGAATCTTGGGAATCAACCTGCGACATGCATTACCGCGATGTTTTGCATGAGAAGAAAATCGCATTGCCCCTTATCCACAGTGAAGCCGAATTCCACCATCCCCTTGAATATGGAGATATTGCAAATTGTGAGATTACGGTGATTAAGCTCGGAAAGACATCGATCACATGGCGTTATGTGATTGAAAACCAGCATGGAGTTTTGTGTTGGAGCGCGATTCAGACTACGGTCTGTACCAGCATGGACGCAGTCACAGAAAAGGAACCTATTCCCGATTGGATGAAAAAGGGTCTGAGTAGAATATTTGAAAATTAGTACTAAGATGCACTATTGTGGCTTAGGCCATTTTTTCGATAGAGCCTTTCTGAGAGAATCATCCATAGTCGCATCCCACCAATTAGCTTCTCTCCATATTGCATATCGGCCCCTAATCCCTCTTAGGTCTGCACCATCCATACGAGCTCCTTGCATATTTGAAAGACTCAATTTTGCTTTGATGAATCTCGCATTACGCATGTCCGAATCGTCAAGAGCAGCCTTCATGAGATTCGCACGCTTGAATGAAGCACCTCGTAAATCCGCCCCCGACAGGTTCGCACCCTCAAGATCCGCGCCATCGAATATCGCGCGCCGTAGGTCCGCCCCCGACAGGTTCACTCCTCGGAGATCGGCGCGTACATGAGATGTGTATGACCAATCCTTGGCATCCTCGTCCCCGTTGTCGTTCACGCCGACAGCCTCTCAAGATGATCGATACCAGCATCAGTCAATATGGCATATCGGTTTTTGTCCGTGCCTGGCGGATATGTCAAGAGGGACGACTTACCCATGCTCGACCCGCCTTCGATCATTCTATTCATGTAAAGCGAGATATTCCATTTTTCAATTTCCTCCTCGGTCCACTTGCCTGTGGAGATAAGAAGACGCTTAACCACTCTTGGAGGCGAGTCATTCTGCTTCTCTACCGAGCGTAGAAAATGCACGGCTGCCAATATGATATCGGCAGTTTTGTGAATCCCACAATTGTCGATCAGCCGGTTGAAAGCAGACCCACTTTCTGGTATGCCTTGCTTCGTCATTGCTTCTATCGAAGCATCAATCGCTGCTTGTCGTGCGATGCGAATCTTGGAAAGAGCTGATGCCCAGGTATCTCGATCCTTGATGCGAATCCATTCATCGTTGACTTCACGCATTGTTCCCTTTAGATCAATCTCTTGGGAACCCACCTGCAAATAGAGCCGAGCCTCCTCTTCAGAATCGCTCATGAGCCAGCGATTACCGGGACTCATGTTAATTTTCCCCCTTTTTTATGAACATCTGCAACAATTACCTTGACCCGCATAATTCAAGATGAGCCGTCCATTGCCGGATTCATGGTCGAACCCGTTGGAGGGAGTTATTCGTTAGTACTCCAAAAGGGGGCAGACCCCGCTACGCTTGGAGGCGTAGCAGTCTGTGGCCTTACTACCGTCGGTTCTGTGGGGGTGATTGCAGCTTCGCATCTTATCAAGTCAATGAATCTTAATCCGATGGGAACGGTCATAAATCCTGATTTCCCAGCTGTAGCCCTGATCCAAGAATCCGTACCCAAACATCCTGTTCGAGTCTACCAAGGTGACCAATTTGGTGTCTTCATATCTGAAATCCAATTCCCCCAAAGTAGCGATGTACAATTTTCGAATACTATCCTGGAGTGGGTCCATGGCGGAGGCTTTGACCGACTAGTCATCATTGATGGTTTGGTCAGTGAAGACTTGGGACTCAAGGAGGATGGAGAGATATGGGGCGTATCTTCACTACAGCATGGAAGAGACGCACTGGACAAAGCTGGGATACAGAGGATACAGCAGGGAATAGTGACCGGGGTATCCGGCTTCCTTCTCGCCGAAGGTGAACGTCAGAATCTCGATGTGACGGTCCTCCTGGCCGAGTGCAATCCAGCCTATCCGGATGCAAGAGCGGCATTGATCGCTGTTGAAGCACTTTGCGATCTAATGGATATCGAAATCCCCGTGCAGACCCTACTAGATGATGCTAGAGAAATCGAGAATAGAGTAAGAGAGGTCTTCGAGAGAGCCCAGGCCTCCGCCCTTCCAGCTCCTAGTAACAAGCCAGATGACGATGAAATAAGCATGGTCTATTGAAACTGAAATCAATAGAATGGGTTAGCACCCGCGGCGTGATCCGTCGCATCAATGACCTCAATTATTTCCGGAACATTATCCATGATCATGACCTCAACCCCTTGCTTCAGTGTGACATCAGCCATCCCACATCCCTGACAGCCACCTCCGAATGCGATTATTGCCTTCTTCTCATCTACACCGACCAAGTCCACATGGCCTCCATGCGATGCTACGGCCGGATTCACGTTCTTGTCAATCACTTCTGCAACCCTTTGAGACAGATCATCAATCCACAGTGGATTTGGATTTTCAAAGGAAAAGCCCCCGCCCATCAGAGTCTCTTTGAAATCCAAAGTCGCACCATCCAAGTATTTCGCGCTCCGTACTGCAATCCGAATTTGAAATCCACGAGCCTCTTGCGCAACATCGTCATCACTTGCATCATCGATGTCAATAAACTGGAGATCGTATTGAAACCCCTTGGGCCCCCTCCCTACTATTTCGATTCGAAGAGCCAGAGAATCGCCTTCTTCCGCCTGTGCCGAGTAATGGAGAAGCATCTCATGAGCCTTGTCGCTAATGGTCAGCATGATAAATCCCTGAAGGCACACCAACTTGAACCTACGTCCAATATCGCCTTCTCCCGCTATGATATCATGGAAGCTGAAATTGGTGGGAGGGACGTCAAAAATGAGGTTGGACTCATACTTTTACTGACAAGCAAGGGAAAAATATGAGCATCGCGGCAAAGAACGGCTATTCAAAAGATATTCCCGATTACAATTTTCCATATGATGGATATTCACCTGCCGCCCCATCTTGATGAGCGATGCCTGACTCATGAAGGCCCAGTATCAGAATCACCCAGTATTGTAGTTCACTGGATGCGTGCTGCATTGCGGTTGGATGAGAATCCGACCTTTGACGTCGCCCGCACGATTGCAAAGAAGCTCGGATTACCGCTTCTAATCTACCAGGGAATCGATGAGAGATACCCGCATGCGTCTTACCGGCACCATCGCTTTTTGTTGGAAGGTGCTGCTGACGTTGCACTGCGTGCAAAAGAAATAGGCGTCAAGCACGTACTACATGTAGCACGAGACGGCCACCGTGAACCATATCTGCTACAACTTGCTGATGAAGCGGCAGTCATAGTCACTGATCTCGTAGATCTCTCCCCATGGTCAGATTGGACGAATTCGGTGGCACGTATACGCACTGTCATTGAGGTGGATGCCCACTGTGTATTGCCTCGTCCCGTGTTTGGCCGCACTTGCGACAGGCCCTTTCGATTCCGAGACGCTACCAAGAGGGAAATGAAGCGGCGCATGACACGACCGTGGCCAATCTCTAACCAGGAAATCATTCCCTTGCCTGAGATATGGACACCACCATTCACTCCCGTGGAAGCGTCCATCGAACTCAACAAGGATGGTGCACGCAGCTTGTTATCAACTTGTCAAATTGACCCAACGGTTGTTCCGGTGACTGACATGGTGGGCGGTGCTTCTGCTGGTTTAGCGCGATGGAACGCTTACCTTGAGAACGGCTTGAGCCGCTATCATCGCACACGAAATAATGCGGCTATGCGGAACGGCGTCAGTGGAATATCGCCATGGCTGCACCACGGTATGATAGCAGCGACGCGGCTCGTCCGCGATGCCGCAGAGTCAGGCACAAAAGGAGCTGAGAAATTCCTCGATGAAATGTTAGTTTTTCGGGAGCATGCCTACCATCACTCACACGCTACTGATCAACCATCAGAATGGGGACATCTACCTAGTTGGGCACGTGATACATGGAAAAATTCGACCCCGGCCCAAGACCCCCTCTTCAAGATGGATATAGAGCGAGGCAAAAGTAACGACGCACTCTGGGATGCAGCTCAAGTCGGGATGGTTCGCCATGGCATTATGCACAACAACGTCCGCATGACATGGGGTAAGGGTACGGTACATTGGGTCGACGATCCTGAGACGGCCATGCGTCTCACTCAAGATCTCAACGATCGGTATGCCTTGGACGGAAGAAACCCCAATTCAATCGCGGGGGTGATGTGGTGCTTCGGACTCTTCGACCGCCCTTTCGACCCACCGGACCTGCGTATGGGCCGAGTCCGTCGACGCGATTCCCGAGATCACGCAGCACGACTCGACATTGAACGCTACAAGGCATGGACCGAAGCACCAACCGGAGGCCGAAAACTCAACATCGGTATCGTAGGAGGCGGCCTATCGGGGCGGTTTACAGCCCGATTACTCAGCGATCTTGGCCATGATGTCATTGTTTATGATAAAGGCCAGAGGGCCAGTGGGCGCCTATCAGATCGGAGAGCAGGAGATGGCACACCATTCCAAATCGGTGCACCTAAAATCGACAGTTGGCCGAATTGGGCCAAGCGTCACGTGCAAGATTGGATAGACCGAGGATTTCTAGAGGCAGACGGAGAAAATCCAGAGTCTACCCTCCCTCATCTTCTGGAATATCTTGGGAAGGGGCTCCTCTTCCGTCAACACCACCGTGTAGATGACGTCGAAGTGGAACCAAACCGGGCCCGACTGCAAATTACGACCCCAGAAGGACCGTTGGAAGCATATCACGACCACGTCATCGTTGCTGTTCCTCTCGAGCAATCTAAGGCATTGACCAAAACCACATCCATCGAATTATGTGGTCGAAGTGAATCGTGTTGGGTAGCATGGGGTCCTTGCTCGACCAGTATAACCAAAGCCCCAAAAGGGTGGATTTTAACCCGTAAAGGCATTGATCGAGAAACTCTTGAAGTCCGTATTGATGGTGCTATCTGCAATACAGATCTGGAACGAAGTTTGCCAAGCATGGCTGCACATGTAGCCACAACTCTCGACATAAATCCTGACGGTTGGTCTGCTCATTTGTGGAGGTACAGCCGTCCAATCGATGGACCTAAAAAAGTCATTCATCAAGGTCCCATTAGTATAATTGGAGACGCATTTGGAAGCCCAATTGGTACTGCCGGAGGTGCTTTGGATAGCGCAGCAAGAGCTGTGGCGGACCTTCACTGTTCGATCGGTTGGCAGCCATCTGTTTTTCAGACCAATTCTCGACAAACGAATTTCTCAGAATGGGAGCATTGAACGATTCGATCTTCGCGAATAATTGCTTTTCTAACCCCGAACTCTATGCCCTATAACTTGGACGCTGATTGCATGAGGGGGGGACCATCAGATCGGTTTGGTCGACATCTCAAAGATTTGAGAATATCAGTCACCGACCGGTGCAATTTCAGATGCAGATACTGCATGCCGAGAGAGGTCTTTGGCAACGATTTCCCCTTTTTGGAGAGGGGTGGAATAATGTCATTCGAGGAGATCGATAGGCTTGCAGGCATATTCATCGATCTCGGGGTGGAGAAAATTCGCCTGACAGGCGGCGAGCCACTTCTTCGTAAAAATCTGGCAGATCTCGTATCCATGCTTTCAATGAGGGATGTGGAGATAGCCATGACCACAAACGGGGTCCTACTCCCAAGACATGCACCTGCTCTATCTGCAGCAGGGCTCGATCGAGTGACTGTAAGCCTTGATGCAATTGATGAATCTACATTCGCTTCGATAACTGACTCCGGCCATACGGTTGCTTCTGTGATAGCAGGAATAGAAGCTGCCGAATCAGTGGGCTTGGGTCCGATTAAGATTAACACCGTCGTCAAGAAGAATTTGAATGAAGACGAGATACTGGACTTAGTTGAGAGATTTTCTAATAGGAATATCGCCATCCGTTTCATAGAATACATGGATGTTGGGACCACTAATGGATGGAGTATGGGGGAAGTAGTAACCGCCGAAGAGATAAGGGCCATAATCGGAATCAATGAACAGATTGCGCCAGATAAGAAAAGCGACGTAGCCAAGAGGTATAGATTAGCCAAAGGAGGAGAGGTAGGAATCATTTCAAGCGTCACAGAACCTTTCTGTGGCGACTGTACCCGAGCGCGACTTTCGGCGGACGGAAGACTCTTCACATGCCTCTTCTCAAGTAAAGGGACAGATCTTCTGACGATGATGAGGGACGGATTAACGGACGTGGAAATAGCTGAAGCAATTGAGATGACTTGGGGAAATCGGGAAGATCGCTATTCAGAGTTGAGATCTGAACAGGTAACTGCCTCCAATAGAATTGAGATGTCATTCATTGGCGGATGAGTAACTCAATGAAGACGCCTGAAAGCCTGTAATACGAATGACCAGGGCGCATCTGTTCTGAAGGAAGGCTCCGCATACCTCGAAACCTCAGCGCAGAAACCTTCCTCACGCAAGGCCTCAGCCATCTTCGAAGGGCTGGGAGGATCCCCCTCGCCAACGAAACTTGGTAACGCATCTGTGACCACAAGATGACTCCCGTGAATGGCCTTGCTCTCATCGCATATCCTTCTCACAGCTTGTCTAGCCCTCTTGATTTCCCCAGGGTCCCCATCTGAGTCACCGTCCTTGCAGATCTCTTCTGCTGCGGCCTCACTCATACTAGCCATAAGTCCTGAATCACCGATAGGCCCAGTCCACAAAGGTCCAGATACCCCAGCATTCAGATCAGGATACGCATTCATGGGCAGCATTACATGCATCGGTCTAGACCCAGAGTCATGTTCTGGAAGCAAACCTGCTTGAATGGCTGATTCGACGACCGAATCATCAGGCGAGGCTACCCTCCAACCCAGATTTTCTTCGACGGCATTCGCACCCATTTTTGAGCGCTCTACTAGTATTGTAATTCTGAGATGGTGTGAGTCCCACACGCTGAGAAGGGGTCTAATTACCCTATCATGCCTAGCTGCAGCCTTTGCCGCTGAAGCCAACAGGACCCTCAATCCACTGTCGTGCTTGAGCCTATCCATGTGTACTCGGGCCCCATAACGACGTCTCAATGGCCCGGGAGATGACCCGCTTAGAGCAGCCGTATCCGTGGCGCTGATTGAAATCACCGATTTACGCGCTGTAGCCTGCATTGCCAAGTCTAGAAAAGGTACTGGCGATCCATAAGGATCCAGATCAATCCAATGCCATCCCTGTCTGAGGATTTCCTTCCGAGCATCTCCTTGTATAATTTCGACATTCTCGCTGAGCTTGTCATTTTCAAGATTCAACCTCGCCCATTCAAGAGCTTCTTCGTCCATGTCGCACATTTTAACGCTCAATCGATTAGAGACACTATCAGAAGCTTCCCTTAACCATCTTCTAGTCCGAATACCCGTCGCACACAGAGCATCCAAAATTTGTATTTTCTTAACATCCCCTAATACTGTCTTTCCGAGATGCTCGAGCATCAGAACACTCCTCGTCCGGTTCCCTGCCATGGCCGGATTTAGGAATCCAGGACCATATTTGCCAGCAGGCCCTTTTCGACCCCTGTCAACTTCTGTAGGCAACCTATGTCCTATACCCCCTTCATGGTATACAACGCCCGGCCAGCCTTCGGGGTCCATGTTCTACCGGCGGCCCCAGATTCATATGGACTGCGCGATTCAGTTAGTATTCAGTATACATCAAATCAAGAGGAGAATGATGGACGCCTGCTCCGTCCACCACGTAACCGATCTTTCGTGATCCAGGAATTCTTCCACAGACCCATTTTTCCACATCTTCAGCAGAATCATTGTCGACAATCAATACAACCCCCATCCCCATATTGAACACTCTGTGCATCTCCCATGGAGTCACTCCTCCTTCCCTCTGTATCCATCCGAATTCAGGCTGAGGATCGAGCGGGTTGTCTATTTCAAAACCTACAGAATCGTTTAGTCTGAGCAAGTTGGACAACCCGCCGCCGGTTATATGGGCGATTCCATGTATATCATCCCTCAAACATGGGGCATCTTCCCCGAATAGAAGATCGACGACAGGATCAACATAGATTCTCGTCGGGTTGAGCAAAACGCTCCCGAGATCTCCCATGTCATTCTCTATTTCTCGATAGGGGTGTGTAGGATCGAATGGCGCCGGCTTTAACAAATCAGCATTCGATTTTGAGAGCACCCCCCTTACCAGAGAATATCCATTCGAATGAATCCCACTACTTGGAATACCAATCAATACATCCCCTGGAGTTGCATTTCTTCCAGTTACAGCCTCTCCTGCAGGCAACCAACCCAATGCTGTCCCTGAGAGATCCAACTCACTCACGATTCCTGGGAGCGTTGCAGTCTCGCCCCCTGCAAGAGTCACATTAGCTCTCACACACGCTTCAGATAGAGACCCACCTATCGACTGATGCACCATTTCATCAGGAGAAGGAACTGCAATGTAATCGACAAATCCAATCGGCTCAGCCCCGACACAAAGCAAATCATTCACATTCATTGCTACGCAGTCTATACCAACTCCTTGGTAACGCCCCATGGCGTTTGCGATCTGAAGTTTTGACCCTACGCCGTCTGTTGCCATTGCAAGCCATTTGTCGCCGAATTCCAGCAATCCTCCAAATCCCCTGTCCAGAATCACGGGAGCCCCCTTCGTCCCCTTTTTCCTTGTCGAAGCACCAAGAGTGTCAATAAGCGCCGAAACAGCTTTTGTTTCAGCATCTATGTCCACTCCGGATGAAGAGTAATCCAGGCCGTTTTTACTACTCATTATATCCTGTGCGTGGATTGCAGGTTATTGATTGCACCTCTAAATAGTCGATTTTTTTTTAATCGACATTTAATAAAATGATATATCTTGGTACGATGTTTGATTATAGGGAAAATAGTAATTTGTTGAAATTTTATATTAATTATTTACCGGCATAGGTACTAAATAGAAACTCGGTGCTCAAAATGCTGCTAGGAGCGTGTACACGCTATGAAAACAATGAAGTTAATTGCAACAATGATGACACTGAGCATGCTTGCAGCTGCTTTCGCAGGCTGCCTCGGTGGAGACGACGACGACGAAACAACGACTGTGAAGATCGGTTTCCTGAACCCGATCACTGGACCACTTGAGCCAAACGCTCCAGTGTTCAAGTGGAGCGCGGATCAGGCAATTGCTGATCTAGAAGAAATGTACCCTGACTACAACTTCGAGTTGATAGAGCAGGACTCCGGATGCGACGGTGCTGTTGCCGGCCCCGCTGCTCAGACCTTGGTCGACTCCGGTGTCTACGCTGTTGTGGGCGCAGCTTGCTCCGGGGCCTCGATGGCCGCTAACGGAGTGCTTTCCGCTGCAGGAATCCCAATGATTTCCTACGCAAGCACCAACCCAGGTCTATCGGACGCATCAGCATACCCAATGTTCTACAGGAACGTGCCAAGCGACGCTATCCAGGGTCCAGCCGGCGCTGACATGATGACTGACGCAGGAGTCGCAGAAGGCGCTCTTGCAGTCTTCGGCATGACCAACGACTACGGCGCTGGTCTCGCTGACGCAGTCGTCGACGCATGGGGATCCGACAAGCTATGCGACGTCGGTCGCTACGACTACGCAGAGACGGACACCGACTTCTCGGCAATCGCCAACACGATGGCGGCTGACGCAACTTGCACGGCTGTCTACCTATCGTCCTACATCGCTGACGCGGCCCTCATCATCGAGGCCCTCGCCGACGCAGGGTGGGACGGACACATCTTCGGCGGGGACGGCCCTGCTGGAGAGGGAATGTACTCTGAGATGGAGGACGACTCACTGCTCAACGGCATGACCGTCACCCAGCCACGCGCTGGATCAAGCGCCGGCGACTTCAGTGCTCGCTACGATGCAAACGCCCCATCCGGCGGTATCAAGGCATACGACCTGACCACCTACGACGGTGTCATGATGGTCGGCATGGCTGCTGTGAGCAACATGGACGATGCTGACGCTTCAATCATGGCAACAGGCAGCGGATACGCGGGTTCCTCCGGCGTCATCAACTTCCTCGACAACGGTGACATCGGCGGCAACGGATACGACATCTGCTCGTATGACGGCGTCGACCAGTACACCTGCTCGAAGTACTGGACTGCCGAAGGCGGCGTCGCAACTGCCTGAAACTGAGATCGATAAGACCTCAGAGTGACGTAACGCGCCGTGGTGGGCTATCAGGCCCGCCGCGGCGCCTCACACCTATTCTTTCGGCCGATGCCATCGGCTTTATGCACTAGAAGTCACATATCGGGGATGAAGCATGACGGCGCTTGGAGATTATCGCAACCAATGGTCGCAACTAGAGAGGTGGAAGCGCCGCTTCGTCATCGCAGCCTTCTTCTTCATCGAATCGACTCTCGGCCTCCTCAGTCAAGTGGGCGTCTTGAACGTCGTGGACATCCTCCTCCTCGACAGTCTGCCCACTGACCTCGTATGGCTGCTTCAGACATTCACCTTAATCTGCGTGGGCTTCGGTTTGATCAAAATCACATTCGAAGATATGCAGCCAGGCTGGATTCGCTCTTCGATTATCGCCACATCCCCCATCCTCCTATTCTTCTATGTCCTGCTCACTCTGCACATTCTACTTCTGGGCCTCGATACCTCTGCATCAGTGCTAATCGATGTGGCATCCCTTGGAACAAACACACTGACATGGTCTTCGACATACCTCTCAATCGCAGTCGGCCTTACTCTGACATACAGCGTACAGAGGTATGGGAACTTCGCACAATCAGAGTTCTTCATGATCGGAATGTACGTCGGCGTAGCCCTGATGTGGACAAATTGGTTCTTCCCGCTGAATGAAATCCCCTCTGACGGGCATCTCTCGTGGACCTTATTCCTCTGGATGTTATTCGGGGCATTCGTCCTCACGGGAATAGCGGGCGTCATCATCGATCGACTCGTCTATCGGGGCTTCAGGGATCGTAAGGCCTCTCCTGATGTTATGATGATCGCATCTCTGGGTGTGGCTCTCGTTCTGAGAGCTCTAACGTATCTCAGATTCGGGGGCTCCACTCAACGATTCGTACCAGATGCCGATTGGATGCGAGGAAGTCAGGCATTCGAGTTTCCCACGATTTTGACCCGTTTCAATCTCGGAAAGAGGCAACTGGAATCAGATCAAGTCTACACATCAATCGACTGCGCGGAAATGAATTCCATACCCGCTGTCGACATCGTCACCACGACCTGTGAAGGCGTGGCACAAACGACAAACTATGCATACAACAACGCATTCTTGCCAATCGTAAGCTTCGCCACAGTATTCATTCTACTCGCGATCCTGACACGTACCCGCCTTGGTCGAAGGATGAGGGCCGTAGCAGATAACCCGGAACTCGCTGCTAGCAGCGGAATCAATGTCGAGAAGGTCCACATGACAAGCGCATTCCTGTCCGCAGGTATATCCGGTATCGGCGGGGGGATTTTCGGTATCACCCTGCTCTTCAAACCAATCACGGCATTTTCCCTCCTGTTGCCCTCCTTTGCGGTCATAGTCCTCGGAACAATCGGCTCCTTGCCCGGTGCTATCGCAGCAGCACTGATCATCGGTTTCGTACGCGCAGTTTCAGGGCCAGTCCTGATTGGAATCGGCAATCCAATAGGCCGATCCGGTTACAGCGCTCTCGCCGAAGTAATGCCATATGCGATCATAATCGCTATATTGCTCATCATTCCAAAGGGCATAGGGGACGCATACGATCGCTGGAAGATAGAGCGGCTCCGTGAGCGAGCGAAATCTCCCAAGATACCCGATCGCCGCTATTCAGCCGCTTTGGGATTGCTAATGGGACCTCTTGGAGCACACCATTTCCATCAACGCAGGAGCGGCAGGGGCATCAGCACGCTGCTAGTCACAAGCTCTGCATTCTTCATAGGTAAAGCAACTTCATTCATACGCACCCATTCCTATCCGTCAGGCCCCGTCGCTGTGCCTGAGGGGGTCGATCCCGATATTGCTTCCAGTTGGGTAGCCCTGATTGAATCCGAGCAGGCTTTCATATCCGTTATCGGCACAATAGGCGACGTACTATGGCCGTGGATACCCTTGCTGGTCTGGATATTCTGCATATACGAATCATACTTGATTCTCAAAGATCGATACAAAGATCCGATCCACCCATTCAAGGTAAAGTACCATTCAATCCTATCAAGAATCTCAGGATCCCCAGATAAACACTCAGATCGAACCATTTCAAGGAATATGAAAGAAAAAATCGAATTATTCCGGGCTAATGCTCATTCTTGGCTGACAATTCGAACAACATCCCTCTCTGGGAGATTGAGGAAGAAAGGTGACTGGATCCTTCAAAAGGCGGGAATAGGCGAGGGGCGAAGAACAGAATCAGGCTCGAAAGCCGCTTTCAGACTTCTTCTGGCACTACTGCTGCTTTTCGTAGTCTGGCTTCCTGTCGACCCAGCCTCAAACTTCATGTTCTCCAAGACCCTTCAAGTATCGAACCTCGTCACGTTCCTCTCAATATACCTCATAATGTCCCTTTCACTGAATCTCTCAACCGGTTACACTGGCTTGTTGAACTTCGGAGTGATTTTCTTTGTATCAATAGGCGCCATCGGGGTCGGTGTTCTGACTGCTCCCAGCGACGTCGCTGGATATGGGTGGCCCATCATTCCCGCACTTCTCTTCAGCATGCTAGTAGCCGCTATTTCTGGTTGGCTGCTTGCCTATCCAACGGCACGTCTCAGAGGTGATTATTTCGCCGTGATAACGATCTCACTCGGAGAGGTAGTCAGGATCTTACTCTCAGGAGAACCGCTCCTCAAGACGGGTACGACACAGGGAGCGATAGGCGTTCAAAGATTCCCTAAGCCTCTTGAGGCCTGGTGGTTCTGCGGGAGGAGTAAACAATCCGATGAGAATGGTCTGGAACTATCCCCCTTTGACTGCAAGAACAACGAGGCCATTGATAGCGCCGCGAGAACGATTGGCGAAGCACTCGGTTTCGGCCAGCCCGCTCCATACTATCTTCTCCTGGCCATAATGGGGCTCATCTGCGTCATGATCGTTTGGCGAGCGCTCTCAATGCTGTACTCTTCACCATGGGGCAGAATCCTCCGCTCAATAAGGGAGGATGAAGACGTTGCGCAGCACCATGGACACGACGTCATGACCCACAAGGCCGCCGCTCTTGCCGTTTCAGCAGCTATCGCAGCCTTTGCCGGCGCGTTGTTCGCATGGTATCTGGGCTCGCTTCAGCCATCTTTCATGCAACCCTCTAGGACAACGTTCCTGGTCTGGGCCGCATTCGTCATAGGTGGTGCTGGAAACAACAGAGGCATGCTGATAGGCGCGTTGATAATCACTCTCAATGAGTTCGTGATTAACAGGCTCGTCGCCGCCCAGTCAAGCGCGAGTCAGCCGCTTCACGAATTGGCCGTGGCCATTGACACGGTCTTCGCATGGCTCGTAACCGAACCAATGCAAGCCGCGCTCCTGATGATTGTGATCATGGTCCTCGCATATGTCTTCAAGCGAAAGGCGGTAGCCGAATCGGCGGGCTGGATGGCATCTGTGTTCCTATTGATGGTGTGGCTCCTCCATCAGCGGTCAATCGATGAAGTATTCAGAACCGACATACAAGTAAACCTCGCTTATGTCAAGGTCCTAATCATCGGACTCATCATTGTGGTTTCTCTGAAGTACAATGAGAAGGGTCTGTTGCCTGAAGTGCCATATCGTCCAGAGCGACCAGAAGGAGGAGACCTCCAATGAAGCCGCCTGCACTCCGCGTTGATGGACTCAGGAAAGAATTCGGGGGTCTCGTAGCTGTAAAGGAAGTATCATTCGAGGTTCAAGAGGGAGAATTCATCGGTTTAATCGGCCCAAACGGATGTGGCAAATCAACAACGTTCAACTGCATAAGCGGACTCCTTCAGCAAACTGCTGGCACTGTGGAGATTTTCGGGACAGACGTCTCAACTATGCGACCGGACCAGATCCAAAATCTCGGGATGACGAGGACATTCCAGCACACGAGACTGTGGCGTGAAATGACCGTCATCGAGAATCTTCTGGTACCTCCAAGAAACCAGTTCTCCCCCGGTTTCTTCGATGTTGTGCGTTCCGGACGCACCCACCCATCAGAGATGCAGAGGCTGGAGAGGGCATATGCAGTACTCGATCAACTCGAAGTCCCGCATATGGCCCATAACCTTGCAAGTGAACTTTCAGGCGGACAAAGCAAACTCGTTGACATCGGCCGTTCCATGATGGGCGACCCACAACTCCTCTTACTTGACGAGCCAGTAGCAGGCGTCGCAGGACCCCTCGCGATGAAGATATTCTCCAATCTCCGAAACATCGTCTCCGAGACCGGAATATCCGTACTGATAATCGAGCATAACATGGATTTCATCCTGAGACAAGGCGTAGATAGGATAGTCGTCATGAATGAGGGTGAGATACTAATGGTAGGAACACCCGATGAAGTACGTTCGAATCGAGATGTCATAGAGGCATACCTCGGCTCTGATGGCCACGACGGAGGCGAAAAGGAATGACACGAGTTCTAGACGTAAAAGGACTCACGGGAGGATACGGTTCTGTACAGATATTGTATGGCATAGACCTACACATCGATGAAGGAGAGTTTGTCACAATAATCGGCCCAAATGGGTGCGGAAAATCCACGTTCATCAAGGCCATATTCGGAATAGCCGACTATTACGACGGACAGGTCAACTACAGGGGGAAGAGCGTTTCAGGGATACGAACAGACCAACTCGTGAACATGGGCATCGCTTACGTGCCACAAGTGAACAACGTATTCCCCTCCCTCTCAGTCGAGGAAAACCTCCAGATGGGCGGAAACTCCCTCTCAGCAAACATCCTCAGTCAAAGAATCGAGAGAGCACTAGATATGTTCCCCGATCTTCGTTCTCGAGAGCATGATCTAGCAGCATCGCTATCAGGCGGAGAACGTCAAATGCTCGCAATCTCAAGAGCTCTGATATCAGATCCAAACTTCCTCCTTTTGGATGAGCCCACAGCTGCTCTTTCACCTCTTTATCAGCAACAGATCATAGAGAGGATCGATGCTCTCAGAGAGCAAGGCATCACTGTCTTGATAGTCGAGCAGAATGCAAGACTAAGCCTCTCGAGATCGGACAGGGGGTACATCATGTCAAACGGCAAGGTAGTCCACACAGGCGATGCAGACCACATTCTAACAGATCCTGAAATCGGCCAGTACTTCCTAGGCACCCATGATGACTGATCATGCTAGAACCATGGAAACCAGCCCTTGCAGCATGTCCAGGCTCTCTGCAAGCCTGTGTCCGTCATCCACTTCCATCAAATCGGTTGTTTCGGAGATTCTACTTGCTCTGTATGAGTTTTCCACAGGAACCACCTCGTCGCCCCTACCATGTAGGATAGCAGTTCTGTGCTGAAGTACAGGCCATCCGCATGACAGCGCGTCTTCCATAAATGACCACGGGAGTAGCACCTCCTCCTCCCAATCTGGCGGGGCGAACGACCTAATTCCGTCCTCCCTCCATGTTTCCATTGACGAATCCCCGATTTGCGAGGCCAGTGTGTCATACACCCCGAAAGCCGGTGCCAATAGAATAAGACGAAAATCGCCTTCATATTCTTCGACTGCATTGGCAATCGCAAGCGCTCCGAAGGACGAACCAATCAGGACATCGAAAGCGTCGGAAGATTCCAACTCTTGACGTATGGTAAGGGTCTGGGCGGAAATACTCCAACCATTCCTGCGCATGTCCGGACAGAAAACATCCCACCCCAGGACTTCTTTCATGTAGGCAGGTTTCGAACCACCAGGAGTACTCCACAGGCCGTGGGCAAATAGGACTCTCATCACTGCCATCTCACTGTATTTCTCTATTCAAATTTCAGGCCAAGTAACTCAAAATCAGCGAGAGGACAACGCGTCATCAACGCATGATCCATGACTCTGATGTGAATTTCCGCCACAACGTGGACTGTCGCCTGAAAAAGATGGCCAGCATGAACATTATTCTCGTCGTCCGACCAACAGCAGTGAATGTGGGTGAAAGGCTCCCCTTCCTGCGTACGAGCAATATTGCCTGAAAGGCTCACCAACTCAGAGGGAGGATCCAACGGCCGTTTTTGGTAGACGCCTTCTTCATTCATGTAACCATACTGATTATCACGGGTCCGACCAATACCGCTTGTAATGGCAGCAGCATCAAACGCAAGATCATTTGCTAGTTGTTTTAGAGCAGTGTGGACTTCCTCCCCTGGGTCGAGCCGAACGAGGATATCACTTCCTGAACGTGTGTGTTCCATGGCACTCCTTGGTCCAATCGGTCTCTCAAGGTTACCACGTCGGAGATTATCCAAAATTATTGCAATAGAAGGTATCAGGCAGATGAAAGACCACTGTTTTCTCCACTGGAAGAAAGGGGGGGTACGAAGCCCTCCGGTTTCTTGATAGGCCCCCTCTCATGACCACGGTAGACCGACTGAGGAAATGCCATGACGATGCTCGCCCCAGACGCAAGACCGAGATGGAAGTCATTTCTGGAAGAGACAATGGCCGATGAGGTTCAGAGAATAGTCTCGGGCCAAGCTGATAAAATGGAACTTTCTTTTCATCAAATTCAGACCTTCGATCCAGATTTTGCAGATATGCTCCTCGATCAGCCGACCCACATCTTGAGAGAGGGGTCTGCTGCTCTCAAGACATATTGCATCGAGATGGGAGCCCAAGATATCGAACCATTCATCAGAATCGATCTCCTACCACTCGATAGTCGGAGAGATTTGAGGAGGATTGGTCACGTCGATGTTCAGAAGCTCATCAGTTCAGAAGTCTCGGTGACCAAGGTGAGTGAGATCAAACCTCGAATCCACCGTTCTGTCTTCCAATGTTCGTGTGATTACGAGACTGAGATCATACAGCACGATCACACGGAACTTGAGGAGCCGCTACAATGCGAAGGCTGCGGAGAGCGCAAAGGCCGAGTAAAATTCACTCTGATGAAGGAGAAGTGCTCCCTCGTGGACAATCAGAAGATCGAGATTCAGGAGATCCCTGAACGCGTACCGAGCGGCGCGCAACCGAGTACGGGAATGGTGATTCTCGAGGGCGACCTGGTTAACAGCGTCCTCCCTGGGACCAGAATCATAGCGAACATGATCCCGCAGATGCATTCGGAGAGAAAGGGCTCCAGGAAAACACCACTTTTCGAGATATTTTACTCGATGGTGAGCGTAGAGGCAGAGACGACACCCTTTACAGAGATAATCATCGACGATGAAGAAGAAGAAAAAATCAAGAAACTCGTCAAGGAATATGGGAATAGCAACGATCTGATAAACCTCCTCGTAGATTCAATCGCACCATCCATATTCCCCACACCGGTTCTAAGATGGGTAAAGCGATCTCTTGCACTGCAGCTTTTCGGAGGGGTGGCTCGAGTTTCGAGCGACGGAACCAGGTCTAGGGGGGATATCCATATTCTCTTGATGGGGGATCCAGGGGTTGCAAAATCTCAATTGCTCACTTACATGTCAAACCTCTCACCAAGAGGAAAATTCACATCGGGGGGGTCAGTTTCCGCTGCTGGTCTGACCGCAGCGGCTGTGAAGGATGGTTTTTCGGATGGGAGATTCGCACTTGAAGCGGGCGTGCTTCCCCTATCCGATAGGGGCCTTGCTGCCATTGATGAATTCGATAAAATAAGCAAGCAGGATACAAGTGCGATACATCCGGCCATGGAGCAGCAGAAAATTAGAGTCGCCAAAGGAGGTATCACAGCCACACTCAACTCGCGATGCGCCGTACTCGCGGCAGCCAATCCAGAATCAGGAAGATTCGACCCCCTATCAGCAAATGCGAGTATAATGCAGTCATTCAAAGAAACCGGCCTGGAAACACCTCTGGCCTCGAGATTCGATTTGATATGGCTCCTTCAAGACACTCCAGAACCGGGTTTGGATGAAAAGATAGCACGGCATATCCTCCAAAATAGGACCTCAGGGGTCAGCGAACTTCAGATTGAAGACAAGATGGGCAGCGAGCCCATTCCCGACTCAGAAGAAATAATGGATATAGGACACGACCAGAAACAACACCTGACGACAAACTTCCTGAGAAAATATGTGGCTTACGCAAAGCGAAATATTCATCCATCTCTCGATGATGAAGCAAAGAATCTTCTGGTTAAGTATTACATCAAAACAAGAAATTCATTTAACAGGAATCAGAATAATCCCAGAGGCTCCGATTATGGAATCAGTCAATCGGATAAGTCTGAGATAACAGAGGTACCAGTCACTGCGAGAGCCCTCGAAGCTCTAATGCGCCTCACAGAAGCCCATGCAAGGATACACCTCCGCCAAACTGCGACGGTAGTGGATGCTGAGGTTGCCAAGGCCATATTCATGCACTGGAGGGATGAAGCCAACATCAGGGATGAAGCTGAGTTCCAAACTGGAATGAGTAAGCAAAAGCAGAGTAGCCTTGTCAGAATAATCATGCAAGAGATATCCGATGCGAACGAAGGGCGTATGAAAATGAGCCAAATCATAGATGCGGCTCTGATAAAAGGAATATCAGACTCTACAGTTAGAAGTGTGATCAGTAGATTGTCCACGACTGGTGCCATATACGAACCACAAACGGGAACGTACGAATGGGCCTGATTGATTCCGCTGACCCTATGAGCAATCGGTGCTTCGATCTCATCATGTCGGAGAGCGAGCCCATTGGCGATATCCGTGACCCGGACTCTCTAGACCCCATTTCGTTGGGCTTCATGTGCGGTATTGAGATACATCAGCAACTCTCTTCCGGGAAACTACACTCTCGTCAACCAGGTGTTCTCTATGACGGAACCGAAGACCAAATTCAGAACCCTCCTCGAGCGACCGCCAAGAGACGTCTTCGTGCAGCTCGTGGAGAGTCCGGCATAATAGATGTAGCCGCTCGATTTGAAGAGATGAGGAATAGGTCATTCACATACCTCCAGACACCCAATTCAGGACTTATAGAACTTGACGAGGCCCCGCCTCTCCAGATTGATCCCGACGCTCTAGATACAACTTTACACATTTCAGCAATGTTCAACGCCGCGCCCGTAAAAAACATTCAAACAATGCGAAAAACCGTTGTAGACGGATCCAACACAAGTGGTTTTCAGAGAACCAGTCTAATCGCCACAGGGGGAAGATTCGAGGTCGATGACGTCGAAATAGGAATCTCGGTAATCTGCCTCGAAGAAGACTCTGCAAGAAGATTGGGGGAAGAAACCACAGATAGGGGAACCGAAGTCACCTACTCTCTAGATCGTCTCGGGATACCGCTGGTTGAGATAGCAACTGAACCAGACATAGCATCGCCCGAACACGCAAAGTCGGTTTCCTCATTCTTAGGTAGGCGGCTTAGGGATACTCGTAGTGTACGCAGAGGGTTGGGAAGCATCAGACAAGATCTGAACGTCAGTATCGCCTGTGGCGACAGGGTTGAGATCAAGGGTTGTCAAGATCTTGGATGGATACCCAGGATAATTAGATCAGAAATGGCTCGACAGATTCACTTTTACCGACTATCAAACACCCTCAGAACCAATCATAACTTCCCTCTTTTGAGCAGTGATAGAAGAATGGATGACTCTTCTTTGGAGGCGTCAATTAGGGAGGATGTCCATCGAATCATCCCAGGCAGGGTCCAAGATATCTCTGAGATCATGGATGGGGTCGAATCAGAGATGATAACCTCTGCAATGTCCACTGGATCGAGCGTAATGGTACTAGCACTACCCGGTCTCGCAGGCCATCTCGGAACCAAGGAGAGAGATGCAAATGGCGCACAACTCCCACGTCTTGGAAGAGAACTATCAGGCGCGGCTAAAAGAGCCGGAGTACACGGCATCATACACTCTGATGAACTTCCAGCCTATGGTCTCGAAATAGATGATGTCGACTCAATACGAACTCGACTATCATTGGAAAATTCTGATGCGTTTGCGATTTGTATCGCTCCTTCGTGGCAGGCAGAATTGGCATTGGGCGCTGTTGCAGAGCGTGCAAGAATGGCCTTCCTGAGAATCCCTCAGGAGGTTAGGAACGTCGTCATCAGGAAAGGCCAACCGGATGATGGGACCACGATGCCAATGCGACCTCTCCCTGGCGGTGCGAGAATGTATCCAGAAACAGACGTCCCTCCAGTAATTGTTCGTGATGAACATTGGGCTGAAATCTTAGGGAATTTACCGATGAGTCAAGATGAACGACTGAATCGGTTGAAGGATACGGAACTGTCTGAAGATCAATGCAAACAACTCCTTTCACGAGAATTAGACGACGTCTTTTTCAAATCACATCTGACTCCAACAAAGGCTTGGGCATCGCTTCTTTTGGTTCATGAATCAGTCGAACCTTCAGTTCTTTCCACAGTCCTAACCGTTCGTGAAAACGGCGGAATTACGAGAGAAGGAATCGAATCTGCGATCGAACATTTTGCTGATATGAAAGAAATTTCATCCAGTGAAGTTGAAGCGTATGCTGAAGAAAATGGGCTTGTGCCTGCGGATGTAGGCGATCTTGAATCGATTGTTGAATCCATTGTTTTGGAACGTTTAGACTTCGTAAAAGAACGTGGAATGGGAGCAATGGGCCCACTGATGGGAATTGTTATGGGGGCCTGTCCTGGTGTCGATGGCAAGGAAGTGAGTGCCGTTCTTCGTACTGTCATCCAGAGGCATTCAGCATGAAACGTGTTGTTCTGTTGTTGCTTTTAGTCCTCCTTTTACCGTTTACAAAGGCAGAATCAAATTATTCATGGGAGCATGAATTTGGAAACGGTTACATCACGACGCAACCTCTTATTGTCGAAGATTCAGTCTATGTACGGACCTCTGGGTTCTGGATTGGAGACGATCGGCCACAAGTCTCTTCGTTTGATCTATTTTCTGGTGATGAACTGTGGACGTTCCGTTCCGAAACCACACTTCAACACGACATGTCCCCACTTCTCTTTATTGAATCGGGCAGTGGAACATGCGGTACATGGCAGAACCTTCTGATCGTTGCATGGGCAGATGGAAAGGTAACTGCACTCAATCCTTTGAATGGAGCATTAGTATGGGAACATCAAACTGAAGTGAACGTTCTTGGAATTACAGGGAAACTGGGGATCGATGAAGATCGTGTTGTTGTTCCAACCCGACAGGGGCTATCGGCACTTTGTTTGGAAACAGGAGAGCAACTTCTACGAGTAGAATTCCAAGATGTAGGTTGGAGAAATGGAGTTTTAATTTCAGAAAGTGGCTACCATGTTGGAACGGAAACGGGTGTGCTCTATTCGGTCAACCGAGATGGAACTATGACCAATACTTCAATTGGTGATGGAAAGATTCGTCATGCTCCAATCGAAACACAACATGGTCTATTGATTCATCTTCAAACAGCCACAGGATCGACATTGTATCTCAACAATAGCGCCTTAGAAAACTATGGTTTTTCACCTGCTCTTCCACTCCAATACGATGATCGAATATTCCTTGCAACATCCGAAGAATGGATTTCATTGCGTTGTGATAACATAACTTGTATCGAAGATTCAAAGAGTTCATTCCATTCAAATGGGGAGATGTCAATCAATCATCTCAAAAATGGTTCAATAGAGATTTGGATCCCTTCAAACACGCCAGATGGGGGTTGGGGCGTGTTTAATCAAACGTCTCAACTAAGGATGCACACAACTAAATTCGATACATATACTACTGCAGCTCCTGGTTTTTCAACTGCAGCAATGGCACTTGGTAATGACATGGGCATTCTACAAGTAACGATATTCGAAGGCGATCGACCGACTGAAAAAACCTCATCTTTTTCTTTAATCGAAACACTTCATTATGCGCTCCTTCTATCCTCATACCTGCTTT
>DANO01000035.1 GCA_002497295.1 Euryarchaeota archaeon UBA171 | reverse complement strand
TGGATATACAACCCGTTGCTGATCCGCCATCTGTTCAAGGACTCCCACTCACAATTACGGTCGAACTCGGTGAAACCTTGAGAATCCCATTAGCAATAACCGATCCAGACACGGAGGAACTAACGATAACAACCTCGCGCTCATGGGCTGATATTGAGGACAGCCACCTCGTCCTTACGCCTGTCGTGCCCGGATCAAGCCTACTTGTAATCACCGTCGGTGACGGAAATGTCTACATTGATACTGAAATCGATGTAATTGTGCGGGCTCTCCCTCGCCTGATGGTAGACGACGTATCATCTTTCAACGATGACTTGAATCAAGAATTACCCCCCGGTACTCTGATTGATTTGTCAACAACAGTGTGGAATCAAGGCGAGGGCGCTGCCTTCGATATCGATGTCTCTTGCCATGTCGAGGGTATTCTCTATGAGACGATAAGAATACCATTGATTGAGCCTAACTCCCCTGCTCAGGTAACATGTGCAATACCTTCGCCTACTGAGCCGGGAGAATTCACAATATTCATACAGATTGAATCAAAGAATCAGGTAATAGACCCTTCTTCTTCATTGGAGTACAGCATTGTAGCGACCGTCGAGGGGCCGAATGACGAATCAGGAATTTTGACTACTATTCTATCAGGCAGTAATACAAGCATAGCGTTGCTCATCGCTCTATTTTCCATATTGTGTGGAGCTGCGCTGTATCTGGGACCAAATAAGGTGAGAAAGCCATATCGTTGACGTAGGGCGGATAATGTTCTCAACTCAGATAACGCTTATATGAGCCAGGTATCGGGTCGTAGTCCCGAGGTTTTGATGATGGCTTCCTCTACCCTGCTAATCCGGCTCGAGACTCTTGAGTGGGTCTACGAAGAGCACGATCTCAATTAACCACTAGCGCCCAGACCATGCGCCAGGATACTCGTCCTTGTCCATTAGGACTATTTTTGGTTTGATCAGTTCCCCCTCGGTCATGTTTGGGACATCTGAAGAACCGACAATCATTTCTCCGACCGCAACGGCCTCGCCCTTTGAACTCCAGATTACTGTTTTATCACCTGGAGACATGTCGCTATCCAGACTAACAACGCCTGGAACTGCGAGCGGCGCCCCATGACAAATTGAGGCGATAGCCGAGTCTCTTACCCATACTCCCGGGATTGACCCTAATATTCTCTCCACTGGCGCTATCAGTCTGCAAAGAGCTTCTTCATCGCCTTCTTCAGCTAGCATCGCAGCATCTGCGAGTTGTTGCATGGTGCATAGTGAAGATTGTTCAAAACTCCCCGTGGAGTGGCGATGAAGCTCAGATAAAACACAGGGAGTACCAAGCATAAGCCCTATATCGCGAGCAAGAGTACGTATGTAGGTTCCAGCCTGACATGAAACGCTGACTGTGTGGAGTCCATCCTCTTGATCACTTTCTAGCAGTTTGATTTCTTGTATGACTCTAGTCCTGACTCTTATCTTGACAGCGGATTCAAGCGGAGGGACATTGTATACCTCTCCTGAGAATCTTTCTAACACTTCTTCTACTTGTTTGGAAGAAATAGAAGAGTCAATCTTTAGGATTGCGATATATGTTTTATTTCCAGATAGCACCACTTCGGTTAATCTGGTCGCCTTTCCAAGTAGGAGCGTGAGGGCTCCCGTTGCAAATGGATCGAGAGTCCCTCCGTGACCGAGCCTCTTCAGTCCGAGAATATCTCTTGCCCATGATGCTAGTTGGTGGCTGCTCGGCCCAGGTGGCTTGTCCACCAAGATCACTCCTGCCTCCATCAAGGCCTGCAAGCCTCTTTCGGAGGGGATTTTTCCGTGCCGGCTACTCTTGGCGGGAGAATCATCTATTACAATCCGTGAATTCAAACTATCCCTCCAATATTTTTAGCACCATACTCAGAACTTTTGACTCGTCTAGGTCGTCGGCTTCTATTACGTGAGTGTAGGGCGTCATATCATCTAGGCTTATCCCATATAGCGATTGATATCTGTGTTGATCGTCGCTGTGCCGATTGGTCGCGCGTTGAAAATTTTCGCTATATGTGCCGCCATCTCTTTTCATCAATCTCTTGGCCCGCTCTTCAATGGATGTTGATATGTGTATTCTCGGCACATGAGGGGCAATCTCCATGGCCCACCACGCTGCTAATCTGCTCTCTATAATGGCGGGCCCATTCATATCTGCCATTCCCAATTTCAATTGCTCATCAAGCAACCTATCTACATCCAGGTCCTCTCTACACAACTCGCTAAAACTCTCCACAGTCAGGCCCCTTTCTTTTGCCTGCTCTCTGAAGACTTCTCCGCCGTTTAGGCTCGACCAATTACGATTTTTGCATATGCCTTCGACGAGGGTACTTGTTCCACTGCCAGGGGGGCCGCTTATGGTTGCTTGGAGCACCTATCTCCACTCCTCTAGGCAAACGCGGCAGCGCATAGACCCTCTAGTGGTCTTATGAGCCCCAGTATTGCCGCAAGAAGGACAGCTATCCATCGATGGCCGAGAGGAAGTTGACTTGCTACCCGACTTAGAACCACCCGACCTTCTCGTGCTGCGTGTTTTAGAAGTTGAACGCTGCCCCCTGGATCTACCTTCAGCTGGACGCTTATCTTCCAAGAGGTGCAAGAGCGGCTCAGGTATCGTAGTGCCGCCAAGAACAAGTTTGTGTCTGGCTAGTCTGAAGAGTTTGATATGACGGTCTATGATACGTCCGAAAGGCGCACTCAGGCTTATGTAAATAGCAACCCAAGCGGGGAAAATCCACATTACCCTATCTTCGAGACCCCAAGTGGGATGCCATGGAAGGCTGACGTACGTGACTCTGAAACCCTCCACAGAGTACCCGATCCACGTGAATATGCCGATTACGAATACTATTGTGTACATCATGGGGCGCATGGTCATGGATGTCATCTTGGCACTTTCTGGAGTCATTTCCATTTGGAGACGATTCATTTTCTCTATTCTGGCAGTATCTCTTGATTGTCTCGCATCCATCAACTGCTTACGTATTTCCCGGCTCCTGTGGGATAAATGCAATTGAATAATCGGATCCATGAAAAATCCTCTAATTGCAGTATTGATGACCATCATTGTGGTGCCTACAAGAAATACTGTCAGAACGAAGTATTCGCCGTCATACGGTAATATAGGTTCAATGACTGCCCCTGCCGCATCGGCTAGGCCAACCCTGATCCCTTCATTTATGCTCAAAAGCACCATCATTCCAAGTAAAACCAGCATTGGCACCATCATTCCCGATAATGCTTGTGCTTGCGCATCACTCGCGCTGGGCTGTGCCATGTCTCTTTCCCTCTGTCCATTAGGATGAACGCTTCGGTCATTCCTCTTCTTCAGAAGCCAATGAATCGTATGCTGATGTCGCCGCGCAATTGGCGCAAATGAGCCCGCCTGGGGGAATATCTCCTCCACAAACCGCACAAACAGGCACCGGTGCCTCTAGCTGTTCTCCAATACCGTAAATCCATTCTCCATCTTCACCGAACCACTTTGGAAGATTTGGTTCCACCTCTGCTTCTTCTCCGAATTCGGCTCCCAGTGAACCTTCTGCTTCTGGATCAGCAGACAAGTCCTCGGATACGACCAAAGCCACGACTTCAATACTTTCTCCACATTCTACCCTTCCAACGCCCCACCTGTGAACCTCTGAACGATCATTCTTCGAGGAAGAATGATTCACTTCAATCGTTCTACCGGTCGTCACCGATACCTCGCTCGATAACATCTCGAATTCCAGAGGAATCGAATCCAAGATCGTCACATCTTCTAGGGGCGT
>DANO01000026.1 GCA_002497295.1 Euryarchaeota archaeon UBA171 | reverse complement strand
TCAGGAGTCTGATTTGCAGTTGATCAAATACAAGGCTACATCCCTTGGAATAGCGGCCTCTGGCGGATTCGTTTTGGGATTGTATCTATTCCTAAGCATAACAGCTAGGATTGGGAGATTCATACGCGGCGGCACAGATGAACCATCGTCGCCGTCCCAGACAATTGTGGTCCAGACCGGCGTTGCCGCTGCCTCCAATGAGTCGGAGATCCCATCCAGCGTTTCGAGTGTTGATGAATTACTCAACTCTTGACTTCTTCCGAATGCGTCATATACACCGAGTAGGTCGGCGGGGCGCATGAAGCGTGGATCACGTGCTTGGAAGAAGGCCGGGAACCAGCGCTGGAAGTGGCGAAAGAAGAAGTTGCGCCGACGAAAAGCAGCCAGAAAAGCGGCTCGTCAGTGAATTCTACTACGCTATACTCCACCCTCTTCGTATGTTTTTATGGTGGACGTGCCGAGATTTGAACTCGGGGCCTCTTCCATGCCAAGGAAGCGCGCTTCCAAGCTGCGCCACACGCCCAATATGTGTCGGGTCACCTACACCGATTTAAGGAACGTGGGTGCCGTCGGGAGAATATGGCCGAGGTACCCAAGGGCGTTCCCGAGCACCTGTGGTCCGCAATCACCGAACTCCTGGATACAGAGATTGCACCTTTCCTGCCTTACTTGCCGGGTCGACTTGAGGTTCTATACGAAGATCCCGGAGAAGGGCGAATGGGCATAACTCGATTCAACATGGGTCACAATGAACTGGAGCGCCGCCGAAAATTTCGTATGGGCCCCGGCGAGGTCGTGATTCTTCTTCACCCCGAACTTATGGACGATCCTGCACTGAGGGATCACACCCTGGTACATGAGTTGCTGCACGCTTCCGGGCTACTGACGCATGACTCCATGCACTCGGATTTGGCCGAAAAAATAGCACCAGCACCATCTCTCAAGAATTCAGTAGTACTTCAGCGAATGAGACAGCGAGTCCTCGAATCTCTGCCCGAGCGCACTTGGTTGTGCGGCAATTGTGGGCATGCTTGGGAGAGGAGACGCGTCACACGCCCAACAAGATGTCCTAAGTGCGCGAGGCCTTTCTCGCCGGCATCCAAATGAATGACGCCCTTGTTCCAGGGGCATGGGTTGGATTGACGAAGTGTATGGGATTACATCCAGCCAAGTGGATGAGATGGCTAAAACCGCAGTCATCATCGTTGCCATAGTGATGTATTCGGGACTAGTATTCCGTTTCTACCGACTTCTTGCCAGAAGAACCATGATCTCTATAGATACCACTACCGATAAAGAAGGACTCATTGGATGGCTTTCCAGGCAGAACAAGAGATTAATTTTCATAATCCTATATGTCGTTCTCACACCCACATTAATCGGTTTCTGGGCCCTAGTCCTTTCCGCCATCCTGGTCATCCTAAATGGGGGCCAACAGCTGAGTTCGGTTGCCGAGCTTGCAGTAGCCGTTGTGGGCGCCATACGAATCACATCGTATTTCTCGGAGAATCTAGCCCAGGATCTCTCAAAGATGCTCCCCTTCGCCGTGTTGGGCGTATTCCTGGCAGACGGCTCATTAGACCTTTCAGGCCTCGATTTGCTATGGGAAGAAGGCAATGATCTGGTAATCACCTTCCTCACTTTGGTCATCTCATTGTCGATTTTGGAAACAATTCTGAGAATCGTATCGGGCATCACGGAGAGATGGGCTCGCAGGCACCTTCCTCCGGAGGTCGAGGAGGCCATCGCACGCGCACAGGAACTTACGGGGAGTCTGGAGTAACCAGGGCACCCCCTATTTTGCGCGGAATGGATGTCAATTCATGGAGGTGGGTTCAAACCAAGCACCCCATCGTCAGCCGGGCGATTGGTGTAGTCTGGATATCATGCTGGCCTTCTAAGCCGGTGACACGGGTTCGAATCCTGTATCGCCCACCACCAACCAATGCGTATGATTCTTGACGAGCAGCAGGGTCGCTAACCCATGGGTGCCCGAAGCTTCCGAGCGGGGATTTTGGTAATCGTGCTCATGACTCCTATTGCCGGCAGCCTTGTAATGCCAGCCAGTCAAGGTAGCCAAGAAGGGCATGGTGCCGAGTATATCGCCGAAGGCTGGTCATCAGACGTGCCATCTCAATATTCGCTCCAGACTCCAGATGCCCCTTGGTGGGAGCGTACATCCTTGGACTCGGATAGGAATGGAATTCACGATTCACTTCAAGAAGATGAAAATAAGAGTTGGGTGGGGCTGTCATATGGACGTGACTTGAATCCAGGGGACATCGAGGCCATCCATGCTATGGGCGTGGAGTCCCCGATACATGTCCCTGCAGTCGATGCTCTATTGCTGGGTGAAATCAACTCTAGCGCCATAGCAACTCTAGCAATGCTAGACGGCGTCGTAATGGTTGAGGAGTACGGCGTTCTGCAATTTTATGGCGACATACAGACCCCATCCACTAAATCCAGCTCTTCCGAAATCTACCCACAAGGGGCATGGGAGCTTGGAGTTTCAGGACAAGGCGTGAATATCGCTCTTACAGACACTGGCGTGGACGGCGAGCACCCCGGGCTAGCGGGAAAGCATGTGGCAGGTTATGATGCGGTTTGCTTCGTTCATTCGGATCCCATGTGCATTCTTTCAGGCGGAAGACAATCAGACGGATCATTCGATCCAGACGATGCGAATCAGCACGGCACGGCTTGCATGGGCATGGCTGCGGCAACGGGGGTCGGGCCCAATGGGGAGCAGACTGACTTCTACGGGTCTGCACCCAATGCAACTTTGATCGACGTTCGAATTGGAACCGATGTAGGAGCGGGCCCGTTCGAGAATTATCTCATAGAGCAAGAATTCTATGAGTCTGCCATGAATGGGATTCAGTGGATTATCGATAATAAGGACACGCCATGGCCAGGAGTGGACGAATCACTGCATGGTATCGATATAATTTCTCTTTCGTGGGGCATTACTAGCCATGAGGGAGGAGGCAGCGATGGGGAAGACATGCATAGCAGAATACTCAATGAGGCCACTCTTGCAGGAATAACGGTCAGTGTTGCGGCGGGTAATGACGGACCAGATAACGACGGACTCTCTGGGATGGGGTCGAGTAGCCTATCGGTTACTGTCGGCGCCACTGATGATCAGAACACTATCGATCGTGACGATGATACCATCGCAGGCTATTCCAGCAGAGGCCCCCGAAGGGACAATGGCGACAGCAATCCCGTCAATGAACTCAAGCCAGATGTGTCTGCTCCAGGTTCAAACATCATCCAGGCCGAGGGGTGTGTTTCTAGCGGGGGGTGCAACAATAACGTCCCTGGTCAAGACGCCTCTTCTAACGATTACACAGGGCGAGGCTCGGGAACATCATACGCCACCCCAGCCGTGACAGGGGTAATTTCTCTAATGATAGAGGCCAACCCCAACCTCCATCCTCTCGCCATCAGAGAAGTTCTGAAGCAAACTGCAGAGAGACGTGGTGAGCCCACATTCCCTGAGATAGACCCATATTGGAACAAAGATTTCGGATGGGGCATGGTCGATGCTAGGGCTGCCGTCGAGATGGCTATTCATCTGGAAGATACCAGCCAGTCAGGATCAATAGAATGGACTCTCCAAGCACATGTCCTGAACACCACCGAAATAGAGGGTAAAACCATCATAATGGGCCATTCATGGGCTATAGAAGGAAATGTGGAGCGAGTCGAATATAGGCTTGATACAGGAGACTGGCACGAAGCCATTTACGAAGATACCGGGGAGGAGGTGTCAGCCCTTCAACCATTCAACTGGACACTGGAAATCAGTAGAAAATCACTCGATGAAACTAATCATACCCTGGAGATCAGGGCAGTCAGTGGAAGCGGTACCTCGATCCCTGTCCTGCTCACCATAGAGGGGCTCGGCACAGAAAGTGAAAGCGATCTTCTCGGCATTGCAATATCCGTGCTGTCTTCGATTCTGATGCTATCTTTGGTTGCAGTTGTGGCACGCAGGGCTCTATCCAAGGGAAATTTGGACGAATCAGAAATCATGGATGCAGAGATTGTAGGGTGAAGACTCCCCGCACCTTGTAGATATTTACGAGCATCCGTAATCCGAGCATCCTGATGAACGAGAATATCGGACACCTTGTCGCCCTCATTTATGGCGTTCCATTCATCTGGATAGGGGTAAAACACTTCATCGATCCGGAGTGGTTCGAACCTATAGTACCCGAGATACTCGGTAGTGCTAGATTCTGGGTGTATGCAAGCGGAGCATTTGAGATATTGCTCGGAATTGGCATCATCCTTCCAATGTACAGGAGCGAGGCCGCTTTAGGTCTGGCATTAATGCTCATAGCACTCTATTGGGCCAACCTCAACATGTGGATCAACGACATACCTATCGGAGGTAATACATTCTCAGACAGAGCCCATGTTCTCAGAGGGATAATCCAGGCCGTACTAATCGGACTAGCCTTGTGGATCGGTGATTGGATACCTTCGAGAAGATGATTGGGAAGCGAAGCCCCGCTCAACGGACAGTCAATTGTTGCCAGATACAGGGACCCATTCCACAGGTTGTACCTTTTCTCGCTTCGATGAGAAGCCGACTATTACTCCCGCAACAAGTAAGACGATTGAGATACAGCACCCCCCTACTCCGAACAGTACACTTACTGACTCTTCAACGAAGAAAGGTATCTTGAATTCCTTTATCATGAGATTGCTGTCTCCGACCACATCTCCAGAGAATCTAATTTTCCATGTGCCCCCATCACTAACCATAATCGTCCCGGCTAGATAATATCCCGGATCTTCAGATGCGCCACAGCTCACCTCGCATGGGGTGAATGTGTTCGTTTCCCCGTCGTCCCCAATCAGCTCGACATCGACACGACGCCCATCTTCTATCAGCACCTCGTAGATGCTCATTGCAAGGAGATCGCCTTCGAATGTTGCGGGGGAACTCCCCTCCCAAACGACCTCGCCACTCTCATCGAAGGAGTCTTCCATCCCAGTAACCTCAGTAACAAGTTTGTCCACGCCAGATATGGTGAGTAATATGCTGATAACAATCCCGATTACTCCTGCTGCTACAAGGGCTACAGTAAGTTTCTGCATGTTTCTGGAATACATTAACCCAACATCAACATTTTCACGACATTCATGAATAACCACCTCTGTTCGGACACGTGCTCAACGTGTTTCTAACGGCCATTATCGCGACTTTGGCTTTAGGCACAGTATTCGTATTGTACTGCAGATGGCGTTACCCTGAGCCACATTTGAACTGGTCAGAGATAGATATCGAATCGACTAGTTTTCCCCCTGATTTCCTCTGGGGTGCTGCTACTGCAGCGCATCAAGTAGAAGGAAGATTGCACAACAATTGGTCTGTTTTCGAAGAATCCAGAGGGCTAGAAAAGAGCGGAGAGGCATGCGACCATTGGAATCGTTGGAAAGAAGATTTTGAGATGCTGTCCGAACTGGGTCTGACGACCTATCGATTTTCCATAGAGTGGAGTCGCCTCGAGCCTGAGCCTGGGAAATGGGTCACTGAACCCTTGCAAGTTTATTCAGATATGGTTGATGATTTGTTGAACCGGGGAATACGTCCAGTGGTCACTCTGCACCACTTCTCTCACCCCGCATGGTGGGAAGATCGTGGAGGATTTGCCAAGAAAGAAAATCTTCCTGATTTCGTCGCCTATTGTGAGCGTGTCTTTGAGACACTTTCAGATCGTGTGGATGTATGGTGTACAATAAATGAGCCGACTGTGTTCTCATCAATGGGCTATACCCTGGGGCAATTCCCTCCTGGCCATAGGTCCATCAGGCAGACTCTCCGCATTATGAGGAACCTGATGCATGCGCATGCGGCTCTGTATGCATCATTGAAATCTAGGAGGCCGGATGTATCTATAGGGGTGGCCAAGAATGTCACTCTTTTCGATCCATTGAACCGCTGGAGTCCGATAGATTGGGCAGTAGCGAGACTGCTCGACTGGCTCTGGAGCGGTGCATGGCAGAGAGGCATATTGTCTGGGCGTATGTTGGGATCTAGTGTAAGCGGATCAAAGAACTCGTTAGATTTCATA
>DANO01000028.1:25145-31667 GCA_002497295.1 Euryarchaeota archaeon UBA171 | reverse complement strand
CGGGTGCTCACTCCCTGCTCAAGCAAGCTGCTCGTACTCTAATTACGCCCATGGCGCTCTCCAGACTCAGATAAACACACAGGGCACATCGGCCAACTCCAAGATACGACTCAACATCGAGTACGACTTGGAGGGCAGCTCTTTCGACAACTACTGCGTGGAGATGTCTACAAACAATGCCACGTGGGTCGATATTTCATCTTCGACATCCTTGACAAGTACTGATTGTGACGACAGGACTGGAGCCATACCAGGCACCACTGGCGACCAGAGCGGGGGTTTAGTGATCCAGCAGTACACCGTCCCCGCGCAGTTCCTCAATCAGAATACGGTGTATCTTCGAATTCTCGTGGACACCGACGGCTCTGTAACTTACGGGACCCCCCAGGATAATTTCGAAGGCGTCTTTTTGACCGATGTGTCCCTCGTAACTCCCGGTACAGCCGTACACTGGTCTGACGACTTGGGCACTAGCAGCACGTTCTACCATTATGTAGCACCCGGAGGATACTGTTTAGCCGGAGGATGTGTCGATGATTGGGACCACATCCAGCTTTTCGGCGGAAGCATAGACCAATCGCTCGGGTTCGAGAACTCGTATGCGACTGCACCGGAGAATGCCCATGCTCCCGGTTGGAGCACCACAGGAGCTTCCGACGTATGGGATTACGGATTCTTGGGAACATCACTCACTCTTCAGGAGCCAGCAAGCTTCCCATATCTTTACGGGACAGATCTGAATGGGCCATACTCTGACAATAAGAATGGATATCTCCTTTCGCCAGACTACGATATTCCTGATTCAGGCGCAACGCTTCATTTCTCGAAATGGAGTTGCATGGACCCGTTCTCGAGCACTGATGGCGCACAACTGCAGTACAGGGTCAATGGGGGTTCATGGCAGCATTTCCAGCCCTCGATGACTGGATGGTACGATGGCATCAGAACTTCAACATGGAACAATCCATGGGGCACTGATGAGCTGTGGTTCGATGGAGAATGCGGTCTTGATGAGATGTCCGAGAAAGAGGCGCCTCTGGACCAATGGTCTGGCGAACAAATGCAATTCAGATTCCAATTCTCATCGGATACATGTTGCCAGAATAGTGGTTCTGAAAATTATGAAGGATTTTACGTCGATGACTTCGGCATACTCATCCCCAATTACAGTTCAAACGGGTCATGGACATCCCCCTCAGTGGACTTATCAAACCAATCAAGCTTCAACATGGGCTATGTTGATGTTGATGCTGAGATCCCTGAGGGAACCAGAGTCCTAATTTCCATCTTGGATTCGGTATCCATGAGTCCTATAGAGGGCTTTGACATGGGCGAATTACCAGTATCTCTCGCCGGTATAGATGCTGCAACACACCCCTCTGTAAGAATACAAGTCCACCTTGAAACTGTGAATGCCAGTCTGACCCCCATGATAAATTCGGTAAGGCTAGACGGTTTCAGGACCCTTTCGGCCTCCTCAGGGATTTCTAATGGTTGGTCCTTCAGCCCGAGCACAGTCATAGAGGGGAATTACATCGTCAGCACAGGAATAGCAGGCACAATTGATTCCGAGTACCTCACCTCCTCAAGACCGATAAGGGCATTATCTGTATCAGGGGACTACTCGGGAGTTGCAATCACCTTCAAAGACGCGAATGGCGCTGTTATAGGGCCCCAGGGGGTAACAGGGGGGCTCATAGAATTCCCGTGGCTTCAACCAGGATACCGTGCTACCATCTCCCTATCTCCAACTGGCAGCATCAATCAACTCAACATCTCGGCTAAATTCGCAGAACCGGCACGATCCCCGACTGTAGATTTGGGTTCAGATGGCACAAACGATTGGGCTTTCCCAATGGGCAGCAGCTATGGCAACCTCGGCTGGCAATCCCTGATTGAAGGAGGCACCATGCAAAGAAGCGAATCTATGTCCCTCACTCCATCCAACCCAGCCACCATCTCCGTACTCGTGCCTTCGGGTACATCAGCAGATGCGAATGTGGATGCGACGTCTTGGGCGGCAGCTGGCTTCATGGCAGTATCCCCCGTCGGCTCGCCAACCTTCGACTCGACCGTCGTGGTGTCCTTGGGATCGACTTCCCAGTCCACATATAGTTCCGGAACAGGCCCTTCAGTGATCCATTTCAACGGCGCCATGATTTCAGAGATCAACTCCGTCCAGCCGAGTGTAACGGATCCCTCAACAAGTAGACAATGGAAGCAGCTCGATTTCCAAATTTCATCAACTGCATCCCAGACTGTTACTATCGCGACCTTGGGGATATCATACTATCTCCACGAGAATGTATCTGGCCTACAGAATGTAGTGACAAGCGCCATAACGGCCGCTCAGTCGAATTCCTCCAATACAGATGTCAACGTCGCAGTAAATGCTCTGGAGGGCATGATCTCTATCGGTGGCGGCGCTGAATATGACTATATCACAACCAATCACCCGTTCGTTCCGCCCAATACATTCGCACCAAGGGCCGAATCATACCATCTTGTGACCGAGCACAGCCACCTCTTCGATAATAGTCAGATTTCATCAGTGACTCTGACAGGAATTACTGCGGATGGGGCCAGCGCCACATACTCCGCCTATTCCTCTGATGGCGACTGGTCTGATCAAGGCTCAGTGTCATTCGCCCAATCCGGTTCGATACCCGGACTCGATCTCGTAAACTCCGAGTCAGCCTCGACGCTCATAACGGATCAAGACGGAACTGAAAGAATACAGGTCAATTGGTCGATATCCGCCTCATGGGGGCCAGACGACCTTTCGTCGATATCATGGTCATCCAGTGCCACTGACCTGAACGGCGAGACTCGATGGTCAGCCGAGGCGTCTAGTGGCAATGGCGGAAGGTCCGCTTACGAGAATGACTTGGAAATCGATTCTTTCACAGTGGTCAATCATCTCGGGAATACGCTTTCCGACCAATTTTCTTCGATGTACCCGTTCCCTGTTGATCCTGGAAACATGATTTCCATAGAAGGTAGCGTACGGTTCCAAGGCTCAGAGAACTTGAGGCCGGATTCAGAAGACTTCTCCCCAGCAGTCGACTTATCTGGAACCATTGTGCAACTAACTCCACAATCTGGTGGGATCTTCAGCGGGAACTTGATGGTCCCATCGGGCGTGTCTTCAATCACACTGCAGCCACTGCTCGAGGCAATCGGCCCAACCATGATTCCCATCGTTAACGCCGAGGACTTGACCATTGATCCACCCTCTATCATGGCAATAGTAGATTCCGAGCCTCCTGTAGCGGGGCCAATTCAGATACTCACCCCGCTCGGCTTCCAAAACGCAGCTGGGAAGATTGTGGATCCAGAGATGCCGCTATCGGTATACGTAACTGTGTCTGACGCTGATGCAAGGGCATCAGACGTCACTCTGAGATACTGGCGTACTGCGATGGACGATGCAAATGAAGATGGCATCCCCGACTCAGAAGAGTATAGCTCAATTACACTCCCGCTATCGATAGGTTTCTCCGGCGAAGAGCAGAAGAATTTCGCAGGAATTGATCTGACGGGTGTACCCTTCAACAGTCCAGTTTACCTTTACATCGAAGGCACTGACTGGTCTGGACGAACATACCAGTCAGGTGGCACAGGAGGAGGGCCGGGAGCTTCTGAAGCATGGGCGACCATGCTCGTCGCGGAGGACGTCGAGACTCAGATTCTGGGCTCAGGATTCTCTCTTGACAGGAAATCCGGCTATCTGCTACCTGGGGTGGAGCATACGTTCACCATGGTAATAGACGAACCAAACGGTATCGCAACTCTAGATGGCATCGATGTGATGCTTTGTGACGACGGACCTACAGGTCTCGGCAAGATGTTCTGGAATCCAGCTGAGCAGATACTCTCCACGCCCGAGGACTCCCATGTGCATCTCTTAGATGCCAGTGCCACACCGATGGAATCCGATTCAATCCTCCTTGTTGAGTTCGATTTCATCCTCGATTGGAACTACCCTTGGAATGCAGGCGATCCAGACTGCAGCCCAAGAGCAAGAATAACAGATGACATGCAGATGGTCGCTCAATCATCGCTGCTAACCTCCCTTTCATGGGAATTAGACAACATGTTGGAAGCTGTCCCCACGCTGACTGAGGACCTGACTCTTCCAATCGGTGAGTCGGATGCGTCAGGCATCTATCTCATGAAGGGAGACTCATTCAGAGTCAATGGAACGCTTTTGCATGCAGGCTCGGGTACACCATTCTCGTCCGGTCTGGATGAAACCATGGTGGAAGTATCATTCATTTACGGCTCCGAGCGGGTTAGCGAAGCCTCTTCGTTGGGTCAGGATGGCTCATGGACTGTCGACCTCACCCTCCCCAATAGGCCACCGGTGTACCCAATCATGGATGTCATGACAAATGTCGTGAATCCTCCAGGATCCGCAATCTCTTCAGAGAATACCGGCACCTCAATCACAGTCGACTCTTCCGCACCAACAATACTCTTCGATCAGACAGCGTATCCCGACAGCTCTTTGTCGGTGGAGGAATCGGATTTGCTGAATAGGGTGAAGGTAACTCTCCAGATAAGCGATTCAGTTGGCATGCAGCAGGGTGACCTCGAAGTCGCATGGACATTCAAGCGAGGAAACGACCCACTTGGTGCCGAGGGAAGCGGCTTCATACCACTCATACTCGATCAGGAGCAATTCGACGTATACCAAGGCGAACTAGACATGGGATCGCTTGTGAATACGAAGCTAGTTGATGGGGACTACATACTATTCTGGGTAGTTTCAACGGACCGTGCAGGCAATGAAGTGAACGGTCTAGGGAGCGAAGACAACCCCAAGCGAGCCGATATAAGAATAATGGAATTCCTGCCGACTTTGACGAATACCGTATTCGAACCAACAGACAGACCACTTCCAGGAGAGAGAGTCACAGTGAAGACATTCTGGTCTAATCCTGGAAAGCGCGGTGGCTCAATTGATGTTTCATTGTGGCAGAACAACGGCGGCGAATCATGGTCCCAATCACCACCGTCTGATTCTGTTGAAATATTCCTTGAGCCAGGCTCTACCAGTGTAGTGGTTGACATGATTTTCGAACCCAGCCTGCCTGGTGTCCCTGTGCTCTACGTGATTGACGGAGGAGACTTCCAGAATCTTGCGTATCCTGTAGAGGGGATGGTAGTATCCTCGGCCGATGTATCTGGTGTGAGTTCAGGCGACTCTACTCTGGCCTATACCCTCATCGCGTTCGTTGCAGCAATCACCGTCGGTATCGGCATCGCCATGGCAATACGCGCAGGCGGAGGAAGGGACGACGACTACGATGAAGAGTACGATGAAGAGTACGATGAAGAGTACGATGAAGAGTATGAGGATGACGATGATTGATTCTGACTCCGTACTGCCTCGAAACCCTTGAAAACGACATACTGGATATATCTGGCCTGTCTTGTTTATTAGCCAGAAGTGATGGAAACCGCTTCGGAACGCTAGTCGTTTCGGATGGGATGCCGATGCAAGAAGTAGTTGAACTAAGGAAAGAGATTGAAGATCTTAGGGTGCTCGTACACACCTTATTGACGATAATAATGGAAGAGTCTGACGGTTCAGATCAGGCCATGAAACCCGCGGGCATGGACGGCATACCGCGTGGTTACTCGATGTGATCAGTAATTCACCGGTTCGGGGTCAACAACCCTCCAGAGATACCATGTTGCCACTGTTCTGTAGGGCGACCAACCAGTTGAGATATCAAGTATCTCTTCGACCCCAAGATTTGATCCTCCTGCATATGTTTTCTCAATGGCTCTGATCAGCCCGATATCCCCTAGGGGGAGTATGTCTGGTTGACCTAATGCAAATATCATCACCATGTCAACGGTCCATGGCCCCACTCCCCGGAGCTCCAGTAATCTGCTCCTTACGTTAGCGCCATCCATTGAAAACCAATCAAGATCACTTAGGGAATCTACCCATAACCTGCTGAAATCTAGTATATACTCTGATTTACGCATTGAAAGACCACATTCTCTCAGATCTTGAAAATCGTATAAAACAATATTTTCAGGTATCACAGCTCCAAGAAGGCCACTCATTTTGCGCCAAACGGAGTCTGCAGCCTTCACTGATATCTGCTGCCCAACAATCGATTTGATCAGAGTATTGCCTACATTGCCATTTGGGGATAAGAAGGGACGTAGATTTTCATCTATTATGCCGGACAAAATCGGATCAGCGGATTTGAGATGCTCCACTGCCTTTGCCCAGTAGGGGGGTTCGGCCATGTGCCTGCGAACGAGTGAGGAGGTTTCAATATGGGGTGATTAGACGCGAGACCATGGATGCAACACGGGCTGCAATGGTCGGAGGCATAGCATTCACCGTCATCTTGGTCGGCGCTGTGTTGTGGGATGAGTTCGCCCCGCCCCCCATTGCGGACGATGCTCAGGAGATAGCAGATTTTTGCCTCGGCGATCATAGCAACATCGGCGTCCATTACCATCCGATACTGGAGATAGTCATCAATGAGCAAC
>DANO01000028.1:0-24840 GCA_002497295.1 Euryarchaeota archaeon UBA171 | reverse complement strand
AGATAGTCATCAATGAGCAACAGATCAGCATTCCCGCCAATACGGGCATCAATCAAGACGGTTGCTCGATGAGAGGCGTGCACACACACGACTCAACAGGTAAAATTCATGTTGAGATGGATAAGAAATACAACGTCCCAATCGAGTCATTCTTCATTGTGTGGGGCGAGACGTTCAATGAGAATCAGATACTAGACTATGTGGTTGATGAAGACCATGAAATTATCGTGACACTTGATGGTGAAAGAGTGTATTCTTACGAAGACACCGTAATCGATGATCAAGAGGTTCTCAGAATCGAGTATCGTGAGAAGTAATCATCCCTTAATGACGCCAAGTGGTCTAAGCCTTGCAACCGGCCTCGCTAGGCCAGCATCTTCGGTCAATCTGACTACATCATCTACATTTTTGTAGGCTTCAGGGGCCTCTTCAGAGATCAGAGACCTTGTTTTCGATCTTACTTCGATACCTTGTTCTTCAAGTCTCTTAATGAGTAGTTCAGAATCGATTGTTTTCCTGGCAGCCGTTCTTGACAATCTTCTGCCAGCACCGTGACAAGAAGAAGAGAATGCATCGTTGCCGCCGCTCTTGGGGCCGGCAAGAACCCATGAAGCGCGCCCCATGTCTCCTGGAACAAGAACTGGCTGCCCCACATTTTCGAATTTACCTGTCATCTCCGGATGATCGCCCGAGAATGCTCTCGTAGCACCTTTCCTGTGGACTGCACAGGTACAATTTTTTCCATGAATTACGTGATCTTCAATCTTGGCTATATTGTGACTTACATCGTACGTCACGCCAATATCGGCATCACTTCCAACACCTTCTCGAAATACCTCCCTTACTCTCTGAGTCAGAGCAGAACGATTTGCGAATGCAAAATTACCAGCAGCTCTCATCGAATCCATGTAGGATTGTCCTTCTTTGCTGTATATCGGTGCGCAGGCTAGCTGTCTATCAGATATATCGAAACCCCAACGGTCAGATACCCATCTGCCGTCTCTCTCGGTATAGTTTGATTCAATTTTCTTTACATGATCCGAGCAAACTTGATGCCCTAAACCTCTCGAACCAGAGTGTATCATGATCGTTATATCGCCCTCATATATACCGAAAGCCTCAGCAGATTTCACGTCCACAACTTTGTCAACAACTTGGATCTCTAGGAAATGATTGCCTGATCCTAGGGTGCCAAGCGAGGCACCTCCCCTGGACCTTGCTCTATCGCTTATTGCCCGCTCTTCAGTTTCCATAAATCCTCCAGATTCTATCCCTATCAAATCTTCTTGAAGGCCAAGTCCCATATCGGCAGCAGACGCCGCACCTCCAGACAGTATCGAATCGAGAGCTGCAGAATTGAGACGGACACCCCCCTTGGATGATACGCCAGCTGGAACATGCTTAGAAAGCAAATCTACCAATTTACTAATATCAGTACCACGTTGAGAAATTCCCGTAGAAAGTAATCTTACTCCACAATTGATGTCGAAACCAACTCCGCCTGGTGATATGCCTCCTCCCTGCTCGCCATACTCGGTCGAGGTAGCAACCACCCCCCCGATAGGAAAGCCGTACCCATAATGCCAGTCGGCCATTGCCCAAGCTTCTCCCACTATGCCTGGAATTTCTGCAGTATTCACCAGTTGCTGCGGCGAACGATCATCAATCCCCTCTCCTAGCATCTTGGGTTCTGCGACCATCATGGCATCTGCAAGCATTCGTCCATGCTGACGTATCCTGACTCTGCCGGGCCCAGCTGGTTCGATATGGTCGCGCCAGCCATTCTCCATGCCCACTCCTCAACGACGTACACAAGAACACTCGTATTGATGGGTCTTGTCGAATAAGGAGTTTAGAGGCTAACGCTGGGAATCACTAAGTCCTCGTGCCCCAACCCGCGGCCATGATCGGATTTGAATTGTCAGAAGAGCAAGAGATGCTTCGGGAACTCGCTCGTGACTTTGCCAGAGATAATGTCAGGCCTTGTGCAGAGAAATGGGATCTAGAAGGAGAATTCCCTCTAGATACTATTGCTGAGGCACATTCTCTTGGACTTACAAACCTGCATATTCCTGAAGAGTACGGCGGTGCAGGGATGGGAATTCTGGAGGAAGCCATTGTTTCGGAAGAAATGTCATGGGGAGATCCGGGATTCGGAACTGCCCAGTATTCCAATGGTCTAACCGCAGCTCCGATCATCACGGGAGGTACCGAGGAACAGAAGCATAAGTACCTCGGTATGCTTGCTAAAGAGCCTCTAATTGCAGCATACTGTGTGACTGAACCGGGTGCGGGTAGTGATGTTTCCGGAATCATGACAAATGCTGTACTAAAGGGGGATCATTATATTCTCAACGGAAGTAAGATGTGGATTACCGGAGCTGGATATGCAGAGTGGTTCTTCGTCCTGGCATATACTGATCGATCCAAGGGATATCGCGGTATGAGCGCTTTCATAGTCGAATCAAAATGGGACGGTGTTGAATTGGGGAAGAAAGAGACAAACATGGGCCAAAGAGCTTCAGACACACGAGGCATCACATTCACTGATGTACAAGTGCCTATCGAGAATTTGGTAGGGGGCGTAGAAGGGCAAGGCTGGATGAATGCGATGAAGGCCTTCGACTTCTCAAGGCCGGTAGTAGCTGCCCAGGCAGTTGGAACATCAAGGGCAGCATACGAACATGCTTTGCAATATGCCAGTGAGAGAGAATCATTCGGCAAGAAGTTGCATGAGCATCAGGCAATTCAATTCATGCTTGCAGATATGAAGACGAAGATTGAGGCCAGCCGCCTGCTTTGCTGGAAGTCTGCATGGGAAGCAGACCATGGAATAAGAAACACCGAAAGCGCCGCACATGCTAAGCGATTTGCAGCAGACTCCTGCATGGAGATAACCACTGACGCGGTGCAGGTTTTCGGTGGGTACGGTTATTCCGAGGAGTACCCCGTTGCAAGACTCATGCGAGGTGCAAAGGTTTTACAGATTTACGAAGGTAGTAGCCAGGTTCAGAGGATGATTATCGGAAGAGAGATGCTAAGGCATACCCGAGCCCCCTAAATTCCGCAACGCTTTGAAGTGCGATGCTGGGGACGCATTTGTTATGGCATTCGGCGAGATCGAGATACCGTTCTGGCAGGAGGCTGGATTCAGACTCGCAATTTGCGAAGTAACCGGCTCTCGATTCAGGACTCGAGACCCTCAAAGAAAAACATGCGGAGACACTCACCTCGATCCCTACACCTTCATCGGAACTCCCATCATATCTGGATACGAAGAGCGAGGAAGTGCACTCAAAGGAAAAATGAGGGAAGCATTTCTTGATTTCTATGAGAAAAAGGGACATGCTCGCCTAGAACCATACCCCGTCATCGCACGATGGAGGGAAGATATACACCTCACAATCGCTAGTATCGCAGATTTCCAGCCACACGTAACTTCCGGAAGAACCCCTCCGCCGGCGAACCCTCTGACCATAAGCCAGCCATGCATACGTCTCACCGACGTAGCCGCAGTAGGTCGCAGTGGACGCCATCTTACGACTTTCGAGATGATGGCCCATCATGCCTTCAATCGAGATTCAACAGGAGAGTATCACTATTGGATTGATAATTGTGTCCGATTGTGTGACGAGCTTCTCGTTGAAACATTCGGTATCGATCCAGCAGAGATCACTTATGTTGAGAATCCGTGGTCTGGCGGCGGCAATGCAGGTGCTGCACTTGAGGTGATAGTCGGAGGGCTCGAACTTGCTACGCTGGTCTTCATGGATCTGGAGGAGCATCAAGAAGGAGAAATCGAAATCAAAGGACTGATGTATCGTCAAATGGATCAGAAGATCATCGATACGGGATACGGTCTCGAGCGATTCTGTTGGGCTGCCGCTGGTACTCCGACAATCTATGAAACCGTATACCCAGAATCAGTTCAATTTCTGAGGGATCTTGCCAAATTTGATGACATGGTCGACTCGTTGGAGATACCGCTCGAAATAGATACACTGTTGGGCGAACTGTCCCGACTAGCAGGAATTCTGAATATTGATGTCGGAACTGATGCAGATGCATTATACTCTTCTTTAGCAGACAGGATTTCTCAAAACGAGGCACCCATTTCCGTATCTCAACTGAAATCGATAACCGAACCCCTTGCATCGATATATGCAATTCCAGATCATCTTCAGGCTCTCTGTTCAATGCTCGGAGATGGGCTCGTTCCAAGCAACTCAAAGGCCGGATATTTGGCTAGGATGTTAGCTCGGAGAGTTTGTAGGATGAAGGATGAACTAGGAGTCGAGATCAAACTTGCTGATCTTGGAAACCAGCATTTAGATCTGAATATGGCGGATAAGAAAGACATCGATAAAAAAAGCATCATCGACATTCTAAATTCTGAGGAGAGAAAATACGTTGCAATGTTGGAAAGAGGGAGATCCGCAGTCGCAACAGCTCTGAAGGACACCCCCTCAAACTCCAGCACAATCGACGATGAGGTCCTATACAGGCTCGCCGAAGAGAGAGGGATACAACCTGACATGACTTTAGCCATAGCCCGAGATTTAGGGTGGAAAACCCTCGAGATCAGAGTCGGTTTCGCAGCCGATATGGCAGCTAGGAATGCGCAGAGAACCAAAGAAGCAGCCTTGAAGTCAGAGCCTTCCTCTTTGGCATCGACATATCCCTCCACGATTCGTCTGTTTGATGAGAATCCTAGTATGGGCGTTTTCGATGCTCAGCTCATTGACTGCGTTGAAATGGAATCTGTAGATGAACAGGGTATTTCAAGAACTTCGTGGATATTAGTCTTGGATCGCTCAGCATTTTACCCCGAGAGCGGCGGACAACTTGGGGACATAGGAACCTTGGGGGCTGCTAAGATATACGACGTCAGAGTCGAAAACGGAGTAATATTACACTATGCCGACCGCCCAATTAATGTCGGTCCTGTCTCAGGATCAATAGACGAAGGAAGAAGACTCCAGATATCTCAGCACCACAGTTCCGTACATGTTGTCGGAGGATCAGCACGCCAGATATTAGGGCCCCATGTGTGGCAGGCTGGATCATTCAAGAATGAGTCACTTGCAAGATTGGATCTAACTCACTATGGCAGACTTTCGAGAACTCAATTAGATCAAATAGAAGACCATGCTAACGAAATCGTATCTCAGAATAGGAACATCGAAATCTCAGTTATACCTCGAGCAGAAGCCGATTCGAGTCACGGCTTCTCGATATATCAGGGAGGCCCCCCCAAGCACGATATGATCAGATTAGTCAATATTGAGGGACACGATCTGCAGGCATGCGGCGGCACGCATGTGAGCAAAACCTCCGAAATTGGTGAGATACGGATCGTTCGCTCCAGTCAAGTCCAAGACGGAGTGGAGCGTCTGGTGGTCATGGCGGGAGAGGCTGCTAGGGAGCACGCGCGCGTCCAATCCGAACTTCTGAGCCAATCCGCTGATATTCTCGGCGTACAGCCTCATGACCTTCCTCAGGCAGTCGATCGCTTCTTCAATGAGTGGAAAGATCAAAGAAAAACAATAGAACAGCTCAGAGGGGAAATTGCTCGTATACGAGCTGGAGGAGAATCCTCTGCTACCACAAAAGATGGCATTCGATATGTGATTATGGAGATGGACGGCGAAGTCAAGGAGCTAATGGGTACGCTTGGAGAATTAACCAGAGACCCGAATAACCCCACAGTCGCAGTAATCGCAAGTAAAGAAGGGGGTGGCAAGCTAGTGGTTGCAATCACCGAGGATTCAATAGCCTCGGAAAGGCACGACGCATCCAAAATCATTCGAGCAATATCACCTGCAATCAGTGGCAGCGGAGGAGGGAGGCCAACCATGGCTCAGGCAGGGGGAACAGACCCTAGCGGAATCGACAACGCACTCAAAATGGCAAGATCGGAATTAGGAATCTAATGTCGGCGCCTTCATGTGCCTCGGTGCAATCCAGAAGCATGGCCGGGATCATGCCAACGAGAAGGGCTGCCGCCATAGAGTATGCCATACGAGATGTTGTCGTGCCTGCTTTGGAACTTGAGAAGATGGGCCATGAAATCATCAAGATGAACATAGGGGATCCGCTGGCGTACCCCGGACTACCCACCCCAAGTCACATGGTTGAGGCGTTCAAACAGGCCCTCGATCTACAAGAAAACGGCTATGGCCCATCGTATGGAATTCCAGCTCTGAGGGAAGCGATAGCAGCCGATGAGAGATCAAAAGGATGGGCCTGCAAGGCTCACGATGTCTACGTCACGCATGGAGTAACGGAAGCACTCCAGATTCTCTTCGCTGCGTTCCTCCACAGCGGTGATTCGATTCTGGCTCCAGGGCCCCACTATCCGCCATATCTTGCATATCCCCAAATGTACGGCGCCAAGACCATCGAATACGCGCTAGATCCAGAAAATGGTTGGGCGATCGACGTAGAAGATATACGCTCCAAGATGGATCAAAATGTTCGATTCATCGTTCTGATTAACCCCAACAACCCCACTGGAAACGTAGCCACAGCTTCTGAAATCCTTGAGGTTCTTGATATTGCCAGGGAGTGGCCCGGTTGTACTGTAATCGCCGACGAGATATACGATGGACTGGATTTCTCCGGAACACAAAAGTCGATTGCCTCACTTTCTGTTAACTCCCCCGTCATCACCTTGAACGGCGTATCAAAGGTCCATTTCGCGCCTGGTTGGAGAATCGGCTACATGGCATTCCATGACCCAACACATGTACTCGGCGAAGCAAGAGATGGAGTAGAGAGATTACTCCGTAGCCGACTTTGCGCATCTACCCCGGCCCAACACGGGTACTTAGCAGCCCTCAACGAGGATAAGGGATGGCTTTGTGAGAGGTTGGAATCCATCAGAAGTAGAGTGAATCTGTGTATGGACAGGATTGACTCGATCGAGGGTCTGTCATGCAATAGGCCCGGGGGCGCATTTTATCTATTTCCAAGAATAATCAACCAAGAAAAATTTCCATCTGACAAGGATTTCGTATTGGACCTTCTACACGAGGAACACGTGCTCTTAGTCCATGGTTCGGGATTCTCTCCAGTTCATGGTTCTGGACATTTCAGACTCGTAGCCCTGCCTCCTGAAGAGGTGCTTAACGAAGCATTCGATAGAATCGATCGATTCATGAGGGCCCGTTCATGAAATTTCTTCGAAGATTGTTAGGTACGACTGTTCCGAGCCCCATGGATCGTTTGAGAGTCACAGAAACTGGATCTATAATTGACACCTTTAGGTCCAATTCGCCCATTTGGCTCGTAAGGTCTGACACCATGGTATCAATCGTCAATGAGATGTCTGAGAAACTCGGCCCAGACGTTTTGCGTACGCTACGCTACGCGGCAAGAGATGACTGGGCAATGATGCTGAATGAGTCGAAGATTAACTGGAAGGGTACCGACCCATCTTCATGGAGAGGCTTCGATCTTCTTTGGAGAAGCGATGGACACCTACACGCCTCTTTGATAACGGATGACCAGGTTGCTCGATATGTAGTTGAATCCACATCTCTGGCATCTCTCGCCTCAGGTTCTTTTTCTGCAGCACTTGAACACGCTCTACAGAACAATATCAGAGTCGGGGTAGAATCTCAAAATGAAGGAGTTGCATTTCTCAGTGTCGAGAAAATGGAACCATTCGGACATGAATCGCCACCTCCCGTTCAAAAAAATACATATGACGAGAAAATATCTGAAAATACACTCGAAATAGATGAAATTGAGACCGATAGCGATGGGGGATTGATGCTATTCAATGCCCATTTGTCGATAGTTCCTTTCCGACTTTTTACCCTCTGGAAACAATCTTCCTCTCACTTGCTCCCTCTAGACGACGACGAGGCGACTAACGAGTGGTCAAAACACCTGTGCGAATCAGTAGCAAAGGCTTTCATTGAGTCTGGCGAGATGATTATGATCGAAGATGAGGCGTCATGGGTGGAGGTCGGAAAAAATCAACTTTCAAGATGGGGACTTGGAATCATAGACTCTGCGTCCATGCTGGAAAACAAACTCAAAATTAGGCTGAGGTCGGATGCGAAGTACTGCATACCAACGGGCATTCTGACTGCCTGCTTGGAGCGAGCAACGGCAAAAAGAGTCTTTCCAAAAGAAACTAGATTTGACTCAGGACTCGAGCTTGTTTTTGACCTGAAGGGATGAAAACCACATGCGCCTCTACGCCTAACGGTTATATCCGGGGCACAGCGGAATGCAGGTAGCCTTGTCGGGGGGCGAGCCGCAATGAAACTCAATCACAACCAGTATGCGATCGCTGCAATCGTTGCAACACTGTGTTTAGCAGGCTTGTATACTGTAGTCGACGCGATGCTAAGCACAAGTCAGAGCATAGGGTATTACGAGCCAGCTGCGGATGATATTTTCCTAGATGAATCAGAGACTCAAATCTCTGGTCAAGATTTCGACGAGGACGGCATACCAGATAGAATGGAGCAGACATTGTACGGCACAAACTGGCAACTCGCTGACACTGATGGGGATGGTCTATCTGATGGGTGGGAGATCGATAACGGACTTGATCCGCTGGATAGCGGCGAGGCTCAGATTACAGACATAGATTTCAGCAATCCGGATGCAGGCTCAGAAGGCGGGGATCAGAATGAGACGTTCCCCGATCCGGACAATGGCCCCAATGGGGACCCCGATCGTGACGGTCTGACCAATATAGAAGAAGCAGAGATAGGAACTAATCCAAGTGTAAAAGACACTGATGGAGACGGGCTAAATGATCGTTGGGAGTCACTCTACACCATAGAGGTCACAGCTGCGGGATCAGAACCATTCTTCCTACTCGATCCGCTAAACCCAAACTGGGATTGCCCCCTTCTCACGCCTACCAAGAAAGCCGAAATTCAACAAGACATAGGTCTTGCTGACTGGCAAGATCTTGCAATCGGCCCATTTGGGGAGCATTCTTGTGACGCAGTTCTTGATCTCGAGCCATCAGGAGGAGACACCCTCCCCAATTATATTGAGGAATTATACTCCACAAACCCGCTCTCTCAAGATAGCGATGACGATCTTATCCCGGACAAGGTAGAGGTTGCTTATGGGGTTCAGTATCTGGATGTTCACTGCGGGAGATTTACCTTTTCTCCGATAGTAAAGGACGCCCCATACACCACCATGATGAGTGAATCCGGAGATAGAGATTGGTTCTCCCAAGATATGGACGGAGATGGCAAGTTCAACGGACCGGGTGATTGGGACACAGACGGAGATGGGATGCCAGATGGATTCGAGTATTGCTATGAAGACACTCTAGATCTTTTATCACCGACCGACGGATACGGTGACCCCGATGGAGATGGCCTGAACAATCTTCAGGAGTTCGAAGTTGCATATACTTGGGGATATACAAATTTCACCAACCCCTCGTCAAATGATACTGACGGAGACAAGATGCCCGATGGATGGGAGCATCTCAACGGGATAAACCCGAGAGACGGGATGAATGCTCTGTATGACCCTGATATGGACGGATTTGATGCTGATGGGGACGGGTCCGTATTTTACTCCGAACTCGTCGGGGTCTCAACCGTACAGAGTGTCTCTGTCGAACTGGGTGATTTCGTCCAAAAGAACCAGACCCTGATTTGGATTAGGACAGTTCAGGATCTCGCATATATCAACGTCCCAATCAAAGCACATCAGGATGGCTATGTGTATGGTATACACATCGATGTGGGCGATGAAGTTGAGCGTCGTAGCCAGTCACTCATGACCATTGTCGAGGGTTATGAGCGTCTAACAAATCTCGATGAATATCAAGCAAGAGACCTGAATAAGGATGGCATAGTCGACGGCCGGTCAACAAATCCGATGAATCCAGATACTGATGGAGATGGTTTAATCGATGGCATAGAGGTTATTGGATGGACCATTCGAATCGTCGATGGAACAGCACGCGATATCAAGGTTAGAAGTGACCCGGGGGTATTCGACTCCGACTCCGACGGACTATCCGATTCGATGGAGTACTACACTACATACACCAATGCAACTGACAGAGACACCGATAGCGACGGGATAGAAGACTTCACAGAAGCAATGGACGGTTTCCAATGGAATGGCTCAGTTTATTTCACCAATGCTTCGAGAATCGACACTGACAATGATGGTTTAGATGATAGAGAGGAAGTCATAGCGGGACAAGATCAGTATGTCACAAACGCTTCAGATATCGATAGTGATGATGATGAATTGAAGGACGGATACGAGGTCCTCAACATACCTCGTCCATGGCAGACTGCGACAAATCCCTTAGACCCCGATACAGATGGGGATTTACAGCCAGATGGTTGGGAAATGCAAATCACATCTGTTGAGGACGACACCACCAGTCACAGCCTGTGGATAGCTCCTGACAATTGGCTTCCTCCGGGCTGCCAGTCAATGCTTGAATGCGGGCGAGCACCAGGAGGGTGGATTTGGGATAACTACCTACAAGGCTTCTCTTCTTCAGGTGATCCTGATGGCGATGGTGTGCTCAATCCGACTTACACCTTTTCAGAGTTAAATCTCACAGGATTCACCATCCCTGAGAATGGAAGATGGGCTTTGGATCCAAGCTTTGGTAGCCTTCCAGACTCTTCGTTCGATGCCGATAACGATTCATTGCCGAATCTCATGGAGATACCCTCGAGATGGGACACAAATCCCGTACGCGTTGATACAGACGGTGACCTGCTGCCGGATGGTTGGGAAGTCATACACAACGAGTTTGCGGTGACATATGGAAATATTACGCTATCAGTGACGGAGCGCGGACCCCTTGATCCGAAGATGATAGATTCGGATGGTGATGGTGTAGACGATGGCTCTGAAGATCTCGATTCTGATGGGTTGAATGTGCTTCATTTGATGAATAAATACTGTCCGGGTTGGAATGATCCTCAGAATTCAGCATGTCACATCGATCCAGGGACGGCCTCAGGATCTGTTTTCTATGGTGATTTAGGAAATTACACTAACTACGAAGAGTTTCAGAATGGAACCCACCCAATCTTGAATGATACGGATGGAGATCTGTGGCTCGATGGTAGCGAGGTATACCACCAGGATCAGGACGGTGACTCAATGTGGAGTGGTTGGGAACATTTCTTCGGACTCGATCCAAATGACCCCTCCGATGCTAGTATCGACAGTGATGCAGACGGATATACGAATAGATGTGAGAATAAGTACAACACGAATCCGCTTAATCCACTCTCATTCCCAGGGCAAGGCCAACTCTGTAATCAGTTCGATTGACCTACTAGTTCTTGCCGGAACGGACACTCCGGAAGGCATGGCCTCTTGGAGCATTCTTCCTACGACCGCGGACGTCGGCTTCCTTGCGGAGGGCGAGAATATCGTTGAACTATTCAAAATATCATCTTTGGCCCTTCAGTCAATAAGATACGGGCTTGCCCCGGAGACCGAAATCCACTGGGAGGAGGGCGAGCAGATCTCATTTTCAATTTCCAGGTCGGACAGAGAAGATCGAGATTTAGTATCCTGGCTCGAGGAGGTAAATTGGCTATCTGAGACCGGGTCCTCTATGTTGCGCATCATCTGTGTATCGATCAGCGATGATCAAATCCTTTCCGAGGCAGTAAAATTCGAGATCGATGAATTTGAACCTGTAATCGAGATTAAAGCAGTCACGCATCATGACTTGGAGATAGGGGTGAAAGAGTCTGAAGATGGTTCAATAATCGGGCTTTGGGCGAGAGTCATTCTTGATGTCTAGTCAACCGTCGATCTCCAATCCTCTGTAAACCTCATTCGTCGTCTGAGTCACTCTGATGAATGTAGTACATTTTGGCAAATCTTTGATCCTTCTAGCGCCCACGTAAGAACAACCCGATCGAACGCCTCCGAGAATCGACTGTACAGTAACTGAGAGCGGCCCTCTGTATGGGACTCTAACAGCCTTACCTTCTGGTGCCCGATGAACTGCAACCTCCCCGTAGTGTCGCTCCATCGCAGTAGAAGAGGACATGCCATGGAATGATTTGAAGAGACGTCCATCTTCGGATTGTACGATCTCACCACCAGACTCGTCGTGACCCGCGAACATACCTCCCAGCATGACAAAGTCGGCACCTGCTGCGAAAGCTTTCGCAATGTCGCCCGGAGAGTTACACCCTCCATCCGCCATCACATGTCCTCCGAGTCCATGTGCAGCATCCGCACATTCGGAAATAGCCGAGAGTTGCGGATAACCCACTCCTGCAACTTTCCTAGTCGTACAAACCGACCCCGGTCCTATGCCGACTTTCACGATATCCGCACCAGCTAGAATTAGGGCCTCAGTCATCTCATTCGTAGCAACATTCCCTGCGATGATTATCTTGTCTGGAAAATCCGACCTGACCCTCTTCACAAACTCGAGAAAAACCTCACGATACCCATTAGCAACATCTATGCATACCATCGAAAGATTGTCGTTAGTCGCTAGTTTCCTTCTCAGGAGTTGGAATGAATCTTCAGTGGACCCACATGTTACCGCGATGTATCTGGCATCTACGCCATCCGCCCAGGCTTTCTCAAGATCTTTCACGGAGTAGAATTTCTGTAGACAGGTCATCATACTGTGACTCTGGAGAACCTTAGCCACATCGAAGACTCCCGTGCTATCCATATTAGCTGCAGATATTGGAACTCCTTCCCATGTCCTCCTTGTATGCTTGAAAGAGAATTTTCTTTTCAACGTGACATCCGATCTTGAAATCAACGTGCTCCTCTTAGGCCTGATCATGACATCGTCAAAAGCCAACTTTATTTCGCTCTCTATTCTCATTAAGACCTTACTAATCGAATGAAGGACTACTTTTGAGTTTGTTGACTGAACATGGGGTGTTAATATTCCCGAAAAGACAGTTAAGACATGTGATTTTAAGGTGTTGCTGGACACACTCGCTTTACTAAAAAACTGCCCTTTTAGCCTTCTAAAGTAACTCTTAGCCCCTTCTACTTATATACTCAACAATTTGAAACGAGTTCACTCGTATATCGAGGAGATGAATAAAATGGAAATGGATATGAATGCAATGAAAGCAGAAGTCGGCGGTGCCTTTGTGCTGTCGTGGATGGTGTTTGGCATGGGTCTGAGCACGATAGAGGGCGCAGCTGCTCTCGCTGTCGTGTGGATGGCCTTCGCAGGCGCACACGTGTTGCCGATAGTGACTTGGTGCAACATGATGACCGGCGATCTAGGTGATGTCGAAGGCAACTGGATGGCGAACGGTATGCGCTTAGGGGCGCAGATGGTCGGTGCTCTATTGGCTGTACTGATGGTTACCGAGTTCGGGTCATGGGATGGTCCAGACTGGGTATCAAGAGACATGTGGCTACCAGATATAGCGGACAATCTGTGGACGGTAATCGGCATGATAGCTGCTGGCGCGGTATGGTGGCAGGTCCACACCAGGTGCGAGAGTGCTTGGGCCAGTGCATTCGGTCTGATGGCTCTTGGCGGCGCTATGACGCTGACTGGGGCCCATGATATGGGTGCTTCTATTGCGAGCGCAGGCGACGGTATCATAGACACGCTCGTAAACTGGATATTTGACGGTCTCTTCGTTGGTGTTGGCGCCTTAGTTGGCGCTAAGATCGACGAAATGCTCTGATTAAGTGGGCAAATATGACTTACGTAAGCAGGTTGGGGGGACATCTCCCCAACCTGTCAAAACAAATTCAATTAGCGCACAAGATGCGTCGAATATTCACTCAGAGTCGCGGTCGTAAGACTCTATGTTCTGCCATTCTGAGGAATCCGAGCGGGCTACTATTGCATGCACCCATTCATCGTCTGAGCAGTTGAAAACTTCGTGTGGAAGTCCCGGTTCGATGTAGAACATGTCTCCTGCGCTGTGAACTACTGATTTCTTGCAGCCGGGCCCATATTCGTGTCTGACACTCCCCTTCAACAGGAATATCATCACATCGAAATCCACGTGGATGTGGGCCTTCGCGATTCCTCCGGGGGGGATATACGCCCTGTTCATGGAAAGTCCGGTTGAGGGGGTATTCTTTCCAGATAGCCCCGCACCGTATTCGATGTTATTCCATCCGCGTATCTTCTCTACATCTCGAAGGCTCCAGATGCCTCCTTCATCTGTTACGTATTTTCCAAGATCCACCTGATCCCCTGTCAGTATCAATTCATCCTCTTTCATGATTGATATGCCTATGCAGTAGGCAATAATGGTTATTGATTCTAACAGATGCCTCTTCGGTCAAGCATAAAAGGGACGGGCATCTCGCAAGCGCATCAGGTGTCCTGCAATGAGTAATAGAGCAGTAATTTGTACGTCCTCTGGAATTCCGCTTGTTGAGCCCAAAGCAACCTCTTTCCCTTGCCCTGCATGCGGTGAGCCAATCGGCCGAAGCGAGAGATGTAGAGACCAAGGCGTTCAGTACAGATGTCCAAAATGCTCATTCGAAGGACCATGATATCGGAGAGATCTCTATGGGGCAAGTCGTCGTCAAGTACAAAATTACGTTAAATCAACCTGAGGATGAGCGTCCAGACTACGATGGAATTGCGGGCAAAATATCCGTTTTAGACGAAGTCCAAACCATCGCAATAAAGCCGCTAGCGTTCGGTATGATGTTCATCGAAATAGATGTTGTTTTGGGAGAAGGCGAGGGGATTGTCGATGGCTTCGAGGATAAGATCCGCTCGATAGACTCGATGATATCCCAGATAGAAGCCCTTGAGATGGGACGTCTCTAAGATCAATAGTGGTCCAATGGTGACCTCATGAATTCCCGCATGAGTACGGTAGCGTAGCTTCCTGGAGGGAGAACGAATCGGAGTCTCAGGCAAGCTCCATCCGAATGCCAACGATCCCCCTCTCTTGGCCCTCGACTCCATCTCTCTGAAAGATCGTCATCGGGTACTGGGGGGGCCTCTTCAACGGTAAACTCGGTAAAAGGAACTGCAAGAGATCTGCGCGTCCCATTTGTGGAGAGCCTGGGAATTTCTGGTATCATCCACTCTATGCCATCTAATCCTGAAGATTTGACGCCTTCTGCCTCATGACGGCCGGCTTCCCCTTCTGCGAGAATAACGCTGTTACCTGGGAGAATTCCTGTTACTGCTACCCTCCCCCTCTCAGCATTCTTTGTGCAGCGATCAAGATTCCATTCGCTGACTAAAGCAGCCTTACCAACATCTGTTCTCCCATTTTCGGATAGAGGTGCGACGATATCTCCGACGGATGGGTGTGTGATCTTCATAGAATCCGATAGACGACTCCTCAGAGCATGATTGAAAGCTAGGGATTGAAGAGAATGAACCATCAAAATCTGTAAAGATTGAGGCAGACTCTTGAACGCCCCTATGTAATCATCTTCACGCTTAACTAGGCGTTCAAGCATCGACCTTTCAAAACCAAGATGTTTTGGTATTATCTCCAAGCATTTTGAGGGATTTTCCGTCTCTCTCCAAAGAGCCCTGAATGTCTCTACATCTTCTCTGTGGCCGCCCCCCTGCATGCCTATGTACGTCGACACAGCCCCCTTAAAATCAGAATTAACAATACAGCGCCCGACCTCTGCAGTAACTGGCCTAGTAGATCCAAATCTTTGAGGGCCGATCCAATTAGGAAATGCATTCAGTCCATGGAGATTTTCCATTTCCGACCTGATGGACAATACGCGACTCATGGCCTCCTTGCTATCAAGAGGTTCACCGTCCGGAGATGCGCAACCCCTTACTGTGATGGTGAATCTATTTCCATCATGATCCCCCATCCCTACTTTCTGATGAGTTCGCCCCAAAATCTCTATTTCCGAGTCTGGAATCTCCACCTTCTCAAGCACGTTAGAATTGGCATCGACAACAAGGACCTGCGTGGTCACAGCCCTTTTGTCTTTCAGCCCAGACGAGAATACCCTATTTCTCGAAATCTTACATGCAGAAGCAAGCCTTCCAATGAACCGATTAGTTTCCCAGTTCCTCAATGTCACTCTTATTGCAGTAAATCTTCCTTTAGGATCAATGGAGGGTGTTTTTGCCTGCTCTTTGACTCTGAAATCATCCACACGCGTCTTCAGTACGCCTCCTATTCCCTCGTGGGGGACTGAAAAATAATCCAGACCAAGATAACTCTCGACCTGATCGCGGTCGAACACGAAATCACCGGATCATATTTTGAGGGTTGAGAAGTCCCCGATAATTGAATCACACAATTCTGTCATCACCTTTGAGGCATTCTTGCCCTTCTTGACTCTTAGATACAACTCTGGGTCATCAAGATCGGGGTGACCCGTGAAGAAATTCGCATATTCTACATCAGGATGATCATTCAACCTCGATCTAAAAAGTTGGAGTGTAGAGCTCCCTTCTCCGACAATCCTGAGTTTGAGTTCTACACCGTCATTCGCTAGAAGTCTAACAGGCATGGCCGGGCGTTACCACTATCCGTTTTCATATCTTCTCTTGTGGAAGAACGTGGTGAAGCCTAATTGTGGCAGCCGGGATTATACCCCAGTTCACTTGGCGAAGGACATGCGCAGGGTCGAGGAGCCAACAAGCCGACTCGCATCTGCTCTTGAAAAATATGCGATGGGCATCGTGATCGGCTCACTCCTGCTGACCGTACTTCTAGCGTCACAACTCATCCCATTGCCAGAATTCTCCACAGACGTTTCTGATTTCGCCCCTCCAAACGAATCTGAAGATAGAATTCAAGCCATAGAGTCTGAATTCCCCCCTCAAATGTCTAGGATATATGTTAATGTGAAATCTTCCGATGGAGTTGATAATCCGCTCTCTGTAGGTGCTTTGAATGTCCTTTATCAGAAATCTGAATTTGTCGACGATTTGGCTCAGGAACACGAGATAACAATCGGTTCTCATATCAATGTCGCAAGAATCTTGAACACCCTCATAATGGAACAATCGCCATCCAGCGATCTTTCTAGCATGGAGAACTGGGGAGACATAGTCGATGCGATACAAAGTGGTGAAGATTGTACAAGTCTGGCCGGTGAGACAGCAGTTACCTCCACAGCTTCGTATGCAGTCTCTACATTGGTGAGTGAAGACCTCGCCTTTGAGGGGATTTGCGATTATCTTGAGGGCATAGATGGCGCTGATCCAACTCCGTTTGCCACATCAACAATGTGGGTCATTGAGATCTCAGAAGCCTCTGGCCAAGAGCGTATCAGAAGCTTTTCTCTCGAACTCCGAGAGAAACTTTCCGAGGAAGGTGGCGAAACCGAATCCGTTCTATCCTACAGCGTAGTTTCGGAAGATCTAGTTAGCGAGGATATCAATTCAGAGACCCTTTCCAACTTCACAATTCTTCTTGCGACATCTTTGGTAGTCATTGTAGGGATACTCGCTATTGCCTTCCGTTCCGCGGTAATGGTAGCTGCCCCACTAGTAGCACTCACAGCGGCACTTTCCTGGACATATGGCTTAGTGGCCTTATTTGGATATGAATTCACTGTCCTAGACATTGCTGTCGCCCCGGTGATTTTAGGTCTTGGAATCGATTATGGAATTCATCTTCAGAGAGGGTATGAACTCAATGTTTCAAGAGGAATGAAGCCGGCTAGGGCTTGGGTGGAGGCATTTGATTTGCTGAGGCTGGCACTGTCACTTTCCGTGATTACCACTGTAGCGGCGTTTCTGTCAAACGCATTCTCGCCGATAATACCACTTCGCGCCTTCGGGATAACGTTGGCCATAGGGGTCGTTTGCGCCTTCACAGCCAGCACCATAACTGTCGGAGCAATTCATGTAGTCTCAGAACGCTCTACTGGCAGCTATAGAGGCAGAAAGACAATCGAGCATTCAGTGTGGAGGAAGGTCTCAAGGATTCAAGACAGGAGTCTCGCAAAGGTGGTCTCCATAGTCGCAATACTCACATTGGCTTCTGCAGCGGTTTCAGTGGGGAAGTTGGAAACAAGTTTCGAACTGACAGATTTCTTGGATGACGATATGCAGTCCATAGAAACCAGAAATGATATCTATGAAAATTACGAGGTAGAATTCGTAAAGACCGCGATAATTTTAATCCAACTAACGGATGAAAATCAACTTCTTACAGATGAAGACCTCATGGAAACAATACGGGGCTTACACAGCCGTTTAGTCTTGGATGAGATGGTGATAAGGCCTGATGGAACCGAGGATAGCAGACCCCAGTACGAAGGCCTCTACACGGTCTTTCGCGACCGTTTGGAGGTCGATCCTGACTGGGGTCAAGAATATGGAATCGAACTTTTCGACGGAGAAGTCGGTCTTTCTTCAGGGCATTCGGAAGGCGACCTATTCCTCGCTGTTTCTGCTCTAATGCAGGACGAATCTCTAGGCGATCCTCTCAGAGGTAATACCTGGGCGGATCGAATTGCAAGGACAGTATCGCTTGACGATGAAAGTGATACCTTGCAGTATCTTATGATTGACGTGGCTGTCAGAGCATCTTCTAGCGAAGACACCGATTCAATCGCGGATGGCTTTGCGAATCATGTCAAATGGTTAGAGGGCGATGGGGAGTGCGGATGTTCAGCATATCTTTCAGGGGAAATCATCGTGATTGAGTCTGTGCTCGACGGATTATTCATCTCCCAAATCGAATCGACCGCTTTGAGCCTAGTCGCATCTTTCCTCGTGCTCATGGCCATGACTAGGCGTTTGAGTACCTCGGGAGTCATCATTCTCCCAGTCGCTCTAGCCGGGGTCTGGGTGGTCGGAACAATGGCTGTGGTTGGCTTAAACTGGAATGTCCTTACAATAATGATCACCGCGCTAACAATCGGCTTAGGAATAGACTATTCAATACACATGTGGAGAAGGTTTGAGGATGAAATGGAGGCCGGTTCAAATCGTGTGGAAGCAATGGCGACAACGTATTCTGTAACTGGCACAGCTCTCATGATGTCTGCATTTACAACTGCTTCCGGCTTCCTAGTTTTGTTGCTTTCCCCCGTTCCAGTGATACAGGACTTCGGACTTGTTAGTGCAGCTTCTGTCGCACTTTCGCTCATCCTTGCACTGTTCGTTCTCCCCGCACTCCTTCTCTCAGAGGCAAAGTCAAGAGGCGCTTAGATCAAGCAGTCCTTTCCGCTGGGTTTGAATCCTCCCTCCCCTCCTCGCCGTCGTGCCCGAGTACATCGCACGTGATCCTCGAACCGGTCTTCCGATTCGTAAGGCGACTAGCAGAAGCGGCCGTAATATTGGCCCTTTGACGCCCCCGTTGGGCCGCTGGGCAGTGATACCGCTGGACAAGATAATACCACTTGCAAAATCTGATTTGGCCGCTGCAGAGATACCTTTGGGCGACGGAGGCGGATTCGCGACCCGTAACGATGCGATTGTCGCACTACACCGAGTTCCGGAAGAGCGTCTTGATAGCGCTCATGAAACACTTTCAGAAGCGATTGACGATGATGACCCTGTAGTCAGGCTTTCTGCAATTACGGGTCTTCCGAGGATGATGCTGAGGAAATCCGAGAATCTGATGTACCAATTGATTGTCAGATTAGATGATTCCGACGCAGATGTTTCCGAGCGGGCATGGGAGACTCTTGAACGTATAGCGCCAATCTTTCCATCGTCTTCCGAACTGCGCCTTGAAGATCTTCTGAAAAGACCCAATAAGTCAGATAGAGACCACGCTTTCAGAGTCCTCAAGGCGATTTCGAGAGAATGGGTCGAGGCCGGATGTCAACATCTTGAATCTCTGATGAAGGAAGAGGAGGTCGACCTTCGAAGAAGGTCAGCAAAGTTGCTGCGACTAATTACGGAACGCGGAGGGGCAGTCGGCTGGGACTTGATAGCATGGGCATTGGAGGACATGGATCCTAATGTACGCTCATCCGGTGCAGATTGCCTTCCGAAACTGGCTTCCGCAGAACCTCGAATTGCAGCAATACTTGTTGAAGCATCCCTGGGCGAGAAAAACTCGACAGTTAGGATGAAGATTCTTCGAGCCATAAAATCCCTTGATATGCAGAACCCGAGAGTAGCCAAGTTGGTCATAGATGGGGCCGGTGATCGGGATATACGCTTGAGGAAGGCCTGCATAGACCAACTATCAGTTGTTTTGACAGGAACAGACCTCAGGGAAATTGCTGGACAGTTGTCAAGAACTGAGAAGGACCCTGAGTTGAAAAGACGCCTCGAGGCTTTGGCCTTTGATCCCGAGATGGAGGGCACTGAAGAGGAGAAGAATCGATTTTTAGCAGATTTAGACGTGATAGAGGACGATAATGAAGCTGTACTAACGCCTCAAAAGAGAAACACCACTCAGCGTGAAGGTCATAAACAGGTTGAAGGTCGGCAGGTCGACGAGGAATGACAATGAGTGAAGCCATCAGCGAAAAAGAGGCACGTTTTGAACGCCTCTGGGCTGGAGAGACTCCCAAGGGAGTCAACCGAACTAAGGCACTCAAATTCAGACAGTACATGCGGCAGCACGTCCTTCAGAAATACCACAAGCGACGCAAGGAACAGTTCGCCAGTGCAGATAAGGGCCATTATAATCACAGTTTTACAAGCAAGCACATGTTTTTGACGAAGGAAAATTGTAGAAAGTACTGGATGGGCGAGCTCCAACAGCAGATCAAGGACTCGGAGAGCTTCTGAGGCCTAGTTATGACTAATTCCGGATTTTCGAAATTCAATCTGTCAAAAGAAACCTCCAAGGTTCTTGACGACAAGGGATGGGTCGAACCAACTGAGATTCAGCGTGAGACGATACCTGCTGCACTCGCCGGTCGAGACATAATAGGCCAAGCTCGTACAGGTTCGGGAAAAACAGCCGCCTTTGGGATCCCAATCATAGAGAGGTGCTCTTCAACCGGACATCCTCAGGCAATAGTGCTCTGCCCAACAAGAGAATTAGCCGTACAGGTTGCAGAAGAGATGAACTGGCTACAGGGGGATAAAGGACTAAACATCCGAACTGTATATGGCGGGACAGATATCGAGCGCCAGGCAAAGGAATTAGCGTCTGGTACCGATGTCATAGTGGGAACGCCAGGCCGTGTAATCGATATGACCAAGAGATCCCATCTAGATCTCTCGGGAATCAACACATTTTGCCTTGACGAGGCAGATAGGATGCTCGACATGGGATTCTTCCCGGACGTCATTTGGATCGTAGAACAGGCACCTAATCGTAGCCAGACTCTTCTATTCAGCGCCACATTCCCCCAAGAGGTTCTAGATGCTTCCGAAGATCTACTGAATGACCCTGAGCAGGTTTTCACTGGCGGAACTGAGATCGAGGTCCCTGAAATCGAACAGAGATATGTCAGGGTAGGGCGTGCCAACAAGCTCTGGGTTCTTGGCAGAATCATGCTTACCCTGGAGGAAGGAGATCAAATGCTTGTATTCACCAATACCAAGAGGATGGCGGATATGCTCGTAGATCGCCTTGATAGGCACAAGTTCGAATCAGTGGCGCTGCACGGTGACATGCCTCAGAACAAGCGTGAGAGAATACTATCCGATTATCGAGACGGGAAACATGCAGTACTTATTGCAACTGATGTTGCTGCAAGGGGGATAGATATCGATACCATAACGCATGTGGTCAACTACGATTTACCTGATGAAACCGAGGCATATGTCCATCGGATAGGTCGTACAGGTCGCATGGGCAGATCAGGGGTCGCTTGGTCTCTTGTGACTGCTAATGACGTTCTCCAACTTGATCGAATTTCTTCTACATGGAATCTGAAGATCCCATCCAGTCAGCCACCAGAACTGCCTAAAGGCGTCAGTCGGGATCCTGTTCGAAAGCGTGAAGATTGGGATGAAGTTTCAGATTCCTTCGGCATGGTCAGAATCAGAGTATCAGTCGGTAGGAAAGAAGCATCAAAGCGGGAATTCAGTGACTGGCTAAAGGCCGAGGCAAAACTTCCCGATATCGCAATCGGAGACATTCTTCAGGAAGATCACTCGGCAATCATAGAGATACATGTCGAAAAGGCAGGCGCGACTCTTGAGATATTGAAACGACGTGAATGGGAGGGATCGAGTCTCGAACCAGAATTGCTAGATCGTCCTGCCGTCGAATTCAATCGTGCTTACCTGTTGGCATAGGCGTGGTCGACCTCAGAATCGATCTAACCGGGCATCTTTGTCCTATACCCGTGCATGAGACGAGAAGAGCAATAGATGCCCATTCTCCGGGTGCAGTAATAGAGGTCTTCAGTGATGATCCAGAATCGCTTCATGATATACCCGCACTCTGTGAAAGAAGACAAGCAGAATGCAATCATGAGTTACTTGACAGCGGAGTTATTCTATTCAGGATCGTTATCCCCGACATCCGACATTAGCAGAGTAAAGATTGAACGGAAAACCATGTACGCGGAGTATGGAGGGGTGTAATTTGGTAGAAGAGCCCATGCAAATCGAAGAAATCGATTCAGTGCCTGCCGAAGCAAACTTGCCCACTGTCCACGGTGATTTTAGAATACGTATATTCAATGATCCATCCACTAATCTTGACCATGTGGCTCTTACTTTGGGAGATATGGGTGGTCCAGACCCCACGCCAGTCAGAATCCATTCTGAATGTCTTACGGGCGATGCTTTCGGCAGTCTCCGTTGCGATTGCGGCCCTCAACTCAATGCAGCATTATCAATAATCAATAAGATAGGATATGGGTGTCTTGTATATCTGAGACAAGAAGGCCGTGGTATCGGACTTCTCGCCAAGATACAGGCATACAATCTGCAAGATAAAGGAGCAGATACACTCGATGCGAATCTGCTGTTGGGACATCCTGCTGATGCCAGGGATTATTCGCTGGCAGCTACTATTCTTAATGCAGTGGGGACTAACAGAATCAATCTGATGACAAATAATCCGGATAAGGTGGAGCAACTTACTTCTTTGGGGGTGGAAGTTGTGAAGAGAATGCCGTTGATAGTCGGTGTAAATGATGAGAATAAGGAATATCTTGGTACCAAAGCAAGCAGGATGGGACATACGATATCAGATGATGACTTGGATGGCCCATGATTTGGGGCCGTGGCCGGGACTTGAACCCGGGCCGGCGGGACCACAACCCACCGTGCTAACCGCTACACTACCACAGCCGTGTGTACATTCCTTGTCAGTGCCGTATTTCATCTCTTCCGCAAATGCTGCAGACTTATCACCAACGGTTTCAAACGCACAAGTATGTCATTTCGTTACGATGGGCACACGGGCAGCGGCGTTTCTGACAACTTTGCTGCTCTTTCCCATGGTAATTGCTGACACACCGGTTGATTCTAGCCAGCAAGATATTTTCGCACATCCATTCGATGAAAACGTCTGGACATTGAGCGCAACCTCTGGATTTGCAGGAGATGAAGCACAGTACACAGATGCAAGTATCAACTCAGGGATGCTACAATTCACCCATCAAAGACCGAGAAATTACCAGTCCCACATATCATATTCATCCAACTCCGAAACAGGATCCACACTTGCAACAGGAGCGCCCGATGGGGGCTATTCATGGTCGAAGGGTCCCGACATCATAGTTTCAGGTTTTGATTTTCAAGGACTCGAAAGTCGAGATATCATCGAAGTAACTCTAAGATTGCATATTTCGATACCAGATCCGATGCCCTCCGACGAGGTCATGATTGTAGTCGATGATGGATCCTCGGCAAAATTAGTATCCACAATTGCAAGAACCACGGGCCCTATCGATCGCTTCACTATCCCGCTGAATTACGCTCTTGGCAACGGTAGTGTATGGGATTGGCCTATGCTATCCTCCACCTCCGTCAAGATAGACTATGTTTCAGACGGCGCCCCTGATGATTCAGAGATACAAGTCGATGCAGTAGCGTTGGAAGTCTCTTTCTTCCAACCATGGTATGGTTTTGAGAATGCAAAGGCAGTTGCGTCGATAGCCCCATCTTCATACCCAGTCATCGATTTCGACGTCAATAGCGGGAATATTGCAGGTCTCGAGATTTCGCCTTGCGGGTTACAACCAACGGGAAGCACCCCAGGGGAATGGTCAATTTTGTCCGTAATGCCGCCTTTTGAGCAATCCTTGGGCCGTATTCACATTATGTCTGAAGAGGGATTGGATGCCACTCTTGCCATTAGGACCCCTGGGGGCGAATGGACAACTTGGTCAGAAGGAGCTTTACTCCCGCAAGCGCAGTCTTTTGACATCATGCTTGTCATAAGGGATGGATGCGTAGGTGGATTAAGGGTGGATATAAACGATCCAACTCTCTACGTAACCGGTACTGTTGATGGTAACCTTTCCGGAATAGTATCTGAATCGAGTCATATCCGTTTTGCTATTGGGAGCAATCTAGCACTTGAAGCCCCCTTCCAAAATGGATCATTTTCCTATGAGATGCCCGTCGGCGATCTTCTTCCTTCCTCGGGAGGGGAACTCTTACTTGGCATAGGTACGAGGTTCCAATGGTCCTCCGGCGGCGAACAAGAATCTGTGTCCATGACCATCGAATCGATGACCATATCTGGAGGATATTCCATAGATATCGATACTTCTCCAGTCTGCCTCACACCATCGAATCAGTATCTTGTTGAAGATGAAGGAGGCATATCGATTCCAATTCTCAGCGCATGTTCGGATGATAGGGACCCTTACTCCCAACTGGGGATAACTGCCACTTCCCGGATCGATGGACTATTGGATTTGAGGATCTCAGAGGGATATTTACAGATTCAGCCACTTCAGGACTCTAGTGGCTCTTCAATGGTGGACATTACGGTTACAGACTCAGCAGATAATTATTGGTCCGGTTCTTTCTTGGTGGATATACAACCCGTTGCTGATCCGCCATCT
>DANO01000017.1:1175-12874 GCA_002497295.1 Euryarchaeota archaeon UBA171 | reverse complement strand
GGGTATCCACCGTTACAGAGGTCTACTCTTCGACGGATGGGCAGACCGGGTCGATATCATGGGATGTGGCCAAGGACGATTCACTCCAGATATCTTCCATTGGGATGGCAATCAGTCTCGCAGGCACTCAGATGGATACTGAAGAGGTTGTTGCTGGGGATGTAACGAACATACGCGTCGGCTCTGCATGGTTCGAGGGCAGGGATGCCAAGCCTGAACATGTCGACCCATTCCATCTTTTAGCACTTCAAGCTGCTTCTGACCCTCTGGGCACATACCCTCCGTTCGGATTCGACCCCTCTATTTTCTCAGGCATGGACTGGACAATAACTGCTGACGAGATATCCCTGCAACAGATAGCAACTGCCACTGATGATACGGTAAATGTAATCCTCGAGCTGATCGGCGAACCACCTTCCTTGATGGGGGTGCAGATGTATAACGTGAATGATGGGGGATCATTTCGATTAGATGTAGCTACGGGCGATGACGTCACCATCGATGTAAAGCAGGGCATAGAACGCCTCCCAACGAGTTTAACGTTCCCCTCACAGCCGTATCTCTTACAGGATGCAACTGAATGGACAACTGTTGTACCCCCGGGATTCATTCTAGAAGTGGAACCATCAGAACTTCAGATACACGGCCTTCACACTGAAGGAGATTCGCTGATTACGGCAGCATCGTCGGTTATTTCCGAGACCCCTGCAAATATCACTGACCAGAGAGGTCATTGGTGGAGCCTGGATTGGAACGATGCGGATATGGACCAATTGGTGTCTGCTGGAGACCGAATCACTCTGAGAACAGATGCCGAGGGCACCATCGGTGCAGGAATTTGGGATATCTGGGCAGATGGCTGGTCCGGTACTGCTTTCAATTAGGCGTCAATCGCTCAAGACGGTTAGGAACGTATTCTCATGGAAAATAACTCGGAAAGTAAGCGACATCCTCTAAAGAGGTTGATTTCCCATCTAAGTGAGCACAGGGGAACCATCATCCTCGCTTCGATATGTTCCATTCTGAACAAGTTCTGGGACCTAGCTCCTCCCGTGCTGATAGGCATGGCTGTAGATGTTGTAGCTCTCCGGGAAGAGTCATTCCTTGGAAATATGGGTTGGACGGACCCTCGTGACCAGTTCCTAATTTTAGTCGCATTGACGGTGATAATATGGGTGCTTGAATCGCTATTCGAGTATTTTTATGCGGTCTTGTGGCGAAATCTCGCCCAAACTGCCCAACACGAACTCAGGATGTCTGCCTATTCGCACATACAAGATCTTGAGATGAGGTGGTTTTCAGAACAGACGACTGGAGGACTCATGGCAATCATGAATGATGATGTGAACCAACTTGAGAGATTCTTGGATCAGGGCGCAACAGATCTCCTTCAGGTGGCTACTACTGTAGTGGTAGTCGGCGGTATAATGTTTGCAATAGCACCCGAGGTAGCAATATTGGCTGTAATTCCCGTGCCTATTATTGTCATAGGCTCATTTGCTTTCCAAAGGCGAATCGGCGATAGATACACTCTCGTTAGGGAAGAAGTAGCAGATCTAAATGCGTTGCTCAACAATAATTTGAGCGGAATAACCACGATCAAATCATTCACTGCTGAAGATCGAGAGGTCGAACGTGTAAGGATGGCTTCTGAAACATATAGGGAGGCCAACAAGTCTGCCATACGACTCTCAGCCTCCTTCGTACCATTGATCCGAATGGCAATTCTCTTTGCTTTCACCGCAAATATGCTTGTAGGGGGGTGGATGGCATTGGATGGCGCACTTTCGATTGGCGCATATAGCGTAATCGTGTTCATCACTCAGCGTTTACTATGGCCCTTGACCCGTTTGGGCCAGACTTTCGACCTCTATCAGCGTGCAATGGCTTCTACAACGCGAGTTCTTGATCTGCTCGATACAGAAATCGGAATCGTAGAGGGGGATGTTGAGATCGAGAACGTTTCTGGAGAGATAGAATACCGCGAAGTTACCTTCGCATATCCTGGTCGCAGTCCGATATATGACGACCTCAACCTCTCGGTGCAACCAGGCGAGTCGATTGGGATAGTCGGCTCCACCGGGGCTGGAAAAACCACTATGATGAGCCTCATGATGCGTTTGCACGACCCTGTATCTGGGGGAGTGTTTCTGGATGGTCACGATGTCAAGGTCCTGACCCTCAATTGTCTACGTGGATCCATCGCCCTTGTCTCTCAGAATACGACTCTTTTCCCGGGTTCGGTGAAGGATAACATCCTCTACGGGAGACCCAATGCGGATGATGATGAGATATTGAAGGCGGCCACCGTGGCCGAGGCCATTGACTTCATTCAGGCTTTACCCCAGGGGTGGGATACAGAAATCGGGGAAGATGGCCATCGACTTTCAGGAGGACAGCGACAACGTATCGCCATTGCAAGGGCTGTGCTCAAAGATGCACCAATACTCGTCCTCGATGAGGCCACAAGCAATGTCGACAATGAGACGGAAGCGGCTTTACAGCGCTCCGTAGAGATTCTATCCAAGGATAGAACTACCATTATCATAGCACACAGGCTCTCAACCATCAGGAATGCCGACAGAATAGCAGTTCTCGATGGAGGGGTGATATCCGAGATAGGATCCCATGAACAGCTTGTACAGGCGAAGGGACTCTACAGCAGACTTTGGGATGTTCAAACAGGACAGGCATAAGGGCCAAACTCAAGCCATGCAATGTCTTCGAAGGTCATATGTCGTCAGACGGATCTCGTTCATACCCGCATCTTGGACCATTGCAGAGGTCGATGGGAATCGAGCTCGAGATGATGGGGGACGGTCGCTGTGCTGTGTACGTAGATGTGGCGGATGCACACCTCAACAAGGGCGGCGTTGCCCACGGGGGCCTCCATGCCACTCTCCTTGATACAGCAATGGGGGGCGCTACGGTAGCCGCTCTTTCCAAGGAAGAGTGGTGCGCTACCGTTCAGCTGGATATCTCATATATCGAGGCAGCACGTGTTGGTACGAGATTGAACTGTGAAGCCAGGGTCTTGCGCAGGGGTCGAGGAATAGCCCACGTCGAGGGCGAGATATCCGATCAAGAAGGCTCAGTCATCGCGAAGGCAAGAGGCACGTGGGGCATTTGGCCCAGCAGACCCAGTCATCTGAAGAAGTAGCATATCGTACAACATTTGATGAGCAAAGCCCTGTAGTAAGGGGCATGGCCAGAAGCGACTCCATACTGCTGGGGCTTTTCGCAATAGCGCAGTTGATGCTTTGGCAGTATCTGGAAGACAGTGCCATCAATTTTGCCGGAGAGCTATTCGGAGTTAGCGGCGCAACTACTGCATTGCTCGCAATATACTTCCTAACGTCCGTGGGGCGTTATCAGAAAGAGTTCGATACCTCCTATTCGAAACTAGAGAAAACTCGTCTAGAGAGGAACGAAGATGGCGCTGTAGAGAGGGTTGATAATCGGACTCTGACCAGAAAGGCTGGCTGGTGGGCAGTGCCAATAATACTGATCGTATTTGGCTCGATGAATGTGTTGGGCATGATCATCTCATGAGGGCGGCAACATGTCCCGTGCAGCGGAACTCATCGACCGTGCTACGGACAACCCAGCGTTCGATGGACTCGGTGGTTACTACATATTCATACGCAGGGTTGCCATTCCGCTTCTCCTGATCGGCGTGTGCATGTCTTCATACTACATGTCAATGACTTGGTTCTCACACGGAACATCGATAATATTTGCAGGAATGGTCACTGGACTAAGTCTAGGTCCGATAATGGCGTTAGAGCAGATGTACGGCATTTGGGTCAATAAGGAGTGAATTCCTAGCGTCGATAGCACTATGGGGAGACGCCTTCTGAGATATAGCATGGCTGCGATGATAGACTTCATCTTCGGACTGCTAGATGCAACTGGTTTGGAACTGATGTTCGGCATCTCAGCATTAATCGGGGGAGTCCTGTTTCTGCTCTGGTTGGTGCTGGTTGTAGTGCTTGGCGGAATCGGGGATGTGGCAGAGGGAGTTTTTGGCATCGACATCGATGCGATGGGCGCAGATGCGTCATTCAAGGCACTGACATTCCAAGGTGTGATGGCATTCATGATGTTCTTTGGGTTGACTGGAATTATTGTCATGCAGTCAGGCGGGCCTGAATTCCTCGCAGTTATTGTCGGTGGCGCATCAGGCGCTGCCTCAATGTTTGCCACAGGCAAAGTCTTCCAGTTCTTCATCGCTCTCCAGGCAGAGGGGACCATCGAGATTGACGATGCTGTGGGCTCCATTGGAACAGTATATTTGAGGATACCAAAAGGGGGAACCGGACAAGTCAGTGTCAGCATCAAAGGATCCCTTAGGCAGTACGATGCAAAGTCTGCCGACGGATCTCTGATTCCGAATGAGGAAACCGTGAACGTCAAGGCTGTTGTAGGCACAGTTTTGATTGTCGAACCGGCTCATTACACTCCTTCTGAGAAAGAATGAGCCAGTTCAGACTTTTGGAAAGCCGGCACAGCCTTCATATCCATCCCCTTGGAGTGCCTCCTATGGCCCGTGGCACCCGAATGGCTCTTTTGACAACGTTGACTGCACTGATGTTGACCCCTCTGGCAGCCGCTCAAGAGGATAGCAACACCGCAGCCGCAGGCGTGGGCGTCCTGATGTTTGTGACAATACTGCTGCTTGTTGCAGTGGTTATTTTCTTCGCCCAGCGATACAAGCGCTGCCCACCAGATAAAATCATGGTCATATACGGGCGAACCGCGGGTTCTGAGGCCTCCAAGGTGATTCACGGCGGTGCAACCCTAGTATGGCCGTTAATTCAGGACTACAGCTACATCTCTCTTACTCCGATGACCATCAACATAGACATGCGCAATGCGTTGTCGCAACAGAATATCAGGATCAATGTCCCAAGCACGTTCACCATCGGTGTTTCGACGGATCCCAGAATAATGAGCTCGGCCGCCGAGCGTCTTCTTGAATTGGACTTGGAGCAGGTCGAGGAAATGGCCAAGGAGATCATCTTTGGTCAGCTGAGACTTACAGTCGCAACACTGACGATTGAGCAGATCAACCAGGACAGAGACGCCTTCCTCGATCTTATCAGGACCAATGTCGATGCTGAGTTGAACAAAGTCGGACTTTACCTGATAAACGTCAACATAGTCGACATCACAGATGAGTCGAACTACATTGAGAGCATTGGTAAGAAGGCTGCATCTGTCGCGGTCGAGCAGGCACGTGTTGATGTTGCCAATGCAGAGCGAGATGGTGCAGTAGGATCTGCAGAGGCTGTTAGGGCCAGAGAGATCCAAGTCGCTGAGAATATGGCTCAGGCTGAGAAGGGTAAGAAGGCTGCAGAGGCAGATCAGCGTGTTTTCGTCAATGAGCAAGAAGCCATTGCAGTCGAGGGTGAGAACTCATCTCAGGCGCAGATCGCGAGAGTCAATGCCGACCTTGCTGAGGCAGAGGCCACTGCAAAGCAGCGTGCTGAGATAGCCAAGGCTCAGGCCGAGGCCGAGATTCAGAAATCGAAGTATATTGAGGAAGAAGAGCGTCTCAAAGCAAGCGACATTGTCAGGGAGAACATCCAGAAGCAGCAGATTGAGATTGCTGCAGAGGCCGAGGCAGAACGGCAGCGGCGCATCGCTGCTGGTGAAGCAGACGCTATACTGCTGAAGTATGAGGCAGAGGCAGCCGGTGTTCAGAAGGTCCTTGAGGCAAAGGCAGCGGGTTATGCAGGGCTAGTCACTAGTTCAGGCGGCGATGCCAAGGCTGCAGCGACACTCCTCATGGTTGAGAAGATTGAGGGAATGGTGGCTGCACAGATAGAGGCCGTCAAGAATCTCAAGATTGACAGTATAACGGTCTGGGATGGAGGAGGAAGCGCGGATGGATCAGCCACCTCGGACTTCATCAGCAGCCTCGTACGAAGCCTTCCGCCGTTGCACGACGTTGCTCGGAACGCAGGTGTCGATCTGCCCGAGTTCTTGGGTACCGTGACCGATAAGGATGATCAGTAGCCGGCCTGGTGAGTCGTTGATACGGACTCGTACTGTATTCGTAATTACGACCGTTTCGCTGTTGGCGATTCTAATTGATTCCGTCCTTGATTCGCAGGATTTATTCTCCCTGGGAGCAGGTACTTTCGGCTTTTTAATCGGTTTGTTATTGACCTCATTCATCGCAATTGAATCCAGTGAGAGGAAGTATGCTATTGATTCGATATTGCCCGCTTCCATAGTGCTTCTCGGATTTGGCTTAGACATAGCCCTCCTCTCATCTGGAGATCTAGGGGTTGCAGGTCTGGCTTCTATTCTGATTGCTATAACGGTAGCATTCATCACTACCATGATTATGGGCAAAATCCTCGGGATTGACACGCCTCAATCATTTGCATTGGGCGCTGGTGGCGCGATATGCGGGACGAGTGCAGTACTTGCAGTAGCCCCCTCGCTGCGTTTAGGCGCGGCCAAGACAGGAGCAATAGTCGCAGTCGTAAACCTCCTTGGCCTAGCAACATTCCTTTCTGTACCGATTTTAGCTCATCTGTTAGGAATGAGCGATCAAACCGCAGGGATATGGGCCGGATCAACCGTACACGCAGTCCCTCAAGCAATAGCAGCTGGCGAGGCGCTTGGGGGGGATGCTCTCAGTTTAGCCTCGGGAACCAAACTCACGCGCGTACTCGGATTACTCGTCGTGGTCCCAATAGCATCATTTTTTGCAGAGCATGAGGGAACAACCTCGAAAGATGAGGGTAGCAAAAAGTCCAACATACCTCTCTTTCTGCCTGGTTTCATAATCGCCTCTATTCTGGCAACAACGCTAATGCCTGTACAAATCGCCACTCAATTAGAGGACTTCGGCAGCATACTGATGGTCCCTGTACTGGTATTAATCGGATCTAGCATAGACCTCAAAGAACTGGCAGGAGCAGCCGGGCCAATACTCTGGGCGGGTGCGACATCAACCATCATCGTGATGTCATCCACAGCATTAGCGCTCGCTATGCTCATGTAGCCCCTGCGTAACCGAGCGACATGGCTGAGGATGTCGTCATTGTCGGAGGAAAGCGTACGCCCTTTTGCGAGTGGTCTGGTGGAAAGAGGGGCGATGGCGAATCGGGAGGCCTGTTATCCGATGTTTCTGCCGAGGAACTCGGCACCATTGTGATTGAAGGGGCCCTTGCTTCCACAGGTACTGACCCGTCCTCTGTAGATCATGTTGTGATGGGGCACGCCCTCCAGACTTCTGGCCAAGCCATCTTTGGAGCAAGGCATGCCGGCCTACGTGCTGGAATACCCCAAGAAGTACCCATGTTGACACTCAACCGCCTATGCGGCAGCGGAGCACAATCCGTAGTCACTGCAGCTCAGATGATTATGCTGGGGGAAGCGAATACTGTAGTGGCTGGAGGCATGGAGAATCTGAGCCAGGCACCAATGGTTCTCAGAGGTACCCGTCCCGCAAATCGTCTAGGAAGACCACCTACGCAGGGACAGATTTTGGATAAGGATATGGAGGATTACCTCTTCACCAATCTATTGGACTCCATTTCAAATCGCTTCATGGCCCAGACAAGCGATGAACTTTGCAAACGACTCCAGGTCACGCGTGAGCAAGCAGACTCCTTTGCTGCTCTGAGCCATCAAAGAACAGAGACCAGCATCTCAAATGGACTATGGAATCAAGAAATTGTCGAGGTACGCACGCCGGATGGTACCATAGGCCCATCACATGAAGATCACGTAGTACCTGGAACGACTTCAGAATCCCTGTCAAAACTACGTACGCATTTCGGTCCAGAATCTCTTGTAACAGCTGGAAATGCATCTGGAATCGTCGATGGAGCGGCGGCCGTCGTAGTCAAGTCAGCGGCTCAGGCATCGTCCGATGGGGACGAACCCCTCGCAAGAATCGTCTCATGGGGGATCGTCGGGCTAGAACCTGCAATAATGGCCTACGGCCCAGTCCCGTCTAGCAGGATGGCCCTAGAAAGAGCCGGCCTTTCAGTTGACGATATAAGCAAGTGGGAGATTAACGAGGCATTTGCTGGACAAGCTGTTGCTTGTATGAAAGACCTTGGTATCGATCAAAGAATAGTCAATGTAAATGGCGGTGCTGTGGGACTCGGCCACCCTCTCGCAGCCACTGGGACCAGACTACTACTGACCCTCGGACATGAACTACGCAGATCAGGCGGAGGTTTCGGAGTCGCTACGGCGTGCATAGGCGGTGGCCAAGGCATAGCAGTGGTAATCGAGTCCTTATAGCCGGAATTGACATAGTTTACTCATCACTTCGCAGGTCATGGGTCATGCCACACCTATGCGAAGTCTCGTCAAAACCCTGACTTGGAGAGTAATAGCAACTACGGATACTTTCCTTCTAACATTCATTTCAGCAACCTACTTGGGGGCGGACCTCGGAATAACCTCCGATCAGGCCACAGGTTTGGCCGCTACGGTAGCTGGATTAGAGTTAGTCACAAAACTGGCTCTTTACTACTTACACGAAAGAGGATGGGCACGACTCAACTGGGGCACCGATATACGGGCCCACACGAATTAACCCAGTATCGTACCTATGATCGCGGCTCCAGCAAGCCATGCTCCTAGCGAAGATCCTAGATTCCCCAGAGCTGTGACAAGTAAGATGCGACCAACTCTATTTTTCCAGAGTCCAGTCACATCTTCTATCACAAGGAACTCCGAAGCGTCTAGTCCCGTGGGTTTTTGCATCTTGTATTGAGTGTACCCTGCAAACCACCCTGCCGCAAGTGCAGGGTTTAGTGAAGTAAAGGGCGAGGCAATGGCACCCACCAATATCGAAAGAGGATGCCCCCCAGCAATGGCCACCCCTAACCCAGCAAGGGCAGCATTTGCTATCATCCAGTATCCGAGAGTATTTCCTATGCCCTCTAAATCCCCTTGGAGCCACATCCACCCTACAATACCGATGAGTATCATTGGGATAGCGCCCACCAGAATCTTCGGCCATCTTGAAGGGGTTGGAATTACATCCAGATTTGAGATGACCTCGCCAGCGTCTTCATCAGGAGGCGTTTTCCAAGCAGTCTTAATCCCGCTCAAGTGACCAGCACCTACAATCGCCAGTACTCTTCCTTTCTCCGACACTTGTCGTATCCTGCTGGCCATATACCGGTCTCTTTCATCAATCAGAACAACGCCTGCCTTAGGAGCAACATCGCGAGCCTCTTCCAAGACTTTACTGAGCATATCCGAATCTTCGAGCAATGCCTCAATGTCTTCTTCATCCTCTCCCTCATCGCTCCACAGGAGGGCGTTGAGAACGCGACCCTTCTCCACAATCCCCATCTTCTTCCAAGCCCTTCTAAGCGTAGTAACTATGTCCCGATCAATCAATTCAACAGGTAGCTCCATCTCTTTCGCAATATCAATGGCACGGAGAAGCTCTGCTCCAGGCTTCTCTCCTTGTTGAATGCCCATCCTTCTTTGTTGACTGGCAAGAGCGGACTGAAGCAGGATCATGCCGGAACGACCATCTTTTATGATGGAAAGAAGATCTTCATTGTCCAATGCAGAAGGATTCTCCAGTGATTTCAATCTTGATTCACACAATTCAACAGCAACAATGTCGGGCTCGAATTCTGAAATTTGCTCCTGCACCAAATCTATCGACGTTCTACTGACATGCGCGGTACCTACGACCCTGACATTATCATCGAGATCGATAACCGTGTCACTCATCCCTCGCCCCCCTAATAGTCGAAGTCATCGCTTTGAGAAAATCAGCATGTTCCTTCACATCGTGGACCCTTAGGACATCGACGCCCGAATATGCTGAAGAGGCCGCAACACCTAGCGTTCCGAAAAGTCTGTCATTGCTATCTTTTCGTCCTAGCAGATCCAGAAACATCCTCTTACGGCTGACGCCCCAAAGCAGCCTGACCTCCTCTCTAGGCACTATTTGTCGACCAGCTTTCAACAATGCAATATTATCCTCGAGACGTTTACCGAAGCCAATCCCTGGATCCACTAGTATGTTCCTTGGAGGTATGCCTGCTTCAACTAGAGCATCCACCCGGCCGCTTAGGTAGGCGCTAACCTCTGAAACCACATCGTCGTATCCAGGGTCCACTTGCATAGTCCGCGGCTCGCCTTTCATGTGCATGATACAAATTTGAGCCCCAGAATCGGCAATTAAATCGATCATTTCTTTATTCTCTGCGCCAGTCACATCATTAATCATGCGGCAGCCCTTTCTCAGAGCCTCGCTAGCAACTCCGGGCTTGCTAGTGTCTACCGATATGAATGCATCAGGTCTCTCATGTAAGATCCCTTCAATCACGGGAATGGTCCTGGAAAGCTCGCTCTCTAAATCCACCGGCATGGCGCCGGGCCTAGTCGACTCCCCCCCGATATCAATTATCGAGGCCCCCTCGTCTATCATCGAAATACCCCGAGATACAGCATGAGGCGAATTAAGTGATCTAGAGCCCGGATGAAACGAGTCTGGAGTCACATTCACAACGCCCATAAGCGCCGGGGGACGAACCTCCTCGGCGAACACTCTACCCCTCAAGTCCGCCCTCACGTGTGCTGGAAACAACGTTGGCTTTATGATGTGATGGAAGACGATGAAGACCAATGATGGAGGAGGGCGGTGCCGATAACCCTGTGGAAGAAACCCTCTCGCCGGAGACTATGGAGCTCATGCAATCCATTGTTGTGAGGCACAGGCCAAGAAATCCACATCACATGCGCACCCTGATGACTAACGCCGGACTGCAATCTGGAGCCTACGCCATGGCAGTGGGTCTAATGTGGTGGATCACAGTTGCTAAAGGCGGAGCCCAACTTGGTGACTCGGATATCCCTTCATCCCTGATTGGCATGCAATTCCACTCGATCAGCATCATGGTTCCCGCCCTGGTCCTAATTTCTGCATTTGTTTTCGCACTCGGAAGTTACAGGGGCAACCCTGCACTTCTTCTCACTGGAGGCGCCACTGCTCTGCTTGTAGCTTACCTTGTGATAGAGCCGCTAGGGATGTTCCTGATAGGGTCGATAGACGAAGCGGGAGTCGCACTCTCTGCAACGGGACGTCTAGCCGTGCTATCCGCGCTCACATATGCGTCCACAATGAGTGGGATAAGCGCGATACTACTTTCCTGGGTCCTCGGACAGCATCACTATCTCCCATTCGATGTCTTTGAGATGGTAGATGATTCCGATGAGGGTGATGATGATGTGTCCCCGCCCTTCCCGTGACTCGTGGTCGAACAGTATTTGTCATGGCTAGAGGTTGTCAGGTTAGGGCATCGTATAGATCGAGACAAGAGAATTACATCTCATCTCGGCCTCACTGCTAGGGCGCTTGGGGCTGATGGAATTGTTCTATGCGGAGATGAAGACCCAAGCATCATTGAAACTTGGAATAATGTCTCGGAACGTTTTGGCGGACGCTTCTCAGCAAGATACGAATCAAGGCCAATGGCATATCTGAAATCCTTCAAAAAAGGAACAAAAGAGAGACCATCGGGAATCATCGTACATCTCACCATGTATGGGGAAGAAGTCTCAGAGGCGCTTCCGAAGATTCGGCGAGATCGTCCAGTGGCATTAGTCGTCGGCGGCGCGAAAGTACCGGGAGAGCTATTTGGCATCTCAAACCATAATGTGGCCGTCGGTAATCAACCTCATTCAGAAGTTGC
>DANO01000017.1:0-872 GCA_002497295.1 Euryarchaeota archaeon UBA171 | reverse complement strand
TAATCAACCTCATTCAGAAGTTGCAGCTCTGGCAGTCGCACTCTCGCAGTGGCACAGTTCTGTTGCCATACAGAGTCGATTTGAAGGCGGGTCAATAAGAGTCATACCCTCAAGAGAAGGGAAGAATGTCGTCGATAAAAAAAGTACCTCTGAATCATGAATGTATAAGAATCGCATTCAGGCATCATACTCGATGTCAAGGCCTCGTCACCCCGGTGGATTCAGGCCCGGCCTCAATCAGAAGGGTGTTTTAGACGCTCCAACATTCCCCGACGCTGCTGATAAACTCCTCAAAAATGTAGTCAAAGAACCCTTTACAGGACCTCCTGGAGTGCTACTTCTTGCAGATGGCACTAGGATGGAGGGCCGCCTCTTCGGATCTTGCACTTCAGGGGAAGGAGAACTCGTCTTCACCACTGGCATGTGCGGATATCAGGAGAGTATGACCGACCCGTCCTTCGCAGGCCAGATTCTAACTTTCACCTGGCCATTACTCGGTAACTACGGAATACACCCTGGAATAAGTGAATCTTCCGGGATACACCCTCGCGGGATAGTATGTAGGGAACTCATGATTAATCCAGATCACAGAGACTCGGTTGGCAGCGTGCATGATTTCCTCAGATCCCACGTTATCCCAGGCATATGCGATATTGATACTCGAGCTTTGACTCGTAGAGTCCGGGAATATGGTACGCTTCTAGCAATATTCGGCCCCCTCGACCGCGAAGATGATTTGAAAGAGAGACTCGAAAACATGCACTCCCCCGATCAAGAAGATTTGGTGGGGGAGGTAACGGTGAATCAAGCCACTATCCTCAATCCTGGGGCCAGTGATGAAGAAGACAAACTCCTCCCCAGACTCGCCGTCC
>DANO01000023.1:596-4078 GCA_002497295.1 Euryarchaeota archaeon UBA171 | reverse complement strand
CGGGGCCTCCGGTTCGGGCTCCACAGAGGTTGTGTCTCCGAAATGAGCGATGTCAGGTATTTTCGGGGGCATCTGGGTCGTCGGTTGTTCTTCTAGTCCGACATTAGGAGCGCCATCATGACTCTCATCGTGTGGCTCGTCGTCGAACATCATCGATAGTAACTCGTCGCCCCTGCTTCGAGGGGCGGGGGTGGAGGTGCTGTCTGGAGGACGGCCCAGCAATGCTGCGATGTCGGGATCATTGGACACGGGCGGAGCTGCAGAGCGTCGGAAGCCGTACCCTCCGCCATATCCTTCATCAGCACTTCTCCGTGCGAACATCTGCTTCTGCTCATCTTCGTTAGGCGCGCGGGCCTGTTCTTCTTGTTGAGTCCTCATCTCTTCCTCTATCTCCGCCATCTTGCGCCTAGCACGACGAGAAATCAACAAGACCAAGGATAAGGCTAGGAGAATCACAAAAACGACTGCGCCGATGAGCGGGAGGTATGGGGCGATGGCATCTAGCAAAGTTGGCTCTGTATCGGAGGCCTCGATGGCTAGTATGTACTCTATTTTTGTCTCCAAGCCATTGTCATTTGTAATTGTGCAGATGAGAGAGTAAATTCCGGTTTTCTGGTATATCACCAGATAAACTGGCCCTACCAAATCTTGGTCATTATTCGTAACTCCGTCGCCGTCGCTGTCATCATTCACGTCTATGTCCCACGAGTAGGCTAGTGTTTCAGACTCCGGATCTGATGCGCTTGCTTCCAGACGGATGGTCTCGCCCGATAGCCTCGTCAGCTCCACGATCGCATCATTGACTGAAGGAGGTGTCGCGTCATACACAGTAAGATTCGACGTAGAGTTCGACATCATCCCACTGGCATCCATGACCTCCATACGGACAGGATGGGTACCTGCGGAAATCTCCAGAGTCCCGATCTCCAGATTTAGGCTGGATGTTCCCTGCTTCTGGGGGGATGGATCGGTGAGAACGAGTATTTCGCCAAAGTACCACTTCACCGAAACAACCTGCCAGTTGTCAGAATATGTGCCGGTCATTGAGACTGACTCGCCAAAGGTCCTAGTGATGTTCTCTGCACCATCGATCTGTGCCACGGGGGGAGATAGGTCTTGGATGCTTATTTCATGAAACTTCGTGGCAGGTCTACCATCGATGCCAATTACTCGAAGGTGTATTGTTAGATCATCAGGTTCGTTCCAAGTATTTTCGACGGACATTCCCGCTGCGTCGCTGAAACCATCGCCGTCGAGGTCCCAGAGGTATCCCTCAGAGGTTATTTGACCCGATCGATTTGGCGTTGTACTGGCGTCCAAAGTCACAGTCTGGCCCACATCCACTGTCGCAAGCAACTCTGAATCTGTTATTCTTGGGTCCAGTATCGGGGTGAGAGTTACAGTTACCGTTGTTGCGATTGGAGATGTTCCTACTCCTCCGCCTCCCGCCTTGTTATCGATTACAACGTACAAATCAGCCCCATCGAGCTCTTCTGTTACGCTGAATAGCACGGTTCTTGCACTGCCAACCAACAACATCGATCCCTGATCGATTCGTGCCGGGGCAGCTCCGGCGGAATACAGCTGATACTGGTTCTGAGACATGAGGAACACATCGGACTCCCCCTTCATAGAGGAGGCTGATATCTTCACAACTGTACCTTGATCAGCCTGAAAAGGACCTGCTAATGTGGCGAATGATGATGGGGACAAGTGTACGATGTCGTCGTGCAGCGTGAATGGCTCCTCCTGAATGACTGAAACTCCGAAGGAGACTGCCACGCTAGAACCTCCCAATGCGCCTTGATCTTGATCCTGGGCATGGTCATAATTATCCACAACTAGATACCAGCGAGTTGCTCCTCTATCAGAGGGGGTGGACCATCGCCAACTTCCGTCGCCGGAGAATGACTCGAACACCGAATCGGACTCCCATACGTCTGCCCTGCGATAGTTCTGCTCTTGCTGATAAACGACCACACCGGTCGAGGAGAAGAGGAGTATGTCAACTGGAGAATCAGCACTGATATTGAATTCGACAGCAGTGCCGGGACTTAGAAGCCCGATTCCCACCCTTAGACAGCTTTGATCTGAAAGGCTCCATGCAGCCAGGCCATCAGAGGCGTCTTCCTGAATGCATGTGACCGTGCCCTTTGGCTCTGCGGCCTTTGCAGCAAGAGGGACTAGGACGAGCATCAGCACGACTGCGGCAGTGCTGAGGCGATTCATCGATACCCTCGTGCTCAGACATGCTTTACATCATATCGGTCTCATGGTCGTCGCGCAATTCACGATTAGGAGTCTGGGCGTCGAGGTATAGGGGTGGGCGGAAACCATCTGAGAAGGATGACGTCGGATATCGAACGGACCCAGGACCATGGGACAGAGACGTGCATTCCGCCTTCGATGATTGTATCTGTGGTCTCTATCACGAAAAGATGGGTGCAGGTCCTTGTCTGTTCGTCGAGCACCACGTCGTGCACGATTCCGAGTATGCGCGCATCCGGAAGAACCACTGGAAGACCATGCATCTCGGTCAGCCTGCGGTCCGCCATGATGATTGGCCAGCGGATGTCGGCATCAACCTGACGCAGCAATTACTCACTTGCCGCGGTTCTGATGTGCCTTGAGGCTTGGACGCAACTTCTCAGCGCCCTTTCCTTTGTTGAAAAGGCCACGTCCCTTCTTTCCGGCGCTTGTCTTGCCCCTGAAGGCACGGCCGGAGTGGCTGGATCCCGAGGAAATCCAGCCGAGTTGCTTGTCGGCTTTGATAGCGGGATGGTGTGGATCGACCATTATGACTTCGTAGAACTTGTTCTTACCGTCCTCGCCGACCCAATACGAGTTAAGAACCTCGAGATTCGGGTAGCGCCTACTGACACGCTCCTCGGCGATTCTCTGAATCGACTTCGCCATTGTGATCTTCTTGATACCCGCATTGGATGGCTTCCTCTTCATATGGATCTTGCTCTTCCTAAGACCGCCTCTCCGGACTCGTGTCCTGACCATCACGATTCCCTGCTTGGCCTTGTACCCGACTCGTCGTGCGGCATCGATCCGTGTTGGTCGCTGTATGCGCTGGAATACGCCCTCGCGCCTCCAGCCGGCCATCCTCTCCCTGCGGGCCTTTGCTGGGATGGTTGCCTTGGGACGATTCCAAGTGGTCTGCATGTGCTTTGCGACTCCCATATTCCAACCTCCGGGTCCCGAGCGACCGTCATTCCCTATTTGAGGGTGATTGAAACGTCAGTCTTGGCATTTGGCTTAATTCCGACGGAGCTCCCCCGCTTTCAGGGGTGAAACAATGACATTTACTGAGTTTCATTTGTATCATTTACAACCCATTCAAAAAATGTCTCTAAACTAGGAAGAAGAGATGTTCCGGAATCGGTCAATTTGTATACAACAGTGGGAGGAACAGTCTCATAATCAATTCTTTCTACTAGATTGTGATCCTCTAATTCGCCCAGTCTTCTTGTTAG
>DANO01000023.1:0-263 GCA_002497295.1 Euryarchaeota archaeon UBA171 | reverse complement strand
GTGGTAGAGGAAGTATCAACTCTATTTTTTAATTCTGTAAATCTAATTGGATTTTCTTCTGAATGCAATGTGTGAATAATTTGGACCATTTTTGATCTGGAAAGAAGTGACAATAATTCATCTGCTTCAACTTCATTTTCCGTTATTACGGAATCTAATCGTGACTTGGGGGATCTTACTACAGCGGTACCGATTAGAACCAATACCATAGTGAACACAATCATCGCTCCAAAGATTGTACTGCTTTGACCTAAAATAACTGA